>NZ_JBKQWO010000052.1:0-157459 GCF_052325125.1 Methanoregula sp. | reverse complement strand
GCAGCGGCGCACGCCCCAGGAGGTGAGGGATTACGTCCGCCGCATGGTGGACGTTTTCGGCACGATGCGGGGCGGAAGCTGGCTGTATCTCGAAGTGGACCCCGGATTCCCCTACGCCAACGTCGAGGCGCTTTTCGAGACGGCCATGGAACTGCGGGCATGAACGAAGGGCGAAGAGCGAAAGGCGATGGGCGAAAGAGCGAAGAGAGTTTTCGCCTTTTGCTCAGCCTCTGGATCCTTCTTTGCCTCCTGTGCGGGGAATCTTTCGCCGCGCAGACCGTCACTCATCCTTTCGAGGGTGTTACGCTCATCACTCGTGATGACTCCACTCCCCGGCCGGTGAAGATGCACGTCCTGGTGATCGATACCCAAGCGCCGGGAATACGGTTCCTGGTCACGCCGCACGGTGGGAAACGGGACACCCTCAAGCAGACCACGCTGGCGTTCCTGACGGAGCGGAAGGCCCAGATCGCGGTCAACGGCCACTTCTTCGAGCCCTGGCCGCCGCCGAACCCGGACCCCGGCACGGCCGAGCTCGTCGGCCTGGCCGCGTCGAACGGAAACGTCTACTCGCCCTTCAAGGACCACCCGCCCAAGGACTACGCGATCCGGCCCGACGCGCCCGCGCTGAACATCGACGAGCACAACGTCGCCGCTATCGTGCATTGCAACAAGTCCGACCCCTCCCGCAAGAGCGTCGAGGAGCCGGTGACGCTTTATAACGCCGTGGCCGGCAATGAACAGATTTTGACGCGCGGGGCCGTCACCGCGGGCACGGGCAAGTGGGACAACACGCCAGGACCGCTGACCGTGATCGGACTGAAGGCCGACGGAAAGATGGTCATCCTGATCGTGGACGGCCGGCAGCCCCGCGTCAGCGAGGGCCTGTCCACGCGCGAGGCCGCCGGCCTGCTGGCCCGCGATTACCAGGTCGCCGACGCCATCAACCTCGACGGCGGAGGCTCCACCACGCTCTGCCTGGCCGACCCCGCGCCGCGCGTGGTGAACGTGACCGTCGGAATCAACAACGTCCCCGGCACGCTCCGCCCGGTGGGCAGCAACCTGGCCATCTTCGCCACGCCGACGCCGACGGCGGGCGGCGAACGCGACATCGCGCTGCCCGTGCCGCTGCTTTGGGGCGGCCTGTGCGTCATGGCTGTCGTCCTCGTCGTGGGCCTCTGGCGGGTCCGGCGAAGGCCCGGCCGTCGGGCGGCATCTTCGGAAACGGAACATGGAGAAGAGCAATGAAGAATTGGATAAGTATTGCCAACGCCCTTTCCGTGCTGTTCATGGCACTGGGCGCGGCTTGGTCGCAGGTCCCCGGCGGGGCGACGCAACCGGCGGCGGCCGCGCGGCCGGACGTCGTGCTGGCCGATTTCGAGGGCGTGGACTACGGCGACTGGAAGACCACCGGCGAGGCGTTCGGCAGCGGGCCGCGGCGAGGCGACAACAGCGTCTGGCCGTTCCAGGGGGAACGCTACGCATCCTCGATGAACAAGGGCGACGCGTCGGTCGGCACGCTCGCCTCGCCCCAGTTCAAGATCGACCGCCGCTACATCACCTTCCTCATCAGCGGCGGCAACCATCCGGGCGAGACCTGCATCAACCTGCTGGTGGACGGAAAGGTCGCCCGCACGGCCACCGGGGCAGACCACGAATGGATGGTCCGCTGCCTGTGGGATGTCGCCGAATTTACCGGCAAGAGCGCGACGGTCGAAATCGTGGACAAGCACACGGGCAACTGGGGCCACATCAACATCGATGGCATTGTGATGACTGATGAGCAGCGGTTCTCACCCTGGATGTTCTTCGACGGCCAGGATGCGGCCTGCGTCCGCCTGCCGCTGTACGTGTGCGTGCGGCAGGACCCCAACGACAAGCACTGGCCGGACGACAAGACGAAGGTGCAACTGGCCTCGAACGCCCAGTGGAGAATCAACGGCACGCTTTTTGGCCCGGAGGTCGGGCGGATGATCTCGCCGGATTTCAGGATCGACCGCAAGTACATGAATTTCTATTGCTCGCCGTGGTTTGGCGAGATGACCGCGCTGACGCTACGAGTGGACGGCCAGGTCGTCGCCGTCAGCGGGTACGGCCCGATGAGCGGCGACGGATGGCGGTGCTGGGACGTCTCGGCATACGCGGGCAAGACAGGGCGGTTCGAGATCATCGACCGGCACTCGGTGAACATCCCACAGATCGTTCGGCTGGCGGTTTTCCTGGGCGACGAAAAACTGCCTTGCTGCCAGCTCGTCTCGCAATTCAAGGACCCCAGGCAGATCGAGGCCGCGCTGCCCGGCCCGTGCAAGTACCAGCCGGGTTCCGACGTAATCGTCAAGGAGGACCTGAGCAGCGATTATTCTGAAAAGTACCGTCCGCAGTTCCATTTCACCGTCAACCACGGCTGGATGAACGATCCCCATTGCCTGTACTATGACGGCGAATATCACCTGTTCATGGAGCATTTGGGTTGGGGCCACGCGGTCAGCAAGGATTTGGTCCACTGGGTGCAACTCCAAAATGCGCTCTCGGCGGACAACCTGGGCGATTGCTGGTCGGGTTCCGCCGTGGTGGACTGGAACAACACCTCCGGTTTCCAGACCGGCAAGGAAAAGCCGCTGGTCGCCGTGTTCACCTCGTACAGGAACTTCAACGTGAATCCGACCGAAACCCTTTCGCGTCAGGTGCAGAGCATCGCGTACAGCAACGACCGCGGCCGCACCTGGACCAAGCATGAGGGCAACCCGGTCATCCCCGAGCAGGACCGCGACCCCAAGATGTTCTGGTACGAACCGGACAAGAGTTGGCGGCTGGTGCTCTACCAATGCCCGCCGGGGCGCGCGTACTTCGCGTCCAAGGACCTGAAGCACTGGACCAAGGTGGGAAGCGGATCGTACGGCAGCGAGTGCCCGGACTTCTTCGAGCTGCCGATTGCCGGCGAGCCCAAGGCGACGAAATGGGTCGCCGTCACCGGGGACGGAACCTACTTCATCGGCGACTTCGACGGAAAGGACTTCAAGACCGACGGCGCCGATCTGCACGTGGAGTACGGGCCGAACTTCTACGCCACGCAAACCTTCAACGACATCCCCAAGTCCGACGGGCGGCGGATCCAGATCACCTGGATGAACGGCGGAAGCGCGTACCCCGAAACGCCCACGGCCGGCCAGCAGATGACCTTCCCGCGCGAGCTTACGCTCCGCCGCTGCCCCGAGGGGTTGCGGATGTTCAGCAACCCCGTGCGCGAGATAGAAAAGCTCCACGGAAAAGAGCACGCATGGAAGGACCTGACGCTTGCGCCCGGCGAGAACCCGCTGGGCGAACTCAAGGGCGACCTGTTCGACGTTCGCATCGAGATCGACCCGCTGGACGCCACCGAAGTCGGCCTGCGGGTGCGTGGCGAGGACATCTGCTACAACGTCAAGGACGCCAAGCTCACCTGCCGCAAGAACGAGCAGGAGCACAAGGGCGAGGCGCCGGTGGAACTTCAGAACCACCGACTCAAATTGCAAGTGCTGGTGGATCGCGTGTCGCTGGAGACGTTCGCCCAGGACGGCAAGGCGACGATCTCGGCCAAGTTCATGCCAAAGGATAACGCCGCGCCGCTTGATCTTTACGCACTGGGCGGCAAGGCCAAGATCGTCTCGTTGACGGTCTACGAGCTCAACTCGGCCTGGACGCAACCGCCGCGAAAGGACCGCTCGCGGGCGCAGGGCGGGTTCATCAAGCTCGGACCTATCGGACCGCCTGGCGTGCATATCGGCAAGATCATCAAGGAAATTGGCAAGGTCGGCGCGCAGAACTGGCAGCTTGCCGACGACACCGCCGTGAACTGGTGGAAAAACGATCCCCAAGACAACCTCTGCGAACCCGACCAAACCGCCTTGCCTAAAATGCCAGGGAAGAATTACTACATTCTCCAGACCGATATTTCGTCCGACAAAGAGCAAGACGTATTGTTCGACCCTGGTGATTACTTCAAGCCAGTTATTCTTTTTGTGTTTGAAGGTCGGGGCAATCTTGCTATCGATAAGCTTCACCTCAGCGCGGGTAACAACCGGCTGGTCTTGCTGTGCGCCGCTGCTGGCCCGGCTACGATCCGCCTGCTCAAACCGGGCACCAAGGACCGGGCGGACGTTGAATTTCTTCCGCCCGCCATTGACGACAAGGCCGCGCCGTACGTGCCGCCCTCGGCCAAACCGCTGACGCGAAAGACGCTCGCCGGCAAGTGGCGGGCGCGGATCACGCTCAAGCTGCCGCCCGCGCCGTCGATCGACCAGCCCCACCCGGACCCCGGCCTGACGGAACAGGCCCGCAAGTTCGTCGCCGCCGACGCCGACGACCGCGACTGGGAAGTCGTGCCCGTGCCCTCGCCCAACGGCCAGTATTCCAAGGAGTGGTGCAACATCAACGGCGAGTCGGTGTTCCGCAAGTCGGTGAACATTCCGGCCGAGTGGGCGGGCAAGGACCTGACGCTCTCGCTGGGCGCGATCGACGATTTCGACGACACGTTTTTCAACGGCGTCTTCGTCGGGCGGACGGACAAAAACACGTATCGCTTCTTCGCCGCCCCGCGCGTCTACCGCGTGCCGGGCAAGCTGGTCAAGGCGGGCGCCAACGTCATCGCGGTGCGGGCGTTCGACCATTTCGGCGGCGGCGGAATGCTCGGCCCCGAGGCGGACCTTTTCATAGCCCCGGCCCAGTGACCCTTCGCTCACGACATGCGGATTCTCATCGACACGAACCTGCCGTTCTCCCGGTCGATCTTGAAGACCTTGTACTGGCGCTTCGGCGCCATGGCGGCGGCCAGCGTCGGCGACAGGGTCGGGTCCGCGATGGCAAACCCCACCGTGATTAGCCAGAACTTCTCGTCGTCGGTGATCTCGACCTCCTCGAGCTGGACATTGCTCAGGGACTGTTCGGCGTAGAGGTTCTTGGCCTCGCCGATCGCCCGCGACACGGCTTCTTTCATCTCGATCATCGTTCTTCCTTTCCCGAAAGGCGGAAAAAGCTTTCTCCGCGAGGATGGCAAAAAAGGAATTACCAGTTCCATAAACGCTTCCTTTTAGGAAGTGGCGATTCCATTTATCGTCCTTCTTACCGGCCCCAAGTCAAGAAGGATTTTCCGGCCGTGTGTTCCTTGTCTAAGGCCACTTCCAGTTTCCCAGCCTGATGTGATTGAAGTTCACCGCGTGCCCGCCGATGGATTCAAAACATTGCGCCAGACAAAAGTCGTCCGTGAGGAGCAGATACTTGCCTTTAGCCAAGGCCAGGATGCAACAATCAGTGAGCCCAAGTTTGCGAAATGAACTCTCCTCCATAGTCGTCGCGCTGGGGACGTAGGTTTCCGCGAGAACGCGGACTTCCTTGGCGAAGACTTGCTCGAAAAACACCGTCGCTCGCCGCGGGTCTCTCATTTGAGCGGCCAGATTGGACACCTCCGTAAGAATGTTTGGAGTGGTCGCGAGCGTTGCAAATTCGCGTAGAAACGCGTACAGCGTGTCGAAGTCTTCGGGCACAAACTCCTGCGTTCGCTTGTGAGTGTGGATCAAGCTGCGGTCGTAACGCCCCACGAGCCAGAGCAGAAGGAGGTTCGTATCGACCAATATCCCCTTCCTGCGATATCGTTTGAACAGGATATCGAGTTTGCCCGTCATGCCACTCGCATTTTCATCGATATGATCTTGCCGTTTCTCCGGTCGATCTTGAAAACCTTGTACTTGCGCTGGTACATGCCCAATGCCGCTGCCACGGTTTTCGACATGCGGCCGCCAGTTGCTTTCCCGCCTCTGGTGTCAAGCAGAGAGAAACCCACGGTGATGAGCCAGAAGTTCTCGTCTTCCGTCATTTCCATTTCTTCCAACAGCAAGTCGACAGCTTGTTTTCCGTACAATCTTTCGACCTCGCTGAAGGCCAATGCCACAGCTTCTTTCACGTCGATCATTGTTCTTCCTTTCCCAAAACGGGAAAACGCCTTGTCGTGCGTTCCGCCCTGCGGGTCAATCTTTGAGTCGTACTACCTTTATGATATCATTGAAATACATCTTAATGTCAAATCAACTTGAAAATATCGCTCCCCTGAAGCAGCCGGACTTCCTGCCGATGTCGCGCAAGGAGATGGACCGCCTGGGCTGGGGCGAGCTCGACATGCTGCTGGTCAGCGGCGACGCGTACGTCGATCATCCATCCTTCGGCGCGGCGATCCTCGGGCGGTGGCTGGTGGCGCACGGGTATCGCGCGGGCGTCGTCGCCCAGCCCCGATGGACCACGCCCCAGGACCTGCTGTGCATGGGTCGGCCGCGGCTCTTCGCGGGCGTGACGGCCGGCGCGATGGACTCCATGCTCGCCCACTACACCGCCTTCCGCAAGAAGCGTCACGACGACGCGTATACTCCGGGCGGCCAAGCGGGGCAGCGGCCCAACCGCGCGTGCGTGGTGTACGCGAACCTGGCCAGGCAGGCATTCCCGAAACTGCCCATTGCGCTGGGCGGCATCGAGGCCTCGCTCCGCCGCCTGAGCCACTACGACTTCTGGACCGACAAGCTCCGCCGCTCGATCCTCCTGGACGCCAAGGCGGACCTGATCCTCTACGGCATGGCCGAACGGGGCATCCTGGCCCTGGCCCAATGTGGTATGGGCATCCTGCCCGTGTCTGAATCCGAACAGAACCAAAAACAACAACAGCAAGACAGGGCCGGGACGGCCCTGGAACACATGGGCAAGATGCCCATGCCACACAAAGACACGGGCAAGATGCCCATGCCACATCCGGAGGGCATTCCCGGCGCGGCCTACATCGGGCAGGAGTCCGATCTGCCGCCCGGAGCCAATGTGATGCGCCTGCCTTCGCATGAGGAAATCCTCGCCGACGGCAGAAAACTCATGGAAGCCACCCTCGCGATGGAGCGGCACGTCCACCAGGCCGCCGCCTTCGCCGTCCAGCGGGTCGAGGGCCGCTCGCTCATCCTCACTCCTCCCGCGCCGCTGACGACCGAGGAGTTGGACGAACTCTACGCCCTCCCCTTCACTCGCCGGCCGCACCCGTCGTACCAGCAGCCGATCCCCGCCGCGGAAATGATCGCCTGGAGCATCACCACGCATCGCGGCTGTGGCGGCGGATGCTCGTTCTGCGCGCTGGCCGGACACCAGGGGCGGCGAATCCGCTCGCGGAGCGCCTCGTCGATCCTGCGCGAGGCCGAGTCGTTCGCCGCGCACAAGAACTTCGCGGGCAGCGTCAGCGACGTGGGCGGCCCCAGCGCCAACATGTGGGGCGGCCGGTGCGCCGCCGACGCCGCACAATGTAAACGCGCGAGCTGCCTGTTCCCCGGCGTCTGCCCGCACTTCCAGGTCGATCAGATGCGGATCGTCGAACTGCTCCGGCGGGTCCAGTCCGTCAAGGGCGTCCGGCACGTCCGCGTCGCCAGCGGCATCCGCCACGACCTGGCCCTGAAGGACCTTCCCTACCTCCGGGCGATCGTGCGGGAGTTCGTCGGCGGCCAACTCAAGGTCGCGCCCGAGCACCTGGCCGAGCGCGTGCTGACCCTGATGCGAAAGCCAGGCCCCGAGGTCTTCGAGCGGTTCCTGGAGGTGTTCGACCGGGAGTGCTCCGCCGCGGGTAAGCCGCAATTCGTGATCCCGTATCTCATCTCCGCCTTCCCCGGCTGCACGATGGCCGACATGCACCAATTGGCCCGCTGGCTGGCCAAACGCAACTGGCAGCCGCAGCAGGTGCAGTGTTTCATTCCGCTGCCCGGAACGTTGGCGGCCGCCATGTACTACGCGGGCATCGACCCCGACGGCAGGCCCATCCCCGTCGCCCGCACCGACGCCCAGCGAATGAAAATGCACTACGCGCTGGTGAAGCCCGGAACCCACTTTGGAGAAAAGCTGCTGGCACGGAAGATACACCGGCAGTTCGACGAATCTTTCGGATTGGTCATTGCCGGTTACTTCAGGATCCTCAGGGAATGGTCAAGCCAGGTAACGTACCAGATGGGCCGGAAATTCGAGACCTATGCCGAACGATACCGGGCACAGGCAGTACAATCACCACAGGGCCAGGATCTTACTGCGGATGAGATGAGTGCTATCGAGAAGGATCTCCTGTTCCTGGAATCATCCACAATGAGCTGAACCCGGTGGCGTTTTTTAAGACCGGAGAGTGAGTCCAAAGGGGACAGATTCGGTAAAAATTATCAGAAAAGGTTATGAAAACCCAGTCGACAGCCCCTCGCGGATGTCCTTCTTCTTTTCCGCGTTGAGCCGGGCCACGTAGTCCTCGAACCGGTGGATCCGGGTGCTGACCGGGAAGGGGATGCCGATCGTGGAGATGATCGCGTCTCCCTGGTCGAGGGTCTGGATCTCGATCTCCATCTTCGATAAGTCCTGCTTGGCACTCCCGATGATGATGTCGCGGTCGCCCCGGTCGCCAAGGCCCATCACGACAAACGTGTTGATCTGGGCGAGCACCTTCGCGTCCACGTTCTTTGGCTGCTGGGTGATCACGCAGAGGCCTACGCCGAACTTGCGGCCTTCCATCGCGCACTCGCGGAAGATCTGGGTGGACGAACCCCCTGACCCGAGCACCCTTTGCGCCTCTTCGATGGTGATGAGCACTTTTTTTTGTTCGGCCGGTTCGGCATCAGGACCGAACTCCTCGGCCGAGGCGCGGTGGGCCTGCATGATCCTCCGGGTGATCATCGAGAGGACAAGCAGTTCGCTGCGCTCGCCCATGCGGGGGATGTCGATGAGAACCACCTTGTTCTCGTGAAGGTACCGGAGGATCTCCGGGACGGCCGAGCCGGATTCGCGGAAGAATTTCCGGTTGCCCTGCACGATGTTCCGGAGGCGCCGCTGTATGACCCCCAGCGTGCCGGGGTGAAACGATCCCAGTTTATTTGCAATATCAGGATATGGCCCGGTATACCGGTTGGCCTTTACATCATCCGGAAGCGTCTCAACATTCACCGAGAGGAAGAAGGGGATGAGCTCTTTTCCTGAAATCTCGTCGAGCGTTTCAATCAGGTCGCGCTGGGCCTGCGATGAATCGTACAGGAGGTTGAGATCCGTCATCCGGAAATCATCGTAGTCGAGCCAGAGGCTGGACAGCGAGTATTTCTTCCGGTCGCTCTCGCTGATCGTAAAGACCGCAAGCCCGTCTTTTCCCGCACCGTAGTGGACGAGCCCGAGCGTGCGCTCCCCGGTACTCGACTGCCCGCCCCGCACGTATTCGCCGTGGGGATCGACCATTAAAAGGCCGAACTGCTGCTGCTTCATGCAGGAGGCGCAGAAGGTCTTCATGAAGTTGGACTTACCCATGCCGGTCGTCGCAAAGACGCCCATGTGCTGGGGAAGCACCTTGCTGTGGATCCTGACGGGCACGTCCCGGAGCACACCCTGACCGGTCCGCATGACACCGACTTCGATATCGCCCATGACTCTGGTGAGGAACACGAAGTCCCCGGCATTTGGGATCGTCACCGGGGAAAATTTTGTGGGCACCGTGCGGGGTTTTTTAAAGATCCCGTTCTCATCGACAAACCCGAGCGGGACTGCCTCGACTTCAATGAACACATCTTCGCCAAGATCGTAGAAATGCTCGGAGAACGGGCGGGTGTCCCAGTTTTCATCGGCAAAATTGCTCTCGTGGACAAGGTCGCTCACCTTCGCGTAGAACGAATACCCCTTGGCCGTGTCGGTGATCTTCAGGATGTCGCCGACAAAGAGGGTTTCCGTGTGGGGGATGATAAACCGGTACGAGAGCACGCTCCGCCCGATCAGCCGGAATTTCGTCGTATCCTCATGTTCAGTATCGTTCAAAGTCATCATGTAAATCACCAAAGAGGTCTTCAAAGAGCCGGTTGCGGATCCCCTGTTTTAAAAGGCCGGCTTTTACGTCCTGCTGTACCCGGGTCACCAGCGCCTCATCGATGATGACGGCACGGTGGGCATCGAGAAGCGGGTAGGGGTACCCGGGGATTCTCCCGTCATCGGCGCACGCGGCGAGGGCCTGCATGGTGGCCGTTATTGTCTGTTCGTCCGCACCTTTAGGGAGTTCCAGCTTCATCGGCCGTGCCACGTGCGGGTGGAGCGATGCAACGTAGATCTCCCCGTGCCTCCCTTGCCGGTACTCGGTGTTGTCGAGAAGGTGGGGATCGATCTTCGTCCACCACGGGCCGGTGATGCCGAGCTGGCCGGCAAGGCCCCTCATCGCAGGAAGGAGCGGGTGCCCTCCGCCCCACGTGGCCCGGGTCCTTTTTGCAACGGCGGCAAGAAGGATACCGCGCTCCTCCGCTTTTTTTATGATATCGGCTAGAACCGGTTCGTGGTTCTGGCTGGTGACCCTGAGTGCGCCATCGATGAGGAGGAGGGATCCTCGTGGCAGGGTGGCCGCGGTCTCCTGCGTGACCCAGTACTCCAGCGTGTCCCGGAGCGTATCGGAGGCACGGTCGGGATCGCTGTTGTCCAGACCCTTGTGCGGGAGCGTGCCGAAACACTCCCGGTACAGGTCATCGAAGTCGTTGTTCCGGTGCTGGGGGCCGATGGTCACGATAGTGAGGGGCGTGATGGCCCGGCCTGACCTGGCAGTGCCGGTAAAGGTTGTCCGGCCGGCCCGGATCGCGGCAAGGGCGATACTCGCTCCTTCGAGAACCATCGCGTTGCTCCCGTCCACGGCACTCACGGTACCGGAAGGGCCGGGGAGAATTTCGTGGAAATCGTCTTTATGTATGCCGCTCTTTTCGGCAAACCGTGCCACGAGGTCGTCCGGGGCATGTACAGCAATTTTTTCGAGCGCTGAACTCACCGATGCTTCGTACAGCCTCCGGTTGTCCATTTACTCCACCGCCTTTACCCGGCTCGAAAGATCAGTGCCCATCTCGACTATGAGCGTTGTGGCAAACTCGCCCTGCATCTCGGGGATGTGGGAGATGAGGAGGATCTGCGGGAACCTCGATTCCTGTGTGCGCAGCGCCGTGAGCAGGTTGTTTCTCCGCTCCTCGTCCTGGCTCCCGAAGATCTCGTCGAAGATGAGGAGCGTGCTCTCGTGGACATTGTGGAGCTCGGCGAGGTACCGGGAGAGGGCGATCCTGAGCGCGACCGCGATGTCGTCCTGCTCGCCGCCGGAAAAGCGGTCGATGGCATAGTCGTCGTCCACGTCCCGGATGAGGAGGTTGAAGTCCTCGTCGAGGAGCACCCGCTCGTACCGCCCGCCGGTGATCTCGCTCACGATCCGGCTCACCTCTCCTTCGATCCGGCTCCGCACGACCTGCATAAGGTAGATGACGTAATCGGCGATGACCGACCGTGTCAGTTTCAGGAGTTCGATCTCTTCGGTCCCGGCCGCGATCCGGGCTTCGAGCCCGGTGACCTTTGCCTGGTCGCGTTTGATCTCCGCAATCTTCTCTTCCGCGTGTTTCAGGTGTTCTGCGGCCCGGGCAAGACCGGCGTCGGTCTCCCTTTGAGCCGCGATGACCTGCGCGAGCTCTGCGTCGAGAACCGGACCCTGCTGCGGGTCGAAGGGATGGGTAGCGAGGGTGGCATCTGCCTCTTTTTGTGCCGCCGCGTTCTCCGCGATCCGGGTCCTTGTGGCCGCGAGCTGGGCCTGCACCTCGCCGGCCTGCGCCAGCTGCCGGGCGAGCTCGTTGTACCGTACCTGCACCTGTTCGAGATCCGTAACTGCCTTCTCCGCTGCAGCGTATGCCGCGGGATCGAATCCGAGAGCGGCGATACGGCCTGCCAGCTCCCGGCCTGCCGCTTCCTTCTCCTGCGAGGCTTTGGCCAGATCGGCGAGTTCTCTTTCCGCTGTCTCACGCTGCTTCTGCGCATCCGCAAGGGCCCGGAGGCCGGCGAGTTTCGGTGCGATCCCGTCAAGGTCGGCCTTCTCTTTTTCCATTTTTTCGGTTGCCGCAAGGACGGAGACGGCTTCGTCATGGATGGCCGCCAGCTGTGCAGCAAACTCTTTTTCGATCCCGCCGTAGTGGGTGCCGAGTTTCTGCCGGCAGAGCGGGCAGGTGCCGTCGGCCCCGGCAGCCTCGATGGTGGCCTTGTCGCGGAGGAGTTTCTCCCGGTCGGCGAGAAGGCGTTCCTGCCGTGCCGCACATGTCCCGAGCGAGCGTGAGACCTCCGCGCTCTTTGCCGCGGCAAGGGTGTCGAGACCGGCATCCGGGACCGTGCCCACGATCCGGAGCGCTGCGCGAATCTCCGCCCGGAGCCCGGCCGCACTCTCCGCATCCTTGTCAAACCGGGCGAGCTGCTGCCTGAGCTTCTCCATCCGTGCTGCAAGGTCGGTACGCTCCCGTGCGGCAAACTGCTGCTCGGCCGCGAACCGGTCGGCCTGCGCTTTCTGCTCCCTCGCCTGTTCGAGCTGCTGCTTTTTTTCCGGGTAGAGAGCGACCTGCCTTTCGAGGGTACGGAACTCCTGCTCCTGTGCGGAGAGGGCGGCAAGGCGCTTTTCCAGATCCCCTTTCTGCTTTGCGAGGTTTGCCTGCTCCCGGAGGAGGGCATCTTTCTTCTCCAGGTGCCGGGCATGCTCCACCTTCCGGGCCGTGAAGTCTTTGATCGCCGCCTCGGCCTTCGCCTTTTTCCCGGCGTGAGCTGCCTTTCCGGTTTCGAGCGCCGCGATCTCCTTTTTTGTGTCCGCGACCGTGGTCTCCAGCCGGGCGAGCTCGTCTGGGTCCTGCCGCTCGCGCATGCCCACGAGTTCCCCTTCGAGAAGCCTGCGATCGCTTTCCGCTTTATCGGCCCGCTCCTTCAAGATCTTCTGGCTCTCGGCGCTGAGGTAATCGATGCCGAGCGCCTTAAGGAACCACTCCTTTCTCTTCCCCGGCGTGGTCTCAAGGAGGGTCAAAAGATCCTTCTGGCCCGCGTAGATGGTGTTTTTGAAGTCCACCGGGCCCATGCCGAGCGTCCGGCGCACTTCTGCTTCGACCGGGCCGACGCCCTTTGCCATCATTTTTCCGGCCCGGTAGAACTCCGCATCGTGCTGGACGGTCTTTCCCTTCCTGAATGTCCGCACGACCGCGTACTTCTCCCCACCTACGGAAAAGTCGAGCCTGACCTCGCACCGCTCTTTTGGCGATGCAAAACCTGAGACGATGTAGTCGGCGGCAATACCGGTCGCCTGCACACCGTACAGCGCAAAGAAGATCGCCTGGACGATGCTCGACTTGCCCGTGCCGTTGTTCCCGAGGATGCCGGTGATGCCATCCTGGAATCTGATCTCCTCGTGCCGGAACCTCTTGAAGTTCTTCAGGACGAGCCGGTCAATGATCATAGAATGGCTCCGGAACGATTTTTTATTGACGCTCCTGGGGGCCACGCCCCCGCCGCGTGGGCATCCCCCGTTTGCGATGACGACATATTACCTGTTCTGGAAGAAAACGAGGTTCGGTATATGTCAGTGAAGTTTGTGAGCACACTCACCCCCTTCGGGGGTCGCGGCTGGGCAATGAGCGGGTGCGTAAAATTAGTACGGTAATTGAGGCCGCCGCGGTAGCGCCCCCGCGGGGGCGGCGGCAGGCATCGCGCCTGATCCGGATTGTTTTGCCGGACCACAAAACGACCTGCCGGAAAACCCGTTGGAGAGATCATTCTCCATCCTCCCGGTGCTGCTCCATGGCTGCGGACAGCGCCTCGCGGCCGGTGGCCGCAACAAACACTTTCTGCTTTGGCGAGAGGTTCTGCTTGTCAAGGAACGCCCCGAATTCCGCGAGGTAATCGATCGCCCGCACGTCCTGCTGGAGCGGGACCGGCGTGTTCTCTGCCTCGGACTTCACCCGGATCTTCAGGTCGAGCAGGTGTTCCCGGATACCGGCAAGGGCCCGCATGTCGATGCCCTTCCCGTGCTCCCGGGACATGCCGTCGAGCGTGACCTGCGCAAGAGAGAACTTTTCGGGCCGCTTTGCCTCCACCCGCCTGATGATCTCGTCCGTGATCTCCGATGTGTGCCGGCCGGCGCAGGCGATCGTGCCGCAGTCGTACATCGGCGTCCTTGGCAGGTCGAGGTGCTCGACCGTGTGCCGCGCAGGATCGACTACGAGACCGCCTTTCTCATCCCGGATCTCGCCGTACGTGAGGTACTCGGTGGAGCCCGAGTACCACGCGTTCGTGGTGATCTGCGACTGGTTATGGTAATGGCCGAGCGCGATGTAATCGAAACCGTCGGACAGGATCGTGCTGTCGAGCTCGTGCTCCGCGACGGTTGCAAGGCGCCTATCCTTTATCGCAGTCGCTAAGCCGTGGGTCACGAGCACGTTGTTCCGGCCCGGCGCAAGCTCGACCGCATCGTATGCCGTGCGGTAATCCTCCACGCGGAGCATGTTGGGGATCAAATGGAAGACCGTATCCCCGATCTCCACCCGCTCGTACTTAAACGAGTACGCGGCGTGGATCTCCGCGGGGTGGTAGTCGAGGACCGCGAGCGGCGAGGTGGTGTACCGGGTCTTCACCATGCTGTGGTTGCCGGTCACGATCACGAGCGGGATCCCGGCATCGCGAAGCCGGGTGAGCGCGTCGAGCACGGTGGTATAGGCGCGGGTCTTGGGCTTGACCGTATCGAAGAGGTCGCCCGCATGCACGAGCACATCGGGCTTCTCCCGGATGATCACGTCAATCGCAGCAAGGAAGTTATCGTAGATCTGCTTCTCGCGCAGGTTCATCCCCGAGTCCGGGTCGAGCCGGGAAAATGCGGCGAGGCCGAGGTGCGTATCTGCGATATGGACGAGCTTCATTCTCTTACGATGTTAGTAGGGGGTTATGAGATATAAGGGCGGTGGGACGGGTGGTGAAACTAAAAATGGTTCATCAGTCCGTATCTTTTTTTCCGCTGATCAGCCGCATGGTTACATCCCGGTGAGCGGGGTCATCTTTTACTACAAGGGTCATTTTGTCCCGGTAAAAGGGACCCGGGGTCATGCCATCATCCCCGTGCCTGCAGATAACCGCACTTTATGGTGCCCCGTTAAATTGTTGTTCAACCCACGCAAACACCGTCTCTGCACCTTTTCTGGCTTTCAGGTATTCCCGCTCTTTTACCGGTTCATACGATCCGGGATACCGGGTCGATACTGCATAATGGGTGAGCGAAACAGATGTTTTTACCTCGTCCGGCACACAACAGTCATGTTTTTCAAGTTCCTCAATGAGGAGGGAGAGGGAATGTGTCTGGGGCGGAACGATACCTCCCGAGAATCAGCAGGCCTTTGAGGGATTTTTCTGCGGCCTGTTCGCAATCGAAACAGAGATCCTCATACACGATATCGGGATTGCTCTTTCCCTCCCGGGCACGGGAGAGATTGCTTCGTGCCCGGAGAAGCCACGTTTTGAGCAAGTGACCGGTTTTTCATAGATGATCCTGCCCTGCTTCGCGATGTCGTGGTAAATCATGAAGGGGTTGTCCCTGAATTCTTCGAACGTCTCGGGAGTCTCGACAATGACATCGACCGGCACGCCGACCCCGTACAGGTCGCGATAGAGTTTCATGGCGAGCTCGCGGCGGTGTTTTACTCCCTTTTTGATGACGCAGATATCGTAGTCGCTTTTTTGCGTCTGCGATCCTTTTGACCGTGAACCAAAAAGGATGATGCGGTCGGGATCAGCGGACCGTGCGATGATATCAACGATCTTTTTGAGTGCCCCGCTCGTTTTCCGCGATGTTTTTGTCGTCTTAAATACTCCGGGCATTTTTTTGTTTGGGCCAGCGGTAAATATCCTGTCAGTTCTGTTTTGGAGAGAGAAGTGGATAATCATTTCCCCGTTTAGCCAGCAACTGCAATCTTCTCCACCGTCATCCCCCCCAATCCGGTCATTTCCCAATCCAGCTGCTTTCCCCGCAGGTCACCATACGGACCTCATCCAATCCGGGCCCAATATGAGCCCCGATTGCCCCTTTCCGGATCCAAAAGAAGCCCGTATCGGGCTCCGTTTAAAAACAAGCCCAAATCGGCCCTATTTTTGCAATCGGACGAAATAAAAATTCCTCATATCCGCGTTTTACGGGCCGAAACCGGGGCCGGATGGGTTTTTGTCCATTCCCGGAAAAAGAGGCCGCCGGATGGCCGCTATTGGGCGATAATGGGCATTATATGGGGCTCAAATTGGGCGTATTTTGGCAAATAAATTGATTAAATGGCCCGGATTTGCTTCGCGTGGAATCGGACGGTTTTACGGGCGTATTTTTGCATCAAAAGAATGGATACCGGGGGTGTGCAGGAAAATGCGGGGTTACTGTTCCCATCTGAAATGAGTGAAGTACTGAACCTTGCAAATTTGCTTCCCGCGCAGGTCCATCCCCGAGTCCGGGTCGAGCCGGGAAAATGCGGCGAGGCCGAGGTGCGTGTCTCGCGATAGGGACGAGATTCATTCTCTTAGGTTTTTAGTTGAAGTGTGCTGGCATATAAGGGGGAGGGGAGCGGGGGGAAAATGAGTGGTAGTAAATTTTTTAAATTATGTTATTTTTGAAAAATATAGATACATTCTCTCTGAATGCTTTTAGCTCCCATTCTTTGTTTAGTTATGGATCTGGGGATCGTTTTGGAAAGAGTAAACCCAAGAGTCTCTTTACATATTCGTTGGATTTCATCTTCAATCGTAACTCCATCTATTCGCTTACCCATCTCACCAAAGACAAGAGAAAAATAAGAACCATCTTTCATCACTCTGTGGATTTCTCCAAGTGATTGTTCCATATCATGACAATAGTCTATTAACGCTTTTTCTTTGAGTCTTCTTTTGAATCGGGGTCCAATCTCATTTTCCTTCATTGAATTAATACTCTCAATATTATGACCTAACCAATAAAATGAGAGGCGATGACCTGTTGTATAATCAATTGTAGTTGGATATGGAGGGGATGTTACAACAAAGTCTATTGAATTATCATTAATGAAATTAAGATTTCTACAATCTGCCCGATGAACTGTGTTAAGGTCATTTAAGGATGATATTTTTTCATTACTGTCAAGATTATCATCCAAGAATTTTCTCATCTCATTTCCCATAAAGGTTAATTTTCTTTCAAATGCCTCGATTGCGTTATTATACTCTTTTTTATAATTTTTATTAACACAATTATCTGCAATATAACCGTAATTTCTTGTTTTATGGATGGAAAGATATTTCAATCTATCAGAGAACGCGATAGTACAAAAATCTTTAAAATCTTGATTTTTAAGGTCATCAATATGAAGTTTTATTAATCCAATTTCCAGCAATGTTCGATGATGGAACCATTCCTCTTTATCTGGGAAATCTGGAATATGCTTACATATTTCCGCTTTCAATTGAGAAGTTTTTTCATTATCCGTTAAAAAAAACTTGTCACTCTTTAAGATCATTGCATCATTATCAATTTTATTAATTATTTTTTGTATTTCCTGTTCAAGAATCGCATTATCTATCATTGTAGTTTTAACCTTGGAAATTAAGTGAGCAAGAATATTTGAGTCCACCCCAATAGACCGCCTTCGTAATTTCATGGCTTCGACTAATGTGGTCCCTCCACCACAAAAGGGATCTAAAACGGTCTCACCCCGGTTAGTAAAATTTGAAATGAGGATACTTGGTATCTGTGGAATATATGTCCCTAAATACCAATGAAAAGAGTGCACACCAAAATTTGTAAGTGCATCGTTGAAGTCCCAGTTTATTTTATCTAGATTTTTAAAATTTTTCATTGCAGATCTATACTATCTACAAAAAAATATCTAAACCTGTCTGTTTGCGGACGACATGAGACGAACCTGCATTTTTGAGATATTGAGGGTTTGTCACTTCATGAGCACCAAGAATTTCCAATAGTACATTTTTACAATTTTGCTCTCTTTTGAATGATTCTTTAAATTTGGCTTTAGAGAAAATACCAATAAGGAGCTCATTTACGTGCCCACCAATAGTTATATTTTTAGAAGATTTTTGATTGATAACATCATTATCTGTGATTACTGCCAGGTCGATCTTTCTGGAGCTTTTATCATTATCGTGAATAAAATTTACAATGATCTCTATTCCTAACTCTGTTTCAAGTCGTTTCTCGATCTCCCTTCTTTTCTGCAGTGTTTTGATTTTGTCTATGGCTTTTTCATCATCGATCCAAACCATACTTTCGATGCAGAACAATTCACCCCGTTTTAATCTAGTGAATGTATCAAATGCAACTGATTCTTTTTGTGAAAGTCTCCACAGTAATTCAGTATCGGTTAATTGCCAATCTTGCCGACCATTAATTTCTCCTGCTTCGATCGCCTTGGTTACACCATAGGAGATCATAGTCTTCGCTGAAAAATCGAATTGGTTCGGCATCAACTCAGAATATAATTGTCGCCTAGTTTCCAGCCATTTTTTCAGATATTGAACATTATTTTCGAGGTATGCGATTTGATTTCCCAATAAAAAATATCCGTCAATTATAGAATAAATATTGGAGATATCGAAATCAATTCCCATATGGTATGCCATTCTATAGATATTATCGATATTGTCAAGGTCAAAATCACTTTTAATTAATTTTCCCAAATCCGTTTCACCAAGAATTAGCTTCGCGACGATTTTGGGATCAAGTGAAGAATTTGCAATTTTTTTCGATGAAATTATTCGAAATGCCTTTTGTTCTTTTCCAAAAGTTTGTGTGTATTGTCCGATTATTCCATCTTCGTAAGATTCTTCTCCGGATAGTATCTTTTTAATGTTCCTATCATGACTGTAATCGGGAGCAGTCTGTTGAAAGATATACTCCACGGTATGACCAAAAGGGGGTGTGGCTGCATCATGGAGCATACTTGCAGCAATAAGATAATGTTTTTCAATATCCCCAAGTTTTAACCGATTTGAGAGTCTATCAGCTAAAATTGCCATACCTAATGAATGTTCGAATCGACTGATATTTGCGATACCAGTA
Source organism: Methanoregula sp. (assembly GCF_052325125.1). Lineage (GTDB taxonomy): Archaea > Halobacteriota > Methanomicrobia > Methanomicrobiales > Methanospirillaceae > Methanoregula. Next base: position 138,567 of record NZ_JBKQWO010000052.1, on the reverse strand, counting down.
AGAAATAACGAATTTACATTCGATAATCTAATATCCCTCAGTCTTTGAACCTCTGGTGTCATTGCAAGTTCATATGCGAACTCGTGCAATTTCGTTCTCTTATACAGTGGATCAATTATGTGGGGCTGAATGACAATCAACTCATTTTTGGTAAGACGTCTTCCATTCTACTTCATCTGAATATTTCCTGATATCTATGTCTCGTAACTTAATGAGTTTTAACTTTATCGCACCTGAAGAATCATCTCTGAATTCAATTATTGCATCGACTGAACGTTTTAATTGAGTTAAAACTTCATTATCGGCATCATCATATTCGATGATAAAAGTCACCATTTTATAACTTTTCTCTGCGGGGATACTATGGTTAAAAAAAATTCTAATTTGCTCAGGACTTGATACATCTTGTAGTGTGGACAAAGAATCATAAACCATTCTATTCGGTCTTCGGTTATTCTTACTTTTTGCTTTTTCATTCTTTTTAATAATTTTAAATGCATCCCCGGTTGCTGAGTGTATACCAGCAATAGTTTTTCCGGTAATGATTTGGATTCCATCTCGACGAATTTCTGCGAATCTCTCGGCTAATATCTCATCGTCAAAACCATAATTCGGTGTATATCCATCAATAAAAACAATATCGTGGTTTTTATCTTTAATAATGGGATTAATCTTCTTCGCATTATTCCAAATTGTTATTGGGTGTTTATCTATACATACATAATTTGCGGTCTCATTATTTTCTAAACCATCAATGAGTAATTGCAAGGCAAGGTTACTCATATCGATATTACATCTTCCGATGAAAAGAAATGAATAACCATCATTTATAATTTTAATTTCTTCATTTATAAATTTAAATGGCAATGATTTGAAGAGTTTTTGGTCCTCATTTCTAGGTTCCATGCCCATACCCAATTCATATGTTTTTAGGGATCTCAACCAATTGGTTATTAATCGAAACGGAAAAATATGCTTTAAATACCGTTTTTCTTTCAAGTGATATATCCGGCTATATGATTTTAGAAATACCCAAAATAATCCTAATACGCTCGCAGTAAACAGGATTACGGATAATAATAGTAATGTTGATGTGTTGATAATTGTCAAATCTAGTAAATTGACTTGAATTTGGAATTTGTCAAATAAAGCTGCAAAAAGTGCTAATAATGTTGAACAACATAACGCAAAAAGAATGAGAAGAAGACTATTAGATCCTGCTTTCAATCGATAATCTTTGCTAAATAATGTATAGAGTGTTGCAACAAATGCTGAAGATAGAGCAGATAATGATAAAATTCTCCATGCAAGTTCAAAATCCGTAATTGGCTCCATACTTAAGTTTTTACTTTTTCTTTACGGGTATATACAGTTATTTATTCCTTTTTTATGATTAATTCGAGTTGTTGAACGATTTTTTCAATCTCTGATGGATTGTTTAAGGGAAGTCCAACAAAATTTTGAGAAGGCACAATATTGTCGAGTAATTCAATAATATGTTTGTAAAATAACCCCGGTTCATTTGCGATTTTGCCATTACCTAATGTAGTTCGGGTAATACCACAAGTGGGAGAATATTCAATCCCTACAAAACCAATTATTGAATATCCCTCATCTTGATATTGTAAAATAAGTTTTTTAATTTTCTCGGCATATTCTTTACAAATTTTATTAAATAATTGATTATTGTAATGGTTTTGCCCACAAGCTCTGCGATTTAAACCCTCATATTTTATTTCGGGGCAGGGTAATTGGATCATTCCGACATTATGCTCAATAATAAAATCGATTATGGGCTTAACTATTACCTTTCCGTTCAGTTTTGTTTTGATCCCCCTAGCTCGTGCACATTGATTCACTACGCAATGACTTACAAAAATTATTCGTTTTTCATTCATAGCACATCACAATAATTATGGAAAATTATCTGTTTTCTCATCGAAATGAGACTTGATATATCTTCGGCATTGAGGTAATTTATCTTCAATATACGAAACTACCCTATGCGGTTCTGGTATACTAAATGTACCTCCAAATAAACAAGTTCCTTCTAGTGATTTTGTGGATAACCCAAACTTCATTAGTTTATCCTTAACCTGTTCTTTGCTCGTCTCGGAATAAACTGGATTAATGTATTTTATATCATATTCTTCATGGAATCTTTTTACTGCCTCGATTGCTTCAGGCATTTGTTCTATCCATTTTTTTTGATAATCCGTATATCCATCTGCGATTGTAGGGATATCATTCTCCAGACAATAAATGAGAGAAATGACATGCATTGATAACTTGCAGCTCATGCAAATTAAATTAGTCTCATATTTTTTGATATCCTTTTCAAGATTTTTTAATCCAAGATCCTTAAATAGTCCATATGAGGGAATAATCTCTCGTTTTATAATTGCATCCGGAAATTTTTTAAACAATTCTTCATATCGATTATCTGCTAAATCTTGGCGAATAGTAGCTCCATTATTGAATGTTAAAAGATAAATTTGATATCCTTTTTTTGCTAACACACCGCAGGCTAAAGAGGAATCGCGCCCACCAGAAAATAATAACGCCACAGTTTTGGCTTTAGAATTTGAAGTATTTTTTTTAGAGCCAATTGGTTTTGTTTTTACCATTTTGATGCATCATGTCCAAAATTTGGTTTTTTCATTTGGGTAGACTAAATATTAACTGAACTCTTTGTTATTGTTTTTGATATATTTTAATTGCTATTCAAAAGGAAAAGCTAAAAAGAGTTCTCCGAGCTCTTCGATGGAGCGGGATTATTTACCGGGTGCTCCACGAATCCCGCGAAGTGGTCGTATATTATATCCGGCACCGGAGTGTGGCAAACCAGGGCGTGTAACTCTCACATATTCGCATAGGTAATCTGGGTGGGTACCCCCCACCTTCACGCACACAGGGGGAGGGGGATCACCCTCTCTCCCCCTATATACTAGTGCATTCCCCGCCACCTCGCCCAACCTGTCACAGGTCATCGACCCGGCCAATGCACCTGACCCGTATGAGGGAGCCCTAAAACCGGTCCGGAAAACAGCCCTTCTTTTCATTTGACCCCACTGCCCTCCACCCGGCCCTGAGTTCTGCCTCCCAAAAGCGTACAATAGCGTTCTACACGCCCGCGTAAAATGCCCCGTTTTCCCGTAATCGCAAGAATCTGGCGATTTCGGAAAAAGTGTGTAAAAGCGTACCCGTTTTTGCAGGTAATTCCGGAAAAGTGGTGTCCGGCGGGGTAATCCGGGGCCGTAAAAGGGCTGGATTGGATATCTGGAGAGGCGAGGGCCGGGCAGGGTATGCCCCCAATGGAGAGAAGGAACTGCCGGGTCCCCTGCCGGATCCCTCCCTACCTCACTACGCGAGGAGTCGCTCGGCCGCTTCGTCGGGGTCTCTGCTCGGGCCGGCTCCTGTTGTGCCGGGTCTACTTCACGATCACGGTAAGATTGAACTCGGGAGCCCCATTTGCAATGCCGCTGGGAGAAGCGCCAAATGTCCCGTCAATGAACGATCTCCCGGGACTGACCGCCCGGTACCGGGCCCGGTAATGGCCGGAGGTATTCCAGAAATCGGTACCGGTGTCATAGTATCCGTCATTTACCAACTCGAGCCCGCACCCGGAGACCGGTATATTCCAGCTCCAGGCAACTCCCGGGGCCCACCGGAGGTTGATCTCAACGATCTCCCCCTTCTCAAGCACGATAGTCCTGCCGGATTCGCTCTCGTTCAGGGAGTACCGGATTCCGGGCATCGGGTCCTGGATCGGGACGGACGTATCGACCGGAACAGGGACCCGGGGCTCGGCATCCTGAGGATTGCACCGGGACACGGGATCCTGCGTGGAACCGGTTATCGGTACGGCCGGGGAGGCCGGTTGAGCCGGTGCTGGAGTAACGGGTGTTGGCTGAAGGGTAAGGTCCTGCTGTTGGTCCTGGTGAAGATTTTCTGACGGACGATACGTATTGTAAACAAAATAACTTCCGGCAATTACCAGAATAACCAGGCAAACCAGAACCGCCAGATAATAAGCGTTTATTTTTAATTTTTCCATCGAATTACACACTCCTTTATTCCTAGGTAAAACTTTCTTTTTTTGGCAATGTACACTGCAAATTTGTAAAACCCTCGTTCTGACTGTTGCGATTGCATCCGCTGAGCCCCATTATGTAAATCGCAGCGGTATCAAACGCCACGCGATTGCCGGTCCGGCACCCCTACGCCACACTCGCGATCGAGTGGGGCTGCTCTTGTTATGATATAATTTTCAGATTCATGAATACCTGTGTGAACATCAGATTTGTTAAACCCGTATTGGTGTTGTTGCAACCGGTGGAACCGGGGTGGATTCTTCATCAATCAACTGATTTCCGGATCGATTCATGGACATTGTAGATGTCTGATTTGTTACATTCGTGTCGGAGTTGTTCCAATTTGTGGAAACGATATTGATATCGGGTGTAGTTTGATTCAGTTTCTCCATTGATATACCATCAGAGGACGGGCTTTTCAGAATGCATCCACACATAAATGCACTCCCGCACAGGATTAGGCCAGTTAATAGAATTAATCTGATATTTTTACCAATAAATTCATGATTACATAACATTCTCACTATCACCAGTTGATATATAAATTTATTAAATCTCATAGGAATCCATACCTAAAAAAAAGATGTATCTAATAATTTTGACCAGTAATGTGTTGGGTATTAATTCTTCCGGAACCATCAAACCAGGCATTTATATACACATATTGCTCATCGCTGCTATAGCTGTTCCAGTCAAATGTGGTCTGGGGGCTGTACCAGCTGCCTCCGGCATATGTACTGTCATCACGTATCGCATTTGTTTCTGTTCTGAAATAATTCGAGATGCCTCCGACAGTATCAACTTCTGTAGATCCTACGAGCCAATCTACTCTTGTTGATGGATTATCTGTATCACTGTAAGATTTTTGATACCATAATCCCGAAGATGTATCTTGCAGGAATACATCGTATACTCCGTTGGTTATGTAGAGACGATAGTCAATCTCCTGAAGTGTACCTGTGACATCAATTTTCAGCCAGTTCCATGCTGTTGACCAGGTTCCTTCGTCATAAACGGCTACCCATGCATATACTCCTCCGGAATCTGTAAAATCAGTAATAAATTCAATTATATCTCCGCTATGATCGAGATAAATTTCCCGTTCGTCGTAATTTCGGAATGTCTCTCCCGAATTTGAATATGAGGTTGGATCCATGTGTCCGGTAACTTTAGTAACAGAATAACCGGTATCCCGCTGATACCATGCCCGGACCTGCTTGTCAATGCTCTTTGTCCCTGCCGGTTTTTGGTTTTTCTGGAGATTGAGTGCAGATTGGTTACCAGAATGTTGTAGATTTATTCCGGATGCTTTCTGTCGTTCCTGTAATGTTACATCTTTCTCGTTCAGATTTGAAAATCCTTCAAACATTGTTTCCGGATACGAGACAGTAATCATACCTGAATCAGAATTTGTATCATCAAGTTCGAGCATTTTTTTCGGAACCCGAAGCATGACAATCGCTTCATTGTCACTGACATCTGGTGTGTTCAACCAGGTTACCGGAAATGTCAATTGAACCATGTCTGATTGGGGATCTTTATCATTTTGCGTGAACCATGTTTTTGAGAAGATTACTTGGGCCATCTCAGATTCAGGTACTGAGGGCGTTGGAACATATTTTTTTAATAATTGCTGTTCTTCGTTGTAAGATAATTTGTCATTGATGCCGGGTTGGAAAGCTGGTACTTTCTGGAGTGTTCCAGCATTCAATGAATCATTATCCTGTTGAGGTGTTGTAACAACAGTCATCCCGGAAGATGATTCCGCACTCACCATCGGTACCATCGCCATCGCCTTCACGTGCTCCTCTTCCACCTGCCCTCATCACAATCGAAGGGCGGGCATGAAACGATCGCGAAAACTGGAAGCCGGGGGGATGGGCGATATCCGGATGGATTCAGTCAACAGCCGCGATCAATGACGGCCAACAGGCACCCGAATGCAATGGTCCGGCCAACCGCAGGGTTCATCTTGGATGGGGGGCCCTGCGGAAGGTTGCGCCATCCACCGGGAAGGCTATGCAATCCATCGCACAGGCCCGTGAATGGGTGACGGAGGCCGAATATGACTGCGATGCAGGCGCGGTACGATCTGCCCTCATGGCTGCATACATGGGATATTTCCATGCAGCACGTGCGATTTTCATCCGTGACGGGATCCGGGAGAAAAGCCATTACTGCATTGGCGTGTATCTTGAATCCTACCGGGAAGCGGGACTGCTGGAAGATATGTGGGTACTGCAGTTCGATCACATGAGGGCTTGAGGCAGGACGATCAGTACAGCCTTGATGCCCGCCCGACCCCTGAAGAGGTCAGGCAGGCCGTGGCCGATGCCCACAGGTTTATCGGACGGATTGAACTGCTCCTGAATACTCCGCGATAATGGTTTCCCGGAATTTTTTCACGCCCACTTCTTTCTGGTCATCAGGGAAACCGTGCATTTCCCGGACGGCCCGGGGCTTCTTTATGATCGCAGCAATCCGGCTCCGCAGCATGGATCATTTCCTCATTGTGTGCCGGTGTCATCACTCGTCGCAGTTCCGCCCTTCATTTTGCAGTCCCTCTACCCATTCCCGGTTCGTCCAGAGGGCACATCCGCCGTTTGTTTCGGTGAGAAGATGATAGTGTGACCGGATCCGGGAGAGCAGAGGGGAATGGAGGGCTTCGCGGAGGGAGACCTGTGCCAGGTTCGTATCAGAGAACGGCGCCGCCGGGCAGGCTTCGATATCGCCCGAAGCGCTGATGTGGAGAAAGCCCCTTCCGGCCGCAAGGCAGCCCCCAAAGGCATTCTCCTCTCCGGGAAAACCGATGAAAAGTGCAGGATATTTTTTGTTGAAAAGAGCGATACGCTCGTACAGCGCCGTGCGCCGGTTGTCATCGAGCACCAGTGCCTCAGTACCCGGTTCGATGGGCACGTACTCCACAAACACAAAGACCCGGACACCGGTGGCGAGCATCTCCCGGACAAACAGGTCGGAGGTCACGGGATCGGCATTGGAGCGGGTGACCGTGACCGAACAGCCAAAGAAGATGCCGTTTTGTTTAAGCCGTGCACAGACTTCCAGCAACCGGTCGTACACCCCGGTACCCCGGCGGGCATCGGTCTCGTTTCGGAACCCTTCGAAGCTGATCATGGGAATGATGTTTTTTGTTCCGGCAAGTTCCCGTGCGGCCGCATCATCGATCAAAAGGCCGTTTGAAAAAACCGCAAAGAGAATCCGGGGATATGAACGTGCCAGGCCGGCGATCTCCGCTCTCCGGATCATGGGTTCACCCCCGGCAAAAACGATGATGGAGACGCCGAGTCCGGATGCTTCACGGACAAGCGAGGAGAGGCGTCCGGGATCCAGTTCCCGGGCCGGACCGGCATGGGTGCCCCGCATATAGCACCCGCGGCAGGCAAGGTTGCACTGCGACGTCACGCTCACGAACAGAACGGGCGGGACCGGGAGCCCCTCCGCTTCATGAGCCCTGCGGACTGCAGCAGCCTTGTTCTGCCACGCGAGGATCCTTGTCCCCGCAACCACAAGCGCCGGATCAGCTGCAATGATCCGGAGGGCCTGCCTGAGGGCATCTGTTATGGAGGCATCGAGAAGCTCCCGGTAACCCCGTACAGGTTCCGGCGGGGTTTCAGGCAAAGGATTTGAATTGCGGTTCATGGATCACAAGGCAATGAATAGAGCATCTGTCTTTTAGGGACTTAACGAATAACGGCATTTGGAGTGTTACTACGTTTCTGCCCGTGAACCGAACATGGGTCGGAGTCATGGAGGCTTTCATCGGTATCGCACTTTGATATCGGCAACCGTATAGAGGTCCGGTTCGTTCCCAGGAAAACCCGAAAGCGAATGTTCCTCTACTGCATACAGGGCGTCCTTTGCGGTGTCCTCGTGTCCAGCGGATTTCGCCGGTTTTTTTGGAGCAGGATGGCCTTTCGTCACCCGGGATGCGGCCTGCGCAGTCATGATACAGTGTGTTGTTCCCGAGTCTCCATTATGGTTTCGGAGCCGTTACCTTCTGCTGGAAGGGGGGCGGGTACCTCTACATTCACGCACCAAGGAGGGGGGGTGATCCCTCTTTTAAAAAATATTGGGGGAGGTGTGACCCCCTCCGGAAAAAATGAGGGGCTATGCTATGCTCATCCTTTGCCGATCACGGCACTGCGGTGATTGCCGGTGGCTGCCAGCCCGTGCCATTGAGGATGCCGGGGATCGCGGCCGGTTGGGGAGCCATGAGTCGCCAGATAACCTCGAATCCCTGTCCGCTTGCGGTTGGCAGCCAGTTGTTTGCCTGAGCCGGGTCCGACGGCTGTGTGGACTGCAGGTAGAGGTCCACCGAGCCGTCGGTGTTGTTTGTAAGCTGCGACGTGTCGCTGAACTCGAACCGGTTGATCGGATTGGGGATCAGGGCTCCCTTCAGGTCATAGACGGTAAGCGTCCAGCCCTCGTTCACGGGCGGAGCAGATGCCATGTGCAGGACGTAGTTGGTTGATCCGTTGAGCGGCTTTTTGTTGCGATCTGCCCAGCTCATGGCAAAAATCGCCTGGTCGGAGGTAAAGGCACCGAGCCCAACCTGGCTTACGACAGCACGCAGCGGGTAGTTGGTCCCGTACTGCCCGAAACCTCCAACCAGATAGCCGTTGTGCTGGTCGAAGCTGGCAAGAAACAGGGTCTGGGTGTCGTTTTTAATCTGCGCAGGGCCGGCGGCTACGGCGTCTTGTAGACCCCGGACGGTGTCTTTGCTCAGGTGCACGTTATGTGAGGGTGCCATCCCGGGTCCGATCCCAACCTCCGCGAACTTGGCGAGCTCGGGCTGGTCGGCCGCCGGCGGTGGAAACTCCTTGAGCTGTTGTCCGAGCATATCGAAGAAATCGAGCCCGCCGGGTATCTGATAGTACTGGACGGTCGTGTTGGGATTCGTCACGTTCTCCGGCTGGTAGTTCGTCCCGTACTGGTTCAATGGCGTCAGCGTGTAGTTATCCTGAATGAGGTTAACAGTTGCGAGGTCGCTAGTACCTTTCAGTTGAGTTGATCCTATTATCCAGATGCGGTTATAGTCAACATTGATATGCTGGGTTCCCGCCGGGATAGGCGCATTCTGCTGGCCGGGGCCGGCGATGACGTAATCGCCAGGCGGGGTGTTGTGGACGCTGCCGAAGTTCTGGAGATCGTTGGTGTAGGGGTCGATCAGGGCGAGGACGAAGAAGTGGTTCTGTACCTCAGGCACATGGAGGACTTGTGGCTCTTTGCTCAGATCGAGCCATGCGATCGACGAGAGCCCGTTCGAGCCCGGCGCCACAACCACCGTGCTTCCCGGGTTGTTTAAGGTGCGCACGTTGTTGAACTGGTTGACCGGACCAAACGCACCGTCCGAGACGTTGATGCTGGTCATGGTCTCAAACGTCGTGCTGGTCTCGAGCAGTGGCAGGCCGTAGGTATAGGCTTCCAGTCCAATCTCGTAGCCCTTATTGTAGTCGGCTTGTGAAACGGCCGACAGGTAAGCCATTATTAGCAATGAAGCCGTTATCAGCAGTGCTACGCAGATAACGACAAGCACACGTCTTCGTGTAATCGCTCCGTCCCTCATACTTGGAAAGTGAAATTTAGCCATTTTTAAAGTTTTTGTTTTGGAGATTTTGGGAGATTTTATCAAGACAACTTTTGCATTCGGCTTTAGAGTTGTAGTATCCCGAAATCATTTGATCCCGGGTACTATCGTGAGTTGATCGGTATGGCAGGGAGTGAGAATACCCTGTTTCAACCTCAAAACCGATTCCGGATCCCCTCATGAAAAAATTTGGGGTGGAGAGGGGTGGCCCCTGGTTCGATCGAAAGAAGTGGGGAGGGTAAGTGGTCACATACCCCCTCATCCGGCGGCCCGGAAAAGCATACCCCAAATACGCCCGATACGGCCCCGGATTGCTAATCCGGCGATCCCGTTTTCCGGCTCCACAGGAAATGATGTCCACGCCCACGGAAGAAATGGCATTTTGGGAGTATTTTGCAAAACCGGGCAAAAAGAAGGCCACTTAAACCTGCAATATAGCGGGCCTGTACTGGCCCCGGGTTTCCGGAGGTGCCGGGGGTGGGGGCAGGGACGAAAAAGGCCGTTATGGAAAGATCACCTCCGGAAAATACTATCCTCGTATTCGCGTTTTTTTGGCCTTTCGGATGCCGGATGGGATAAACAAGGTGGCGAAAACAGCCCCCGTTTCACTATCCAGGACACACTTCAAATATTCTCATAATCTTCATTTTCATTTTCACGAAAATCCATTTTTTCAAGTATTTCTCTTTGCGAACTCCCGGACCTTTACCGATGCATCGGGTCTCAGAGGTATTCCATGTCCCGACAGCATGATGTCAAAATCAAGTGCGGCGATTTTATTGATTGATTGTTGTACCTCACCTGTGTCTAAGGGCAATGGCCCAATTTCGATTTTACTGCCGTTAAACCTCAACAGATCCCCGGCAAACAGAATTTTCGATGCCGGATCAAAAAGACAAATACTTCCCGGTGTATGTCCTGGCGTATGAATGGTGGTGAGACCAGCGATGGTGTCACCGTCGTTGAGCCGTATATCCGGTTCAACAGGCGTTGATCTGAACAACAGGGGCATGAGGACTTTAACGATCATTCCCTTAACACCACTCGGTACAGGCGGGGTTTTTCTGCCGGCAACGTAGTCCGCATCCTTTTTGTGAATGGCCACCTTCGCACCGCTCAGTTTTTTGAGATCGAAAGCGTCGCCCACGTGATCAATATGAAAGTGTGTCAGGACGATCGTTTTGATGTCTGAAGGTTTACGTTTAAGAATATCCTGAATATAGTTTACAATTTTTGCGCTGTTTTTGGGCATTCCCGTATCGATAAGTGTTAGCTCATCCCGAACAATAATGAAACAATTACCATTTACACCATCGACCTGGTGAATTCCCGGTACTATCTCCATAATCCTTCAACTCCATTTTTTTATATCTCTTCGATTATCCGACATCTGTCAATTTATAGCAATCAGCTGCGAACCGGCATCTGTACCCTGCACACAAACCTTTGTTCACGGATCGCAAACATTTTGTTCACGGAACGTGAACCAATAGTTCAGGGACTATGAACGAACGACTGCATGATCTCTCCGCGCTCTTCCGGACCGGGGAACGCGTCATCCTGCTCCGTGCCGCCCTCCTCGTACCGGCATGCACCGTGCAGCAGATCGCCGCAAAGACCGGCCTGTCAAAAGGACTTGTCTCCCCGTACCTCGCCCTGCTCGAACGCGAAGGGTTGCTCGAACGGACCGACCGCACCTACCGGCTGAAATTTTCCCCGGTGACGGTCGCAGTAAAACGCCTCCTCAATATCGATCTCGTCGCCGCCGCGTTCAAAAAACCGGCATGGGCATCCGGTATTGGGATCTACGGGAGCTGGGCTCTTGGGACAAATACGGAGGAGAACGATGTCGACCTCTGGGCGTGCGTAAAAACCCTGCCGACGGGGGTCGTGGTCGCAGAACTTGAGCGGGAGGTATCGCGTGCAGTTTCTGCCGAAGCCCGTGTCCTGGTCCTGACAAAAGAGAAAATTGCCGGGCTGAAAAGTTCTGATGAACCGTTTTACCGGTCGTTTGTGAAACAGTCTATCACGCTCGAAGGTGAATCCCCTGACACGTCTTGATGAGTGTTACGAGCGCGGGCACCTTCGGAAGGTTGCACCCTAATCATGATTAGTACTAATCACGATTAGGGAGTTCGTCCGCAATCTCCCCTTTCCCACCTCCAAAATACGCCCTATATGGCCCCGGATTGCCTCCAGCCAGCTCCGGAAAACCCCGCAAAATGCCCGGATTTTTGGGCCATCCGGAAGTCGGTTATACAGGGCCATTTTGAAAAAATAACCTGTATTTGCCCCCTGATTCGGATCCCCAAAATGGCCGTTTTTTTCGTTTCCGGCCTACCTTGGCCCGATCGAAGGGAGATCGGCCACCGGAAGGCCATTATGGCCGTTTCCGGAGGGGGTCGGAATCCGGCGGTTTTATGGGCGCATTTTGGCCGGGAAAACGGTGATTTGGGGATATTTTTATACGACGGCAGGAAAAATGGCGGGGGGCTCCCAGACCCCTTATGTCGTAAATATGATCAGTTTCGCAAGAGCGTCTTTGAGATCGCCGTTACAATACTCCATTCCCCCCACAAGGGATGTCACCCACCGGGGATCAAAATTCCCCGGGGTATAGACGCAGGTCATATTTTTTCCCTCAAGCATCGTTTTCATCCCCTGCGATTCGCTCTCGTTTAAGCGAACAAGCGCCTTTGTGAACGTGCAGTCAGAAGACACCGAATAGGTAAACGTCCCGGCAATCCCGGTGGCGGTCATGTTCGTTTCACTGCATTTGTTTGCTGCAGCAATGAACGCGGCCTGTTCCGGGCTCGGGTTTCCGGCCGCAGGAGATGCTCCGGTATTCGATACACAGCCGGTAGCCAGTACCATGAGGAATATCCAGAGGATGGCTGCAAGGGAAAGGGCCGCTGTTTTCGCTAGTGTTGACGTCTTCATGTTACTGCCCTCCCGTGGAGCCCAGCGTTTTTAAGAAATCTGTCCCACCCTGGTAGGTAAAGACGTACCTCAGGTTGTTCAGATCGACGGTCCCGGTCGCCTCAGTCTGGAGGTTCTGCCCATAGACGTTTTGCGCAGACGTGCGGACGTCAGGCCCGAGCGTCTCAATAAGGATGCTGTTATCCGGGGTCGGCCATGTCCCCATGTTATTTTCCCTCACAATCTGGTTTTTGATATCCTGCGCCCTGCTCTCGGAGACCGCAGTATTGGCGAGGGCGGCGTTCATGTACAGGGTAAATTCATCCCATTTCCCCTGGGTCTTTTTCAGTTCAGCAAGGTCGGCATTTGCATCAAAATTGGTGGAGTCCTTGGACAGGATCGCCTTGTACTCCCCTTCGATTTTTTGTTCCATCGCATTGATCTGGGCGGTATCCTGGGAGATCCTGGCATTTGCATCAGCCGGACTTATCTGCCCGGCCTGGACCTGGTGGGTGATGGTATCCCGATCAAGGCGCACAGCCAGATCATTGTTGAAATCGTAGCGTGCTGCGGCAATATCAGAAGAAAGGTAGGTCGATGATGCCGGGGCCACCGACGGGATAACCGGGACCCCGGCCTCTGCAGATGTCGGTGTGGCCGCAGAATTCGTCGTGGTTGCACCGGACCCGGGGCACCCGTTGCTGTTTGCCCCGGCGAGCGCGGTTGTGCCGCTGCAGTCGCCGTCCGGGCCCGTGTAGTCCCAGCTGTATTTTGCAGCGAACGCGGAACAATCCGTGGTGAAGTACACATCGTACGCCGACAGGTCAGAAGATCCCGGCGGGTCGGCAACGCTCCTTGAGGGAATGTGAAGGATGTTACCGGAGATAAATGTCCCTCCTGCCGACCCGTGCCCGACATCCCCCATCACGGCACTCCCGGCACTGAACTGGATCGGGACAGAATACTGGTTTGTCAAAACCGGCCCGCTGCATGCTGACTGATCTTCCGTGACCGTCACCTGCCACATGGTCGTCCCGCTGTAATTACTCCAGCTCCATGGTTGTGAAGAGGAATCTGCCACAACAGGAACGATGAGAGCGAGGAATATAACAATACACAAAGCATCCCGTATCATACCGATCAGTTCGAGGATGCGATGCCATATGATATAAAGGTATATCTGCGAAAAACATGACAGGTCGGCTCCGCACTAAAAAAAAACCGACAAGCCCAACCGGGGGACCGGCCGGGCGGTCACTCCTTGTTTTCAAACGCCTTTTCAATCCGGTCGAAATCGGGTTTCTGTATCTCGAGCAGGCCAAAGCGGAACGCATAGCCCCATGACTTCTTGTTCCGGATGAAATCCAGGTCGTTAATCAGCGGCTCGATCTTTACGACACCGGTCTGCTGGTACTGCACCTTTCTCCGGAACGGCTTGAAATCCGGCGACATCTCAACCTGGACGATCTCCTCATCGGATACCTCGCCAAGAGCCGTGAACGCATGGAGCGGTTCGTCTTCCCCGTACACCTTTTTTGGAGAATAGTAAATGATCCGGTCCCCGGCATGCATTCGGGAAAGACCGGACCGTTTCCCGTGTCCGGCCTGCGCAAATCCGCCGGCGACACCGAGCATGACGTGTTCCCGGGATGCAACAATGATCCAGTAATGGGGAGATGCCATGATACCCCTGTTTTTTTGCGAGGATGATATAGATTGGGATGATGCCCTGCTCTTTTTTCCGGGTTTGCTGGTTCCGGGGCCGTCCCCCTCTATTCTTCGCACCTGAACTCGATGTCATCCCCCATGTGTTCGGATCCCCAGTCGCAGAGCTGGTCGAGAATCGGGATGAGGGATTGTCCCTTTTTTGTGAGCGAATATTCCACTTTCGGCGGGACCTGGGCGTACACCTTTCTTTTGACAAGCCCGTCTTTTTCCAGTTCGCGGAGCTCCTTGGTGAGCATCCTCTGGGTGATCCGGGGTTCGACCCTGTTTACGATCTGGTTGAACCGAAGCGTCCCGTCCTTGAGCTGGTAGATGACGAGCGGTTTCCATTTGCCCCCGATCACGTCAAGGGTCGCCTCGATTGGCCAACTGTATTTGTATTTTTTCGGCGGGGCTGCCATAGTATCAAACCTGTCAGTATGTAACATATTTGTTTGTACTCACTATTTATGTCATACATGATTTATATATCGTATAGTAACACGGGCGATATTGAACAGAGTGGACAGAGTCAAAAAGAGTGTGAAAAATATCCGGGAGGTATGGGAATGAAGGTATTTCTGGTAAACGGCAGCCCGCACAAGAAGGGTTGCACATGGACTGCTCTTAATGAAGTAGCAAAAACCCTGAACAAAGAAGACATCGAAACGGAAATTTTCTGGATTGGCATAAAGCCGCTTGCCGGTTGTACGGCCTGCAAGACGTGTGCCAAAACCGGGCGCTGCATGTTTGACGACACGGTCAACGAATTCCTTGACATTGCAAAGGATGCAGACGGTTTTGTTTTCGGATCACCGGTGCATTACGCCGCAGCATCCGGTGCGATGACCTCCTTTATGAATCGCGCATTTTACACAGACCTGCAGTCAGGCAGGCAGACATTTGCCTTAAAACCGGCGGCCGCGGTTGTTTCCTCGCGCCGGGCGGGAACAACGACCGCCTTCGACCAGCTCAACAAGTATTTCACCATCTCGGAGATGCCCGTCATCTCGTCCCGCTACTGGAACATGGTTCACGGGGCACAGCCGGAAGATGTGAAAAAGGACGAAGAAGGCCTGCAGACCATGCGCATTCTTGCACGGAACATGGCGTTCTTCCTCAAATGTAAGGAGGCGGGTCTTCAGGCCGGTGTGCAGATTCCGAAGAGGGAAAAACCCATATTCACGAATTTTATCCGGGAATGAATGCATCATTATGGAGTAAGTACGGGGGCGGTGCTGAGAACACCGGGGACCACAAGGGAAGCACGGCAATGGATCAGGCATATGAGATGGGAAAGAACGTATGAGTACCAGGCGGGCGACACCATTTGGCCGGAACCCGTAACGGATGAGGAATATGCTGTACTCGATCGGGGGACCAAAACTCCTGTCGGAGGAACGCATCCATGAAAACGGCAACCATGAATGGAAATGACACAAGATCCCTGATCGCGTATTTTTCGCGTGCAGGAAATAACTATGTCAACGGACAGATCGTGAACCTGCCGGTCGGTAACACGGAATTCGTGGCGAAGATGATCCATGAAATGACCGGTGGCGACCTGTTTCATATCGAACCGGTGAAGGAGTATCCCAAAGATTATACGGAAACCACCGAGGTTGCACGGCAGGAACTTCGCACCAAAGCCCGGCCGAAGCTTACCGGCCATGTGGACACCATGGCATCCTTTGAGGTAATCTTCCTGGGCTATCCCATATGGTGGGGAACGATGCCGATGCCGGTATGTTCCTTCCTGGAGGACTATGATTTTTCCGGAAAGACCATTGCGCCGTTCTGCACGCACGAGGGAAGCGGCCTTGGGCAGAGTGTAGCAGATATCAGAAAAATGTGCCCGCAGTCAACCGTCCCTGATGGTCTTGCTATTCATGGCGGCGATGTAAAAAATGCACACGATGAGGTAGCCGGGTGGCTGCGTGACATCGGGATGAACGCAAAAACGTGACGGATCCGTCTGTCAGGAAACGAGTGCTGATCAACAGAAAGTAAAAAACCGGGTGAAAAAAATGCTGTACAGGAAAATGCCAAAAACCGGGGACAACCTTTCCATCCTCGGGTTCGGGTGCATGCGGCTTCCCGTAAAAGAGGATGGCTCAATCGATGAAGAACGGGCTACAATGCAACTGCGGTACGCCATCGACCACGGCGTAAATTACGTTGATACGGCCTGGCCTTACCACGGGGGACAGAGCGAGCCGTTCGTGGGCCGTGCCCTTGCTGACGGGTACCGCGAAAAAGTCAGGCTCGCCACCAAACTCCCTTCCTGGCTAATCGAAAAGCGGGAGGATATGGATACATTCCTGGATGCCCAGCTCGCAAAACTCCAGACCGACCGCATCGACTATTACCTCGTTCATGCCCTTGTGGGCGAGCTGTGGGACAATGTCGAAAAGCTGGGCGTGGCTGACTTCCTGGACAAGGCCAAGGCGGACGGTCGCATCAGGAACGCGGGTTTCTCCTTCCATGGAGCCGGAGAGGATTTTGGCCGGATCGTGGATGCCTATGACTGGGACTTCTGCCAGATCCAGTACAACTTCTTAGATGAGAAGAACCAGGCGGGTACAAAGGGCCTTCTCTACGCCGCCTCAAAAGGTCTTGGGGTCATCATCATGGAGCCCCTCCGGGGAGGAAACCTCACGCGGAATGTGCCGCCGGCGGTACAGGAGATCTGGGACGAGGCTCCGGTAAAGAGGACCCCGGCAGAATGGGCCCTGCGCTGGATCTGGAACCATCCTGATGTCACGGTCGTCCTCTCCGGGATGAACGATGAGTCGCATATCCGGGAGAATATCAGGGTTGCCGGTGAAGCGTACCCCCATTCGCTGAACGAAGCAGAACTGCAGCTGGTACAAAGGGTAGAGAAAAAGTACCGTGAACTCTTAAAAGTGGGCTGTACCGGCTGCCGGTACTGCATGCCCTGCCCGTCGGGGGTGAATATCCCGCTCTGTTTCGAGGAGTACAACAACCTGTACCTGACCGGTAATGCAGACGGGGAAAAATTCATGTACGCCGCACGGCTGGGCGGGGCAGTCGCTCTCGGGACTCCCGAGTTTGCATCCCTGTGCGTGCAATGCGGGGAATGCCGGGAGAAATGTCCCCAGCACCTTGATATCCCGATGCTTCTCGAATCCGTGGTAAAGGAACTTGAAGGGCCCGGATTCGAGGAGAGGGTCGCCATGGCGCGGAAGGCCTTCAAACAGTGTTGAAAACCTCAGGCACCCCCTTATGCCGGAATTGTTAAGGAGGTAACGTATGGAGAAATCAAAAGTTTTGCGAGAACATGCAATCTTCCCGAAAGGGGAAAAGATCGCAAACGACCATTTCATCGGCACAGCCTGGCTCCGGGTTCTGGTTCCCGATGACAGCACGTTTCACTGCCCGGTGTTCAACGTAATATTTGAACCCGGCGCACGGAACAACTGGCATGAACATCCCGGCGGCCAGATCCTGCTTATCACGGGCGCGGCAAGGGATATTACCAGGAAGAAGGCCGGAAGATCCGAAAGCTTCGCCCGGGGGATGTGGTAAAAATCCAGCCTGAGGTAAAACACTGGCACGGTGCTGCATCGGACAGCTGGTTTACCCATATCGCGATCAGTACCAATCCACAAAAAGGAGAACCTGAATGGCTGGAACCTGTAACGGATGAGGAATATGCCAGGATAAAATAACCTGAATTTTTTCCTTTGGTGCTGCAGGAATCACCAGGTCAGATGAAGGCATCAACCTTATTGTCCGGTTTTTTTGTATGTTCGCTCCTCGTTCTTTTGAGGGGGGAGGGAGAGGATCTCTCCCTCGCTCTGTGGCGGGCGGCATGCCCCCGGATGAAGACTGCATTGTGATCTTCCCTGTGACGCACCCGCAGGTAACACCCCGCCTCCCTAATGCCGGTTGCAGAAGCGCCCGATGTTAAGGTTGTTCTTGTCAAAGATCTCGCAGGCAGGGCAGTAGCAGTTGACCTCTTTTACTGATGGAGCCGATGATGTCCCGCGTGCGCAGAAGAGGGCACCGGGCTCGAATTTTTCAAGGGAGTTGTGCTTGTAGGTAGGGCAGGATCCGCAGTACTTCATGCAGATCTGCCGGTTCTCTTCCGTATCCTCGACTTTTTTTTCACTGCTTTTCATAAGGGGTGATAGTATGATGAGGATAATATGCTTCCTGTGGATTTTTTTCATGGTATCGGCCGCAATCCGTTCCGGTCAGTTCCATGCCCATGAAAACCTCCCGGACAGGTATGCCCCATCTGCAATCCGGATACCGGGCGGTCCAATGTAAAACCCGGGAAAATGATCAAAACAAAAGGATTAAAATAATCTCTCTACCTTCTTACGCAGAAATATCCGCCACGGAGGTGGTACTTCGTGAAAAGCGGACAGGCCGGGCAGAAGCAGCCGATCTCTTTCATATTCTGGGCACTGGACGTCCCGCAGCCGCAGAAGAGCTCGGTCGGCTGGTGTTTTTCGAGCGAATGGCGCTTGTAGTTCTGGCAGATGGTACAGTATTTCCTGCAGATCTGCCGGTTCTCTTCCGTATTCTCTACAACAGGGGGTTTGCCTGATTCAAACATGCAAAACAAGGTTTGTGATAATAATTTATAGATCTTATGGGGAAGAGTGAGGTTGTATGCGGGTGTCCGAATGTCCCGGGCTCACCCGGGTGCAGGAAAGAAAGATCAAGATTGCCGTTGAGGGGACCTGCGAACTCTGCTCCGGATACTTCGCCCTCCCGCTGCTCGAGATCCACCGGATCTCCCGGCGCCTGTACCGGGAGATGGTGCGTGATCCCTCGGCACGTATCCTCGTGGTCTGTGATTTGTGCCACCGGCATATCCACCGGCTGCCCGTGCGGGTAAAGGACCAGCGTGCCATGGTCTCCCGCCGCCCGTATTTTGTCCGGCAGGAAATCCGTAAGGCTCTCGGGTACACGCCAAAACCGTATATCCCTCCCCGGGACGCTGCTCTCTCTGAGATGTACGAGGAGTATTTCTACCACTTCCCCCCCGGTTCGTTCCGGTTGGGTGGGTGAAATGGTGCGATCGTACCGCAGTTAGCGGGCACACCCCATTCCCCCATCCTTTCCGCACGGTAAGATCTGGTAATATTGAGGGAACGAAAAAAACCTTCTGGATGAGGGAACATTATTCCCGGCACCGTACACAGAACCGTTCCACTACCGCATCGTTCCGTACCTCGGGATGGAACATGACGCCGGAAAGCGGCCGGTCCGGGTGACGGACAGCCTGGACGCACCGGTCCGAGACCGCGGTCACCACCCAGCCGTGCGGCGGGTCGCAGGCAAAGGAGTGCAGTTCATAGGCCGTAAACTCCGTCCGGTCGGGAAGGAGCGGATCAGGTTGAGTGACCCGGATTGTGGTCATCCCAATTTCGCACGCCGGACGGAGGGCTCCCCCGTGCACAAGGCAGAGGGCCTGCATCCCGGCGCAGATCCCAAGGACCGGGACTCGGATGTCTTCGAGCCACGAAAATTCCTGTACCTGCATGGCAAAGTGGTTGTCTTTTAACGCCGTCCCGCACAGGATGATCCCGTCGGCGCATTCGAGGTTTTTGCTTGTTACTCCGGAAAAATGTGCCTCGCGCCATTCATGCCCGGCGCATGAAACGATCCTTGCTACCGGACCCACGAACTCGGCCCGGGAGAGGGAGCAGGCCTTCCACGAGAGATCCACGAGAAGGATCATTTTGCCTCCAGCACGGCACGCTTCACCCGCAGGAGTCCCCGGAAATTCGCATACTCTTTTTCCGACTCAAGAACCACGATCCTTTTTGCAAAGAGAGGCGCATCCACGACCAGCGTCTCGTACTCCCCGCCTTCACCGGTGAGGGTGATCCGGTCCGACCGCACGTACTGCTGCAGGTCAATAAGAGCCTCACGGTCGATCTCCCTTCCCAGCCAGTCCGCGGAGAACGGTGCGGCAAAGACGCCGGTGATGATGGCCCGGAAGCCGGTGGCGATCAGCTCTTTCATGTAGTGCTCCGGGTCCGTGTACCAGAGCGGGTTGAAACACCAGAGATCGAGGTCCCGGCAGATCCGCTGGACCCGGGTAGCCTGGTACACGGAGAGGAGGGCGCCGGTCACCACGCCCTCGATACCATGCTGTTCCACGGCAAGGCGGATGGCACGGGTGAGATCGGCAAGCTCGGCCTCCTCGATCCCCTCTGTCTCTACCGCGACGAGCGGGAGCCCCGCAGCCTCTGCCTGCAGCGGCACGAGATGGGTGTTGGGGGTGTGGAACATGTAGCTCTCTTCGTTTTTGGACCGGACCAAGATGAGGCAGGCGACCTCTTCTTTCTGCATCGCGAGATGGCAGGCGAACCACGAGTCCTTGCCCCCGGAACAGAGAACACCGAGTTTCATTCCATGTGTAATCGTCTTTGCGGCCTCTTGAATCTCTCCCTTTGATACAAAAATCCGGCAGGGTTCCGGATCCTGCCGGGCATGGCGCCCGGCCCGGATACTGCGGTTTGTTCAGACCGTAAAAACCCGGCTCATGACGGCATAGGAGCACAGGTGTCCGTAACGATGGAGAAAATTAAAAAAAGTCCACGCTCTTCCCGCTCACGCACCCTTTTTCCCGGTCATCAGGAAAACCGTAAACGTCCGCATCTCCCCGGACGGGCCGGGCTTTCTCACCATCGCGGCAGTCCGGTTCCGGACCGATGAAAAACCGGCGGCCTCGAATGACTTCATCATCATGTGCCGGTCAAACCCGTTATGGAACACGCCGTCGTTTGTGTCGTGGAACTTCCCCTCATCGGAATCGAGGTCGGCAATGGCAATCCTTCCTGCGGGCTTGAGGATCTCGGCCATCCGGTCGAGGAGCATCCCGGTGTCCCGGATGTGGTGGAAGGTCATGCTGCTCACCACGAGGTCAAACGGCCCCGTGAGCGTGTCCCCTTTTTCCAGGTTCACGAGCCGGGTCCGGACGTTTGCGATCTTCTGCGCCCGGATCTTCGTGTCCAGCACATCGAGCATTCCCTGAGAACTGTCGACCGCGGTGATCGTGCGGACATGGGGCTGGAGCGCAAGGGTCAGAAGGCCCGTCCCGCACCCGAAGTCCAGCACGTCCATTGCCGGTCCCGGCTGTACCGTCCCGATAACTGCCCGCGCCACATCGTGCGCCATCTTTACCCGGCCCGGGTTCTCGTCCCAGGTTGCTGCCGCGCTATCAAAATCGCGTTTTTCACCAGACATATCAGTAACCGGAATGTGGGCCGGGGAAACGGAAATAATGCATGGATCACAAGGGAGGGCCGGTCCGCACTCGTGTCAGGCGCTGTACCCTGTATCAGTCCGGCCTGTTTCGTCGCTGATGACCTTACCGTCCCTGAGCTGGACAATACGGTGGAAATAGTCCTTGTGCCAGTCTTCGTGCGAGACCGTCACGATTGTCTGGTGCATATCCTCGTTAATCTCGCGGAAACGATCAAACCCGGAAACCCCGTGATCCCGGGGATACATTATTGTCTTGAAAACCCGGGGTGCCGGCAAAAGACTTTTCACAGCCGGGATTCAACAAACGACCTTGAAGCAGGAACCCTGCGATGCCCTGTTCGCGTCCGACTTCCCGCAATGGCTAATGGCTAAGATTGAGCGGCAGGACGAACTCGTCGCCCTGAACCGGACTCTTGAAACCGCAAAGGGAACGGTGGAGTACGCCCGCCTCGGGGATGGCCCGGTTGTCCTTGGCATTCATGGGGGGCCTGGCGGGTATGACCAGTCCCTCCTTTCCTTTGACTGGCTGACCGACTCAGGGTTCTCGATCCTTGCGCTGAGCCGGCCGGGATATCTTGGGACACCGCTTACCTCCGGGAAGACCCCGGCCGAACGGGCCGACCTGTACGCGGCGATGCTCGACAGTCTCGGGATCGACAAGGTCCTGGTCATTTTCGGGTCGGCCGGCGGTGTGTCCGGCTACGTGTTTGCCATCCGGTATCCCGTCCGGGTCACTGCGCTCGTGGCCGCCGATGCGGTCGTTTCGAAATACCTGATGCCGGCCAATGCGAACGCCGTCACCGAGGCATTATTCCTGAGCGGTCCGGGCGAGAAGCTCACGAGCTTCTTCTCGACGCATTTCCCAAAAAGATGCTCTATAAACTCATCAGGGAGGAGTCCCCTCTCCTGCCGGCGCAGATTGACGAAAAGGTCGAGGCAGCGATGCACGATCCCCACCAGCTGCGCCTTTTCCTCCGGCTTGTACGCTCGATGTCGGATTATTCCCGGAGGAAGGCCGGTGTCGAGAACGATATGGCCCAGCTCGCCACCCTCCCCGATCTCCCGGTCGGGAAGATCCGGTGCCCGGCACTTATTATCCACGGCACGCATGACAGCGACGTCCTCTTTTACCATGGCGTATATGCCCGCGATACCATTCCCGGAGCCGAGGGGCTCTGGGTACGGGAGGGATCCCATTTCTGCGCATGGATCTCGCCGCAGGTCCATGAAGTTCAGGAACGGATCGTTTCGTTCCTGCAGGAGAACCGTTGAAAGGGGGAGAATACCGTATTTTTATCCGGGTGAGTCCCGCACCGCTTTTGGATTATCGGTTCGGTTGCCGGAGTTCAGCCCTGCTCCACCAGTTGAAGCCCGCGTGGGGCGCTGTCACCGTCCCCCGGGCACACCGCCAATGCGGGACTCCGATGATCCTATGCTTTCCCGCGAGGAATAGGGATCACCCTGGCAGTTTCCTTACCAGCGGATTGGTACTGCATCGGAGTGACCCCCTGTCTGCATTGTGGTTCCCGGACGGGAAAGACCGGAATGGTAAAAAAGGAAAAACGAACTACTCCGGAGCGCTGGACTTGGGCAGTACCAGCGTGAACAGGGTTCCTGTTTCAGGAGTACTCGTGACGGTAATATCCCCTTGAAGCTTTTCCGCCATCTGTTTTGCCACGGGAAGGCTCAGGCCGATAAACCCGGATTTTCTCAAAAGCTTTGATTCATTGCCCACATGATAGGGCCTGAACAGATTGGGGAGGATCTCCTGTGCAATAACTGCACTGCCGTTTCTGAGAGTGAAATAATGATTGATTTCATCATCATAATACGAGAACTCGATTTTTGCCGGTGACGTGGAATACCGGATGGCCGTAACCATGAGGCTCTGGATGATCAAAAAAAAGTATTCACTGTCCGTGTTGATCTTCAGATCGTCCCGTACCTGGATGTCCACTGCAATGTCGCTGGAACACCGGATAATCATGATATACGAGATGAGCAGCTGTCGCGGGGATATCAACCGGTACTGGGGCTTGAACCGGGGCAGGATCTGTTCCGGACCGTACCCCGGGCCGCTTAGTTTTATGATATGCTCGATGCTCTCCCGGACGTGATCGATATTCTGTAAACATTTTTCCAGGATCGCTTTTCCATCCGCGTTCAGGCCAAATGAATCCGGATCTTCAAGAACCAGCTGCAGGTATCCTACGACGGGCTGAAGCGGTGTCCGCAGTTCATGTGCGGTGAGGATGAAGAATTCCTCATTTCTTATCAGTTCATGCTGGAGGTCTTCCTCTATCTTCCGCAGCTCTGTTATATCGAGGAGAGAATATACCCTGCGTGGTGTCTTTTCGATCATATCGAGGATCACGTACACGTTTTTGACATTGCCTCCCCGATCCTTGAGCCGGAATTCAAAGTGTTTTGGATGGTCTTCGGTATCCTTCCGGGCCTGATCGTGGAATTCTGTTACCATGGCCAGATCGTCCCGGACGACAAACGATAACAGGCTGAATACTTCCGTGAACTCTTCGTTTTTGTATCCCACCATCCTGGCAAATTCGGTGTTTGCCAGGTTGATGGTCAGGTCATCCTCTACGATGGCCATCGCAGTGCCGGTGTTCTCGAATATGGCCCGGTACATGTTTTCTGAAAGCTGCAGGTTCCTTTCCGCCCTCTGTCGTTCCTCCTCAATATCCAGCGTTGAAACGACCGCATCCATGATCCGTTGCTCGTTCTCATCGAGGTTAACATAGGAAAAACTCTGGATCGCCGCATCTTCAGTGTCATAAACTGAGAAAAGCCGGTTGAACCCTGTCAGCTGGAAGATCTCTCTGACGGCCGGTTTCATGCAGGCAAGTTTCAGGTCGCCATGCATCTTTTTCACATTTCTTAAAGCGGTGATAATCACCCGGAGGCCGGAACTGCTGATATAGTCCAGATTTCCCAGATTGAGAATGATCCGCAGGCCTCCGGATGCGATCAGCCGTTTGAGGGTCTCATCTGCTTCAAGAGAGGTGTTGGTATCAAGCCTGCCGGAAAAGTACACTATATCGAGAGTATCCCGTTTTTCCTGGCGTATCTGCAGGACATCAGTCATTAACCTGATAGTAATGATGCAGTACTACATTAAAGTACAGATATATTTTCCGGGTTATTCGCCCTCCTCTCCGGTATGGGGTATATCAACGGTGGAAGGGAGGAGGTGGATGGCGGGTGGCCCGGGTTGTAATTCCTGAACGGATAGTTTGTCCCGGTCTGTATGAATACCTGGGCCGGGTGAACGCACGGCATTCGCGGGCCCCGGGCCCAATCAGTGGCCGGGCGTACCAGATTGCGATCCGAGAACATCGTACAGGGTGAGATCGGCAGGGGCGGAATACCAGGGTGCGGTCTTTCCTAAATATTCCTGCATATGGGGTTGCGCGAGGTGTTCATCGAGATGTTTCCTGCTCTCCCATTCTTCAATAAAATGGAATACCCCCGTGTCGCCAACATCGGCTAACAGTTCGTACCGGGTGCACCCGGCCTCCCTCTGCACTACCGGGATGATCTTTTGGGTCTCCCGGATAAAATCGCCCTTCCGCTCCGGCAGAACGGTACATCTGGCATCGACAAGTATCATACGTATTCCCCATTCACTCCAGGACCGGATCCCTCTAATGCGTCCCGGGCCTTTCCAGTTCTCAACGTGATAACCGGTGATCAGGTAATCCCTGCGGGTTAATTATTCCTGCCCTTGCCGGCCGGGGTCTGCCATTATCGCCCGCCCACGGTAGTATTGCAGTTCTTCCTGAATAAAGCCGGGAATCGATTCTCCTGCATTCTTGTTAGTTTGTTCTCGCTCTGCCGTATCGTGATCCGTGTTAATACAATACAATTAATAAAAATACGTTAACAAATGACAATTGTTAAATATAATCTTTTACAATGTGAATGATGGCATGGTGGTTTGATCCCATGAAATTGATCCACCACTGCACAACGGTCTGATGATCAGAGGAAATGAACATGCATTATCTGAAGAGATTATCGAGAAAAAATGGCGACGAGGCTGTCTCGCCGGTTGTCGGGGTGATGCTGATGCTTGTGGTAACCATCGTTATCGCGGCGGTCGTCAGCGGATTTGCTGGTGGGCTGATAGGGTCAAACAGTAATACGAAGACCCCGACCCTTGCCATGGATGTAAAGATTGCGAATTCGGGAAATTATGGGACTACAATGTTCTCTGCAACTGTTACCAGTATCAGTGCTCCCGTTTCCACGAGCAAGTTGATCCTGACAACTTCATATTCCACAACGATGAAGAGCCAATCTTGGACAACGGCAGGTCAGTATAATGGCTGGCCCGCTGTAGGAAAAGGGTTTATGAGTGGTGGGAATTCGACGCTTAACGGGGCACCGTTTGGATTTGGACCTGGAGTTTCAGGAACTCAGAACATCGCTGGCACTTATACCGCTAACCAGACCTTTGGCAATTTTACACTCACTCAAGGAACCGGGCTGGTTGCTGAACCTTCATCCACGTATGCCGGCTATGTCGGTAGTGGTAGTTCCACCAGCCCGATGTACACGGTTCTTGGCAGCGGCTGGGAACAGTTAAGTCCGGGAGATGTAGTGACAGTCCGTGTCATCTATACACCCACGAGTAAGGCCATTTTCCAGCAGGATGTAGTAGTTACGGGGGCATAAAAATGAAAAATACAATTGAAAATGCAGTCTCGCCGGTTGTCGGTGTAATGCTGATGCTCGTGGTTACTATTATTATCGCTGCCATAGTATCAGCCTTCGCCGGTGGCGCAGTAAGCGGGGTAAGCAAGGTACCTCAGGCATCGATCACCGGAAAATTCAGTGTATCGAACGGTCTGGAAATCGATCATTCGGGTGGTGACGCGGTCCCGTTGACAACGACCGTATTCACTATATATGACGGTGATACGTTCGGGATCAACCTGAAGCAGAAGACTTCGCAGGTACTTAACCAATCTCTGATCACGGATATCAACGGGAATTCTCTGCTAACCAGTTCAGGAGCGTACAACATTACCGCCTTCCTGCCCGGAACGGCTCTCTACATCGCTGGGACCAATTCTGGTTGCCAGTCCCTCCAGCCGACCCTCTATAATGCGGGCCGTCCCGATCTCTGCATCAGCAACAGCTCCAACATCGGGAAAACCTTCACGCTGATGGTCGGGGATACCAAGGGTGACCTGATCTCTTCGACAGATATTACCATCCAGCCATAACTGCCGGGTCAGGCTAACGAAAATTAAGTCATCTCAAAAGGGAGAGAAACCATGAGACAGCAGAATGAAAATGCAGTATCTCCGGTAGTGGGCGTAATGCTGATGCTGGTGGTCGTGATCATCATTGCAGCAGTTGTCAGCGGTTTTGCCGGCGGACTCGTAAAAACGACACCGGTCGCCCCCCAGCTTACGCTGGATGTTCATATTATAAACAGCGGGTATTATCCCACAAGCTATTTCAAGGCCACTGTTACCGGAGTCAGCGCACCGATTCGAACCAATGATCTAAAAATCATAACCTCCTGGAGTAAAACAGTAAATCCGGGGCAGGTTGTCACTGGTGGTGCAACCATAACGCCCGGTGTCACCAATTTCAATGTTTCGTACGTTACTGAACCCAATAGTTATGATGGCAGTACTCAATCGCCAACATCGCCCCCATCATGGCAATGTGTCTGCCCGCAGGGTGACGGTCCCGGCGTTGGTATGAATGGTACTGAAGTCTCCAACGGCACGCCCTATGAAGGATTGGGTGCGACGGGGATGTCGAGTATCGGAACAATTGGGATAACAAATTTTACCTGGTTTGGTAATTACAACCTCGAGGCAGGAACAGTCATGTTTGCCCAACCGTTCGGTGCCGCCCCATATACTGGCTCGAACTTTTCGGTGGGGTATGGATTAAAGACGCAATATTCGTATTTCTATGGAACGGATACTGCCAACGGTGCTGTATTAAGCTCGGCTAGTGTTGATCAGATGCAGGCTGTCCTCGGGCCGAACTGGTATGTTCTAAGGCCAGGTGACGTTGTGAACATGAAAATTATCCATATACCCTCAGGTAAGACGATCTGGCAGGGATCTATTCCATTGGAGGGATCAGTATCATGAGTTATACAGAAAAAAAGCGGGAAAATGACCGGGCAGTTTCACCCGTTGTAGGGGTGATGCTCATGCTTGTCGTAGTGATCATCATTGCAGCGATTGTCAGCGGTTTTGCCGGCGGACTGATCAATTCCAACAGCAAAGCCCCTCAGGCAACGATCCAGGCAACGTACAGTGTAGGGGCAGGTACTCTTACGATGTATCATGCTGGCGGCGATGAATTGCAGTTACAGAATATTTATCTCGTGGTACGGGGAATCGATGCGGAGAATGGCGGGTACTCGGGAACCATGAAGAGAGTTACCCTCAACAGATCGTTGATTTTTAACGCTGCCGGGCAGGCATGGGCTATGCCCAACGGTATCGTACAGATACCCGTCTGGGAGCCGGGGCAGACCATGTATAGCAATGATACAGGGGACATGACGGTGATGTATGAGAGTCTTGGGGGGCAGGGTACGAGCCTTTCCTCTCCTACGGTAAACGATATCGGCAAGTCATTCTTCCTGGAAATCGATTCCACGGATGGGAAACTTATCTCAGAGACCAATGTGAAAGTTGGTCCATAAGGGGGGGAGAGGAAAATTAATTTTTTAAAGAGGTAAAAAAATGCAGATACATTCGAAGAATTGCTCGTTCAATTATTCGCTTGCCAGACGGGAGGTAAGAAGAAAATCGGGTGATAGTGCAGTTTCACCAGTAGTGGGCGTGATGCTGATGCTCGTTGTGGTGATCATCATTGCTGCAGTGGTAAGTGGTTTTTCCGGTGGTTTTGTCAGCAGTTATAACAAAAACAAGGCACCGTCCCTCGCGATGGACCTCGAAATTGCCAACAGTGGAAACTGGGAAAACAGTTACTTCAAGGGAACAGTTACATCGACAAGTGCCCCGATTTCTACCCAGAACCTGAAGATCGTAACTTCTTGGACGAAGACTTTGGGGAACATGACAACTATCCCCGGGGGTGCAACGACGACCCCGGGTATTGTTAACTTTAATGTAATCTATGATACCCATGGAGGTATGGGATATGATTTATGGCGGCTGACCGTCCCCTATGGATATGGCCCCGGAGTCGGTAATAGGAGTGGGAATTTAGGAGCCGGGAATGTTTTCTGGAATATTGATGGCGGTGGCAATGAAGCTATCGTGCAGGCCGGAACGGAAGGAAACAGCTCCTGGTGGGGTAATTACTACCTCCAGCCCGGCACGGTGTTTCTGTCCCGTCCATTCGGTGGGTCGGTTTCCTCTCAGGCCTATGGTGCTAGTTATAGTGCAACATCTCACACCTTCAGCGTCAACCAGTTCGCATCAGGATATGGTGTATCAACCAAATTCCAGTATACTTACAGTAGTATACCATATACTCCGGGTCTTTGCTATGTCAACAGTACCTACAGTTCTTCATATTCATTATCCATGGAAGGACAAGCGGCTACTAGCTCAACCAGTTGTTCTGCCGGATACCTGTTCCCATATCCATCTACACCGGACCAGGAGCCCAATGTGTGGATTCCCTATGTAGCAAGCCTGCCTTCTTCGGGATGGGATCCCAGAACCTACAGTATTGATATGATGCAGGGTGTTCTCGGAAACCACTGGGAACTATTGAGACCCGGTGATACCGTGAATGTGAAAATAATTTATATTCCAACGGGTACGATCATCTGGCAGAAGGCTGTCACTGTAACGGGAAGTGTCAATTAAGTCGTCAGGACGTACGAACCTATCGGAGAGTGAAAAAGGGGAGGAGTTTCAATTTCACTCCTCAATATTTCACCAATTTTTGCGCGAATTCTTGCTGAAGTTAATAAACCATTACCCATGTAGCCCTGACTTTGCGGTGCTGATTCCATGTCTTCAACTCCCTCCCGTTTCTGGAAAACCCCCGGAGAAGCCCGGCAATACGACACCTTCGCAAACACAGACTTTGCCCGGATTTACCCGGTGATAGCGAACCAGATCCTTGACCGGACCGGTATTACCGAAGGCGCCTGTCTCGATATCGGTTCCGGGCCTGGTTCACTGGCCATCGCCCTTGCGACACTTTCAGCACTCAAAGTGACCGCTCTCGACAGTTCACCGGAGATGTATGACCTGGCACAAAAAAACATCCGGAAGCGGGGGATGGAAGAGCAGGTCGTACCGGTGATCGGCGATGTCCATGCCATCCCGGCACCGGATACCACCTTCCATCTCGTGGTCAGCCGGGGGTCCTATCATTTCTGGAACGATCTTCCGGTTGCATTTTCTGAGGTATTCCGGGTTCTCAAACCCGGCGGCATAGCATATATCGGCGGGGGGTATGGCAGCGGTAAGATCCGCGACGAGGTTCTTGCACACCGTAAGGAACGGGGCATTGTCGATGATCCTGCTCACCCCATGCGGAACCGGTTCCGGAAATTCCGGGCCGGAGAGATCGAGGCATCGATCGAAGCGGCCGGAATCAGCGATTACCGGATTATCAATGATGATACCGGGTTCTGGATCGTGATCAGAAAGAGTTGTTACGATCGTAGAGAATAAGTCACAGGCCCCTGATTCGTCTGAATGAGATGACCACTATTTCATCTCGTTAAAAATGCCCAATCACCGGTCGACGCATCAGTACCCCGAAAGGATAGTTTCACCTCTCAAATAGATCCTGTTCCATCGCTGTTCACATACTTTTATGCGTTCGGTTATACCAGTAACGGTATACCAGAAAACATACCCCAACAACAACGACGAAGATAATTATCATTAATTCAACGGAAAAATGACTTTCCCACCAGTGCCGGAATTGCCATGCGGCGAGCGTTGGAACATCATGCATCGTTTCAGACCTTCGCTATTTGCCTGTTTTCTCGCGATTGCCCTTCTACTTTATCCAGTATATATGAGCGTAGCACACCGGGGATGTGATCCTGTCGTCCACTGAGAAGTGGTTTGGACTTAAAAGGGATAGCGTCCTGATCGAAACTTTAGCTCAATTATTTTTTGTAATTAACAGTTAACCGTGTGTAATTTTATTAAAGCATTTTTGAATTCTAGAATGTGTTTTTCGAAGCCGGATATAAAATAAATCCCCCTCATTAATACTACCGGAGGACTTCGAAGATCCAATCGGAGTCATGTGGAATGAGGGGGATTACGAAGGGTTGCTGAATGGTGTGTCGAGGGATACATACGGTCGGATCTGTAAAAAAGGGAGTGTTTTACGCGGCAATCTCTCGTAAAATGAATATGGAATTTACCGGGAGAAAACAAGTTATTAATCATTCCTGGTTTATATGCACCCCCACATTGTATTTCCGCTGGTGCTTCCGCAGAGCCGTCTCCATATCGGGAGCGTTCATCACATCATATTCAAACCGCACCGGGTCGCTGATGGCAACAGACATAACTACATTGATCCCGTTTTCAAAGAGCACATCCGGGATCAGCTGGGCGCTCGACCCGTAGAGTGCCCGGATGCGGGCATGCTTTGCATACCCCACGACATCTTCGAATGTCCCGTTTACAAGTGTCGAACCGGTGATGATCGCGACATCAGCCTGTTCAAGAACCTCACGGTTTTCCTCCGACGGGTGGACTGTGATGCCGGCCGGACCATAACAGATATCCTCTCCGACAATCGTCGTCCTGAACGTTTCTGTCGGCCGCTGGTCGGTCACGTGCAGTTCCCGGCACCGGCCGGCATAGCTCTTCACAAGGCCGCCGTATCCCACTATCACCATATAATCATCGCTTCTCACCAGATCTTTTACTTCCAGCCCGACCGCATAGCCTTTGGCCTGCAGCACTTCGTCAGTAACAAAGGGCTGGGAAAGCGCATTGAGCGCGGCAAGGACAACCGAACGCCGGCTCAGGCGTTCATCTGTAAGGTTTGCGAATGCCACGTCGAAAAGCGGCGCGCCGACGCATGCCTTCAGGTATTCCAGGTCCTGTAGGGTCTCCTCGTTCCCATAGAGAGGATTGTTGTCTTGGAAACTCATGGCGACACCGCAGCACCCGTTGGTCCCGATCACGGCATTCCAGCCCGGGTTGAGCCCGAAACCCTTCACCATGATCTCGGGTGTGTCAAGCCTTCGGTACTCGCCGACCAGTTTTTCATAGGCTTTTTCAAGGATTGATCGGGAATCACTCTGGTTCATAGCATTTCCCTGCAGTCATGGAAAGCAACAGCCCGGGTCTTGTGGGGGAGCGGATCTCGGAGTAAGTGGAAGGATGTCTGGAAGACCCGGGGCTGGATTACAACGGGAACTATGCGCTGCCCACTCCATCATC
Source organism: Methanoregula sp. (assembly GCF_052325125.1). Taxonomy (GTDB): domain Archaea; phylum Halobacteriota; class Methanomicrobia; order Methanomicrobiales; family Methanospirillaceae; genus Methanoregula. Next base: position 106,585 of record NZ_JBKQWO010000052.1, on the reverse strand, counting down.
TTTCCCTGTAGTATGAGCCATGGGCGCAATTGCCGCACAATACTATACCGTCAACAGCAACTTCCTTATCGTCGACAATCATCTCGTTGCACCTGCTGCAGCGTGCACGGCGTTTTGGCAGGCCGGGCATGTCACCATCCGGGATCTCGACCTGGACTTTTTTAATCCTGAACAGGTCCGACTCCGGGGCGTCAAGCAGAATCTTCACCGCATCCTTCATTGCTTCCTGACCCGTCTTTTCCGTGCGTTTCTTCTCAACAACCGAAACCCGCACGGCTTCATCAGTTTTAATATTAATGTAGGTTGCAGCGAATTTGCCATATGGCCGGTACTTCAGGGAACGGTGACCAAGCGAGCACCCGGTGATTGCCTGGATCGCATCCGCAATGCAGCGATCGATTTCCACGTAAACGATAAGGTTCCTGCTCCGCTCCATCGGGTTCATGCCCAGTTCACGCATCCCGATCATGGTCATGCGGGTACCAAGGACGATACCGGCACACAGGTCGCCATGAAAATCTTTTGCCCTGGCCAGCAGGAAATCGAGGTCAGACATTCATTCCTCCCGGTTGACAGTAACCATATGCATCATTCTGAAAAAGTTCTACGTATAAGGATAAAAACATTGATTATACTTTTTGACAATGTTAATTAGAAACGCTTATTTGATTGCATAAGATAACAGTATTGATCCATAATCCTGTCCGGGGATATTCCGGAGAAGGATCCTTTGTGGATTGAGGTCCATTAATGTCTGACAAGAATACATTCAATGATCTGTGGGCAAAGATTTCCGGATATTTTACCAGAAACGAATTGATTATCATCCTGATCCTGGCCGTACTGGCGTACCTGACCAGCACGTACGGTCTCAATTACGTCCTGCCGGGCGGCCCCGGGCCGGGCTTTGTCCATGGCTTCCTGAAACTGCCCGGACCCGGCACCGGTATCTTCAATGTCAGCGCGTTCATCTGCCTGTGGCTTGTGCTGGGACTGCTTGTCATTAAAAAACCCGGTACTGCGCTCTTTATAGCGGTTCTGATCATGATCTTCGGGCTTGCATTTGCGCTTGCCATGGGAGGGCACCATGGCGGATTTGCTCATCGGACAGGTACTACTTCAAGTGGGGGGTCGGCCGTGCAGGGTGCAGCGGCAGGCGCAGGATCTCCCGGGACAGGAACCTCTTCGGGAGTACCGACAGGTGAGGGATCACCTTCAGCCGGAACATCTGAGGGAGGGATGGGCGGAGGGCAACAGCCATTCCGAATCGATTACCTCGGCCTCGTCGTCGCCATAATCATCGAGCTCGCCGGCCTGCTCGCACTGGAGAAGAAGCCTTGGCGGTATATCTTCCCGGCATTCCTTGTCATCATGGGCCTTACCACTCTTGTCCTCATGGCTACCGGTAATGCCAAGATGGGGGAGAATGGGGCAGCGGCAACCGTTTTCCCACTTGGGTATGCGGTAACAGGAATCCTCGCGCTCTGCCTTGCCGTGATACTGTTCATGTACCCGGCAGGGAAGTACATTATCGGTGCCGGCTGCGCTGAGATGTTCTATTTGGCATTCTGCTGGACCTTCAACGGGAAAAGCGGGTTATTCAGCTGGGCACCCGTGGCCCCGGCGATCCCACCCATTCTCACTTTTGCCTTTGTCTTTGGCGCGGTAGCAGCGGCGATTGCGTACGGGGGAATCCTGATCTGGAATACCTATACCCGGTACGGGGTTAATAAAGCATAAGCGGGTTATTGCCGATGCAGGCTTCCTGGAGGAAAGGGAAAAACCTGTAACATTTTTATGGGAATCCGGTGGGCTTCATGTCAGAAAACGGGTCGGCGGGAGAGGGTATTTATTTCAGCCTCATGGAGATCGGGCTCATCATCGCCCTTTCAGCACTGGCTGCACTGACCGGCGCGCTCGTCCCCTCGTACTTTTTCCCTGAGGGTCGGCTTTCTGAGTATGTATACGGCATGCTAAAACTCCCTGGACCCGGGGCCGGAGTGCTCGTTTTCGGAAGTATTCTCTGTTTCTGGTTTCTCCTTGGACTTATCCTGGTCAAAAAACCTGGTACTGCCGCGGCTATGGCAACGGTATTGATTGCCTTCGATCTCCTTTTCGGAAACCAGGTTGTGATCATCCAGTCGCTGGATGTTTTATTCATCGCAGCGATCATTATTGAAGCAGTTTTCCTTTTCATGGCTGCAGAATCCTCATGGAAATACTTCCTGCCGCTGGCTCTGATGATGCTGAGCCTGGTAACGCTTGGTATTGCCCTGCTTGGCCTTGCAAAACTGGGGGAGGATAATATCCCGCTCGCCCAGTTTCCCACGGTATATTACGTCTTTGGCATTCTGGGGCTTTGCTACGCAGTAATATGTTACCGGTATCCGGGAAAGTACTTTGTCGCAGCCGGTCTTGCCAATATGTATTACATGCTGCATTTCTGGCTCTTCTGGGGGGATGATTTTGCATCACGGTTTCCCCCGGATCCCGCCATGGTGCCGGTTCTTTTCCTCGTGGCGCTGCTGGGAGGTATAATCTCTGCATCGGCAGTATATGGTATCGAATTTCTCTGCAAACGATATCGTTTGCGTGGAGAACCGGTGCAACGGACTTCCTGATCACTGGTGAATAACTGACAGAAGGTAGAAGGCACAGCCAGCATTTTTTTTACAGGAAAAAGATGCGATTGGGCGGAGCCAATAGGAAATGTTTATCTTTATCATAAGATTAATTACTAATAATCAACTTTCAAGGAGGTGAAAATACATGTGCGCACCAATAGTTCTCCCGGAAGCAGCAATTGGCCTCGCAGCCGCTCATATCCTTGGTATTGGAGTGTTCGCCGGTATCATGATCTTTAATTCAAATGGAGTACGGAAAAGCATGAGTTACCTCATGAGACTGCCAGAAACGATCGTCCATGCGGGTGAGACTGAAATGTCCCGTATGGTCCGGTAAGGATGACAATGTCCATCCTTAATTACGCCATACCCCCGATCCTGCAGCTGGAGACAACGACTGCCTGTAATCTGGGCTGTCCCTCATGTCTCCGTTCCATATTCTGCAGCTCGGACGAATCTCTCTCTTTTGATATGTTTACACAGATCGTCAGATCCTCGAAAAGCCGGTACCTCACCCTGCATGGCTGGGGCGAACCATTGATGAACCCGCATCTTGTCGACATGATCCGGTATGCAGCCGGACATCAAAAATCCGTGAACTTTACGACAAACGCAACCCTGCTCGCTGACAAAGCCGATGCACTGATTGGTTCAGGACTTGCTGCCATCGCATTCAGCCTGCCGGATATTGAACGGTGCACCCCGGAAATCGCCGGGAATATCCGGTATTTCATGGGGCGGCGGGAAGCCAGCAAGTCCAGGAACCCCAAGACCCACATAAACATCGCCCTTCTGGAGGAGAATATCGACCAGGTGGAAAAGATGCTTGCCCTAGCAAATGATTTCGGTGTGGATAAGGTGACATTTGAGCGCTCCTTTCCTTGGACTCCGGTACTTCAGGAAAAGGAACACTCCCTCTTTGCTCGGATCAGTGCCACGGCCCGGGATCTGGGCTGCCAGGTGCAGTTACCCTTGGCACACACCGTCCCCTGCCCACTGATGAGGTATACGCTCTTTGTCCGGTGCAACGGCGATGTTGCACCCTGCTGTTACCGGGCTGATGTATCGTTAGGAAATATCCTCTCGGATTCAATGATCCGGATCGTGCAGAACCGGGCGCGGTTCGTGAAATATCAGAAGACCGATCCGGTATGCGGAAAATGTAAAGTATGACCGGGGCATTTTTCGGAAGATAATTAGACTATGTTTAATAATCATAGAAAGTTAATACAATAGTATAAACATGGGCGAATCCAGATCCGTCTTCACCAGTGATATACACCTCCCGCTGTGCAATCTCCGATTCTGGAGGAACTGTGGCGGCATGCATTGTGCTGGCAGCCCGGTCAAACACTAAATTACCTGGGCTCTTGTCTATGTTCATGAAGGATGAACCGTCCCATCCGAGGAAATCTCCCCACACCATCAGGACAGACTCAGACAGGATGATAGTATGACTTCAGCAAAGTGCACAAGAGTACGCGGATTTTCAATCATTGTTCTTGTTGTGCTTATCGCCATGGTTGGCGGTTCAGGCTGCATCAAGGCCGTCAAGACCACCCTCAGTGGGGGGCCGCCAGCGGGAGAGACCACCCCGTTACCGTTTGTTACGGAAACTCCGACTTCAGATGTCACGCCGATCGACATTCCGCAGAGTACTCCCACGCCCATCCCTGCTGCCGTACAAACACCGAACCAATCGACAGTTATCACCGAGGTCACCCCTTTCGTCACGCCAAATCCCTATGTCTTCCCACAGGCGGTCCAGATCAACGAGAGCCCGCAGTACCCCTTCCTCTACCGGCAGCCGGAGTTTACCAGAACATATACGTTGATCGGCAACGGGAACGCGTTCGGTCTCCAGGTAAATGTGGTGAAGGCCCCGTTGTATATTGTATTTACGGTCAATCCCAAGTATGATTGTCTCAAAGATCCGGATTCCTGCCGGGGCACCGTTCTTGTGCCGGTCAACTCCCCGTATATGACCATCACCGTCCGGGACAACCAGACACATGAGATTGTGGCCCGGGACGGGTATGGCGGGATCTACAGCTCCGATACCGGTAATTACCAGTTCTCCAATTATGGCAATTTATCGACCTCGGTTAATGGCCAACAGACGGTGACCTCGGTTTCAGAACCGGGTCCCCGGTATATCGCGATATACACGGCGGGTCAGTACCAGATCACCATCGAAGGGGCGTATCTCGATGTGACTCTCTCGATCATCACGGGTAACTCGCCCAACCCCCTCGATGCGACAGAGAAATCCGCAAGTTCAGCACCGGTGCCGACCCCGGCTGACGACGAGGGATTCTCGTGACAATGATGTCTCCAGTCCACCCGCATCCCGCGGGCAGGTTCAAAAGCTACTATCGAACTGCCCTTGCCGCGCTCGCCAGCCGTACGATAAAGGGAAGCGTCCTGCTCCTTGCCGTCGCGCTGGTCGCCAGTGGCACCGGTGCGGTTGTGCTGTTCATTGATATGCCCCTTATCGTGATGGCCGCGCTGTCGGCGATCTCACTTGTCGCGCTGGTCATCTTTGCAACAGCGGTCCGGGCCCGGTTTTTCCCTCCAACCCTGCCGGTTGCGGCCGTTTCGACCAGTACAAACATCAGCCCGGAGAAAGTTCCGGGGGGAAAAACCGGGACTGTCCCTACCCGGCCAACGTACCGTGATCTCCCGGCACACATTCTTGCCGTGCCGATGTCGATGGGAAACCGGACCGGCCGGGGCGATGCGCTGATCCTTGCCACCTGCATGGTCGCAATCCTTGCCGGGTATGCCGCACTCTTCATCGATCTGCCGCTGGTGTTCCTTATTCTCCTCGGCATCCTTTCGCTTGCCACCGTAGTTCTTGCCGGCATTGCATCGGCCTTCCGGTTTGCCCCGGGGCAGATGGCGGCGTTGGTGCCGGCCCTGCACAACGCCTCCCCTTCCCGCGCCGGGCCCGGGCAGCCTGCTGCCGGCACCGTACCGGTTCCTGGCCATGAGCCGGTGCCGGCAGATCTTCCTGAAAAACCGGGCGGGGGTATCCGCGATGTCTACTGGGTCCAGTCCCCGTATGTATACATCAAGATCGAACGGCAGGGAAACCTCGGGTTGGTCTATACGGTCGTCGAACCTGTCATCACCACCCGGGAAAAAATTGTCCTGCAGGAAACCTACAGCTACCTGCGGGACGTCATCATCTATGACCATCCCGAAAAATCCCCGGCCGACCAGCTCAAACAGGAAAATATCTACCATACCCTCCAGGAATACGATCCCACGATTCACGACGGGCGGCTGCCGGTCCTCTACTATTTCCTGCAGCGCGACCTGTCCGGCTTTGGCCTGCTTGAACCCCTCATGCACGACCCGGCGCTCGAGGATATCAGCTGCAACGGCGAGAACCTGCCGGTCTTTGTCTTCCACCGGTCCTATGGCAGCCTTCCCACCAGCGTGCTCTTCCACAAGGGAGAACTCAACCAGTATGTGCTCAAGCTGGCCCAGAAAGCAAACAAACAGATCTCGCTTTCGAACCCGATGGTGGATGCCTCCCTGCCGGACGGCTCGCGGCTCCAGGTCACCTACAGCAATGTCATCTCCACCAATGGCAGTTCGTTTACCATCCGCAAATTCCGTGCCGATCCCATGACCCCGCTCGATCTCATAAAGTTCGGGACCTACAATGCCGAGATCCTTGCCTTCCTCTGGCTGGTGATCGAACACCGCAGGAGCCTGATCATTGCCGGGGGGACGGCAAGCGGCAAGACCTCGACGATGAATGCCGTCTCCCTCTTCATCCCCCTCAACTCAAAGATCGTGTCACTGGAGGATACCCGGGAGATCCAGCTCCCCCACAAGAACTGGCTGGCCACCCAGACCCGGGAACTCAGTACGCCCGGGATGATTGGGGATATCGACCTCTTCTCGCTCCTGAAATCCTCGATGCGGCAGCGCCCCGAGTATATCATCGTCGGCGAAGTGAGAGGCGCAGAAGCCCAGACGCTTTTCCAGGCGATGAATACCGGGCATGCCACCCTTTCCACCATCCATGCCGGCAGCGTTCAGGAGGCCGTCAACCGGCTCACCCATGAGCCGATCAACGTGCCGTCCGTCATGTTCACCGCGCTTGACCTGGTTGTTAACCAGTCTGTCTTTACCTACGGCAACAACCGGGTCCGGCGCTGTTCTGCCATCAGCGAGATCTCGGTGGACGCCGAGGGCAACATCATCCCGGTCAAACTGTATGAATGGGATGTCAGTGACGACAGGTTCCACAAGGTATCCCCGCAGTCCCGGGTACTCAGGGAGATCGCCCTCATGCGAAACTGGACCATGGACCGGTTAACCGAGGAACTCAAAAAACGCGAGGAGTTCCTGAACTTGGCCGTCGACGTTCCAACACCGGACATCATCGATCTCGCAAACGCGATCCACGACCTCGGTGAATGAGATGACGGCGGTCACATTTTTCCGGCACATAGGGTCATCGTTTGAAAAGTTCGAACTTATCGCCCTCGGTTCAAATCTCCGGAATGATCTCCGTTCCGCCCATCTCCCGTTTACCGCTGAACAGTACCTCCGCACCACCAGGATCAATTCCGCTTCATCCATTGCATTTTTCTTCGGGTTTTTTGCATTTGTCAATGTCACCGGTATTGATTTCGGACTCTTTACCCTGATGCCCCCGCTCCTGTTCTGGATCTTTTTGTTTGCCATTACGGTCCCGGGCGTATACCTCATCCAGGTCTATTACCCGGTCATCCTTGCACGGGGCAGGAAAACCAAGATCGATCTCGACCTGCCCTACGCGGTTTCCTACATGCAGGCCCTCTCCACCACGATGTCCCCCTTCGAGGTCGTACAAAAAATCTACGAGGAAAAATCGATGTTCGGGGAAGTCTCCCTCGAGTTCGGCCAGGTGGTCAGGGATGTGGACCTCTTCGGCGACGATCTGATCACGGCCCTGCACAATCTCCAGAAGACAACCCCTTCCCCGTTGTTCCGGGACTTCATCAACGATCTGGGCGTGGTGTACGAGAGCGGCGGCGATATTACTGCCTACCTCTCGTCGAAGACAGCGTTCTTCCATGAACAGGCCCGGCGGGAACTCGACCTCGTGCTCAAGACAATCGAGATCATGGCAGAGGTATACGTCTCTGCGTTTGTTGCCGGGCCCATTGCCATGATCATCATGATCGTGGCCCAGGGCATGACCAGCCAGTCGAGCATGGGCTGGCTCCTTCCCTTTATGTACCTCTGCATCCCGGTCGGGGCAATTATTATGATCTGGATGCTCTCGATGATGCTGCCCCCCGAGCACCTCGAGATCACCAAACAGGAGGTGACCTCTGCGGATTTCAGTTCCGGGGTCACGGCGCATGATAATCCCTATCTGGAAGATGCCGCATTTTACAAGCTTCTTGAGGCAAAGAAGAAGGAGCACCGGATATTCACTATGCTCCGGCATCCGTTCCGAACCTATGTCACCAACTATGACTACGGGCTGATTGCCGGATCGGCCTGTGCGGGTATCTTAGCCGTGATCCTGATGACCGGGGGCATGGAAGCATTTTTCCCGAACAATACCTTCCAGGCAGGTGCCTGTCTGGTTATCATCGGGTTCATGGCACCGGTCTCCCTTGCCTATGAGGGGCGGCGGTGGTTTGTCAGCAACGTTGAGGCGAACATCCCCGAATTCCTCCGGGAGCTGTCCGACCTGATCGAGATCGGGCTTACCCTCCCGGATGCCATTCACCGGATTTCCCGTGCGAAACTGGGCCTTCTGAGTTCGGAACTGGCGATCGTATCCCGGGATGTCGGCACCGGTGCGTACATCAGTTCAGCGCTGGTGCGCATGGAAGAGCGGATCGGACTGGTCTCGGTGAAAAGGGCTATATCCCTCTTGGTGAAGGCAAGCGAGATCACGTCAAACCTACGGGATATATTCCTCATTGCTATCACCGACTTCGAACACTATCTTAAGCTGAAAAGCGAACGGGCCAACACCGCGATCGTCTACGTCATGATCATCTACCTGTCGTTCGGGATCTACCTCTATACGGCATACCAGCTCAACGGGCCGTTCATGGCCAGTTTTTCAGCCTATAATATTAATGCCAGCCTTGCCCAGAACGTGACGGATATGTTCAGTATCGGCCTCATCCTCGGCCTGTTCTCGGGTATCATGGCCGGCCAGTTCAGTTCAAACAGCATCCTTGCCGGGTTCAAGCACAGCATCGTCCTTCTCGCAGCAGCAGTGGCGATGTTTGTATTTATTATATGAGGAGCGAAAACATGCGGAGAACAGATGAGAACAGCCGGGCGGTATCCGGTGTGGTCGGCGAGATGCTCATGATCGGGATCGTGCTCGTCCTTGCAGCGGTGTTCACCGCGCAGCTCCCCAATTACCTGCCATCGGAGCGCAGTCCGACGGTCACCATCATGATGAGCAACGATACCCTGGGAAACGTTACATTATGGCACAAAGGAGGCGACTGGGTGAAAATCAATACCCTCAAAGTCATTGTCTCAAACAAGACATACCAGGCAACCTATACCTCCACCGGCAGTTCACCATTCATTTTTGTGCCCGACCCCGCAGAACCCAACAGCTCGGTCTTCGATCTCGGGGGGAACATCACAGTTTCCGGGGCGCCGCTTGCCGGGGATGAAAAAGTTGTCCTTGCCACGGACCGGGCGGTGCTCTTCTCCGGGATCGTCAGCGGTGGTGGATCGCCATGAGGGACGATGCTCTTGCACCGGTCATCGCCGTGATGCTGATCCTCGCGGCGATTGTCACATTTCTTTCGATCTGGAATGCCGTGTACGTCCCCGCCATGAAACAATCGGGAGAAGTCGGGCACCTGCAGAACGTGGAATCGGCATTCCAGCATTTTTCAGCGGATATCGATTACGCAGTTTCATCTCACCAGGATCATATCAGCTTCAGTGAGCCGGTCCAGCTGGGTGGCGGGGATATTATGGTCAACTTGCTCAAGTCCAGCGGGACGCTGAGTGTGCAGGATGAAAACATCCCGATCTACACGTTAAACCTTACCGACGGGACGGGAACTCCGGTCGCCCTCGTGAACGGGACGATGGTGAACTTCTCGTACGAACCCACGAATAATTTCTGGCAGGACCAGGGATACCGGTGGCAGGACGGCTACATCAACGTGACAAAATACGGGATACTGTCGACACCCCTTGGCTATTACACCATGACCGATGTCGAAAACAATTTCAACACGTCAGGGTCCCCACTCATGACCTTTGCAGAATCTTTTGGGTCGGTAAATTATATCATAAACCAGTCTTCCGGAGGGAACTGTTCCAGCCTCGATCTCTGGGCAACGAATATATCCAGCTCCCCGGATCGTACATTCGTCAGCAGCAATGGATTCGGTACACTCAGGCTCACATCTGCACTTAATGCCACCTCCTTTGCTGATATCGCAGATATTTCCTATGGATCGGACAACAGTTTGTTCAGTAACGGGATTCTCGACAGCTGGAATGCAAGTTTTGGTGAGATACAGGCTGCCTGTCCTGATAACATCGTGTACGATCCAGTGGATTCAAACGGGAATTACCGGCAATGGCACATCCTGCAGACGGTCAGTCCGGTAACGGTTAACCTCCATATGGTAAAGGTTGAAATTGGTGTATACTAAAAAACAATCCAAAAGGGATCGAGATGGGTGCAAGCCCGGTCAACTTTGATGAGCAGGGCTGCAATCCCGGTGGAACGATGCGAACCGGGGATTTCGGGCAACCGTCTTTATTTTCAAAATCTTTGAGTGCATAGAAAATCCGAACCCGGGAAAAAAGAAAATGTGCTTCTGGTTTTTACTGATATTCTTTCAAGATCACGGGATAGAGCCAAAAGAACAACACAACCATTTCAAATCCGCCGGAACATTTTTTTGTCTTCCTGCTCCGGTTCTGATGTTTCCGCTCGCGGTTTTTTGACAACTTCACCCGGTGTATGTGTGCCGGATGTTTTTCCCGGTAAGTCATCGGTAGAGGATTTCCTGAATATATACCGCGAATCGTCAATTTCGCGCCTACCTCCATGTTCGGGTGCGGTACAGAGGCTGCTGCTTTCCTTTCCCCGGGATCTCCCTGTAAATTGATCCCGCAAATTCGTAGTGCTGGAAGAAACTCCTGCCTTATGTGAGAACGATATTCCGGGAACGACCTCTGGATCGTCCCTTCCCACGATCCAAAATACGCCCGTATCGACCCCGGATTGCCCACGTTCCCGTCCGGAAAACCCCGCAAAACGCCCGGATCCGGGGGCCATCCGGAAATCGATTATGCGGGGCTATTTTGCCAGAATATCGTGTATCTGGCCCCTGATTTTAACCCCCAAAACGGCCGTTTTTTCATTTCCGGCATACTTTGGCTCGATCAAAGGGAGATCGGCCACCGGTAATGCCATAGCGGCCGCTTCTGGATGGGGCCGGAATCCGGCATTTTTTGTGGCGTGTTTTGGCAAAAAAGTCTCAATTCGGGGCAATTTGCTACGACGAAAAGATGGAATACGGGAGGACCGCCCCCCGAGCCTCCTTTTATTTCAACGTGCCAAAGCGCGTCGCAAGAGATCTCCGGGACGCCGGTTGGCATAACCGAAAAATATCAGGTTCCCGGCTATTGGAGCATCGTAAGCGATTCACGGATAAATGCAGGAATGTCTGCCGGCTTCCTGCTCGAGACAAGGTTCCCGTCCACCACAACCTCTGCATCGACGTACTCCGCACCGGCATTTTTTATGTCCTGCACGAGAGACATCCAGCCGGTCACACGCCGTCCCTTCAGTACTTGTGCCGTAATGAGGAGTTGCGCCGCGTGGCAGATCGCAAACACCGGCTTCTTTTTGGTGAAGAACTCCTTTGCGAACCGGACAGCGTCGGCATCGATACGAAGTTTGTCAGGAGAGTAGCCGCCCGGGATGAAGAGTGCATCAAAATCATCTGCCGAAACATCGCGGACCGCCTTGTCAATCTGTACATGGGTTCCATACTCTCCTTTCACCACCGATCCCGCGCTGATCCCCACGTTGACGATGTCATGCCCCGCTTTACGGAATGCATCCGCAGGTTGCTGGTATTCTACATCCTGGAACATGTCCGTAATGATCACTGCAATCCTTTTCATTTTTCACCTCACCCGCTCCGGGCAGGTTTTCCGGCCCGGATCACGTAAACCAATACTTTTTTTTGCAGATAAAGACGTGTATCGTGCCTAAGTTTTTTTTGCGCCGGGTGGAGCATTGTCAGGGTCAATGGGTTTTTTACCTTTGAGGATTAGTATCATCCACCGGATCCAGGCTCTGTGTTGATGCGAGGAGGCCGGAACAGGAGGTACGATGGTTGAAAATCTGCGTATCGAACAGGATCTTGTTGAGGACCTGCTGGTGCGCCTCTCCCAAAAAAGCAAAAAAGGCAGGGAGGGTGCAATAGAAGCCCTGGCAGTGAGTACTGAAGACGACGACTGGAGGCCGGATGAGCTCATAGCGCAGGGCGGGATCAAGATCGTCAGGGACCTGCTGAAGGAAAAAAACCTGCACATCGTCCTTTCGGCCCTGAATATTATCATCGCCATTGCGGCATCCGGGAAAGAAGAAGCGCTTATCGATGAAGGAGTGATTGCGTGCCTCGATACAATACAGGACGACAAAAACCCCGCGATCCAAAAAAAAGTCAGGGAAGCGCTTGCACTCCTCCAGCCCGAAGTAGAAGACGTCGTCACGGCAAAACCCCAGGACGAATATTAACTGCAGTTCCGGCGAAATAAAACAAATTTTCTTTTCATTTCCGGGATGCTTTGACTTATTCCGGAAAAGATCCATGGCAGGAACTGTGCTCTCACGTTCCGGTATTTCCCGTACGGAAATGGTAAAATTATCTTTTGCGCTCGCTCCCTGGCTCTTTGTTCTGACGCTTCCTGCAGGAATGCCAGCGGGTTCCCGGTACCCACCAGAGGAGCGTCCCTTTCAGCGTTTTCGCGCAGTTCGTGGAAAAATATAAGATAATTTTTTCCAAAATCCTCGCGCTTTTATCCCCACCGGTATGAACATGTCAGCGGAGATGTTCAAATGAAGCGGGTCTGTGCCTTCTGTAATACCGTGATAAATCCGGGAGATTCCCCGGGGGAACCGGTCAGTCATGGTATCTGTAACGATTGCTCCCTCCGGGCTCTTTCACGGTTAGGCATAGATATCGCCACATACGTTGACATGCCAGGCGCACCGGTAATCCTTGTCAACAAGGATGTACGTATACACGATGTAAGTTTCGAAGCGGTCAGGTTCATCGGCAGGCCGCTCGACCCGATCCTTGGCATCCTGGCCGGCGGTACTCAGGGATGTACTCACGCGGGACAGCCCGGCGGTTGCGGAAGAACGGTCTGGTGTTCGGGCTGTGCAATCCGGAACGCTGTCCGCACAACCTATGAAACCGGCGAGCCGGTCGACCGGTGTCCCGCTGTACTCCAGCAGGGAAATCCGGAAGAGACCCGGCCGATCGATCTCCTCATCTCAACAAGAAAAGCGGGGTCCATCATCCTTGTCAGCGTCGAACCGGTTGACGCAAGCACCGTGGAGACCACCGCGATATAACGGCACCAAAGAGAAATTGTTTAGCCGTCGGTACTGGTCTCCCGTCATGATGATACGGACGATGAGCGCATTCTGACGGGCTGGTGGAATGCAAACACAGGATTTATGCGCCCCCCAAAAAAACGATCTTATTTTTTAGTCAATGCACTCCGTTGTATCCGGTTTAGATCCGCTTCCGGGATAGTACCCTCCGTAGTTTTTCATCGGGGTGAAAATAATAAGGTACCCTCTGTATCGTTTTTTCCCCGCGTGCCGTGGGCCGGGAAACCCCGGGTGATCAGGCTTTTTTCGGCATACGACAGGTGAAAAATGCAGGATTCTTTCAGTACATGGGGTGAATTTTCACCTGAAAGAAATTATCGGTTCGCTCCCAAAACCGTATATTTTATTTTCTGCCATGTTCCGTAACCATTATGTGCCATGGGATGCAGAGCAAGCGCATATGGGTGACATAATCGACAACCCCCACCTGCGGGAACAACGTTTCGTCTTTTCTTCCCGCCATGATGCGGGACGACAGCTGGGAGCGTTTTTGAAAACTCTCCCGGCCATACAAAACCCGCTGGTCCTTGCCATCCCGGCCGGTGGCGTGCCGGTTGGCAGGGAAGTTGCCGGGGTTCTTGGTGCTCCGCTGTCGCTTGCGATCGTACGGAAGATCCGGATCCCCGGTACCACGGAGTCGGGGTTCGGTGCAGTCACTTGGGACGGGCAGGTGCTGATCAATGAAGATCTGCGCTCCGCACTTGGCCTTCGGGCACCGGACGTTGAACTGGCTATTGCCGAGACCAGAAAAAATGTCAGCGAGCGGGTGGCCCGCTTTACCGGTACACGGTTGGCCCCTGAACCGGCAGGAAAAACCGTTATCCTGGTCGACGATGGCCTTGCATCGGGATTCACGATGCTTGCCGCGATACAGAGCCTCCGGCTCAAGAGTCCAGCCCGTATCATTGCCGCCGTCCCCACAGCATCCGCCGCATCCGCGAAGCTAGTTTCCCGGCACGTCGACCTGCTGGTCTGCCTGAATATCCGATCCGGCCGTGTATTTGCTGTCGCCGATGCCTACGCAGAGTGGTACGACCTGGATGACCGTGAAGTCCTTGAAGAGCTGGCCGGAGCACGCTGATGCCGGTCATTGCGGTCCTTAACCGTCGGGGGTGTACCCGGCAATGAATGTCCAGTACGGGAATATTCCCGAAGAGCTGACCCGGCTCGACCGCTGGGTCGTCTGGCAGTATGAAAAGCGGAACGCCAAGCTGACCAAACCGCCGTATGTTGCGGCCCCGGGAAAAAAGCGCCACGCGCTTGTCAATGTCCGCTCGACGTGGGGGACCTTTGAGCAGGCAAAAAACACCAAGGAATCCGGCGGTTTTGACGGGATTGGTTTTGTCCTCGGACAGGGTATATTCGGCATCGATTTCGATCATGCAACTGACGAGATGGTTACCGAGGCGTTGTCCCTTGGGTCCTACACGGAATGGAGCCCGTCCGGTCACGGGGTGCATGTCATCGGGCGTTCCGGTCTCGTACTCAAAGGACGGAAGAAAGGATCTGTCGAACTCTACATGCAGGGGCGGTATTTCACCATCACCGGGTCGGTAGTGGCCGGGTCGCCAACGGACATCAGGGAAATTCCTTCGGACCGGATGATGGATTTTTTCCATCGGCATTTTGAAGATGAACCGGAACCTGTCCCGAAAGAGGACGCGGGCTGAACCGATCTCTGGTAAATCCTGATACTGAAAGGATGACTCCGGAGAAAGCCCCGGTTTGGCAAAATTACAATCCATATCATGCCGAGGGAAATAGTTCCCGTTCTCCCCTTTTATTTAAAGATACAGGGCGGAGTTTTACCTTCCTCCCCGTGCACGATGAGCGCCGGCTCCGGGGGGCTCTCCCACAGCGGATCAAGGACCAGTACCAATAACTAAAATCAGGGCGCAAAAACTGCCTGCCCTGCCGTGCCCGGAGGGGCCCGGATACGGGGAACCCTCACATATTTTTTCACCGGATTTCATGGTTCCGTGGCGAACCAGACCCGGTCACACCAGTCTTTACAGAGTCAGTGCGATTTACCCGTTCTTACCAATCCTGAAACATGACAAAATTTTTATCCCCGCTCCACTGTATCAACAGAACTGATGAACCGGAATGCGACCACTGCACTGGTCCGGGAGCTCATGCAGGACTTTGCCGGCCTGACCGGACTCGATCCGGCCGGTTCTTGCCCGAAGCGGTACCTCTGGACAGACGCGTTTGCGGTCTGCAATTATCTCGGGCTTTTTGAAACGACCGGCGACGCGACATACCGGGAACTTGCCCTGCGCCTCATTGACCAGGTGCATCACACCCTGGGCCGGCACCGTGGCGATGAGGCCCGGACCGGCTGGATCAGCGGTCTCTCCCTAAGCGAAGGCGAGCAACACCCGACCGCCGGGGGCCTGAGGATCGGAAAATCCCTGCCCGAGCGCGGGACGGACGAACCGTATGACGAACAACGGGAATGGGACCGGGACGGGCAGTATTACCATTACCTGACACAGTGGATGCATGCACTCGACCGCGCAGGCCGGGTCACCGGCAACCCGGCCTATATCCGGTGGGCGTGCGAGCTTGCGCGTACTGCCCATTCCCGTTTCACGTACCCCCCGCCGGGCGGCGGTCAAAAAAGAATGTACTGGAAGATGAGCGTCGACCTTACGCGCCCGCTTGTTCCTTCCATGGGCCAGCACGATCCCCTCGACGGCTTTGTAACCTATTCCGGGCTCCACCTGACTGCCACAAAGGTATCCGGCCTCCCGGTACAGACCGGCCTTGCCCATGAGATAACCGATATGGCCGGGATCTGCCGGGGCGTTCGGATGGTGACCGACGATCCCCTCGGCATCGGAGGCCTTTTGTGCGACGCAACAAAGCTTACCCTGATGATGTCAGGGGGCGGCCCAACGCATGCAGGCCTGCTGAAGTCCACGCTCGATGCGGCACTCACCGGCCTCGACGCCTTTACCGGATCCGGTTCGCTTGAGCTCCCGGCCAGGAACCGCCTTGCGTTCCGGGAGTTTGGGCTGTCCATTGGTCTTTCCGGAATCGGAAAAATGATGGAATGGATCGGGAAAAACCCGGATTTATCTGTCAGGACAGATTCCCTGGATCAACACATCAGGGCCCTCCGGGAATATATGCCACTGAAGGAACGGATCGAAGGATTCTGGCTGGAAGGAAAAAACCGGAAGGCCGAGACCTGGGCCGGACACCGGGAGATTAACACGGTGATGCTTGCCACGAGCCTCGCACCAGACGGGTACCTGGGGATATAGACCGTTTAACCACCTAGCAGGACTGCCGGTATCCTCATCGCCGAAATGCCGGTACGGTTACTAATAACGGGCTCGTGCATGGATACCGGCATCACCCTGTTGCTTTCGCCCCGTTCATGGTACCGGAAAATAAAATAGTGTTATTCATTGATACATGCCCGGTACTTACCGCCCGGATTGTTTTTTTGATGACGGGCCGGCAAACCGGTACGCCTCTTTTGGCACAATCATCTCAAACCGTGCCCCTTTACCGGGCTCACCAATTTCCCGGAGGGTAATGCCGGTGATTTCAAGGATCTCCCGTGCAAGGAAAAGCCCGACAGCTTTTGTCTTCGGGAAGTCAGGAGAAAAAATGTCGGCTTTCTGGCTTTCCGGGATTCCTACACCATCATCTTCAAAGAACAGCGTGAGGGAATCCGGTCCCTCGACATACCTGAAGGTAACCTGTGTTGCCGTTTTCCCATGGGTAAGGATGTTATCTGCGAGGATCAGCATGACCTGTTCCAGCAGGGGGTCGGCAAAGATTTCAAGACCGTCCAGCCGTACCGTATGTCTGATTTTCAGGAAATCCAGGTGGGAGATGGCCATGAGGAATACCTGGCCGAGATCCTGCCATTTTGACGGTTTAAGCCCGAGATCCTGGTATGCCTGCGCAAATTTCAGGGATTTGGAGATTTTCTGCAGGATAACCTCCTGTTTCCCGATCACTGAACTGACAGCGCTCTCTGTTACCCTTTCCTTTATAAACTGCTGGTACCCCCAGAGGGTGAATACCATATTCCGGATGTCGTTGAATGTCACATAGTTTAAGAGGTTCAGTTTCTTTTTTGCAAGTTCCAGGGCTTTTTGTTCCCGCGCATGTTCGGTAATATCCCGGACCAGATGAACTGCACTTACCACTTCGCCGGTGGAATTGGTCACCGGGTCCACAGTTATTAAAAGCCAGCCCTTCCCGTCCTGCCTCTGGATCTCCACGCTCTCACGTTTCCCGCTCACCAGCATGCGCAGCCGCGGACATCGGTCAATCGGGCACGCGGTCCCGTGCACGAGTTCGAAACAGTTCCTGCCGGTCACCTGCTCGTGAGGTATGCCGAGCAGTGATTCGACGGCCTTGTTCGTCCGGATTATCTGGCCGTCCGGTGAGATCAGGCAGATCCAGTCGGATATTGCATTAAAAGTTGTTTCCCATTCAGCCTTGCTCTGGGCAAGAGCATCGCACTGAGACCGAAGTTCGTCTTCCCGGGTCGCAAGCTGTCCATACGCGGTTCCGAGTTCCTGGTTTTTTTCCCGCAGATGACGGGCGAAGTACCGGATAAGCAGGAACAGGAGAACCATAGTGACGATAACAAAAAGGACGCCCTTAATCGATGAAATAAGGATAAGATTCTCCTGACTCGTTGACAGCGAGAGGGACAACCTGTCTGAAAAAATGATCCAGAGGACGCCGAAGGCAAGATAGATAATGCAGATCTTCAGGGGATCCAGTTCAAGAAGCCGGCCCGGTTGGATCCCAAAAAACTTTTTCGTGAGGAATGATTTCTTTCCCTCTCTTTCTGATCCCATAACCAATCTCCCGGTGTGCAAGGACCCGTTTTGGGGGGCAGCGGCAATTATTAATATCTAAACATGTTCGGGCAAATATATTAAAATGTCAGATCCGGCCCGTGGAGGGATCGTTACCGGGAACGAATGCGTTGCGGGACCGTGCGGTGTAACCCTGCCGCCGTACCACCCCGGGCCATCCCGGCCTCTTCCCCGTAATAACCCTCCAGTCATGGCTGGTGCCGGATAAGGGATCCTCAGATATACACGGACAGGACAGCTGGTGGACCAGTGCGGCTTTTAGTTGATCCGCTGTATCCTCCCGTCAGTTGTCACGTTCACCGGTTGCGGCAGTAACCGCACGTAGGAAACGAGTGCATTGACATCGACCGGCCCGTAACTCATATTCGATCCCCGCCCAAATGTCGTGTACCCGTCATCACCCAGGGTAAGGGTATCGACCGTTGCAACGGTGTAGGTCGCATTCAGGTCGAGAGGAACGCCGTTTACCGACACGGAAATCAGTTTGCTTCCGGCAGGTTTTGCTGCATCATAGGTGTACGAAACACCCGAGACAATCAGGTTGCTCGATGGGAGCGGCGCCTGCCACTGCTGTTCGAGCGTCTGCCTGATCTGCTCGCCGGACATGGTCATTGACATGAGAGTTCCCGCATTCGGCTGGACATTGTACAGATCAATCCAGGTAATATTTCCTTTGGAGATATTTGCAAAAATGTCGCCGGAAGTATCAAATCCCACGTCTGTTTTCATCGCGGCCCGCTCCTCGTCTGCCACCAAATTTCCCATTGCGGATTCCCCGGCACGGTTCTGGGCGAGGGTTATATCTTCCGCAGCTGCACCAATTACCTGTTTCTCAACCGGATCAACGGCGTTCTGGGCTTCGTTGAGGAGTGCAGTGGCAGCGGGATCCGGGCTGGTGCCGGGAGCCTGATCTGCATAGGTCGGGACAATCTGCGCGGATTTCTCTACAATCTTCCCGGTGGACCGATCAATGGTGAGATCGATATCGCCATACCCCCTGCTGTACATGTACGCCTGCGTGACGAGCACGGGTTTTCCGGCGGAATCGGGCAGGAAGGCGTTGGTAAACTCGTGGGTATGGGCGGACAGCACGACGTCAACCGCCGGATCGAGGCGGGACACAATCCCGACAACCCGCCCATCGTTCTGCATGGTTGCGTTCACCTGCGTGGGGCCCTCATACGGAGTCTGGTTCCCGCCTTCGTGGAGGAGAACCACGATCGCATGTACACCCTGCTGCTGGATCTCCGGGATATACCGGTTAATGGAATCGGCTTCATCCAAAAAGGTGAGGTTTTTAACATTGGCAGGCGTCGTGAGATTGGGCGTAGTTATCGTATCTGCGCCAATGAATGCAACGGTCACGCCGTCAACAGTCCGCAGGGTATAGGGTGGCAGAACCGGGGTGTTGTTCGTGGTCCAGACCACATTTGCGGAGACATAATCGATTTTCGTGCCCGGGTACGGATCTACGATGTGAGTGATATTTGTCGTTCCGTTCCCCCCGTTAATCATTCTCAACAGTTCTGGTACCCCGTTATTGAACTCCTGGTTACCCAGTGTAGCCACCATATTACAGGAACCGCTTGGGGAGTTCGATCCGATGGTACAGTACTGGTTTGCAAAGCTGTTGAAAAACAGCATGCTCGGCTCGTCCATGAGCAGCCCGGAAACAGGCGGCGACGATCCGATTACATCCCCGGGCAGGGCAATGATGGTGCCATCCGCATTCCCGGACGCCATCGCCGATTTAAGATAGGAAGCAAGGACCGGCGCACCCCCGACCGGGCGGTTGCTCATGGTCTGTCCCGTGGCCATGTGCCCGTGGAAATCGTTTATCTCGAGAATTTTTACATGAACTGTGGCGTTCGTATGCGATACCGCGACAGGTCCGGCAGGATACACCGAGAGAAAAACCAGTGCCAGTATAAGAATGCAGAGAGCGCAGATCCCCATGAGAATCTGCGACTTGACCGGGATCCTGTCCCGCCACGAACCGGGTGTCATGATAATGAATATTACAAATGCATTTAGTTAATGGTTGAGTTTCCGCTCCGGTAGCGTCTCCGATCACTTATATTTCCGGAACAATACCGGGTTCTGCCGCCGTATCCGCCAGCGTCGTACTACCACGCAACCGGCCAGAAGTCCGACACAACCCATGGGAATAAGAGCGATGATTGTAAGCGGTGTATGTACGGGATTAGTTAGCGGGGGAGAAAACGAGTGACACATGGTGTGCCTGATATTGGGGAACTTTTGGAAGAGGCGTGTGAGGATGAGGGCAGGGTGCCGGTTGGCTCCGGTACTACCGGCAGGGGATAAAACCATATAAACATTCCTCGCCCAGAAAAAGAACCCGAAAATGCAACATCGAAAAATTTTTCAGATTTCATTCGTAACTATCTGAATCTGGGGATCCCATATATGATGAAGACAATGTCTGGACTGGTATGCCTGCTCCTGCTGGCGGTGGCATGCACAGCGGGGTGCATGGGTTCACCCAAAGGAAACACGGCACCGGAATCGTGGAGCGGCCCGGAGATCCGGATTATCACCGAGAACTTCCCGCCTTACAACACCCTTGGCCCGGATGGTAGTGTAAGCGGACAATCCACCGATATCGTGAAGGAAATATTACAGCGGCAGAACGAGAACGCCTCTATTGAAGTCCTCCCTTGGGCAGAAGGATATAGTCTTGCCCAGACCGAACCGGATGCGGCTCTCTATTCCACGGCGAGGACCGCTGAACGGGAGAACCTGTTTTTGTGGGTCGGCCCGATAGGTTCGATCGATTTCATACTCTATGCGAAGAACGGTTCTGCGATCAGTGTACCAAGCCTCGAAGCGGCAAAGAAAAGTGGCATCATTGGCGTTTTGCGGGATGATGTGCGGGACCAGTTCTTGCAATCCGAGAATGTCACCAACCTTTACCTCTGTTCCGATGATCTGGAGTGTGCCCAAAAACTGAATGAGGGGACAATCGATCTCTGGCTCGG
Source organism: Methanoregula sp. (assembly GCF_052325125.1). Classification (GTDB taxonomy): domain Archaea; phylum Halobacteriota; class Methanomicrobia; order Methanomicrobiales; family Methanospirillaceae; genus Methanoregula. The sequence continues at coordinate 85,452 of NZ_JBKQWO010000052.1, read as the reverse complement.
GAGCGACAGCGCTGGCGATGCAGCCCGGCAGGCAGGAATCGATCCCGGTGAATTCCAGCCGGTATACCTGATCAAGAAGACGGATCTGTATATCGCGTTCAACAAGGACACACCTGCGAGCGTAGTCACGACCTGGCAGGCGACACTGGACGCGATGAAAAAGGACGGGACGTATGACCAGATCCTGGCCGGGTACCGTAACGCCACATCTGCTGCCGGTGGGGGCCGGCAGAATACGATATCTGTCTCCGACACCGGATTTTTCGTGTCAGCGGTTGTCCCGCTCGTGGATGACCGGCTGAACACCATACTCCGCCCTCTTGAAGCTCTGGCCCTGACTGATGATGTGCGTTCCGGGGACTGGAACCGTATCCAGCCCCTGCTTACCGGTGTGGAGGCAAAGGAACCCTCTGCCCGGTTCTGGTTTGCCCGGCCCAATGGCTCCTATTACACCACGGTGGATGGACTCACGTCTGCAAATCTCAAGAGCCGGTCCTATTTTCCGACGCTGCTTGCCGGCAGGGAATCCGTTGGCACGGTTGTGAGCAGCCATTCGACCGGCAGGGATGTGGCGATTGTCGCAGTCCCGGTCATGGTGAATGGCACTGTCACCGGAGTACTGGGTGCTTCGGTCTACCTTGATTCCATAACTACGTACGTGCAGGACTCCCTTGGCCTGCCGGACACGGTGCAGTTCTTTGCCATTGACCCCGCCGGAAATATTGCGCTTCATTCAAATGATGAACAGATCTTCCAGAATAATATGTCAGCAGGAACTGCTCAACCCGGGTCTGTCGGTGCCGCGGTGAACGCGATGCTCGCAGAAAAGGCCGGCACCATCAGCTACGATTCCGGCGGCAGGCACTGGCAGGGAGTGTTCAGTACCTCTTCCCTGACCGGCTGGCATATTGCCGTCGTGTCTGCGGATACAGTGTAGACCGGGTGGAAATGACCGGTATCCGGTCCCGCCTTTTTTTGGAACTGATGGAGGGATTCCTTATCCAGCCCGAAGCACCGGTCATCACGACAATTCTGCTGATGATGTGGACAGGCCCCACCGGACCGCGTAACCCTTAACCTGTTTTTAACCAAAAAGTACACCTTGAGAATACCTGACCTCATGAGCCCGCGCTTCTCCGGTTCGGTTTTTTTACGCGTAAAACCGTGCGGTCTAATACCCACTCATCACGGCAGGTGTATCATTGATATCGAGATACTGGTCCCTCTCCCGGGTGTACTGCGGCCAGGTCACCGTCATCCCGCCGTTCGGGTCCCCCGTTTTTGCAAACCTGGTCCAGAGATCCACGAGATTATCGCCGACCGCCGGATCTGACTGAATCCCGGGCAGGTTGAACAACAAAAGGGTCTCGCTGCCGTGGAATGCTCCGTTGGGCTGGCCGGGCAGGATATAGGAGTACCGGTACAGGTATGTGCTCCGGTCCAGGTCTGCCATCGATCCTGCTGCAAACTTCGCAGCGTCGGCAAAGTCGTAGTGCGTCATGATCTGCGCAAGGCGGAGCTGGACTTCCGCGGTCGAATTTGCAGGGTACTGTTCAAGGACAGACGGTGCATCCGGCCCGAACTGCGTATTGATGAATGCGACATACTCCGGGACGGTCATATTCGCATTCGCGGAGAGCGTGGTCCCATCATTGGCGTTTGTCCCGATCATGAAGGGGACCGGGTTCTCACGGTGGAGAGCGAACAGGGCGTCCACGGATTCCGGGAGTATTCACCCGTCGATTGTTGGCTCGAAATGAAGGGTGTGGGTGAGCTCCCACGAGGATGACGGCCAGGGTGTTGCATTGATCAGGGCTTCGGGGCTCAGTTTCCGCATCTGTGCAATCGCACCCGGGCCCGGATACCCGAGACTTTGTGCGTACGCTTCCCCGAACTGTTCGGCGTCAACTTTAGAATGGACGTTATCAATCGTCGGCCCGTTTGCCCAGAAGGGGCCGCTCTCGACAATTGCCTGCTGGTAGAGCCCCCTGCTTTCAGGGCTGACAAGATGGATAAGGACGCTCTCCCCTCCCGCCGACTGCCCGAAAATGGTCACCCGGGACGGGTCACCACCGAACGCCCCGATGTTTCTCTGGACCCACTGAAGGGCTGCAACCTGGTCGAGAATCCCGTAATTGCCCGAACTGTTGTGGGGGGACTCGTTATCCAGCTCGGGGTGGGCAAGGAAGCCGAGAGCGCCGAGGCGGTAATTGGTCGTGACGACGACAACCCCTTTCCCTGCAAGGGTTGTCCCGTTATAGACCGCCATCGTGCCAAACGGCGCTACCTGCCCGAATGCCCCGCCATAGAAAAAGACCATGACCGGCAGTTTTTCACCGGCACCCTGTGCTGGTGTCCAGACATTGAGGTACAGGCAGTCCTCGCTCATGTTGACATGAGATCCCGATGACACCGGCTGGGGACAGACCGGTGAAAACACTTTCGTGTCTTTCACGCTGTCCCAAGGCTGAACCGGCGCGGGCGGTCTCCACCGCAGGTCACCAGTCGGAGGGGCCGCGAACGGGATGCCGAGATAGACCCACAGGCCACCCTGTTCTGTTCCTGATACAGAGCCAGCGTCAGTTTTCACAATACCGGATGCCGGTTCCTGCCGGGTACATCCTGCCAGAAACAAAAATCCAGTGAGGACCAGACAGAGTACCAGACCACACCATATTACCTTGCGCGTTTGCATGCGATTACCTCCCTTATTTTTCCCATGGAAGAGCCGGGTATTCGCAAAGGAGGGGCAGATCTTCGCAGAACCCGGCTGCTCCGCGTCATCCAACATGATATACCCGAGTACTTTTTGTGAATCTTGGGTTACAGAAGATTAATACTATGTATTTTCCGGTATCCGAAACCGGTAATTAACGACCATTATGTGATGAGGACATGTCGGAGTGAGCCGTCCATTTCACCTCCTCTGATGTTTCCCTGAGAACATCGTCCCACGTCATCCCCATGGGAAAAATATCTTGCACTCCCGCTGACAGCAAATGAACTCAAAAGAGAAGCAGTTTGCGTGCCGCGAGATCGGGCGTATTATTTTCCCGGCACCCCGGCATGGAGGAACGGGCAAAAACGATTTTCCTGCTGGTTTAAAAAAATACGCGGGTAAATTCCTCTTTTTTTTAATTCTGAAAACTTATGATCTTTTTCAGATGATCCCCGTCATCGCATCCCCGTCGGCACCTGACTGGTAGTCCGGGTGTACTTCCTGCCGTGCAAGCAGGGCAAGGATGAGAATGATAATGGAAACAACGAACGAGAAGAAAAAAGCAAGGTTAAAACCCGCGGTAATCAGATCCAGCTTGATGTTTACCGGTGCGCTCTCCGTAATTCCGTGGTGCCGGGCAATTGCAGCAATACCCTGGATAAATACCAGGTTTGCAAAGGCAATGCCGAGAGTCAGGGGGGCGAACCGCTCGAGGCTGGTGAGGCTGGAGACCATGCCCTGGTATTTCTTTGCAACCGAATTCATGATCATATTCGATGCCGGGGTTATCATCAGGCCAAGGCTGAATCCCAGCAGGACGAGGCAGAGGATAACAAACCCGATTGTCGTGTCAACTCTTAAAAGGGTCAGCATATAATAACCGGCAACAAGGAAGATCCCTGCAACAATGCAAAGATTTCTGCCACCGGCCCGGTTATATAATGCCCCGGCAAGAAGTCCGGATATCATCATGGCGACCGAAAGGGAGGTCAGGATCAGCCCGGCATCCGACGCACCGTAACCTTTGACATACTCGAGATAGAATGGGAGCAGGTAATTGATTCCGGCAAAACTGAAAAAGACCAGTGACATGACGAGGTTGGTCATCAGGAAATTCCGGTTCTTAAAGAGACGGAGCTCCAGCAACGGGTCGGATATTCCAAGTTCATGCCAGACGAAGTACGCAAGCGTGACGATGGCAAGTGCAAACGTGCCAAGAATTGCCGGCGATGTCCATCCCAGGTCATTCCCTTCGGATACCGCAAAAAGCAGGGCGGCAAGCCCGGTAAAGATCAATAATGCGCCGGCCTTGTCAAAGCCTTCGACCTGATCATGGGGTGTGATTGTCGGAATCACTTTTGCACCAAGCAGGATCGCACAGAACCCCACCGGCACATTGATGAGAAAAATCCAGTGCCATGAGAGATACTGTGTCAGCACTCCCCCGATAGTCGGCCCGATGGCCGTCCCGAGTGCGGCGACCGTCATGATGATTCCCATGGCTTTCCCTTTCTGCTTCATGGGTATGTACGCGGTGACCATTGCCGGCGCAATTGCGGTTATCATTGCACCACCTACTGCCTGGAATGCACGTGAACCGATGAGCACGGGAAATGAAGACAGGAGATCGGGCAGGAGAGCGCAGGAAAACGATCCGACAGTAAAGATGACAAATCCTGACAGGAAAACTTTTTTAAACCCGATGCCATCCGACAGCTTGCCAAAGATAAGAACGCAGCCGGCCATCACGAGCAGGTAGATGGTCGCTACCCAGCTTACCGTGCTCGACGAGATGTTGAACACCGATGATATGGTTGGCAGCGCAATATTGACGATCGTTCCATCTAATGCCGACATAAATGCCGCAAGGGAGATGGAGAGGATCAGGAGATTGAACCCTGCCTGATCAGTTCCCTGACCGATATTTTCCATGTAAGGATATAGGATCGTATGATAAAAAGAGAGGGGGGGTTGGTACCAGGGTTTTCCTGGGTCTTTGTTTAAGGAAATCCTGGTCCTGCCTGATGCTGATGCATCAAAACCCGGTACGGCATTATCAGGCCGGGTTTTTGGGATTGATGAAACTATTTCGCAGAGGATTATGTGCCCGGATCAAAGATCCCCTTCAGACGGGTTGTCTTTTTGAGGCTTTTGCACCGGTTGAAATACGTCTCGCCCCAGACCCATGGCTGGTACGTGCAGCACATTTCGGGTTTTACCAGATGGATCCCGCAGAGGTACCGCTTCTTTGCGACCCGGACGAGAAACGGGCAGACTGTGACATACCCACCGATGTCCGGGTCGCGCATCTCGAACACGACCACATTCCCGAGGTCTTCAGCATTAAGATCTGTACAGTTGACCGGTATGCTGGCGTTCTCCATGAATGCGACAAACCAGCGCAGGATATCGGTCCGCCCCTGCTCCATCCAGACGTATACGTTTGTCGGGGTCGGCGCGATGCCGGGGCCGAAGATCCGGCAGCAGAGCCCGCACTGCTCACAGGGTTCTTCTTCCGTTGTAAGATCATCCATTTATTTCCTCTTCACTATTCTGCCGGCTGGTGGATAATGTTTTGCCGGTATGTCTGAGTCACTTAATCCGGATCCGGAAGCCGGAATGCGTGACCGATCAGATCCTCTCGGTCGTGAATGTTCCCCCGGGGTGACGCCCCGTAGCTGAACTACGCCTGTGAGGTGATGCGCGGTTGATAAAACTGGTGTATAATCAGCATTTTCTTATAGCAGCCCCATCAATTTTTCTTCTGATGAAACCCTGCTCTCATGTGTACACCGGCCGGACCCCGGACCATCTTTTTGTGCCGGGTACCGGGAGGTGCGACCGTGCCGGCGGGAACTGATGCCCCGGACCTGCGCCTCATCTCCTGGAATGTCACACTCCGGTGCCCGCTCCGGTGTGCCCATTGTTACGTGAACGCGGGAGATCACGAGGCCACCGGGGTGCTCTCCACGGAGGAGGCATTGGCGGTCATCGACCAGATCTGCGAACTGGGCCGTCCCGTGGTGATCCTGAGCGGGGGCGAACCACTCATGCGGGAGGATATTTTCAGGATCGCCCGCTACGGGACAGGAAAAGGCCTCACGATGGCGATGGGGACAAGCGGTGTCCTGATCGATGAGATGTGCGCACGGGAGATCCGCGATGCAGGCATCCGCAGGGTTGCGATCAGCATCGATTCGGCAGACCCGGCTGCGCATGACCGGTTCCGCGGCGTCTGCGGCACATGGGAGCGGGCCGTACAGGGCATCCGCCACTGCGTGAACGCGGGGGTAGGAGTACAGATCAACACAACCGTCCTGTCTCCCGAAATCCGGGCAATCAAAGAGGTAGTGGCACTCGGTACCAGCATGGGCGTTACAGATTATCAGGTATTCTTCCCGGTCCCGACCGGCCGGGGAACAGATGTCCCGTGGCTGACCCCGCAGGTGTACGAAGACCTGATCCGGGAAGTGCTGGTGGTTTATCAGGGCACCGATGTGAATATCCGCCCCACCTGTGCACCCCAGTTCCGACGGATCGCCGACACCCTGGGCATCCATAACCCCGCATGGGGCCGGGGCTGCATCGCGGGAACCAGGTACTGCAGGATTTTTGCCAATGGCGACGTGACGCCCTGCCCCTATCTTCCCGCCCGGGCCGGGAACGTCCGGGATACGCCGCTTGAAAAGATCTGGCAGGAGTCTCCCGTCCTTGCAGTTCTCCGGGACCCGTCCCTCCTCACCGGGAAATGCGGGCGGTGCAGCTACCATGAAATCTGCGGAGGGTGCCGGGCCCGGTCCTATGGGGCTGGCAGGGGCATGACCGACATGTGCAGCGGGATTGCATGGCCTGATGACACGGCAGGAGATCTGTGCGGTGAAGATCCGTGGTGCCGGTACGAGCCGGATACGAAGACTGTGCCCACCGGTGCCATAGACCAGACCGATCTCGCGCTGCTTGACGCACTCCAGGACGACATCTCCCTCGTATCCCGGCCATACGATGTGATCGCCACACGGCTGGGCATATCCCCGGATGACGTGATGCAGAGACTTGCCGGATTACAGGAACGGGGAATCGTCCGTGGCCTGTCACCGGTCCTTGAATCCCGGCAGGTCGGGCTTACGGCCACCACGCTTGTGGCCATCAGGGTAACCGGGGAAAAGATCAAGGAGGTCACCCGGCTGATTAATGCGTATCCCGAGGTCTCGCATAATTACCGGCGGGACCATGCCTTTTCGATCTGGTTTACGGTCGCGGGAAAGGACGAAAGCCGGATCCAGGAGATTATCGGGGAGATCAGGCAGCAGGCCGGGCTCTGCGAAGAGGATATCCTCGAACTCTCCACGGTCCGCAGGTTCAAGATCGACGTCCGGTTCGTGTTTCCCGGCATTCCTGCACCGGAGGCGGGCAATGGACACCCTTGATCGCGACCTGCTGGCGGAACTGGAACAGGGGCTGCCGGTCACCCGCGAACCGTTTGCCGAGATCGGGGGCAGGCTCGGCATTCCGGAATCCGCGGTGCTTGACCGGCTGCAGCGCCTCAAACGCGACGGGGTGATCCGGCGCTTCAGGGCCCGGATCGACCAGAGGAAAGCGGGTATTGCGGAAAACGCCCTTGTTGCATGGCGGGTGCCGGGAGAGCGCTCTTTTGAAGCGGGGACCCGCCTCGCCCGCTGCCCGGGGGTCACCCACTGTTACGAGCGCCGGCCGGTGCCAGGCCGGTGGGACTACACGCATTACACCGTTCACCACGCGGGCAGCCGCAGGGAGATTATGGCCGAGGTGGAACAATGTGCAAAGATGGCGGGACTTGATGAATACACCGTGGTCTTCAGCACTGAAGAACTCAAGCGTGTCCCGGCAGTCCGGGTCAGGGAGAACGGGGGGGACCTGCAATGAACCGGATCACCCAGTGCCTGCATGGGCGGGGCACCGTGAGCAGCGTGATGCATCACCGCAATGACCCGCAGGAGCAGGTACCAAGCAGATACCTTGCCTTTACAAAAAGGCGCCGGCCGGTGGTCTTCTGGAACCTGACCGACCGGTGCAACCTTGCCTGCGCCCACTGCTATTCCCGGTCGGGCCCGGGCCGCGATACGAAAAATGAGTTGTCGACCGCCGAAGCGCTGGCCCTGATCGATGACTTTTCCGCGATGGGTGTCCCGCTGATCCTCTTCTCGGGCGGGGAACCCCTGCTCCGTGACGATATCTGGGAGCTCGCCCGCCATGCGCATGCAAAGGGGATCAAGATGGCGCTCAGCACGAACGGTACGCTCATCACCGCGGATGTCGCAGGGAAAATAAAGGAGAGCGGGATCGAGTATGCCGGGATCTCTCTTGACGGTGCTACGGCGGCGACCCATGACCGGTTCAGGAATGTCCCGGGGGCATTTGAACGATCGGTGGCGGCATTTGCCCGGTGCAGGGAGGCGGGTGTCCGCTGCGGCGTCAGGATCACCTTGACACAGGAAAACTGCGGCGAACTTGGCGACCTTGTCGATCTCGCACAAAAGATCGGGGCGAGCCGGTTCTGCCTGTACTGGCTGGTGCCGACCGGCCGGGGGATGGATGCCTACAACCGGCTGCAGCTCGGGCCCGATGCCGTCACAGATGCACTTCGCCTGCTTTACCGCAAAGCGCAGGAGACCGACGCGGAGACCATGGAATTTTTAACTGTGGACGCCCCGCAGGACGCAATCCACCTCCTGTCCTCCATGGAGCGGGACCGTTCCCCGGACCTCCCCGACGCACGCGCTCTCATCGCTTCTTCAAAAGGCGGGTGCAGCGCCGGTGACCGGGTGGCAAACATCGACCCGCAGGGAAACGTGTACCCCTGCCAGTTCGCACGGTCCCCTGAGTTCCTGGTGGGGAATGTGAGGGAACAACCGTTGTCAAAACTCTGGGACGATGCAGTAAACCCCGTGCTCGCCCGGTTCCGGGAACGGCCGATGACGCTGACCGGCGCATGCAGGCGGTGCCGGCACCGGGAGCTCTGCGGCGGTGGATGCAGGGTGCGGGCCTTTGCAGCATCCGGAGATTTTTCTGCGGACGACCCGTTCTGCTACGTGTGGGAAGAAGCGGACAATACGACAACGTGATCCGGCCGGAATTTTTGGGTGCAGCAGGAGAACTTTTCGAAAAAAAAATCGCTCTGGCGTGATAAGAAGATGGCGGCATTCTTCATATGCGATGAAGGCCGCCGCCCCCCGCAGGAAGCCCCGAGGCAGATCGGGAACTAAAAAAGGGAGAACTCATTGACCCGCCGTGCCCCGGGGGGCCCTGAGGCAGGAAACTTCGCATATTTTTTACTGGTTACCCTCGTATCGGTGCGAGTTCAACCGGTTCATGCCAGTTTCTTTTAGTGCCGGAAAAGGACTTCCCGGCCCGTCCTGACGTCTCCCGGCAGGAGAAAAGTTCATCACACCAGCAACAATAAGCGTCCATATGACCGATGCGCTGAACTGGTACCTTTCAGGGATGAATCTTCAGGCGCAGGAAAAGTACCAGGAAGCACTCCATGCATTCGAGCAGTCGCTCTCGATCGATCCGGGAAATCCGGGAGCGTGGGTGGGAAAGGGGATGGCCCATGCCCGGTTTGGCGAGTACCAGGATGCGATCCAGTCATTCGACCGGGCCCTCGCGCTGGGAGACCAGAACCCCTTTGTCTGGTACAGCCGCGGCCTCGCGCTCCATTTTCTCGGCCGGGACGAAGAAGCAGTCCCGTCCTACAACCGGGCGCTCAACATCGACCGGAAAAACCCTCTTGTCTGGATCGGGAAAGGGGATGCACTGCGTACCCTGGAGAGGTACGACGGCGCCCGCGAAGCCTACGAGACCGCGCTCCTGCATGCACCGGAGACGGTGGCGGCCCTGCTGGGCCTTGGCATGGTTGCATTCGAACGTGCGGATTACCGGCAAGCAGCAGAGTATTGCCAGAAGGTCCTCGCTATCGAGCCTGCGCACCGTATAGCGCTGACCATGCTCGGGACCTCATTTGTGGAAGAAAAAGAGTATGACAAAGCGATGACAGTTTTTTACCGTGCCCTTGCAGCTGACAGTCATTTCGCCCCGGCCATCGCCGGCAAAGCAGCGGCGTTATGCGAACTTGGCAGCTTCCCGGAGGCACTCCGGTTCTTCAAACAGGCTCTCGATCTCGATCCTGCCCTGCCGGATGCATGGATTGGTAAAGGCATGGTCCTTGGCAAGTTGGGCCGGCATGATGCGGCGATGCAGGCATTCGATCAGGCGCTCTCGCTCAACCCGGACTGTGCGGGAGCGTGGTACTCTGAAGGGCCGGTGTTCCGGTTTACCTGCCGGCTGGAAGAACGTGTCGCCGGTGTATCGCGGATGCCCATGCTCAACCCGGACACTACAGGGAGCGGGAGCACCCGGGCGTCTGAACTTCTGCGGTCCGAACATTTTGAGGATGCCGTGCAGGCATACGATGAGGAGATCGGACAGGGCCGGCAGACTGCGCTTCTCTGGTATAACCGGGGGACGGCACTCGATGCGCTGGGGCGCCACCAGGAGGCGATCATCTCCTACACCAACGCGGCAAATATCGATCCTAAAATGACAGCTGCGTGGTTCAACCGGGGACTTGCAGAAAACGAACTCGGTCGGTACGCAGCCGCGATTGTCTCGTTCGATCATGCAAATGCGCTGGACGCCGGTTTTACCCCGGTCTGGATGGCAAAGGCGCTCACGTACTGCAACATGTATCTCTTCGATGAGGAACTTGCAGCCTGTGATGCAGCGATCGAAAGGAGTCCGCATCTCGCGACTGCCTGGTACAACCGGGGCGTGGTTCTCCACAAGATGAACCGGAACAGTGAAGCGCTCGAATCGTTCGAGCAGGTGGTCTCCCTGGACCCGGGGTTTGCTGCCGGATGGTATAATAAGGCGGTCATGCACAGCCGGGACGGTTCGTACGGGATCGCACTCCAGGCATTTGACATCGCACTTTCGCTTGACTCCCGTCATGTGCTCTCGTGGTTCTGCGAAAGCCTTGTCCTCATCAATTTGGGGAAGACGAACCAGGGAAAAAAAGCATTTATCCGGGCAACCAAGCTCGCCCTCAACCTCTCGCTCATGAGGCGCCTGTACGGGGGGGCGATCTTTCTCTCGAAAAAGAGCCGGATCTACGCGCGCCGGCTCGACCGGAAAGTCCGGTCCCCGCAGGACCCCTGCCTGATCTGGTACCGGACCGCGACCGACCTGTACCGCAGCCAGAAAAATGAAGAGGCCATTGCTGCATTCCGCCGTGTGCTTGCCCTCAACCCGGAAAGCACCAGGAGCTGGTATTACCTCGCTCAGGCATACACCCGCCTCGGCAGGTACCCGCTGGCTCTTGAAGCATATGGTCATGCGATCGCGATCGATCCTCTCAACCCGGCAGTCTGGAACAACAAGGGACTCATCCACAAGCGGCTGGACCAGCCGGATGCAGCCATCGCCGCGTTCCGGCGTGCCATCGCCATCGACCCGGCCTATTTCAATGGCTGGTACAATCTCGGGCTCATCTGCCTCGACCGGCAGCAATATAACGAGGCCCGCGAGGCGTTTGAACAGGCGCTGGCTGTGCGGCCCGGTGATCCCCGGGCACTCGACCGGAAGAAGTATGCCCTTCTCGCTGCGAGACCCGCAGTAAAAACGCCGTGAATACAGCTTAAAAAGGTTACCGGTACCGGTATGCACCAGCCGGTACCATCAGCTCGAACCGTATGCCCTTGCCCGGGGTTCCGTTCTCGCGGATTGCAATCCCGGTGATGGCAAGGACCTCCCGGATCAGGAAGAGGCCAAGGCCGGAATGCTTCCCGAAACCCCGGAGGAAGATCTTCTCTTTTTCCTCCTCCGGCACACCTGGCCCGTTATCCTCGTACGTAAGCAGGAAATGTTCGTCTCTTTTTTCTGCCGCAATACGGATAACCGGGGGAACCTTGGCATGACGAACGGAGTTATCCATAAGATTGAAAAAAACCTTTTCCAGCAAAGTGTCAGCATAGATCTCCAGACCCCGGCAGGATTCGTCAATCACGAGCTCGCCAATCTTCAGCTGCCCCCGGGTCTGCTCGATAATACATAAAAGATCCTGCCACTGTGGAGATTCCACCCCGATCGTCTGGTAATCGCGGGAAAATGCGATCTGTGCCTGGATGGTGTCGAGCACCTGATCGCCCCGGATCAGGTATGTTCTGGTCACCGGGTCAGTGATTTGTTCGCCGGTGAGGCCGAGGAGCGAATGCAGGGCAGACAGTTGGTTGAGCATGTCATGGTGAGTGATATCGTTGAGCAGGTTCAGTTTCCGGTTCATCGCCTCGATACGCTTCCCGTCGTTCCTCCGTTCAGTAATGTCGGACGAAATGATCGTGACGGCGACAACCTCGTTTGTCTCCGGATCTATGACGGGATAGAATTTTCTCAAAAAATACCTGCCGCTCTTCTCGTACTCATCCTCGCGCGGAAGTTTTGTCGCGAGCACCCCACCAACTTTCTTTTCAAAGTGTATTGCCTCAGCAGGTGAATGAAAATCCGCATATTTTTTCCCGGTATAAACCTGCGGAGAGAGGCCGGCCCTCTCCAGGTGCCGGGTATTCATCAGGAGGTACCGGGTCTCGCGGTCGACCGTATAAATCGAGTCTTCGACAGATTCCACAAAGGAACGGTACTGCAGCTCGGACCGGCGCAGGTGCGCCTCCGCAGTCTGCCGCAGCCGGAGCTCCTCTCTGGCCTTTACCTGCTCACGGTAGGCAGACCGGAGCGGGAAAGAGACCAGAACGACTGCCAAAATGCTGGTAAAAACAATCGTGATGCCATGGGATTGCCAGAGCGAAACCCCGGGGATGAGGAGCTGCTTGGTGAATTCGAAGAGGAACATGACCGCGAGCAAGGCGGCAAAAACCAAGGCAAGTACCCGGTACAGTCCCCCGGGATCATTTGTGTGGCGCATGAGGTGAGGGAAAAGTTACTCGTCCCGGCCAGATAATAGTTGCCCCTGGCGCCCCTTTATGGCATTTCACTTTTCCGCCAGGGATTAACTATCGTAATTGGTGATCAGCAGTTCGCTCACCGTCCCGCGCCGGGCACCGTTGCAGTTGATCATGCGCTTTGCAGGAACCCGCCGGATGGTGTACCCGGCATACAGCTCGTCAAAGAAGGAATCCCCGGGATTCTCGTTCCCGGGATCGGAATTGCTCAGCATGACCTTCGCACCTTTCCGGTCAAGTTCTCTGAAGAACTTTGCCAGACGCACCTGGTCCCCCTCGGAGAAACCGTTCCGGGAATAGGAGGTAAAGGAGGAGGTCTGGTTCAGCGGCCGGTACGGCGGATCTAAGTACACGAAGGTGAGGTCGTCTACGTACGTCCGGCACCGGGTAAAATCGCCCTGGATGATACGGGTGGTCTCTAACCGGGCCGCGACCTTTTCGAGGTTGTTAAGATTGAGAATATCCGGGTTTTTGTATCTCCCGAACGGTACATTGAACCCGCCCTCACGGTTGACGCGGAACAGGCCGTTGTAACAGGTATGGTTAAGGAAAATGATCTGCGCAGCCCGCTCAATCCACCGGGCGTTGTAGTGCCGGAAGCCACATGCCGCACGGTTCCGGTTGAACGCATCCCGGATCTCATAATAATACGACTCTCTCTGCTGGATATTTTTTGCCCGGTATACAGAATTCAGGGTTTCGAGTTCATTGATGAGGCGGGGGAGTGATGTCTTGATCACCCGGTAGGTAAGGATCAACTCCTCGTTCACATCGCCGATCGTACAATGCTCGAACGAAAACCGCTGGTTGAGACAAAAGTAAACCGCACCGCCGCCGATAAAAGGCTCGACATAGTGTGTGATGGTTCTGTCTGTTAAACCATGGGGGGGGAGTCGTTTCCCAAACTCGGAAAGTAACTGCGATTTTCCCCCGGCCCATTTCAGGAAGGGCTTCGCCCCGGAAACGATCTTTTTGGATTGTGCCATTCGGAACGTGAACACCCGTACTTATCAGGTATCTTCTTACTCTGTTATCATACCCCACGAAACCCGGGTATTTTAGACAGGTTTCTTCTCGTCAGCTGGCCTCCCTGCAAAACAGGTTTTGTTGGAATTTTATCACGCTACCTCCGGGTGAGCCGGTAATGAGTTCGTGCCGGAACCCGACCACAAAATTCATCGTAGTCCGGTACAAGCAGTGTACTGAACCAGGATTCTTATGAAAAATAATCCGGTATTTCTCTTTATTGTTCTCTGTTCATGTGCCGTCCTTGGTCTTTGCATATCCGCGACCGGCGCTGCAGTTCCCGATGGCGAAGGGCAGCCAAACGCGCCCGTGACGACCGCCGAGCTCAACGTGACGAATATCTCCCTTGCAAACGTGACGATCCCCGCTAAGTACCTGGCGACACCGGCCCCAATATGGATCGGGATCAGCACGAACGACACCGCCGTCGATGGCCCGAAGGGTGAGATGGCAGCAGTTCCGCGGACGATTGGTTTTTCGATAAGTCCCGCGACTCTTGCGATCGTGATCATCGTGATCGCGGCCGGTGGAATCAGCGCCTGGCAACTCATGAAACGAAGGCGCGACGAGGTAAAGAAAGAATAAAATACCCTGGCAGACCGCAGGCAACATCATTCAACGAACGCACTAAAAAAAATGATGTGCCCGGCGACGCGGCACCGGCGCTTGTGCCACTGATAAATTCGCATCGCTGGCGGCGGGTGAAATTTTTTTGCCGTTAATGTTCCGGTGGCCCGGCTCATGCCTGCCGAAATGCCAAAAAACGTGAGTAGTGCAGTGACCATTGATACAGGTCCGGATTTCCCGGCCGCTCATGCAGGCTTTCCCTGTTTGTCCCCCCCGGTCCAGCGATGCAGCGCTCAAAAGGGGAGACCGGGATCGGTTTCATAACCAATTAATAATCCAAGATCCCATGTGGTCTTAAAGAGGTTGACGATATCATTTCCTGCCCCGCAAAGCACATTCTCCTCCGGGCTGCAGCCCGCGAAAAACCGGACGACAGAGTGCTCCGGGGCCTTCTCTTTATCGTACTTGCCATCGTTCTCCTCGCGGTCCCTGCGTATGCCGGGAACGGTGTGAACGCATCTGCCCAGCCCGACGCAACCGTCCCGGCGGTTGTGCACATCGGCGTGTATGTGGTGGATTTTAACCAGTTCAGCATTGAAGAAGGAACGTATGAAACCAATTTTTACCTCGATCTTACCTCCAATGCCAATGTCTCACTGGACGATTTCGAGTTCATGAACGGGCAGGTGTCTTCCGTGGAGACGATCACGGATACCCCCCAGGAAAAGAATTACCGGATCTATGCCGTGATGACCGCAAATCCTGACCTCCGCCGCTACCCCTTCGACAATCACACGCTTCCGATCATCATCGAACCAAAAGTCCTTACCGAGAAGGATATGGTTTTTATCATTGACTATACCAACACCGGCCTTAATTCGGAAGCGGATCTGCCGGGATGGACATTGACCGGGATGGATGCCCGGGTAACGAACCAGACCTACGTGGCCGGCGAGGTGCCGTATTCACGGGCAGTTTTCAGTTACGGGATCGAAAGGGATGTCGCATCGACCATCCTGAAATTTTTCCTGCCGATCTTCCTCATCATCATCGTGTCCCTGACATCGCTCCTGATGAAAGTCTCATCCCGGCTCGGACTGAATGCATCGATGTTCCTCGCAGCCGTACTCATCCACTGGCGCATTGCGGATTCGATCCCTCTGGTTGCCTACGCGACGTTCCTTGATTATTTTATGATCCTCACCTACGCGACGCTGGTGATGGTGCTGGTTTCAGGGATCCTCATCCTGAAATTCACCGAGGATAAGGATACCCGCCGTGTTGAACTGGTCAACCGCTGGTCGATCCGCATCGTCCCGGTTCTTTCGATCTCGCTGTACTTCCTCCTCTTCCTTTCGATCCTCGTATAAGGACGCCATATTTCCGATCGCCGGTTCCTCAGGATTTTTAATTTTAATAAGGAAGAAAACCGGCTTTGGGAAAAAGTGACCGGACCATGGGCGGCATCGTGTCCGGGGTGAGGCCTGCCCGCCTGTGGCATATCCAACCGTTCCCTCACGCTGCCGCTCATCCTCCAAGAAAGAGCCGGACAACAAACGACCGGCCCGCCGCAGCCGGCCTGATATGCCGCATGAGGTATGCAAATGCGCACATTCCCCCGGCAAAGACAGATATGCACAGGAGAAACTGCGGGAGGGGGAGCAGGATATCCGCAGGCCCGATGATCCACGCGATGATGACCGAATGGAGGATGTAGATCGAAAGCGAGCATTCGCCCATCGCCCGGAGAGGGTCCGGGATGCAGGCCGGTGGCAGCAGATCGGCGATCACGAACATGCACAGAATCATGCCACAGGCCGCAAGGCAGAACCCCGGGACCGGGGGGTAGAAGAGTTCGACGTACCCGAACCGGATTATCTGCGGGCCGGGAAAAAGTGCCCAGAGTGCAATCCCTGTTCCCAGCATTCCCAGCGCCACGGCGGCAAATTGTCTTGTCGCAAAAGATGTGATCGTATCTCCGGTCCAGCGGATAGTGCCGAGCTCGGCTCCCAGAAATGCGATACCAAGCCAGGGAAAGACCGGGAACCAGCCGCCGATGAACCAATGCCCGGCAAGCGTTGGCAGGAAAAAACCCGCTTGACCGGATGCAGCATCCGCAAGGGGGAGCTGCAACGGAAGTGCCGGGTACCCGAACACGAGCTGGAGCACCGGCGTGGCGCAGAAGAGGGCGAGGATAATTCCCCAGCGGGCCTCCCGGTCAAGCGTGAGGAAAAGGTACGCGAGCGGGAGCGATATCCCGATCAGGAACAGGACATCCATATCGATGAAAGGGAAGATCCCCCATGCGACCGCTTCGAGACCTGCGGCGATCATGATGACAAGGGCGCCCCGGATCAGGAAATACCCGAGGCCGTACTGTTTTCTGCTCCGCGAGAGCGTGACCATCATGCCCGAGAGCAGGATAAAGAGCGGGGCGGCGAGAGAGGAGAGTACCCGGATCGCGAACGGTACCGGTGGAAGGAGGAGGTACGGGACGGTGTTTGCCCCGATCATAAGTGTGATCGCAATTCCACGGAGGAGATCGACCGGGATATCGCGGAATTTTGCGCGGGACGCTGACGGGAGCGCAGTTACCCTGTCCATCCCAACGGGTTGCGGCCAGAACAGGAAAGGGCTTGTGTTGAGTGAAAATTTTCCTGCGGTTATCTCAACGAAAGAAAAACAATAAAAAAAATATTTTGTGGAGGTTCTGCGCGAAAAATAAAAGATCCCTCCTGTCCGCCAGAAGCGAGGATCCGGTATAGCCACCCTGCACGCTGCCATCATACCGCCGGCCTGGGCACCCCAACCAGTGGGGGGTCGCACCCGGATCATGCATGACCCCCCATCTGCAACAAGCTACATTTTGAGCTTCAAAAGATCTCATTTTTGCGTCATAAAATGCCACAGAAAAACCGCCCGGAATTCCGGAGGAGCATGGGGGGGTCGTAACCCTTTTTGTGCGTGCACGGCCCATGAAATCTTCGCGATCCCGGTGAGCTGTAGCTTGGTAGCATCGGGTTCGGTTTTATCTCGTAAAATTTCCCACGTAATCTTCAGGAACCGGCCGGAAAACCGGATCTGCATGGCGCGGATTTGATCGGATCTGACACTCAAAAACAGGGGGGTCATACCCATTTTGGGGTGACCCCCCTTTTGGCCTTGGTACAAAAGAAATTACTGGGGTGAACCGGGGTCCCGGCCAATAATATGTGACCCCCGGAAAGCCGTGGAAGAAGATATCCTGGCCGGTATGTCCCGTTTTTCAGGAAATCCCGCATCTTATTCAAGAACCGCACCGATCAGGTTCCCGGCGATCTGGAGCGCCTCCATTTCGCTGTCCTCCCAGTCCCGGTGTTTTGTATCGGAAAAACCTACAAATCCCCAGAGGGTGTCGTTTTTAAAGAGCGGGAGCACGGCAATCGAAGTAATTCCCCGATCCTCAAAGAACCTGCGCTCGCCCTCAGGTAACTTTTGCACATCGCCGGCAATCGCATTGCCGCTCCCGAGAAGCGAACCCCACAGGAGTGTCGTAAAGGTGATGGACTCCGCGTTCGTTATCGAGACTTTCCTGCCGCCTGCTGTACCGGGATCGACCCACAGGTACTGCACGACCGCACCGTCCCGCCCTTCATGCCCCGGGTTCATGCGGAATATGCAGACGCTCGCGGCATGTACGGCAAAACCGATATGTTCGAGGATCTCCATGATCCCGGCCGTGAGGTTCTTCTCGTACCGGGGATCATGGACAGGGATCGTCGCCTGCCTGCGCAGGAACCACTCGATGGCAAAGCTGATAGCCAGAAGAAGAGTGTCGCGATTTTTTATCTCCCGATCATGGCGGTAGCGGTGGAGGGCCAGCTCTATGGCAAACGCGAGCTCCCGCTCGTTGAACGGTTTGAGGATATAGGCGTAGGGTTCCGTTCCCTTCACCCGCGCGAGGGTCTTTTTGTCGGAGTACGCGGTGACAAAGATCACCGGTACATCCATGAACTGGCCGATCTTTTTTGCGGTCTCTATCCCATCCATCGGCGAGCCTTCAAGCACGATGTCCATCAGGATCAGATCCGGGTGGATCCGGGCGGCCTGTTCCAGTGCCTCCCCGCTGCCCGCCGCGGGTTCAGGTACATCGTATCCCATACCGGCGAGCACAAGCCGCAGGTTCTCGGCAACGATCAGTTCATCCTCGACAATTAGTATCGACGGTTGTTTTTCGTTCATGTATTCACCCTGCATAAGGAATGGTAATGACAAATTGCGTCCCGTTTGTGCGGCCAAGTGCGATTGTCCCTTTTAACTGCCGCACCAGCATCAGGACAAGGTTAAACCCAAGGGAATCTGCGTGCTCCCAGTCGAACTCTTCCGGGATCCCCCTTCCGTTATCCTTTACGACGAGTGTTATCCATGATTTTTCCTTCTGTCCGGTGAGCGTGATCTCCCCGCCGTCTCTTCCGGTAAACCCATACTTGAGAGCGTTGGAGATCAGTTCATTGGCAATCAGGCCAAGGGGAACGGCAGTCGTCACGTTGACGGTGAGATCCTGCGCATGGATGGTCGCACGGATACCGGAGCGGTCGACACCATAGGCAACCATGAGGTTACCGGCAAGGTTGCGGAGGTACCGGTCAAAATCGATCAAAGCAAGATCGCCGGACTGGTACAGGTTCTCGTGAATGAGTGCCATGGATTTGATCCGGGTCTGGCTGTCCAGGAGGGCCGCACCACAGGCGGAATCGCTTGTCTTTTGGGACTGGAGGTACAGGAGGCTTACGATAATCTGGAGATTATTTTTCACCCGGTGGTGGATTTCATTGATGAGTATCTCTTTTTCGTGGAGGGATAACCTGAGACGTTCCTCCGCAATAGTACGCTGGCAGACTTCAGCGATGAGTGCCTCATTTGCCTGTGCAAGTTCTGCCGTTCGTTCGAGGACACGTTCCTCCAGCCGCCCGGTGAGCCGGGCAAGTTCTGCCTCTGCAGTTTTGCGTGCGGAAATATCCTCAAGGACAAGGATGCAGTAGCATGGCGCATCCGCCGTACCCCGTACCGGTGAAATAAAAAGTTCACACCATACGGACGAGCCATCCTTTCTGATACACTGTATCTCGCTGGTATAACCGGGGAGATCCCCCTTCATGATCCTTTTAATTGCCTCAAATGTATCCCTCTGATCGTCCGGAGCGATGAGGGTATGAGGCAAAACATTCAGAATATCGGTAACGGTATACCCCAGGATATCGCAGAAACGCCGGTTGACCTGTGCGATGTGCCCGCCGGGGAGTATCCCGGCGATCCCGACTGCGGCCTGGTCAAAGGTCGCCGCCAGCCGTTTTCTGCTCTCGCGCAGATCGCACTCAACCTCCTGCCGGAGAATGATATCTTTCAGGAGTGCAAAGAGGCCCGTTGCGACGAGGGCGTACCCGCCGGTCCGCAAAACAAAGAATACGGCACCGGGAGGGTTGTTGCCGCCGGTCAGGAGGAGAAAATGTGAAATGGCAAACAGGGTATAGGCAAACCCGAAATACAGCGGCGTACTTTTTTTGATCTTATAATAGCCCCATACACTGAGAACGACGATGGCGGCACTCATGAGCAGGTTGACTGCCACGGAAACGTCAACCTGGTATCCGCCGATCATACTGCACAGTTCCTGCCGCCAGGTCCCGGCATCCGCCACCCGCGAAAATCCTGCATGGATGATCTTTTCCGCGGGAGTACCGCATAAACACGGCGATGAGTGAAATAATAATTGCACCCATTACAACCTTATTTTTAAAATCCGGGTAATTATAAGTGAAATCTTTTTTTCACTTATCAGTTTCTTTATAAAAAGCCGGAACGGAGAGTACAGCTGCCTGGCGTTCTCTTCTGACATGCACGAGAAAAAATCGCAAAAAAAGGGGCCGTACATGAATAAGGGCACACTTTTCAACCATGCCATGTTCAAAAAAAAGCAGATCGGCCGGGTGGTGTCCGATACAAACGGCACCCGTTCGCTTACCCGCACCTTAAGCCCGTTTGACCTCATCATGCTCGGCATCGGGGGCATCATCGGTATGGGAATATTTGTCTTGTCCGGCCTTGTCGCGGGACTGCACGCCGGTAATGCACTTCCGCTTTCGTTTGTCATCGCCGGTATTGCCTGCCTCTTTGCTGCGCTCTGCTATGCTGAATTTTCCGCCATGATCCCGCTCGCAGGGAGCGCCTATACCTACTGCTACATCACGTTCGGCGAGATCTGGGCATGGATCATCGGCTGGGATCTCATTCTCGAATACGGTCTTGCGGTCTCTGCGGTGGCAATCGGCTGGTCCGGGTATCTCAACGCCCTCCTCCGGTCCATCGGGATCAGCCTTCCTCCTGCCCTTCTTGGCCCGCCGGGAACGGACGGGGGAATCGTCAACCTCCCCGCTGTTGGAATTGTCCTTTGCCTGTCCCTGCTCCTGATCCGGGGAACCAGGAAAAGTGCGCGGACAAATGCGGCCATTGTCGCGATTAAATTAGCGGTGATTGTCTTTTTTATCGTGCTTGGCCTGTTTTCCGTCAACCCGGCGAACTGGACGCCCTTCATGCCCCCAAAAGGATGGCTCGGGGTGTTCTCGGGCGCAGCCATCATATTTTTTGCATTTACCGGGTTTGACGCTGTGGTTACTGCCGCCGAGGAGACAAAAGATCCCCAAAAGAGCCTGCCTCTCGGCCTTCTCGGGTCCCTTGCCATCTGCATCGTCCTCTACATCGTGCTTGGCGTGATCCTGACCGGCATCGTGCCGTTTTCTGAACTCGCCGGGGCCGGCGCAATCAACGCCCCGATCGCTTATGCTCTCGGGCGGATCGGCATATCGTGGGGAGCCGCTGTGGTCTCTGTCGGTGCGCTGTGCGGCATGACCTCGGTGATCCTGGTCATGTTGTTCGGGCAGAGCCGGATCTTCTTTGCCATGTCCCGGGACGGTCTGTTACCGGCATTCTTTTCGGAAGTCCATACAAAGACCCGGACCCCGGTAAAAGTTATCCTCATCACCGGAGTACTCACGGCATGCGTCGCCGGATTTTTCCCCCTCGAGATCGTTGCCGAACTGGTCAATATGGGCACGCTGGTGGCCTTTGCGATTGTCGCGATCGGAATTCTCCTCATCAGGGTCCAGCAGCCGGATCTCACCCGGCCGTTCCGCTGTCCATTTGTCCCGGTCGTTCCCCTGCTCTGCGTCGGCAGTTGCGCTTTTTTGATCTTCAACCTCAACAGCCACGCTCATATCATGTTCGTTCTCTGGCTCGCTGTCGGCCTCGTGTTCTACTTCCTCTACGGTATGCATAACAGTGCCAGACAGGAAGGCGATGCTGTATGCAATACCGGTACGCAGCCCGGCGCCTCTCACCTCTACCGTCAGGTAACCAGTCCGGAATTTCTGGCGCCCGATACAATCCCGGCAAACCCCGGAGAACAGCATGGCCCCTGACATGCCGCGCCGGCTCCCGATGGCTCCGGCTCTTTTCTGACCGCAGTCTATATACTTCATAAACAGCACCGGTACAACAATGCACGATGACCCCGAAAACGGCAGGACGAACATCCCGCTTTGCATCCCTGGCCCGGTAAGGCACCTGCTCTGGGGTATTATCGTGCTTTGTGTAATATTTGCGGCACTCATTGTGGTGATTCCGCTGCCACTGTACCGTCTCATCGGCAATTCCTTTGAAGTGGTGGCCGCTTTCTTCTGCATGTGCGTCTGCCTGTACGCGTACCGCCACTGGTCCGGCCGCGTGATCCTGCTGCTTGCCGCGTTTGCATTCGGGGAATACGCGCTCGCGACAGTCTTCTGGTATCTCTTCACGCTTCTGCCGCTGACGGTTTCGCTCGGCCGTCCGTTCGTTTTTACCAGCGTTGCCGAACTCTCGTTCTTCGGGTTCATGCTCTTTTTTATCGCAGGGTTCCAGATCGAGGGCAAAAAAGAACCTGTCTCTCGCATGTTAACATGGTTCCTGCCTGTGCTGTTTTTAATCGTCCCGCTGATAATGATCGACAAATATGGCATCACGCTCCGGACCGTGATGCTGCTCGTTCAGTTTATCGTTGTTGAGCAGCTCATTGCCGTGACAATCAGTCACGGGTTTTTCCGGTATCCCCTGCTCTGGGCCGGTGTCTGCGCACGATGCCTGGTCTCTATGCTGTACGGTCTCCGCGAGACGCTTTTCCTCTACTACCCGTCATGGGCCATCAATCTGCCCGTTGCTGAAAAAACGTTCTCGGTCTATGATCTCTTCAGTATTGTCGGCCCGCTCATCATTGCCTCCATTGCCCTCATCTCTCTTGGCCTTCTCGATTACATCGCAAAGCAGGGAACAGCCGCACAGCCCTCCTGAAACAAAGAACCCGGGGTCGGGACATCCGCGTGCCTGCTGCCCTTCTGCATTCACGCACTCGCACGGTGGCGGAACAGGGCCGGGAGGTCAATGTGATAGCACATGAGCAGGCCAAAGAAGAGGATGACCGGGAAGACGAGATCGATGCAGAACCCGGCGAGGCCGAAGAATGCGCTGCCGAGAAGGTTGTAGAGGGCATGGATCGTGACCGCGAGCGTAAAAAATCCAAGGATGAGTGAAGGAAATGCCCGCCGGTCGAAATGCCTGGAAATAACGATCCCGTACCCGATGATGCCGCACGTGCACCCGTGCATGAGGGCGGTCGAGAACGAGTGGGTAAGAATGACGATGAGATCCGGTGAGGAAATGAGGCCGGTTTCGATAATGGCAAACCCGATCCCCGATGCGAAGGCGTACAGGAAGATATCCCTGTCCTGCTGCCGGGCCCCGGCGAGGGCTAGTATCAGGAGGGGCAGGGCCTTGAAAAATTCCTCGACAATGGGGGAGATGGTAATGGAGGCAAGCACAGCCGGGATCTCAGTCTGGGCTGCCTGAAACAGGACCGGTTCGAGAAAATAGACCGGGACTGCCGCGATAAAACCCCATACGACAAACAGGATGAACCGGGTGCCGATCCTCCCGATAAAGATCACCAGAAACAAAAACGGAAGAAGATACGCCGCACAGAGGATCAGGTTCATTGCATCGCCACCGGTTATCAGGTAGATTTTCCCGTTTTGTATTTCGCATTCATGAAGGCACAGGCACGGCGTGCGCATGCCGGTTCCACAGATCACGTACGCGTTCCGGATGTTTATTCCTTTGATTTTGATGCCGGGAACAAGCCCCACCTGTGAGAGATGGAGAAAACGAAGAGGATCATGACAGGTTTGCCGATTCACGCGTCTGAAAGCGGATCGCCGGTTGCGATCCACGGAACAGTGAAAAAAAAATTTCCGTTAACGAGTGCTATAAAAATCACGTGATACTATAGTCATGTGCCAGGATCTGGCACGTTGAGAGAAACACCTCTGCACAAGAAATGTCTGAATGGAGCGAAAATCAGGTGGTGGCCGGCATATTCAGACAATGCATGTTCGGATTACCCTCGGAAAAAAATGCCAGAATCAATATTGATACTTCCCCAGGTTTCAATGACTGGCATTTTGTGCCCTTAACCCCGGAAAAGCCGGCCGCTTCCCCTAACATACCTCTCTTCCGGTAAAAACAGGATCGCTCCATTCTTCCCTCTCAATGGTTGTTTGCCAGCTGTCGCCGGCAGCCTGATCGGGAAGGGATTTTGTTTTGCGACAAAAACCAGACGGATGGGTTGCCCCTGGCATAAGTGCAAGAATTTTTTCAGTTATGCATGCGTTTATAGCATGAAATCGACCACCGGGATATAGGAAGAGTGATCCGCAGGGCAGGTGTGTTTGCCTGTACCTGTACCGGACCGCACGAGCAATTTGCGGGAAGCTTAAGGAAGAGATATGATGGACGGGGAGTCTGGAACAGATACCATGCAGGGGCCGGTCGCTGTGGAAGAGGAGATTATATTCCTTGAACCGGGCCAGGAAAAGGCACAGAATATCGTCAAGGCAATATCCCACCACAATGCCGGGGAGCTCATGCAGCTGCTTTCGAGCGAGGGGCCTATGAAGCTGTCCGATATCGCATCGCGTATGGGCCTGTCCACCAATGCTGCAAAATACCATGTGGAAAATCTCAAAAATGCCGGACTTATCGAGATCGCGAATACGCGGTACAGTGTCAAAGGCAAAAAGATGAAAGTCTACCGGCTCAAAAACCAGGTTTTTATTGTCGCACCGAACATGACATCGGGCCCGGCTCTTCGCGCGGTCCTGTTAAAATATGCAACGCTCTGCGGGATCTTTATCGTGGCATTTGGCGTGATCCTGCTCCAGCCGTTTGTGGTGCTCACCTATGGACCGGTAAGCTCTCTCACCGGTTCCCTCCAGCCGGGCGCAGAGGTACCGGCCACCTATTCGTCAGCATTCATCCCGGCACTTGTCCTTGCGGGGGTTGTCACCCTTCTCGTATACGCCGGTTTTGAAATTCTCGTGTACTGGAAAAACCGGCAGCGGTGTTCTTCCTAGTTCTCCTACGGAAGATAAAACGACCCCCTCCCGTTTTTTTAATGTCCTTCTCAAAAAGGGAATGCTGCCCGGATCCATCTTTCATTTACAAAAAATGGTAGTCTCCCCGCATCGTGCAGGAACGATCATGGAAAAGAGTTACCGGATCGTCCGGTCCCCGGGAGAACCCGGTTATAGTTTCAGGATATTTGCAGAGCACCGCAAAAACCCCCACTTTTTATCCCACCGGAACTGATGTATACCCATACAAGGGAAAAGACCGGTCGCGTACCATGAGCATTTTTAAAAAATATAAGGACTTCAGATCGACCATCAACATCCGGCTTTTTTCCCTGTATCTCGCGATCGTGCTCATCATCCCTGCCATCTCGACCCTCATAGAGTACATGGTCATGGAAAATCCTGGCCTCCGTGCCAGTCTCCAGGTCGATATGCAGAACTTTCACATCTACCAGCTCTTCACGTCATCATTTGTTCATCTCAACTTCGGCCAATACCTGGGAAACGTGACTGCCTACCTGCTTATTGCTGTATACGGCCTCGCGCTCGCCACGCTCGTGAACCGGAAACGGCTGTACCTGGTGATCAGCAAAATCATCGTTGTGATTTTCCTTGTATTTGGGGCGTGCTTTGCAGTCTTCAACGCGACCACGACCTATTATGTCGGCCTCTCGGGAATCGACTCAGCTCTCGCGGGGCTCCTCCTCCTCTTCTGGCTGCTCTATCTTGAGCACACCTCTCATCAGAGGATGCGCCACTATTACGGCCTTGTGCTCTCCTGCATCCTTGCCCTCTCCGCCGGGATCATCGCGCGGTACATCCTCCTGTACCATGCCGGACACAACGCTCTCTTCCCCGCACTCCTTGCAATTGTTATCGCAACCCTCATCCTTTCCATTATCCTGTACCGGCAGCAGTTCATCGAACTGTACCGGGTCCTTGTGGGATTCTCCTGGTCATCCCGGCTCATGACGATCGCCATCGTGGCCATCTTTGGCTATTTTGTCTGGAATCTCTTTCCTGAGCGGCTGGCAAACTCGACGAGGACTGTGAGCATCTCCCTGCACATCGCCGGCATCGTGATCGGTATCCTTGCCGGGTACCTCTTCCTGGTATATCTCGAACAGATTGCCTACTTCAACAGGGAAAAAGAGGTTATTTCCCGGCAGTAACGGGAGAATGGGCACGCCGCAGCAGGTAACGGGGAATGTGGCGCGTTGTTCCTTATCCAATGGCGGCAAGGATCTCGTCGGTTGTCCGGACCCTGCCCATCCGTTTGAAGATGAAGTTTATTGCCGCATGGTGCTGCTCCGCCGACATCGAGGCCATCGCGTCCTCAGCAAAGACCTGCTGAAAACCGTACTCGTAGGCGAACCGTGCCGTGCTCTCAACGCCGAAATCTGTTGCGATCCCGCACAGGACGATCGTGTCCATCCCCCGTCTTCGGAGCTGGAGTTCAAGGTCGGTACCATAGAATGCCCCCCACTGCTTCTTTCCTATCACAACATCGGTCGGGACCGGTGCAATCTCCGAAATAAACTCGGACCAGTCGGGGGGCATGGGCCCGGTGCGTGAGAACGAGGCGTCGCTTTTTACCCTGATCATCGTTTCCGGGGTCGATACGACATGCACGAGAAAGACCGGCATCGTATTCTTCCGGAACGCCGTCACGAGCCGGGCTGCATTTTTTATCACAACAGACGACGGGTGCGGCTGCGTGGGCTGAGCCGCGATTCCCTTCTGGAGATCGATGACCACGAGAGCGGTCGTTTTTTTGTTCATGTCCAGTTCAGGCATACTGTCACCATGGAAACATAGGGCACCGGCCGCTATTTATGCACTGTGGTGACGCTGGAAACAGGGGAAAAGACTGGCAGTCGCCCGGAACAATTCCTAAATCAGGGCTTCGGGAGGAAGGAGTTCCGGCTCCGGGCTGTAACTGGTATCCGGCACTTCCCGGGTTACGCGGATGATGATGATAACGATGATGCAGAGGATAAACGAGACAAGGTAAACCGCCTGGTACCCGAGAACAGAGAGCGCCGGCGTCAGCTTCGCGACAAGCGGCGTGCCGTCCCGGGGAATCCCGGCCATGTACATGCGGATGGCAAAGACGCTCTGGAAAAACGCGATGCCGGCGACCATGCCCACGTGCCTGACCGTCATCATAATCCCGGAACCGTCGCCGACCGAACCCGGGGGGCAGTGCCCCATGATCAGGCGGGCGTTGGGGCCGAAGAAGGCGGCGGTGGAAACACGGGTGACGAGCATCCCGGCGATAATAATTCCCACCAGCGTAAGGGGGTTAAAGGTAAAAAATATCAGGAAACCCGCGGCCGCAAGCCCGACCGCAATCATGGAGATAAGGATACTCCCGTGCCGGTCGGCAAGGCTCCCGGATGCAGGCGCGACCAGGATAGAAAGAAGGGCAGGGGCGGTCATGATCAGGCCGGCGATGAACTGGTCGAGGTGACGGGAGTTGATCAGGTACAGCGGCATCAGGTAGGTGACCCCGGAAAAGAGCGTGGTGATGATAAGGCAGGCAAGGATACCCAGCCCGAAATCCCGGTTCCGTGCAAGTACCGGATTGATAAGGGGATCAGGGTTATGCCGCTCCCGCAGGACAAAGATCCCGCCCATTACGACACCGGCCAGGAAGAGCAGCACGAGGACCGCATCCGGGGTACCCGGGACCTGGTAGAACGTGAATGCAGAAAGAAGCAGGATCAGGGCAGCGACAAAGAGTGCCGGCCCGCTCAGGTTCAGGGGTTTTTGTCCGGTGGTACCGGCATGAGATGGCAGGCAGTACCAGCTCATGATAAGTGCGACAAGCACGATCGGGAGGTTGAGGAAAAAGACCCAGCGCCAGCCGGCGTACTGCGAGACAAACCCGCCGATACCGGGACCAAGCGCGTAACCGGCCGCAGACATGGCGATAAGGAAACCGAGCGATTTGCCCCGCACCGAGGGCGGAAGGTATTTCGTGATCACGGCCGGGCCGATGGCAGAGAACATCGCCGCCCCTGCACCCTGCAGCACCCGGAATGCGATCAGGCTGGTGATATTCATGGCAATTCCGCACAAAAACGAGCCCAGCCCAAAGAGGACAAGGCCGAGAATAAAGAGCAGGCGGAAGCCGAACCGGTCACCCAGTTTTCCCATAAAGAGGATCAGGCCGGTGATCGTGAGCATGTAGGAGATGATCACCAGCGACCCGACACCGATCGGGATCTGCCATGACTTTACAATCGTGGGAACGGTGATATTGACTATGCTCATGTCGAGAGCGCCGATCAGGGAGGCAAGCGACACCGTAGCGACGATAATGCGCTGGAAAGTTACGCTCCCGTAATCGGGAAGGGCAGGGAAGACGGGTATAGAAGACACCTTTTATATTTTACACATTTTGTGCGACTGGCAGATAAAAACGGCAGGTCTGGCGCATGCGCCCGGGTGCTCTCGTCGGCGCCCGGCATGAAGGAGAAGAGGTTACACCCGTCCCGCACGTTTCAGTTTTTCCCCCAGCCACGGCAGGAAGTCCTTTTTCCGTGACATCACGCCGGGGAGCCGGGCCGGAAGTGTTTCATCGAAAAGCGCTGAGAGGAGAGCGGCGTCACCGGCCCCGTAGAGATCGCTTGCGTTTTCGAGGACATTGGTGAAAAGCGCAAACGAGATGGCAGCCCCTGCCCCGGCTCTCGCCTTTTCCAGCGCGGCGGCGATCGCCTCGTCACGGGACCGGTTCCACGCAAATGCCGGCACCATCACCTGCGCGATCTGCACGCTCTTTTCCGAGAGTGTGAAGATCTTGGTGTCGCGGGCAAGGAGAGTATCGAGCGGCACGCCGGAGAGGTCCATGCCCGCCTCGAGCAGCGCAACACCCAGTTTTTCCGGGTCCTCACCGGCAAGGGACGCGAGCCACTTTACCGCTTTCTTATCCTGGTGGGTGGTCGTGGACATCCTCAGCGAGAGGGTATCGGACAGGATGCCGCAGAGGAGGACACCTGCGATCTCCCGCGAGGGGGTGAGGCCGGCCTCCATGAATTTCATCGCGATGATGGTGCAGGTGGCCCCCACCGGATCGTTGAAGAACCGGATCGGCCGCAGCGTCGTGATAGCCCCGAGCCGGTGGTGGTCGATGATCTCGACCACGTCGGCTTCCTCGATCCCGGGGACCGCCTGGGAGGCTTCGTTGTGATCGAGCAGGACGACCTGGCGGCGCACATCGTCAAGCAGGGTCGTCCTTGTCAGGATACCCTGGAGTTTTCCGCCGGTCGAGACGACGCACGCGGCCCTGAACGCCGATCCCGACACCACCTGCCGGGCACGGGCAATCGTCTCGGTGCACGCAAGGACCGGGACATTGGTTTCCATCACCTCCCGGGCAGGCAGCGAGAGGTTGATCCTCTTTCCAACCCCGAACGCGTCCAGTTTCGTGGATAGCACCGAGACCCGGTGCTGCCCTGCAGCGGCGATGACCCGGTTCCCCGCCGGGGCCCCTTCCGCTATGATCAGGGCGGCGATCCCTGCCGAGACGAGCGCAAGCTGGGCAGGCTCGTTGTCACCCACGACGGCGATATCCTTCTCGGTCATCTTTGCGAGTGTCACGTGCAGCGCATCGATCGCGATATAGACCCGGCCTTCGAGGACCGGGTGTGCAGAGACGAGGATCTCTGCGGACAGGATGCGGGCAAGCGTCGCGATCGGGACCGGGGTTACTGCAAGGGCAGCGAGGTGGAGGGTATCGATACAGGCACTGGCAAGCGCGTGTTCCCCGATCATCCCCGCCGGTTTTCCACCGGCATCCGTGATGACAACGTTTCTTATCCCTTCTTTTGCCATGAGGGCGGCAACATCCACCGTGGGGACGTCTTCGGAAAGGGCAAACACCGGCTTGTAGGTTATATCGGCAAGGGTCGGCTCCACGGTAGGAACAAAAACCGGGAGTGCGACGCCGTACCGGTCGAGCATGAACCGGGATTCGCTGTTGATCTCCCCGCAGCGGGCGGGGACATACCGGCCCGGCTCGGAACGGTTTTTGAAATCCGCGTACCCGATCACGCTCGCGATGCTGTCGGTATCAGGCTGGCGGTGGCCGAAGCAGTAGATCTGGTTCATGAAAGATTCCTTTTCGTGCCTGCGGGTAATGCTGCTTTATCATTTGCCTGTCCCGGTTCATAAGGTACCGGCACGATATTCCCCCCTTGTCACTTCAGGAATATTTATATCTGGCCCTGCCCAACGCTGATAGTTCGAAATCGAACTATATCGGAACCGAACTATCCATGACCAGCCTCCTACAGTTTGCATCAAAGAGCGGGAGGACACGCAGCCTGCTTGCACTCTACGTGCTCCACTCGCTTGACAAGAGCGAAAAATCCGGGTACGATATTCTCCGGGAGATCGAAAAACTCACCGATGGCGCCTGGGTCCCCAGCAAGGGTACGCTCTATCCCCTGCTTCGCCAGCTTGAAACCGAGGGGCTCATTGCACCTGCACCGGAAAAAGGGGGTACCCGTGCCCGGACCGGTTTTATGCTCACCCGCACCGGGCGGGACACGCTTAAAAGGATCCGGGCCCTCAGTAAAGAGCACCACAGGAAAATGGATCAGTACCGGCATCTCATCACCGCCATCTTCGGCGACTGCCACAGCCCGGAGATGGGTGTGCTTTTTGAAATACGGACGCTCCTGAATGAAATGCCCGAGGAAAAAGAGCAGGAATCATTAAAGATACTCCGGCGCTGCCGCGATGATCTCAAAAAGGTGACCTGACATGACTGCCGCCATCCATGCAGCGGACCTGACCCGGCGCTTCGGCGATCTCGTGGCCGTGGACCGCATCAGTTTCGATATCGAGCAGGGCGAGATCTTCGGTCTTCTGGGCCCGAACGGGGCCGGGAAAACCACGACGCTCTCCATGCTTGCGACCATGCTCGAACCCACCGCCGGCTCCGCCACGGTCATGGGTATCGATATCACCAAAGACCAGGACGGTGTAAGAAAAGCCATCGGGATCGTCTTCCAGGACCAGAGCCTCGACGAGGAACTCACGGCATGGGAGAACATGGACTTCCACGGCCGGCTCTACCGGATCCCAAAAGATGTCCGCGAGCAGCGGACCGAAGAACTCTTAAAACTCGTGGAGCTCTACGACCGGAGGAACGATATCGTCAAGACGTTTTCCGGCGGGATGCGGCGGCGTCTCGAGATCGCCCGGGGGCTCCTGCACCACCCGTCCGTCCTGTTCCTGGACGAACCCACGCTCGGCCTTGACCCGCAGACACGCAACCTCCTCTGGAAATATATCGAAACGCTCGCAAAGGAGAAGAACATCACGATCATTCTTACCACGCACTACATGGAGGAGGCAGACCGGCTCTGCAGCCGTATCGCGATCATCGATCACGGGAAGATCATTGCCCTTGACACGCCGGCACGGCTCAAGGATTCGATCGGCGGCGACGTGGTGACCATCCGGTCGCCGGAAACAGAGAAGACTGCAACGGCACTCGCCGTACCGTGGATAAAACGGCAGGAGACTCATGACGGCGAAGTGATCCTTACGCTGGAGAATGCCGAGCAGCACCTCAGTATGATCGTGACGCTCATGAACGAAAAGAACATTCCCATCACGTCCATCTCGGTCCACAAGCCGACGCTCGAAGATGTTTTCCTCTCGTTTACGGGAAAGACCATCCGCGAGGAGGATGTCAGCGGCAAGGATGCGATGCGGATGCACTTCAGGATGATGAGGCACTAATCATGGATATCGTTTACACCATCTGGCTGCGGAGCATGAAGCGGTACGTCCGGTCGAAAAGCAGGATCGTGGGCAGCATCGCGATGCCGCTCTTCCTCCTCGTCTTTCTCGGCTTCGGCCTCAATTCAGTGGTCAGCGCCACGTCGCTCGGGCAGCAGTACGTGATGTTTCTCGTGCCCGGCATGGTCGCGATGAGCGTACTCTTCACCTCGGTCTTCTCAGGGATCCAGATCATCTGGGACAAGCAGTTCGGGTTTTTGAAAGAGACGCTCGTGGCACCGGTTTCAAGGCTTGAAATCATGTTCGGCCAGACCGTCGGGGGCGCAACCACGGCGGTGATCCAGGGGATCATCCTCATGGTGCTTGCCGTGCTGCTGGGCCTGCGGATCGAAAACCCCGCAGGTTTCTTTGTCGCCCTCGGGTTCATGATCCTTGTCGGGATTTCGTTTACCGCGTTCGGGATTGCGATTGCTTCAAGGATGGAGGATATGACCGGTTTCCAGCTGATCATGAACTTTGTCGTCTTCCCGCTTTTCGGGCTCTCGGGAGCGCTCTTTCCCATCAGCTCCCTGCCGGCATGGCTTGAGCCGATCACCCTCATCGACCCGCTCACGTATGGCGTGGAAGGGATCCGGTACGGCCTGACCGGGGCCTCGCAGATCAACCCGCTCATCAGCCTCGCGGTGATTGCCGGGTTTGCAGTCGCGATGACTGTGGTTGGAGCCTGGCTCTTTAGGAAAGTCTCGGTGTGAAAAAAGCCGGGATACCACTCTGATTTTTTTTTGGTCTGCTGAAATTCCAAAATAGATTATAAACGCTCTTGGGGACTGCCGCCCCCGCACGCTTGTGGCATCCCCTGTTTGCTCTTGATGCCGTATTACCTGTTTACAGATTCGCTCGCATGTTCCCATCCCGGTAATACAGATGCATCGCATACGCCCCCGCCCCCTTTGGGGGCAGGGCTGGCGTGTGGGGGCGAGGAAATTTGAAAAAAATTGTTCTGTTGAAATCCTCGATCAATAAATTGTTTGGGAATCCTCTGTGGTAGTTATGAGGGTGACCCCCTCTCTCCCCTAGAGGGGGAGGCAGCCCAAGGGGAGCACCCCTTGACCCCCTTCCGGCACACATGTTTTCCGATTTCTTGCCCGAGCAGAGGGCCCGGCAAGAAGCCCGAGCGACCCCGTAGGGGGGGTATGCTCATATTGCCAGAGTATTCTCGTGAAACTCCTTCGAATTCAAAAGGAAATTTTGCTCCTCCGAACTAGTATTTACATAGCCAGTGCAGGATTTCAACAGAGTCGAAAAAATGTTTTCTCCGGAGCTTTTTTTTGGCACATGGATGGCCTTTTGACATGTCCCGCCCTATACCGTAACGGTGAAACCAATTGAGTGAAGATGTCATTGTTGTCAGCACGCCGTACCTGCCGGGCCATAAGATCACAAAAACTGTGGGGTTCACGTGGGGCCTGATTGTCCGGAGCCGGGGCCTGGGCCGCAACATCACCGCGGGCCTGCGCTCGCTTGCCGGCGGCGAAATCCACGAGTATACCCAGCTCCTCAACCAGTCGCGGGAAGAGGCGCTCGACCGGCTTAAGGAGCACGCGAAGGCGCTCGGAGCAAACGCGGTCATCGGCGTTGCGTTCGATTCGTCCGAGACCGGCGGGGTCATGACCGAAGTACTGGCCTATGGGACTGCGGTTGTTGTCGAACCGGAGACGACAGCGGCAAGCCCGGTCCGGCTCGGGTAACGGCCAGGGAAATTTTACCGGACAATCCGGATTGTTTCTCCTACAGCACCGGGCGATCAGGGCACCCCCAAAATGGCCCTTCTTTTCATTTCTACGTATCTTTGCCCATCCGGAAAAAGATCGGCCCTCCAAACGTTGCTAATTATGACCTTGCCTTTTACGACGGAAAAATGCCCTCCGGGCCGCGAATTATTACCTCTTTTTGGGGAATTATTACCTCCCGGCCGGATAAACAGGGCAATCCGGGCTCAATTCGGGCCCGGAAAAGGGTAAGCCGGATTCAGGGTCGCACAACCCACCCTGTCAACCGGGGACCCGGAAGGTAGGGTCCCGTGCCGGATAATACGCCCAAATCGGGCCCGGATTCCCCGCTTTCGATCCGGCCCCTTCCCGGAAAAGCCCGTAAAAGGCCCCGTTTGGGTTCGTGTGGAAAAGAGGCCTGAAATGAGCCCTGTTTGCCGAAATTCGTCCGCTTTCGATGTCAGCTATTGGCCCGTAACGGCCCAGAAATCGAGGATCTTTTTGGCATAGCACATCCCCTGATCAGCACCCTGATCGGCCGAAAAAACGCGGATATATGCGAAAGTCGTTTTTGACCATTTCTCCGACGTGAATTTGTGGGGGCGGGAGGGAAAAAGGGGGTAAAACCGGCTGGTGGATAGGGGGGCCGGCTGGCCGGTCCCATCACCCTGTCAGAATCCTTATCAGATGTGTTGCGAGAATAAACATGATGGAAAAAATCGGAAGACTGGGGATCCTTCTCGCGATTACCGGATTTATCGTGGCGATTGTCCTGTCCCGGCTGAGTTTCCTGTTTTTTATTTCCGGCATCATCCTGATCGGTGCAGGAGCGATCTGCCTGCAATTCGATCCCCCGAAGTGGACTGAATTACGTGGGAGATAATTTTCCCCGGGTGTTGATCAGGAATTCACGTGCCGTGCCGGCCGGATTGATCCACAATTTTTTCGGAGCCGTGGACGATGGAGAGATTCCCGTGTGAAGGGACGATCCGGGTGAGGCCGTGCTTTTGCTTGTGGACACGTGAACCGGTTTGCATTTTTCTATGTCCGACTACTGGCGCGAGGGTGTTGGCTTTGGTTATGGCTGATATTGGGGAAGTGTTGGACGGTTATTAAGTGATGGGAGTAGGTCCGGTGATATGGTATAGGACGTTGACCGGATCTCACGCCTTTTTCATAACCTTAATTGGTTCGCAACCAGAATCTAACATAGATTATACCAATAAAAATATCCCGGGGTTGTTGATGAACAATTTTAACGATAAGGTCAATTTTATCTGGTCAATAGCAGAACTCCTCCGCGGGCCGTGGAAACCCAACCAGTACAAGGATGTCATGCTTCCACTGGTTGTCTTACGGCGTCTGGATTGCGTACTGGAGCCGACAAAGGATCAGGTGCTCGAAAAATACAATAAAATGAAAGGCGGAAAGGTCAAAAATCTCGATCCTATCCTCAATACTGTATCCGGTCACCAGTTCCACAACATCAGCAGGTTCACTTTTAAAAAACTCAAAGAGGACCCGGATAATATTGCGGCAAACCTGGCGGCGTACATCAAAGGTTTTTCAGGCAATGCCCGGAATATTTTTGATCAATTCGGTTTTGAGAAGGAGATTGAGAAACTGGACAGGAACAACCGACTCTTTCTTGTGATCTCCAAGTTTGCTGACGATATCGATCTGCATCCTGATAAAGTATCGAATATCGATATGGGCTATATCTTCGAGGAACTCATCCGCCGGTTCAATGAGGCCAGCAATGAAGAGGCCGGTGATCATTTCACGCCCCGTGAAGTGATCCGGCTGATGGTTAACCTTATCTTCCTGCCGGATGCGGATATCCTGACCAAAAAAGGGATCATCAAGTCCCTGTTCGATCCGGCCTGCGGGACCGGCGGGATGCTTTCCGTATCCGATGAATATGTTCATGATTTGAACCGCGATGCCGGTCTGGCGGTGTTTGGCGAAGACATCAACGAGCAGGCGTACGCTATCTGCGGTTCAGATATGCTGATCAAGGGGCAGGATCCGGACAACATTGCCCTTGGCGACAGTTTTACCGCAGATGCATTCAAAGGCCGGCATTTCGATTACATGCTTGCCAACCCGCCGTTCGGTGTCGAGTGGAAAGCCGAAGAGGACGCAATAAAAAAAGAGCACGAAGAGCAGGGATTCGGCGGCCGGTTCGGGGCCGGCTACCCCCGGGTGAGCGACGGTTCGCTGCTCTTCCTGCAGCACATGATCAGCAAGATGAAGCCGGTGGGAGAAGGGGGAACCCGGCTTGCCATTGTCTTCAACGGTTCACCGCTTTTTACCGGATCTGCCGGTTCCGGCGAGAGCGAGATCCGGCGCTGGATCATCGAACACGACTGGCTGGAATCTATCGTCGCACTTCCCGACCAGCTCTTCTACAATACCGGCATCTCGACCTATCTCTGGATTGTGACCAACCGCAAGGAGAAATCACGCAGAGGAAAGATCCAGCTGGTCAACGCAACCGGGTTTTTTAAGAAAATGCGCAAGAGCCTCGGGAACAAGCGCAACGAGATCTGCGTGGAGCAGCGGAACCAGATAACAAATCTCTACGGCGCTTTCCAGGAGAACGAGTTTGTCCGCATTTTCGATAACGAGGATTTCGGCTACCACCGGATCACCGTGGAGCGGCCGCTGAGGCGCAACTATGCCGTCACCGATAAACGGCTCGCCCGGGTGACGGAGGGTACGAAATTCGGGGAACTTGCCGCGAGCAAAAAACGCAAGGATGCTTCCACGATTGCAGCGGAGGAGGCGGAGGGCAAACGCCAGCAGCAGGCAATCCTGTCCGCAATCGTCTCCCTGAAAAAATTGGGCCTCGTTAAAAACCGGGACAAGTTTACCAATGCTCTCAAGGATGCGCTGAAGAAATCCGACATTGCCATCCCGGCCCCGCTCTTCAAAGAAATCCTTGATGCGCTATCCGAACCGGATGAAACAGCCGATATCTGCACCGACAGCAAGGGAAACCCGGAACCGGACCCGGCGCTCCGGGACTACGAGAATGTCCCCCTTAAGGAAAATATCGCTACGTACATGAAACGCGAAGTCCTCCCGCACGTGCCGGACGCATGTGTCGATGAGAGCAAGACAAAGGTGGGCTACGAGATCAATTTCAACCGGTATTTCTACAAATACGTCCCGCCCCGGCCGCTGGAAGAGATTGAGGTGGACCTAGTAAAGATTGAAGATGAGATAGCGGAACTCCTCAAAGGAGCTTCACGATGACCGTTCTCGATGCGGTTTTCACGATTCTGAAAGAGGCAAAAGAGCCGCTGCATTACATTGATATTACAAAAAGAGTTCTTGACCAAAAACTCTGGAAACCGGAAGGAAAAACGCCGGAACACACCGTTAACGCACAACTTGTTGTTGATATCAATAAAAAAGGGACACAGTCAAAATTCCGACGCTATGGACCGGGGATCTACGGCCTTGCAGATGCGGGCAGAACGGTACCGGCCACTGTTGCAAAGGAAACCCTCTCGTTTACCGATGCGGCAGAGCAGGTGCTTCTGGAATATTCAGATAACAAACCGATGCACTACCGGGAGATCACAAAAAAAGCTCTCGCGCTCCATCTCATCAAAACAGAGGGGAGGACTCCCGAGAACACGATGTACACCCAAATTTTTTACGATATCAGGAGGAATTCGAAGCGGGGGGATGTCTCGCGGTTTGAGATGCTCGGGGACGGGTACTTCGGCCTTACGGAATGGCACGATCGCGGGCTTGCATACGAGATCGAGAAACACAACAATGAGACAAAAGCCCAGCTCCACGAGCGTCTCCTGGGAATGGAACCGGCAGAATTTGAAACCCTGATCGGGAACCTCCTCTCCGCCATCGGGTTTGATTCTGTTGAAGTAACCCAGTACAGCGGGGACGGCGGGATCGACGTCCGGGGCACGCTGGTTGTCGGCGAGGTCATCAGGACAAAGATGGCCGTCCAGGTAAAAAGGTGGAAACATAATGTTCACACCCCGGTTATCCAGCAGGTCCGGGGATCGCTCGGCGCTCATGAACAGGGACTCATCATCACGACCAGCGATTTCTCATCCGGAGCACGGGTCGAAGCCGAACGTCCGGATGCCACTCCGGTCGCGCTCATGAACGGCGACCAGCTGGTTGATCTCCTTATAGAGAACGACATCGGGATCAAACGCACGGAACACTCCCTCATAGAACTGGATGAGGTACCACTGTGAGAGCGGATGTGATCAGATGAGTGCCAAGGCATCTGACTCTGGGGAAAATTCTCCGATGAAATGGAAGAGATATCCGGTGTACAAGCCATCGGGAGTCGAGTGGCTGGGGGAAATACCGAAAGATTGGAATGCGGGAAAAATTCGATATTTTTGCAAAGTGCTCACTGGAGGTACACCCAATAGAGATCACCCTGAATTTTGGGAGGGGGGGACGATACCCTGGATGAGCTCGGGTGAAGTGAATAACCGATTAATTACAGATACAACAGAAAAAATTACTCCTCATGCATTAGAGAATTCGAATGCGAAATTACTTCCAATTAATTCGGTAATGATCGCTCTCAATGGACAGGGCAGAACAAAAGGAATGGCGGCAATACTGCAAATTTCCGCTAGTTGTAATCAATCTCTTGCAGCAATTATCTGTAACTCTCGAAAACTTCATTATTTTTATTTATACCATTACTTGAGATCCCGTTATAAAGAAATTCGAGGGTTGGTTGGCGATGATGAGAGAGATGGATTAAATTTGGAGATTGTTCGATCTTTACCAATTTACCTCCCTCCCCTTCCTGAACAATTCTCCATCGCCACCTTCCTCGACCGTGAGACCGCCCGCATCGATGCCCTGATAGAAAAGAAGGAGCGGCAGATCGAACTCCTGAAAGAGAAGCGTGCCGCCCTCATCAGCCATGCGATAACGAAGGGGCTCGATCATTCAGTGAAGATGAAGGATTCGGGGGTTGATTGGCTGGGGAAGATACCAGCACATTGGACGGTCGAACGAATAAAATGGGTCGCAAAATTGGATAGTGGACATACTCCAAGCAAGCAAGTTGAAGAGTACTGGATTGACTGTAATATCCCGTGGGTGTCATTAAATGACACGGGCTATCTAAAGAATCATGATTACATTGCTGAAACGTCGCAGTGTATCAGTGAATTGGGTATGGCAAATTCATCAGCCCACCTTTTACCCGAAAGAACCGTGGTCTTCACTCGCGATGCCACAATAGGATTGGCTGCAATAACTACACGACCCATGGCAGTGTCCCAACACATTATTGCGTGGATTTGCGGGTCAAAAATCTGGCCGGACTATTTGTTATTTGTTTTTTATTCAATGACCCAAGAACTTGAACGATTGACTATGGGGTCTACGATTAAAACGATAGGCATGCCTGATGTTTTCGAGTTAGTTACTCCTGTTCCCCCTCTTGAAGAACAAAAAAAGATTGCAGATTCCATATTCAGAAAGAAAATGCAGATTAACAAAATAGTTGAAAAAATCTCTGAAAGCATCGTAGAACTCCACGAATATCGTTCCGCCCTCATCTCTGCTGCGGTGACAGGAAAAATCGATGTTCGACAGGAGGCGAAAGCATGAAACGGGACATGGATCTGGTGCGAAAGATTCTGTTGGCGATGGAAGCAAATCCGCAGGGATTTTTTAACGAAATGCCTGCGATCGAAGGCTATTCCTCCGATCAGGTTGGGTATCATGTGTATCTTATGATGCAGGCGGGACTTGTCGAAGGTTCAGATGTTACAACCTTGGGCAGTGAGAGCCCGGAAGCGATACCTTCGTGCCTGACATGGCAGGGTCATGATTTTCTCGATGCCTCCCGTGATGACAACCGCTGGACCACGGCAAAAGAAATTTTCCGTCAAGCCGGTGGTGTGTCGTTTGAGGTTGCAAAAGAAGTGCTGGCCAAGCTTATGATGACAAGCGTTACAACAATCTTATCCGGTGGGAATGTATAAGGAACTCCCGAGAATCTGATAATTTCCTGCGCTGTTAACAAATAGTTATGACAATTTTTTCAGAAACCTCCGGGGGTATCAGCTGGGCGCGTCAATGACAACTCCGACAACGGGGATCTGGACGAATTCCAGTGGAATGGAAGAGCATTCGAGCTTTGAGAAAATTGTGACTCCTGTTTTTCTGTCAACTGATCATTGGTAATCCGCATACTCTGTTCACTTTCACCCCGTCCATCCCCATCATTTATGGCCTTTGATTCATGAGTATGAATAATGGCCCCCGCTTTGCATCCTGATGACGATGGCATCACGCAGGAAGTTGTCCGCTTCCTTGCCTGGCTCAAGAAGCGGGGTGCATCGCAGAGACTGATATACTGCACAAAAAAATGGGAGACAAAAGGCATCCGGCCAAAAGAGATCTGCCGTGGCCCGGCACGGGGCAGGATGCGGTGCAAAAACGATCCTTCAACCGGGGAGAAATGGGTGGTTCTTGATGATCTGGTCTGGGCAGACAATCTCATGATTGAATTCGGTGAGGAGATCCCTCATCACAGCCAGTGGACAGAACTGTAAACAAATTTGCTGTTATAGAAAATTTATTTATGGTTACTGCACCATCTGTAGATGTGAAACATATGCCTGGAGTTACTTCTGCACCGGCACCGGGGCCTGACCGGGAATTCTCCGATATCCCGTATGCGGGTCTCTTCGGAGATACGGTGATCGCACGGGTGGTTGAGGAGATCATTGCTGACCCTCACTCTGTCTACCATCCACGGGATCTCGAAGAGCTGACCGGAGCCTCGTCACCCAGTATCCGGGATGCCCTTTTGACCCTGACAAAATTCGGCCTTGTAAAGTCTTCCGGGGGAAAACACCCGGCCTATACGGTTGACCGCTCCAAAAAAACGTTTGTCGCCCTCACGCTCCTTGCCTATGCAACGCTCGATGACCGGCGGGAATCCGACTGCATGAATACGGCAATACAGCACTATTGCGATTCCGTTCTCCCTTCCTGCAGGGGAATGCAGGCGTTTGCCTCAACCACGCCGTACCGGATTTCCGGCGCAAGTGGCAGCATTTCCCCGGTGGTCACGGTAGGGAAAGAAAATGAGTATCGTTATCCGGCAGGTACTGCAACACAGGACTGATGTACATGGACGCAAAAAAACAAACTTCATCAAAAGAACCGGACACCGGACAGCAGATCGCTATCGATATCAGTAAAATGTACCAGTTCAGGCCGGACGAGATGATCCCGGATATTCGGGCCTCTTCATATTCCAATGTCTCGTATATCACCTGCACGAACCGGGATGTTTTCATTGATTTTTTAGAAATGCCCGGGATAAAAAAAGACGGCAAGATGATGATCCCGGGAACCCGGGTCTACATGTCGCACTCCGCTGCCCAGCAGCTTGCCGCAAAGCTCGCCGAGGTGCTCGAAGGTTCTTATCAGCGTGGCGAGATGGAATTTTTTCAGCCCGAACCGGGAAAACAACCTTCCTCCGGAAAGGCTGGACAAATATAAAGTACTTTTTTCTTGTATCTCCATTAACCCGCAAAATCATCTCCTGACTAGGACACTTTCAGACTACAAATCGATATCGCTAAAAATCAAGGTAGTTCTGCAAATCTTTTTTGATCTTCCGGGATTTTCCGGATAAAACTGCATCTTCAAACGCCCGGTATCCTGTGATCAGGGATTCGAGGCTTTCCGCAAGAGATGCAAGTGCTTCCGGGTATGTCGAGCCATAGCCGGATAATGACAAATCGCTGTTCTCAAGACACCAGTGCCCGTCATTATCCGGATAGGAAACCCGGACAACAAGAGGCCGTCGGAATACGAATTCTCCGAGACGGTCAAGCGTGACAGAATGATCCAAAGGCATCTCTTTTACCTTGTCGGTCTCGCGGATCGTTTCTTTCTGGATCATAACCCCGTTGACCGGAACGGGCGACTTGAAAAACGCCATCAGACTCTTACCCTGCCCGATATACCTAAACGTCCCCTTCGGATATCATAAGGTTTCTTGTCCCATCTCCGGCACGGTATTTTTTTTCCTCTCAATTCAATGCCTATATATCCGTCACGGTAAATCTAACAGATAACAGGAATGGGACGAGCATGATCCATCCATGAACAGCCACACCGAAGCCGCATTTGAGACCGCCATTGAATATTACCTGACCGGTAAAGATACGTACCGCAAAACCGATCCCGCACAATTCGATCGCGAACGCTGTCTTGATCCTGCTGTCGTCCTCGAATTCATCAAAAAAACTCAAGCGAAGGAATGGGAATACCTCAAAAATATCCAGAAAGACCGGGCGGAAACAACCCTTTTGGAGGATCTGGCTAAGGCCCTCAACTCAGAGCACGAAGGCTGCCTCTCCGTTCTCCGCCACGGTTTCAAATCGTTCGGGAAGCTCTTCCGTGTCGCATATTTCAGGCCGGCAAGCGGCCTCAACCCGGAGACGCTCCGGCTCTATAATGAGAATATCCTCACCATCACCCGCCAGCTCCGCTATTCTCCAAAGCATGAGAATTCCATCGACGTCGTCCTCGGGCTCAACGGGCTTCCGCTGGCAACGCTCGAACTCAAGAACCCGATGACCGGCCAGACCTGGCAGGATGCACAGGCCCAGTACCGGAATGACCGCGATCCAAACGACCTGATTTTCCAGTTCAAAAAAAGGACACTTGTCCATTTTGCAGTGGATACCGATGAAGCCTGCATGACCACGCAGCTTGCCGGCAGGAGTACCGTATTTCTCCCGTTCAATCGCGGGGATAACGACGGGGCAGGAAACCCGGCAAATCCCGGGGGTTACAAAACGGCATATCTCTGGGAAGAAGTGCTTCAGCGCGACAGTTTCCTGGACATTATCGCCCGGTTTGTCCACATCCAGACAGAAGAGAAAAAACTCGGGAACCGGATCATCAAACGCGAATCCGTAATCTTCCCCCGGTACCACCAGCTCAATGCCGTCCGGAAAAGCATCCGCGATGCAGAGGAGAACGGTGTAGGGCAGAACTATCTCATCCAGCACTCGGCAGGGAGCGGCAAGAGTAACACGATTGCCTGGATCGCCCACCGGCTCGTAAGTTTCCATAACGACAAGGACCAGAAGATATTCGATTCCGTGATCGTGGTCACGGATCGCCTGGTACTCGACCAGCAGCTCCAGAATACGATCTACCAGTTCGAGCACAAGCAGGGAGTCGTACAGAAAATCAACAAGGACTCGACCCAGCTCGCTAATGCCCTTGCAGCGGGAACGCCGCTGATCATCACGACCCTCCAGAAATTCCCGTTCGTGACTGCA
Source organism: Methanoregula sp. (assembly GCF_052325125.1). GTDB lineage: Archaea > Halobacteriota > Methanomicrobia > Methanomicrobiales > Methanospirillaceae > Methanoregula. The sequence goes on along the minus strand of NZ_JBKQWO010000052.1, from coordinate 42,813 downwards.
AAGATAAGCGAGCTCCCAAAACACAGTTACGCAGTAATCATCGATGAAGCACACAGCTCGCAGGGAGGGGAGAGTGCAATCGAGCTCAAGGGAGTACTGGCAAAAGCCGTGGTAAAAGAGGAGATGGAAAAATATCTCGCAGAAAACCCGACAGCCGGATCTGAAGAAGAGATTATCCTCACGATGCTCAAGAGGGGGCGTCAGAAAAATATCAGTTTTTTCGCGTTTACGGCTACACCCAAATACAAGACGTTAGAGGTATTCGGAAGAACCGGTGACGATGGGAAGCCCCACCCATTCCATCTTTATACGATGCGGCAGGCAATCGAAGAGGGATTCATTCTCGATGTCCTGAAAAATTACACGACCTACAAGACCTATTACCGGCTGGTCAAATCCATTGAAGAAGATCCTGAGGTCGATAAGAAGAAGGCCGCCCGGGCGCTCGCACGGTTCATGAGCCTCCATCCGTACAACATCGCCCAGAAAACACAGGTTATGGTGGAGCATTTCCGGCAGGTAACACTCCATAAAATCGGTGGGAGGGCAAAAGCGATGGTTGTCACGGACAGCCGTCTTCATGCGGTCCGGTACAAACAGGCATTTGACGATTATATCGCTGAAAAAGGGTATACGGATATCAAAACACTTGTTGCATTTTCCGGTACCGTGTTTGATCCGGATCTCCATAATGTCGAATACACGGAAGTTGGGATGAACAAAGGTATCAGGGAAAAAGAACTGCCCGAACGTTTTGCATCCGATGAATATCAGATCCTCCTTGTGGCGGAAAAATACCAGACCGGATTCGACCAGCCACTTCTCCATACCATGTATGTCGATAAGAGGCTCGCGGATGTACAGGCAGTGCAGACCCTCTCCCGGCTCAACCGGATCCATCCCGGTAAGGAAGATACCTTTGTCCTTGATTTTGTCAATGAGGCCGAGGAGATCCGGGAGGCATTCCAGCCGTTTTACGAACAGACACTGGTCGGGGAGCGGGCAGATGTCCGCCAGCTCTATGACCTGATTGCAAAACTGGATGCCTACCAGATCTATTACACAACCGAGATAGAGGAATTTGCACGGGTCTTCTATTCCCCAAAGAAAAGCCAGAGCCCGGGTGATCATGCACGCCTCAATGCATGTATCGATCCTTCGGTTCTCCGGTATAACCAAAAAGACGAGAAGACACGGGAAGAATTCCGCACAGTGCTCGTCGCGTACCGTAATCTTTACGCCTTTCTTGCCCAGATCATCCCGTTCCAGGACGCCGATCTGGAAAAACACTACTCGTTCATCCGGTTCCTCCTGACAAAACTTCCCCGAAGGGATCTGGGACCGGCGCTCAACCTTGACAATGAAGTCGCACTCAAATATTACCGGCTCCAGAAGATCAGCGAAGGTTCTATCACTCTTGAGAAGGGCAAAGGTGGCGAGGTCACTGCCCCTCTTGCAGTGGGTACCGGGACAGTCAGCGATAAAAAAATAGAACTTTCTCAGCTCATCGAGATTCTCAACGATCATTTTGGTACGGACTTTAAACCGGCCGATCAGCTCTTCTTCGATTCGATCCGGGAAGATGCAGTATCCGACACGCATCTGAGGGAGGCGGCTCTTGCAAATACGCTGGAAAATTTCGGATATGCATTCCGGAAACAACTGGAAGGTCTGTTCATCAGCAGGATGGACCAGAATGAAGAGATAACGGCAAAATTCATGAATGAAAAAGAGTTTCAGGATCTTGTCGGCCGGTATCTCATGAAAAAAGTATACGAGGAGATCCGTGCTGAAAGTGCAGGGGGATCGGTATAGGTACGCGACCATCTGGATTCATTGAGTTGGCAGAAATGTGTCAACCAAAAACCTCCGCCCGGTCCGGGCCTCCAGACAAAAAAAAATTCCGGGATTTTTTAATATTACCCGTCCTTCTTCCATTCCTCAAACTCGCCCTGACATTCTCCGGCCTTGCCTCGCCCGGGATCCCGCCGTCCGCACACCCGGGTAGATCATCATGCCGCCTTCCTTGCAGTCATTAAGCATCGCCTTCATGGAGAGTCGCCCGCCTTCTCTGCGGAGAGTATGACAAAAAGCGGGAGATGATGCGCGATGCACCGATCACAGCAGATACAGCCACCCTGTCCGCCCCCGTCTCCCCTCCTTATGGACGCTGCATTGCCTCATGGAACCCCCCTACGAAACCTTATCTAATCCGGGCCCGAATTGAGCCCGGATTGCCCTTTCCGGGATCTAATCGGAGCCCGTATCGGGCTCCTTTTAAAAACAAGCCCAAATAAGCCGTATTTTGGCAATCGGACGAATTTAATGAATCTCATAAAGGCCATTTCCTGCCCTGATCTTACCTCAAATGGGTTTTCGATCGATCCCGGAAAAAGGTGCCAAAAAAAGGCCATTAGAGGCCGATTATGGGCATTATATAGGGCTCAATTTTGGCGTATTTTGGCAAACAGGACGATTAAAATACGTATTTTCCACGCGAACCGAAAGGGGGCGTTTTACGGGCGTATTTTCGGGGCATTCCCGGGGGGAAACCAGAGGGGATTCTGGCATCCGTCCTTATCGCCCGGCCCCTCTGGAGATCTTAAACCGGTTCACCTGCCGCGGTCAGACTTTCAATAACCGCTCCGCGTTTCCGTGCGCAATCTTATGCTTGTCCGCATCGCTCACGGGCAAATGATCCAGGAATGTCCGGGCTTCCGCCATTGAACCGTAGGGATAATCGGCGGAGAACATAATCCGGTCGGCCCCGACCTGGAGGTAGAGATCCAGGAATGTCGGGGTAAAGTTGAAACCGCTGAAGGAATAGTACACATTTTCCTGGAGATACTCCGCAACGGGTTTGTCCAGCTTCGTTACCTCTTTTGGTAATCCCCGGTCAAGCCGGGGCATCATGAACGGGAGAGATTCTCCCAGGTGACCGATAACGATCTGGAGATCCGGGTATTGGTCGAACGCCCCGCCAAGGATTAGGCGGAGGACATGGACCGCGGTCTCGATATGCCAGCCCCACCCGTGCCGGGACAAACCAAAGGTTACTTCCGGTGAAAACCCTGCGTAATAGGCTTCGGTTACCGGCGCCGGCGGCGGTGTCGGATGGATACAGAGCGGGATCCCGAGTACTTCGGCGCGTTCCAGGATTGGCCAAAATGATTTGTCATCGAGATAACGACCATGAGTGTGCCCGTTGATCCATCCACCCTTGAAGCCATGCTCTTTAACCATGCGCTCCAGTTCGTCAGCGGCAGCATCCGGCGCGGCTGTTGGCAGCGTGGCAAACCCGGCAAAACGATCCGGGTAACTTTGCACTGCCGCTGCAAGATAGTCATTTGCTTCACGCGCCAGGTCTTTTGCCGCAGCAGCGTCGAGCTGTTGCACCGAGGGATCGGTCAGCGACAATACCTGCATGTCGATACCTGCGGCATCCATCCCTGCGATCCGCTTCTCCCCGAGGTCCAGTAATTCATCGACAAGATTCCTGCGGCCTGCGTTCCCCGGCAGAACGGGCTGTTCGCGGAGCCTCCGCCCCGGGCCGTCAAGAAATGCCGGGCTTGCATAGTGCTCTTCGAGCGTGATCGTCCTCAAAGGGCCGGGATCACGGTGGTGGACCGGTGAGGCAGCTGCTTTCTTTGCCATAAACCCGGTTCTTGGCACGGGACTAAAAATAGGTTCTCATCGATCCATCCTCTTGTGCTGCCGGGATCGACAAAACCCCCGGTTACTCCCCGGTATCGAGCTGTGCCTGGATCTTTTCTGCAACAGGTTCTGATAATGCATCGAGAGGAACAAGACGGATCTGATCCGCGGAGGAAATACCTATTCCAAGTTCGGAGGCACGGGCGATCTGCTCCAGGGAGAAAATTGTCCCCTCGCTCACGTCGTGGGAAGTGCCAAAGGAGCGGAGCAGCGCAACCCCGGTTGCATCGATCGCGACCCGGTCCCGCCCTCCGATAATTACCCCGGGGCGGATACGTTTCCCTTTGTCCGGCCCGCCTGTTGCAAATCCCTCGGTCGCGTCCATGAGCACGAAATCGGTGGAATAAAATTTGTTGATCTCGGCAATCATCGTCCGCTGGTGGGGCGAGGTGTGCAGTTCGCCCATGAAATCGTAATCAAGGCCGGGGACCCGTTTTGCGACAAGGCCGACAGAATTTTTTAACGACATCGTGAAATGTCCCCCGTACCGGTGTGCCTTGAGGCAGCAGGTTTGTATGACGCGGTCTGCCCGGGCAAAGACGTTGGCAATAAAAAAACCCCGTTGCCAGTGAAGCCCGGGCGCCTGGATCTCCTGCCAGCCGTTCCGTTCGATCTCATCCAGTACGACGACCGAAAACCCGAGCTCTTGTGCAAGAGAGAATACGCCACGGTTTTCAAGCACAGACCTTGTCTCTCCCATTCCGCTGCGTTCAGCAAGCGTGAGATGTGCCGGCCCCTCGTTTATGATGGAATCAGCAATCCCCCGCAGCATATCGATATGTGTCGATGCAGGAAACGGGTCGTCACTGTTGAAATTTGCCTTGAGAGCCACTGCAGATCCTGACAATACTGAGAGATCAAACTCCGCAAGGATCGCGTGAAGCCCGCCAATACGGTCAGTTGCATCCGCGATGAAAATGTCCGTCTTCCCTTGCCCGGTCATAATTTCACCGGTGAATCCTTATTGCGCGGGAGGAGATGAATGCTCGCTCTTTGCAGATCCAGAATAAGGTAACAAAGACGTTATCGGGAAAATCGGGGGAATCGCCATTTTCACGATGCAATGATGTGCATGAATTATCCCACGTCCCGGAACGTTTTTCCGGATCTCTTAAGATCGGTATTCGGGTTAACCAGAAGAACACCAGGTCATCGGCACCAGCCCATGATATTATAAAAAAAGAATCTGCGGACCAACCCTGACCCATCAGTACTTCCCGTACTTCTTCACAGCCTCGATCAGCGCCTTGACATTCTCCAGCCGGGCCTTGTCCGGGACCCCGCCGTCCGCACCCGGGTAGATCATCATGCCGCCTTGCTTGCAGTCATCAAGCATCGACTTCATGGAGGCGTCCACCTTCTGCGGGATACCACCTATGAGGAGCTAGTTCGGCGGTCCTGCGAGAAGGATCACGTGGTCCCCGGGCATGAACCTGCCGATGAGAGCATCTTAAAAGGGATCATCGGATGATATGCACGACATTTACCGGGAAAAAGCGTTGAAATACGTGGATGTGACGATCAAGTAAATCCCACAGGGGTTATCACTGATACGTTACCTTTGGTATCACCAATTAGAGATACGTATCAGTGATAGATTTAATTAGTTATCACTCTAAAGTGATAACTATGGAATTCTCTGAAAATCCAGAGACTGCAGAGGAATATGTCAGGAAACAGTTAGGCATCCCGCCGGATTCGAGAGATCTGGAACCGGAGAGACTGGGCAATCTCTATGATGCCCTGAATGTCGCCCTTCCCCTGCAGCCGGATCATATAATCCAGGATCGGGGGAAAATCTATTTCATCGAAATAAAAAAGGGTTCCGTGACCCTCGATACTCTTGCACGGATGAATCTCAACCGGGATCTCTGGCAGAAAAAACCTGATCGTCCGGAGGTCCGGCTTGTTCTTGCTGCAAAGACCATCAATAAACGGGAAGAAGAGCTGGCCAGGGATCTCAATATCCAGATTATAAAACTCCCCTGGGCGATCAGTTCGCCCAAAGGTCAGGAATACAAATCCACCAATGTTCGTATCAGTTCCGATAAATCCTGGAGAATCATTACCCGCCTGCTTAAGGAAAAAAATACCTCCATCCGTCAATTAGCAATAAAAGAGAATGTATCGTACGGGTGGACACACAAGGTTATTGAAATCCTCAGCGAACAAAACATCGTCCGGAAAGAGGGTGGCTATGTAACCATCGCTGATGTGAAAAATCTCCTGAATGGTGTTGCATGGGAACGGCCCTTGAAAAATTTACAGGAGGAAGAACTTTTTGTGAATTTTACCGGAGCCCACGTGGCCGCCCAGGAAATTACCCGGGCACTCAAGGAACAAAAAATCCCCTTTGCTTTCACGAGTTATACCTCCGGAGGACTTTACACGTCGTATGCATTCCGGCAGGATGTTATCTGTCTCTATCTTGAAAAGGGTGCAATCGATCAGTTTAAGGAAAATTTTGGTACGACTCAGGAGAACAATGTCCGTGCCATAATTTATACTCCGGACCGGGATGTATTCACTCATACACAGGAAAAAGAATCCATTGTCATCGCATCCCCCTCCCAGACATTGCTCGATCTTGCGGGACTTGGGTACAGTGCCATGGACCTGACCATGGCGATGGTGGAGAGATATGCCGGTTTATGATCCTGGTCCCGAAATCATTGAGACCTCTGCTGCGGAACTCCGGAAAATTGTATCTTGGGTAAACGCGTCCGGTCCGGGTCCTGACTCACAAAATATTGTACTGATCGGGGGTTGGGCTGTAGATGCATACAATCCGTATTTTGGATCGGTGGATATTGATCTCGTTACCGATGACGGGAGCCGTGAATCGTTAATCGGGTACCTGACGACTCGCGAAGGATACAACCCACGAGTTCATTACCCGGTTAATACCGTCGAGAAAGTCACACCCCATGGCGAGATTATTCTCGATTTCATTCCCCGGGAAACACCATATCCGTATGAAGGGCATCGTGAGATACCGTATACGCTGGAAATTCTCACTGGCAACACCGTGTTCCGGAATGTGCGGGGAGGAGCGGGAATTCAGGTCCCGAACAGATCGGTTCTGCTGCTGTTGAAAATGAAAGCCGCATGGGACAGAACGTACAGGATTCTCCATCAGACATCCGCAGATGTCCAGTGGGAAGGAATGAAAAAAATTAAGGATTGTGCCGATATCCTTGCGCTGATCGATCCCAATCGCGGGGGACGCGAAATCGATTTGGAAATCCTCGGGCGGGAGATCTCACGTGCCGGATTTCTCAGGGAAGTTATAGTACAAATATCTGATTTGGATGCAGTCAGGGACCGATACCGGCGGATGGACCGACAGGAAATTCGTCGGGCATGTGATGACTTTATCTCCCTGTTGTAGTTTTTTTGCAAAGGACATGATCCCATAGTGCATAATCACCATAAATTCAAAAAAAGTCCACCGGAAGAACCCCCGGCCTCTCTAATATTTCCCATCCATCTCCCCGCCTCAAGCAGTGCTTTCTCGTCCTCCGGTCGGGCCTCGCCCGAGTGCCAGGATGACCAAAAAAAAGATCACTTGTTGATATGCACGACTTTTGCCGGGGGAAAACCGTTGAAGTACGTGGACGAGGCAATCGAGTAGGCCCCGATATTTTCCGAATAGACAAGATCGCCGATCTCGAGCTCGGGGAGCTCGGCCGAGAGCGTGATCGTATCGAACGCATCGCAGGTCGGCCCGAAGACCGCTGAGATACAGCGCGGCCCCTCCTTGAACGCGCGCACCGGGTAGGTGCAGTGGTCGAAGACCTGCCCCGAGTAGGTGTGGTACACGCCATCGTTGATGTAATAGCAGGGCTTGCCGTCCCGGTATGCTTTCCCGACCACCTTTGCGATAAGCGTGCAGGCATTCGCGACAAGGAACCGGCCGGGTTCGGCAAGGATCTCCATGTCCGGCGGGAAAAGCCGGGCGATCTCGGCCTTGAGTTTTACCGCGAGTTCTTCGATGGAACGGACCTCGGGGTTGTACTTCACGGGAAAGCCGCCACCGATATCGAGGATCCGGATCTTCTTGTCCAGCCGGTGCTCCGCCTCCGCGATGATATCGGCCGATATCTGGAGCGCCACCACGTAGTTCTCGAAGTTGGTACACTGACTCCCTACGTGGAAACTGAGGCCCTCGACCACAAGCCCGAGGTCGAAGGCTGCCGCGATCAGGTCGACTGCCTCGCCCGGGTCCGCCCCGAACTTCGAGGAGAGCTCGACCATGGAGCCGGTGTTCGGCACCCTGAGCCGGAGCACGAGACCTGCCTGCGGGGCGTGCGCCCGGATCTTCTTAAGCTCCTCGATATTGTCGAAAGTGACAAGCGGCTTGTACTGGTTGAGCTCTTCGAGCGTCTCGATGGGCTTGATCGTGTTCGCGTAGATGATCCGGTCCCAGATCCAGTCCTGCCGCTCCTTATCCGGCATGTCTTTGATAAAGTTATAGACGATCATGAACTCGGGCATCGAGGCGACATCGAAGCTTGCACCGAGGTCCATGAGGGTTTTTACAATTTCGGGGTTCGAGTTCGCCTTGACTGCAAAATAGGCCTGTATCCTGGGGAAATTTTTCTTGAACTCGTGGTAGTTTTCACGGATTTTCTTATGATCCACCACAAAAAGGGGCGTCCCTTCTTTTTTTGCCAGTTCCTGGAATATCTGGCGACTTCCGCGGTCCATGTGGGAAACCGTGTCGTCCTGCCTGCATGCATCTGCTGTCGTGTTCACGTCCGTTCCTCAGTATTGTTGGTACATGAGTGATTCATCGCACAAATAAGAAGTTTTTGAATTGCCAGACATCGTCCCGGTCGTAATCGTTTGCCGGGTTCTCCCGGAAATAGACCGTCCGGTCTTTCAGCGGTGTCCAGTCGGATGGACCGGACCAGAATTCCCCAAGGTAGGGTTTTGCAATATTTAATACAAATTCATGGGGCAGGTCATCGGGCAAACAGAACCCCTTTTTCGGGTTCTCGATCATCCACATGACCGCGGAGACGACCCCGAGCGCGACCTGGATCGTGGTCGCGTTCTGGCCGGGTGCAAGTTTCCGCGCTTCATCGATGGGAAGGATGCTTCCCGTCCACCAGGAATTGTAGGGGTGCCCCATCAGGAGCGCGCCGAGGATATCGGAACCGGTTGAGATCTCCCGGTCGTTCATTATTCTGAGCCTGGGCTGGAGTTCGTAGTTCCGCCCCCGCAGCTCGTGGAGCGATGCGATTGTTGCATCGCAGGGCATGTACGCGTAGTTCACGGTCGGCCGGTAGATCGCTTTCCCGTCCCGCCAGACCGTCCACCGGTCGGAGATGCCGAACGCCTCCCCGTGCCTGATCACCATGCCGACGATCTCCTGGTGAGGCACCCATGAACGGACCCATGTATTGATCCCCATATAGGGAAGCATGATCGCGTTCTTGGGGCCTGCGGGGGGGACGTGTGCGAGCCGGGGCAGCTCCTTTTCGTGGGTGCCCCACCCGATTTCTGCCGGTGCGGTACCCTCTTCGAGCAGCCCCTCGATGCACCAGGTCCCGACAAACTCGTCCACCTTCTTTGGCGACCGGGAGATCTGGGTGTCGCGTTCGGAGCAGTGGATGACCCTGACCCCGACCTCCATCGCAAGCTCGTTGAATTTCTGCTCTGCCATGAGGCGTTTGAACCGGGCCGGGTCAGGTGCAATTGCGTCTTTTATCATCTTGTCAGCGATATCGACAAGGCCCTGTTTTGTCATGTGTGAGATGAGGCCCGGGTTTGCCCCGTGGTCGACCACACAGGTAGTGGAATCCTTCCAGTCCCGGGTGAGCTCCCGGAGTTTCATCTGCCGGTAGTACAGGGATTTCTCGTAAGGACTTGCGGTATAGCGCTCGCCGAGCGGGTCCCACGCTTCCACCGATGTGTTCACGTACAGCACGTTATTGTCGTGGCACCACTGGATGATCTCGCCGCAGTCGATATTCCAGGCAAGGTCGACCAGCAACCCGCCCTCGGAGAGCGTCTCGGAGAGGATCGTGCCAAGGTTTTCAGGCGCAATTTTCCTTTTCAAAAAACGGAGACCGCGGGTTGTATAGGCCTTGAGATCCTGGGATTTATCCTTAAAATCGACAATGGTGATATTTTCAAGCGGTATATTGACATGCCGAAGCAGGATGGGGAGCGTGCACTTGGACACGGCACCATAACCGATGATGAGTACTTTATTTTTAAAATCCATCCTATCTCTCCCGGGTGATTATCTTCTCTTCTATCCAGTGTGTATTTTACGCGCTTTTACGTTATAAAATATGAAGTGATTTCCGGCAATCTTCATCCTTTGTGCCGGCCGGCACCGGCAAAAGCGGTTACTTAATTCTTGGGCAGGACAATATACCGGCAGGTGATCTCATGTCAAAACGGGCAGTTGACCTGATCTTTTCCACAACCTATACACTCACCGATCTCCGCATGCTCCTGCGCGAGACAGCACCGATGCATGAACTGGACGAGAGGCAGCGGGCAGAGGCGGCCCGCCTGCTTGAAAACCTCGAACGGCAGGTCGGGTCCCTGAAACAGGAGATGCTGAAATGAAGTGCGGCAACGGCATCGAGGCCAGGCAGGTAAACGAGCTCTTCATCAACATCGACCCGATCCAGGCCGGGGGGCGCCTGACAGGCGATGCGATCAAGGCGATCATCGCGTACGGCGACGGGTACTCGGTCTGCGACAACTGCAGGAAGCCCAACCGGCTCGACTGCATCTCAAAGCCGCCGATCGCAGAGTTCCACAGGGATGTCGCCGCGTGGCTTGGCATGGACGCGGCCCGGATGATGCCCGGCGCCCGGCGGGGTTTCCAGGCGGTTGCCCATACGTACGTAGAGAAAGGCGATCCGGTCCTGCTCACATCGCTCTCGCATTACACCGAGTTCCTCGCGGTCGAGGAGGCCGGGGGGGTCGCCTGCGAGATCCCGGTGGACGAACAGCACATTGTGACACCCGATGCCACAGCGGCGAAGATCGACGAAGTAAAACAGAAGTTCGGGAAAGCCCCGGTGCTCGCGTTCATCGACCATGTGGACTACCAGTATGGGAACCTGCACGATGTCGCCGCTATCGCGAAGGTGGCACACGGGTACGATGTCCCGGTCCTCTGCAACGGTGCGTACACGGTCGGCACGATGCCCGTCGACGGGAAAGCGCTCGGCGTTGACTTCGTGGTCGGCTCGGGCCACAAGAGTATGGCGGCACCCGCACCTTCCGGGGTTCTTGCGACAACAGCCGAGCGGGCAACCGAAGTCTTCCGCACGACATCAATCGAAGGTGACGTGACAAAGAGGAGGTTTGGTCTCAAGGAACCGGAGCTGATGGGCTGCACGCTCATGGGTGCAACGCTCGTCGGCATGATGGCATCGTTTCCCCACGTAAAGGAGCGGGTAAAACATTTCGACCGCGAACTTGAAAACAACCGGATCGTGATGGAGGCACTGCTCTCCATCGAAGGCACAAAGGTTCTCTCCGAGTACCCGAGGAAGCACACCCTGACGAGAGTCGACACGACCGGTTCCTTTGACCGGGTCGCAGGGACGCACAAGAAGAAGGGATTTTTCTTCTCATCCGCACTCAGTGAGAAAGGGATCTTCGGTATTATCCCGGGCGCAACCCGGGTCTGGAAGTTCAATACCTACGGGATGACGGCAAAGCAGGCCCGGTACCTTGCCGACGCCTTCGTAGCCGTGGCGCGGGAGAACGAACTTCCGGTCTTACCGTAAATTTTTTTGTTCTGTCTGGTGATGAGAGGGATTCCTGCCGGCCGTTTCCTCAAAGGTCATTAATCTCTTCTTTACGGCACTGGTTTTATCTGAAGTGCTGACCAAAGGAGAACATAACGACGACAGATTGTACCGGCGTTTTCCGGTAAGGGAAGTCTTATGCTTAAAAAATGCGACCTGTCCAGAACGATCGATGACCGGACATTGGCAGAGAAGGTCATGCCCCTGCAGCAGCGCATCGGCGAGCTCCAGCGGCAGCTGCGGGACGAAAAGATCCCCGTCATTATTGTAATCGAGGGCTGGAACGCCTCCGGAATTACCATGACGATCCAGGAGCTCGTCCGGCACCTCGACCCCAGGGGATTCACCCTTTCTTCCATCGGTTCACCTGCCGGCCAGGAGAGGACCCACCCCCTCATGTGGCGGTTCTGGAACCGTATTCCCGCGGCCGGCAGGATTGCTATCTTCGCCCGAAGCTGGTACAGCCGGGCGCTTGCCGAGGAAACCTGCAGCCCGGGCTGGGAACGGCGCGTGGACAGGGTCATCTGCACCATCAATCGTTTCGAGCGCAATCTCTCCGATGACGGGACGATTATTATCAAGATCTTCCTTCACATCAGCAAAAAGGAGCAGAAAAAGAGGCTCCTCGAACGGGAGACCAACCCGCTGACCGCGTGGATGATCACGCAGGGTGACTGGGACTTCCACCGCGATTATGATGCCTACCTTCCGGTCATCGAAACATTCCTCAAAAGGACCGGTACCCCGCATGCTCCCTGGACGGTGGTCGGGGCTACGGATCCAAACCACACGCTCCTCACCTGTTACTCAGCTATCGTAACGTCGCTTGAAAGGACTCTCCCGAAGGTCGTGCAGAAAAAAACGCAGGAAATCAAAACCCGGTCCCGCTTCAGCCCGGAAATTGTTCCGGTCGCCCGCCGCTCATCGGCACCCGACCAGCGTGAAAGAAAAGAATACGAGGAACGGGTCTTTGCTGCCCAGAAAAAGGTCCGGGACTGCCAGTACCGCCTCTACAAGCGTACTATTCCGCTTGCCATAGTCTTCGAGGGCAGGGATGCTGCCGGGAAAGGCGGCACCATCATGCGCCTCACCTATGACCTGAACCCCCGGGGTTACCGCGTGATGCCGGTCGCAGCCCCGAACGATCATGAAAAGGGGCATCACTATCTCTGGCGCTTTATCATGAATTATCCGAACGCGGGCCACATCACGATCTATGACCGGAGCTGGTACGGCCGGGTGCTCGTGGAGCGGGTCGAGGGGCTCTGCACGAAACCGGAATGGAAACGGGCCTATACCGAGATCAACGAGATGGAGGAAGAGTTCCGGAACTGGGGTGGCGGTCTCCTGAAGTTCTGGCTCGAGGTGAGCCCCGGGGAGCAGCTCAGGCGTTTCCGGCAGCGGGAAGCCGACCCGAACAAGCAGTGGAAGATCACCGAAGAGGACTGGCAAAACCGGGAGAAATGGGACCTTTACGGAGAGGCAATTGACGAGATGTTTGCAAAGACAAGCACGAAGTACGCCCCGTGGACGGTGATCGAATCAGACGATAAGTGGTATGCCCGGACAAAAACGCTCGAAACGGTTGCGGATTACTGCGAACAATTGCTGCAGTAACAGCGGGGCATCTTTTATCGGCACTTTTTTTAAACATACATAAATAACAAAAAAACTCTGTACACATCAATAATGACAAAGCAGATCTGTTTGGTGGCTCTGGCATTGATCACCGTCCTGGCGCTCCTGGCGGCCGGGTGTATTACGCCACCTAAAGGAACTACAACCTCACAAGCATCATCAGCATCCGGCAGCAGCCAGGTCACCGAGACAAACTCTCAGGAAACAACTGCACCCCCGGCATATGTGACAGAGGTTACGCCTTTTACGACAAATAATCCCGGTGCCCAGGCATCTAATCCGGCATATACCATGTATGCGACGCCTACACCGATTCCTGCAGACCTGTCCTGCCTTATCTACCTCAATACGCAGTATTATTCCTATAATACGACCGCGGTCTCGTTCGACCTGAAAAATCCCCCGATGTATATCAACTATACGGTGATTCCCACCAACATTACCGTCACTAAGTATGTTAAGTCAATGCAGGGCGCCAATAACTGGATAACCTTGCAGTACTCGGATTATGCCCCGTATTCATGGTTTGAGATCACCGTCAGAAACAAGACTACGGGAGAGGTCTATCTTCAGGACGGCTTTGGCCAGGCACAGGGAATGAGTGTTTACACCAGCGCAACCCTGGGGCCCATCCTCAATTCCGATGATCTCCAGGTTGAGATGAAAGGGGAGGATATCACGGCAACGACCGGTATCTGGGTAAAGCCGGTGGGCAATTTTGATGATCCCGGGAACCAGACATTTGCCGAATGTAAATACTGGAGCGTACATCCGCAGAATTACCTGTCGGCTCCGACAGCAACCGCAACTCCTACATGGACGCCGGTAAATGTGCAGACACCCAGTTATTAAGAAACTCCTTCTCTTTTACCGGCCACAGAACTTCTGCAATCCCGATACCCTCAACAGGAACTTTTTTTTCGGTGAGATATTTAAGCGATGAAAACGATGTAAGTAAGGCAGGCACCCATAAAACACAAGTCCCGGTAGGGTAGTGGACATCCTAGAAGCCTGCGGAGCTTTTGACCCGGGTTCAAATCCCGGCCGGGGCGTAAAACTTTTCAAGTCCAAGTCTTTTCTCAAAAGATTATTCTATTAAACAAACACTTTTCCCACTCACAATCGATTGTGGTTTATTTGATTTCTCTTTCAGAGTGTTGAAAAGGAGTTTCAACCCTGATTTCGCTGACTTTTTTCGTTAAGTTTTACTTATAATCCATAAACGCGCATTGTCTCATTGTTTTTTCAAAAACAGAGTGCCGCGCGTAAATACTATTGACGGATAAACAAAAAGGGTTCACGGTATGAGGGCTGAATTTTCCTCTCTTATCGAACAATCTTTCTATATATCCGGATTGCGGTATGATTTAACGGGATTGGTTGTAATTATTAACAAACTCCCCATATTTTTAGCAAATATCCACCTAACAACCCTAATAAAAAACCGAGAATAATCCCAGCTACTGCGATCAAGATATTAAATTTTTCAACTCCGAGTTTATCCAGAACAATTGCCGCAATATCGTATAATTCGGCATTTATGTCGATATACTTCTCAATGTCTAAATCGTCTTTATCATTTGTGTCTAAAAGATGTATAATCCTACTTTGTTCGTCTGCAAATGTTTGGCCCCTGGTTTTCCTCTCACTAATTTTACAATTAATTCTTTCTGCAAAGTTTTGATTAATTCGTTGATAACTTTCTCTCACAATTGAATAAAAAAGAGATTCATCCTCATCGGAAAAAATTCCACTGACTTGAACTTTTGTTTTTAATTGTTCGACTTGAAAATTTATATCTTCGAATTCTTCTTCTTCTTTTGAGTGAAGGTATAAACCGTGCCAAAAAAGGAAATCATCATATGTTGGCATAAAAATCTAATGACAAACTGCCGACAATTCTGCTTTTCTTGGTTTTACGATATAATATCCGACATTGGGTTTACGATATATTTTCTCTCCAACACTTCTGTTAGCATTTGCTTCTTCCCATGTTGGATAATAGTTTTCTTCATCTTCAGATTGCGCCATCTATCCCATCTCCGTTGCTGCATGTCATCAGAACATTATGTTCTCATAACACAATGTTATACACACTTCTCTCTGTATCATTGTATAAATAACTCATCATCACACCACCTTAGTGTCTCCTCTATCAGCTATGGTTTTTTAAGCCGTTTTGTAACTTTTGCACTCCTTTTTGGTATCCCGGTTTGATATCCTATAAATGTGATATCCTCGGGTTTTTTGGGAGTATCCTCGACATGCTTGCGTTTGACTTTGATTGAAATCTCATCTTCTGACATATTTGTATCATATATAAATGGACTATTTTAATGTAGCTCAACTGACGAAAATGGCTTTCATTTCAAAAATGACGCTGTGACTTATTCTATATGAGCCTAGAACTCCCTTCTTGTAATTCAATCCGTTTCCTTCGTTCAATCAACAATTTCCGTAGGGCTTCATTCTTCTGCGGATTCCAATTCAGAAGGAATTGTTCCATAACTACTAAAGAGATTTCAGAAACCGATGTATTGAGATCAGCATTGACCTGCTCAATCCCAACAATCTGTTTGTGAACCTCCAATGGAGCACGAACCCCAATGGTTTTCATCTGGTTAACAATGTTCACGATTCAATTCACCGTCCGATTCCATACTTTGTTCAAACTACTCTCAAAGTGCCTGTTTTCAATGCAAAACTCACACATCATTTCACGTCGTAGCGTGCAGTTTTGACCATTATATCAAGTAAAGGGGCGGGCGCGAGCGCCCACCCACGGGCGGCCTGCGGCCGCATGTCCTCATCCTCACGACCGAACCCTTACTCGGATCGCACTGCGAGACCCGCACGGGCTCGGAACCGGAGGGTTGCGGAATGCGATGACCTCCAACCTCCGTGATGGCAGGATGTCATCATCGACAATCTGCACATCCCCGATCTGTTCCAATGCCCCGGGCGAACATCTTTTTCCGGTTAAATCTTCTCTCAAAAGATTATGCCATTGTGGATTCCGGTGCGTCTGGAGCAGATATGTACATTATCCCGGAATGAAAAATTTGCCATCTGGTAGAGATGCACCGGCACCGACGAGAGGTGGAGTATAATAAACACGTAATCAAACGGGACAAAAAAAGAATATCAAAAAATTACAGCCCGGGTTTTGTTTTGAGGGCCGCGACCAGCAGGTTTACCCCGCCCTCAATATCCCGGATGTCCAGCACTTCGACCGGTGAGTGAATGTACCGGGTTGGCGGGCTGATCGTGGTGCTCGGGACACCCCCGCGGGACAGGTGAATGGATGTCGCATCGGTCGTGCCTCCTGTTCCCACCTCAAACTGCACCGGAATATCGTGGGATTCGGCAGTATCCTTCAGCCACTGGACAACCTTGCGGCTTGCGATCAGGCCCCTCCCGCTGCTGTCGACAATCGTAATGACCGGCCCTTTTCCCATCTCGACTGCCGCGTCTTTCATATCGATGCCCGGGTGATCGCCGGGAATGGTAACGTCGGTGGCAATGGCCCAGTCAGGATCGATGGTAAACGCACTGGTTTTTGCCCCCTTAAGACCGACTTCCTCCTGGACGGTAAAGACCGCGTAAACAGTAAACGGGGATTTCATCTTCTGCATGGTCTTGATCAGCATCGCAACACCGGCCCGGTTGTCAAAAGCTTTCCCGGTTACCCGGTTGTTGGTCAGCTCGGTAAACTCCCGGTCGATGGTAATGGGCGTCCCGATCTCAATGCCGAGTTCCTCGACTTCGTCCCTGTTCTGCGCCCCGACATCGATAAACATGTCATCGGGCTTTACGCCTTTCTTGCGCTCCTCTTCATCCATCATGTGCGGCGGTTTCCCGCCGATGACACCGATACGGTCGCCTTTTGTCCCGTGGACAATTACGCGCTGGTTGTAGAGGGTCGGGGCATACCAGCCGCCAAGCGTGATGAACCTGATGAAACCCTTGTCATCGATGTACTTTACCATGAGCCCGATCTCGTCCATGTGGGCTGCAAGCATCACTTTTGACTTGTTCCCGTGCTTGACGGCAATGAGGTTCCCCATGGGGTCTTCGGTTATCTCGTCAACATATCCTTTGAGTTCCTTTTTTATTACGGCAAATACGCTGCTTTCACTGCCCGATACCCCGTGGGCATTGGATAATTTTCGTAAAAGTTCCTTTACCATGTTAATCTCCTGTTGCCTTTTTGATCCTATCAAGAGCTCTCTTGAGATTATCGCGGGACGCGGCATAACTCAGACGGGCGTAGTCCGGTGCATTCGTCCCGAACGCCGAACCCGGCGTGAGAATCACACCGGTATTGAGAATTTTCTGCACGAGCGCGGGCTTCATCGGTACGAAAGCATAAAATGCACCTTCCGGCACCGGGAATGAGAAACCAAGTGCAGAAAGACCTTCACAGAACAGGTCGCGGCGTGCCCGGTATTCATCGCGCATCAGCCGTACCGGCGCCTGGTCCCCGGTGTAGGCTGCAAGCGCCGCATACTGCGAGATCGATGTCGCACAGGCCTGGCAGTACTGGTGCACCTTGAGGCACTGGCCGACAATCTCGGGGGATGCTGCAAGATACCCGAGTCTCCATCCTGTCATTGCGTAAGTCTTGCTTGCAGCATTGATCGTGATGACATTGTCACCAAACCGGGCGGCACTCCAGTGCTTCTTCCCGTAGATGAAATGCTCGTAGACTTCATCGCTGACGATAGTTACTCCTGCGTCGTTCGCATATTCGACCAGCGCCTTGATCGATTCCCTGCTCTCGACAGCACCGGTCGGGTTCGCCGGGGAATTGAGGACAAAGAGGCGGGAGCCGTCCATGAGTTCCTGGGCCTGTCCTATATCGATGTGGAACGTTTCATCAAGCGGAACGCCGACCGGCCGGCCACCGGCCAACGTTGCGAGGGCTGCATAGGAAACAAAGCCCGGGTCGGCGCAGAGTACGCGATCGCCTTCGCTCACCAGCGCCTGCATGACAATATGCAGCGCCTCGCTTGCGCCGGCAGTGACGATGATCTGGTCGGGAGTATAAGACACCTCGTTTTCTTTCCCGAACTTTGCGCTTATCGCATCCCGTAGTTCGGGAATCCCCGTGTTCGCGGTGTAGCCGGTCTTTCCTGCCCGGATCGCGGCGATGGCAGCGTCTTTGATGTGCTGCGGCGTGTCAAAATCCGGCTGTCCGAGCCCGAGGTTTATCGAGTCCGGACCTGCCGCTTCAAAGATCTTTCGTATCCCGGAAATTTCCAGTCCTTTCACCCGGGATGAGAACTGTTCTTTCACTCTTTTTCCTCCATTCCAGAGATCATTCGATATTTGCATGCCGGTCCTTGAGTGCGGATTCATCGGTCTTGGTAATTTCCATGAGCCGTGAGATCACAGCGTCAGAGAAGATCATCGAGGCTGTTTCAAAGAGCGTCCCCAGTGGTGCAAATGATTTGTGATCCCCAAGCATCTGGCGGATCTCAAACTCCGCCGCATCATCGTCAGTAGCATCCCGCTGGAGTTCTATAATGACCCTGCAATCGGCAATTTTGCCTATCCGGGAGTCGGCATTCGACGTGATCAGGGAGATATGCGCCCCTATATCCTTACCGGTTTCCGCGAGATCTGCAATCGTCTTTGTCTTGCCCGACCCCGAAAAGATCACAATAAGATCGCCCTTCTGGAGGGCCGGCGTGATTGTCTCGCCGACAACGTACGACGGGAGACCAAGGTGCATAAGGCGCATGGCAAACCCTTTTGCGACGAGCCCCGACCGTCCTGCACCCATCACATAAATTCGCCGTGCATGCAGGATCTCGGCAATAAACCGGTCTACATCCGTATCAGAGAGTGATGCAGCGATTGCCCGGATCTTTGATGCCATCAGCTGCATCATTTCCTGAACCCTGTGGTTTTCCATTCTTCTCGTAAGAATGATGCTATCCCATAGTAGATGAGAATTTCGTACCTGGCCGGTTGCTGGCGGCCTGCTTGTCCACCCTTGGTGGATCCAGCGGCAGAACCCGGCGCTGTTTCGGAAATACGATTGACTTTTTTCTGGCATTACCCGGATCGCGAAACGACCGGCCAACAAGCGGGCACCTCAACATCGTACCTATACAAAACTATAAGGTCTCTGTCTCCTCTCACTCTTTCGTATGCCAAAGATCATCGGGGTTCTGGGGAGCCCGCTTGCGGAAGGCAACACGGCCATGCTGCTCGATAAGGCCATGGAGGGAGCAAAGGCAGCCGGCTGTGAAGTTGAGCTTATCGATGTCATCAGCTTAGATATCCAGAGCTGCCAGGAAATTTATTATTGTAAGGATCATGACACCTGCATCCTGAATGATGATATGATCCCGATCTATCCGAAGTTTGTGGCACTTGACAGCCTGATCCTCGCCACACCTGTCATGACGATGGGGATCCCGGGGCACCTCAAATCGTTCATCGACCGGTTCCAGGTCTTTTACATGGCCAAGTACTTCCGGAACCAGCCCCTTGTCCCTGCGGATCTCAAAGCGAGAAGAAAGAGTCTCTTCATCGGCATCGCCGGAATGGATATTCCCGGAGTATTCAACGGAACAAAACAGACGACAAAGGCGTTCTTTGACATCATCGACAGCCCGTACCATGACGAACTCCTCATCGGCGGCATGGACAGAATCAAAGACATAACGACGCGGCCGGACCTCCTCAATGATGCCTATAAGAAGGGATTTGCCCTTGGCGCCCTGCTTACCACGACCGGGCCCCCTTCAATAACGCGAAGGTAAATCCATCCGTGGCAGCCAGTCATTAAATATTCAGACAATATGAGCCGAAATTCTTCTTTTGCAAGCGTTACGATCCTTCCCTGGCCATCAGTTTATCGACGCGCCGTTTAATTTTGGTTTCGAATTTCAACGTTAGTAAGCATGCATTCAGGAGGATCCCATGACATTTCGCGTTTCTATCGGGGTTTATCCGTCCGGCAGGCAGCGCCGGCAGTCTCGATCCCCACCATGGCGAGCGGAATATGAATGTCGGAAATATCAGTCGTGCAGTTGATGTGCGGATCGATGGTCACAGTCGATTTTTTCGAGCTGCTGATCATCGTATCGACCGGAAATTGGGCGCCGGGATTGGTCGTGATATTGAAACAGGTTCCGGCCTCGTTTGCGGTTGAACAGATCGACCGCCCCGGCGTCTCCCCGGTCCCGTGAAGGGCCTGGTCCCTGCCTGATGGATACCCTGGGGCGTGCCGGACCAAGTCAATTTCCAAAATTCCCATCAAAATATCTGACAATGAATTGTGTATTTCTTTTAAAAAATTGAATTCTCCAATGTTTTTCTGCAGATTTTTTTTTATTTTTACGGGTTTGTCACGCTGTACCGTGTTATCTCACCAAGAGGCGCCAGTTTCCCTTGTTCCAGCACCGAGACTGCGCCATGTCCGCCGCAGATGCGGCAGCGTTTCTCCATCGGGACAAGGTTCTGATCTGTTTTTGCCGCAAGTCCGATAAGTGCCCTGCGCTCTTTATGTGCGAGATCGCTGTCGACATTCACCGATGTAACAAGGAAATCAGCCAGGGAATTATAGGCCGCCCGCTCCGGTATGAGGCTGGAAAAATTAATGACGGCATCGGCGGTGAACAACAGCCCCTCTGACTCCGAATATAAGTAGATCTGCCCGAACGTATGACCGCCCAGTCCTTCGAGCACTTCCAGTTCGAGATCGCCAAGACAGACCGTCCCAAGGACCGGGAAGATGCTGCGGGATTCCGCACCGGCCTCTGGAAAGCAGGTGCTGTCTTTTGAAGGATTAAACTGCGAAAAGAGGTTGATCATCTTGGTGTAGAATGCCTCAAGGACGGAACGCTCGCTCCGCGAACCGTATGCCCGGTTGTTCGTTTTTATGATATCCCGGGTCCCTCTGTGCATGAGGGCGCAGGCCGGGAAAAATCCCCCTGCGCCGCAGTGATCCGCATCCGCATGCGAGATGACCAGCTGGCCGAACCGGCGTTCATCGCCAAGCCCGTAATGCGAAAACATCGCCATGACATCGTTGTGATAGATACCATAGCCGGTATCTATCATCAGGTTCTCTTCACCCGTTGTGAGGACATAAACGTTCCCCCCGCAGGGCATCTGGAAACAGAAAAGGCTTACCCGGGGTGTGACAGCAATCCTCTGTACGTCGGCATAAAAATTCCTGCCTGTTGTGGCACGCAGTGTCCGTCCCGTCAAAAGCACGCTGTCAAAGACCTGCCGGGGATTATTTCCCCGGTTCATCAGTTCCTGGGCGATATGATTGGTGTCTGCCAGGAAAGAAAGCAGGAATGTATTTTCAGATTCTCCGATCAGTTCCCGTATCTCCTGTGCCAACCGAACGTAGAAGACGGTATCATCGAGATGTTTTCCCGTGGTATCGTACTCGAGGATCTCGATCCGGTACCGTGATTTCAGCCGATCGAGCAGTTGTTCAACAGCCGCCGGATCTTCCAGGTTCAGGCTGACGGTCAGCCGATCCGGGTGCCGTCCGGCGTCATCAAAATCAATAAACCCGATATTTGCACCGGACTCTGTCGTATAATTCAGGAACCGGCTGAGTGAACCGGCCGTATGGGGGAGATGAACGGAAAACTTAAGAAAACTCTGCGGTTTTAAGGATGTCTGGAGGTACCCGATGGCTGCAAGATCATCCGTGATCCTCTCATAATTGTCTGCGGATGCGGTAACCTCATAAAAGACCGTACAGGGATCAATCCTCCGATCATACTGGATGCGGTTGATATTGCCCTCATATTTTTTGATAACACCGGCCGCCCGTTCAAGAGAACCGGGTTCATCCGGCATATGTGCGATAAATCCAAATTTTTTTACCATTACATGCCTCATGTGCAGGATTAAAATTAGTCCTTGTTTTCATTATAGATTACGGTAATAAAAAAGAAATAAAAAATCCGGTGCAGGCTTCTCGCCGGCACCCGGATAACAACGGTTATTGTTTTCTCTGCCGTACGGCCAGGAACAGGGCCGTTCCTCCGATACAGCCTGCGATTGTGGTCAGCGGTGAAAGCGGGAGGCCGAACGGTGCCTTCACCAGTTCCGGTGCGATTTCCCTTGTCTTTCCCCCGGCAACGACAACATCGATCGAAACGGACAGGTACCCGGGATATTTGATACTTACCGTGTGTGTTCCGGGCGTCACTGCGTTCAGTATCAGGGGTGTTTTTCCTGCCATTGCTGAATCGAGATATACGGATGCACCTGCTGGCGTCGATGAAATGTCAAGAATGCCGGTATCCTGCGAAACTCCAGGTGTCACTTGCGGGGCAACCGGGATCCCGGTGTTGTTTGCCACAGGGAGAACGACTGTTGTTGTACTGGCAGTTTCTGCGATGGTCCCATTTGCATTGGTTGCCGTAACTACCAGTGTTTTTGCAAGACTGTTCGATATTGACGGGCTGCTGATCGTGACGGCATATGGGCCGGGCTGCATATCTACATGAAACCCGTAATTGAAGTATCCGTCAGCACTGATAGGCGCGTTAAACGTGTGTACCGGGTTCCCCGAGGTGTCAAGCACATTGATGTCAATATTGTCGGCTGCGGTTTTCACTCTTCCCGATATCTGGACATAATCGTCAGGCGCCGCCGGATTGGGCGACAATGCCACATAAAAGTCCGGTTTTATGAGGTAAACGGAAATGGAAGCCGTATTCCGGGGATTACTGAGATCGAAGACCGTGAACGTATACCGTGAAGTAGACAGGTTGTTGATACCTACAGCCTGTGTGGAATCCCAGATGTATGTCCATGTTCCCGATGCACGCGAAGCTATCGTGTTTCCGGTTCCCGGTACCCCGGTCAGGTTATACGGGGGGACCCCTTCGTGCGGCAGGCCGGGGCCGGTAATTGTTATCACCGTGGTATTTCCTACCGTGTTCTTCCCGTCAAATATGATACTGTCGCCAAGGTAGTAGTCACCGGCTCCCCGGTATGTAATGGATATGGTTCCATTCTGTGCATACGCCGGAAGGATACATATTGTCAGGACCGCCAGAAAAAAGACTATAGAAAAGATTTTTCGAATTTTACAGGAATGCATCTTTTTCCCTCACCTTAAAGAGAATATCGTCATGAAGGAATAAATATTGTTTCCGTATTTTTTTTAATCTCTCAAAATTACCCGCATACCTGAATAAAAACTGTTGCAGGAAAATTGCATCAATAACGAAACTATATGTATGGCTGCGCAGTAACCCATAAATGGAGAGGATATATGTGATCGACGTTATGCTGGCAAAAAAAAACGGAAATGAACAGCTTAAAAATAAAATATCCTCAATATCACGGGAATTTGTCTATGAGGAAACGGCCTATCACCTTCCGGTGTCGTTTGCCCTGACGGGTATCGCGGTACATGATCAAAAATCTGCTGCGGATGTCTTTACCCGGACGGACAATAATCCGCTGGTTGCAGCAGAATGCCTGCTTGCGGCGGCAACTGCAGCGGAGGGAAAGGAGCCTGCCCCGTACACGGGATTTATCAGCGATACCGTAATCCGGAAACTCGGCTATTCACTTGTTGACGGGAGCATCCTCGGTCTTGCCCTTATTGTCGGGACCCCTAAAAGCGCGGGAACTGCTTCAGCCATCTGCCGCGAGCTCCAGGAAAAATATATGCTTACGTTCCTTGCCGGGGGGGTCATCCCGTCTCTCTCTTCTTCCGGTGTGAAACTCGGCCTTGATTACCGACTCATTCCCCTCGGCTCGAAACCCCTGCACAGCGTTTATTTTGTCGATATTATTGCACGGGTCGCGATGATGTTCGGGGGCGTATCCCCGGGCGATACCCACCGCCTGCTTGCCTATGCGGCAGAAAGGGCAAAAGCGATTGTCGTCGTTTTCCCCGGCCTGTCTGATGAAGATGTTGCATTTATCGACGGCATGCGTGTGCTGGGATTCCCGATCCTCTCGCTCGATGATTATGAAGGCGGGGACTGGATACCTTCCACACCTGATGAAATCGTCCGCACGGGTATGGATATGAAAGGGATCAGGGTCACGGTGACCGCAATTCCCATACCAATGGGATGTTCTCCCGCGTTTGAAGGCAAGAGTATACGAAAAGAGGAGATGCAGGTTGAGTTCGGCGGGGGCCGCTCACCCGCATTCGAACTCCTGCGGATGCGAAATCCCGGCGAGATCGAAGACGGGAAGGTAACCGTCATCGGGCCGGAGATCGGTTCCATGAAGGAAGGTGCGGCATATCCTCTCGGCATTCTTGTTGAGGTTGCCGGTAAGGCGATGAAAAAGGATTACGAGCCGGTCCTCGAACGCCGGATCCACAATTTTATCAATTACGGCGAGGGATCATGGCATGTTGCCCAACGGGATCTCATCTGGGTGAGGATATCAAAGGAAGCGTTTGCAAAAGGGGTGAAAATCGAGCACCTGGGAAAACTCCTTGCAAGCAAATTCCGGATGGATTTTCCCCAGCTCCTCGATGCGGTAGCCGTGACACTTGTTACCGACGAGCAAAAGGTGCTTGCAGGAAAAACTGAAGCGGAAAAAATTTACCGGGAGCGCGATGCCCGCATCAAGGGGATGCGCGATTTCGAAGTGGACACATATTATTCCTGCACGCTCTGCCAGACATTCGCCCCCAACCATGTCTGCATAATCACACCCGAACGGCCTGCCCTCTGCGGGGCGATCAGCTGGCTTGACGGAAAGATCGCATACGAGATGTCGCCTTCGGGTGCAAACCAGCCGGTCGAAAAAGGGGCCCTTATCAATGCCCAGAACGGTGAGTTTGAGGGGGTGAACCGGTTCGTGAAAAAAGCCAGCCATGGGGAGATCGAACGCTGCTCGCTGTACAGCGTGATGGAGTTCCCGATGACCTGCTGCGGGTGCTTCGAGGCAATAGCCCTGATGCTTCCCGAGGTCAACGGGATCATGATTGTCAACCGGGAATATAAGGGCATGACCCCCTCGGGAATGACATTCTCGACCCTGGCTGGTACTATCGGCGGGGGCGCCCAGACCCCGGGATTTGCCGGGATATCGAAAAATTATATCCTCTCGGACCGCTTCCTGCAGGGTGAAGGGGGAATTGAGCGTCTTGTCTGGATGCCCTCGCAGCTCAAAGAGGAACTGAAGCCCCGGCTCGTCGCCCTGCTTGCAGCGAGGGGGCATCCTGACCTCTTTGACAAGATAGCCGATGAAAATACGGCACCAACCATTGAAGACCTGACTGCATTTCTTGCCCGTGTCGGCCACCCGGCACTTGCGATGAAACCCCTGATGTGAGGCGAAGCATGGAACCCGACCTTCGTTTTGGCTGGACCGGCACGGTGGGAGAAGTCATCCTTGGCGCAACCCGTTCTGAGGGTGGGACCCGGTCACGTTCCTACCGGATCGGCGGCGGCACCACGCTCCCGTTTATGGAAAAAGAGGTGGCCTCTCCTTCACCCCTTATCGCTTTCGAAATCTGTGATGATCCACAGTACTGGTCGCCGATTGTAAATGATTTCTGCGGAGAGCTTATTCACGATCCCGGTGCATGGGCAAAGACCGCGGAAACAACCTATGGGGCAGATCTGGTCAGGCTCTGCCTTACGAGCACCAAACGGCGGGATTTTTCCGAAATTTCAGAACTGGGAAAAACGGTCGAGACCATTCTTGCATCGACTACCCTGCCACTTGTCATCGAAGGGAGCAACGAACCGAAGATCGACAGCGAGGTATTCCAGAAATGCGGCGAGACCGGGCAGAATGAGCGCCTGCTGCTCGGTACCGCAGAGGCGGGACGATACCGGAGTATCGCTGCTGCGGCCCTTGCGTACAATCATGCGATCATCGCACAGTCCCCCATCGATATTAACCTCGCAAAGCAGCTCAATATCCTCTTGAAGGAGATCGGTGTCCAGAAAGATCACATCGTCATCGACCCCTATACCGGTGCACTCGGTTACGGGTTCGAGTATTCGTATTCGGCAATGGAACGGATCCGTTTCTCTGCACTCAAGGGCGATGCGGATCTCGCGATGCCGATGATCTGCGCTCCTTCGGATTCGCTTACGATAAAAGAGGTACGTGAAGCTGAGGGAACTGACAGGAATGCTATTGCGGTGGAGTGGGAATTTGCAACAAGTCTTGCGGCTGCCGTCGCCGGAGCTGAGATCATATGCGTCCGCCACCCGGACACGGTCGGAAGGCTGAAGGCTGCCATTACCAGCCTCAAAGCACGGACGGGGGTGTGAAATGCCCCTCAAGGCCCTTGATATCTATAAGCTCCTGCCCAGGAAAAACTGCAAGGAGTGCGGTGACCCCACCTGCCTCACATTTGCGATGAAACTTGCTGCCGGAAAAGCCGATATCGAGCTCTGCCCGTACCTGGACGAGAACGCAAAATCGGTTCTCGGGGCGACGACCCGGCCGCCGATAAAACTCGTAAAACTCGGCGTCGGCGAACGTTCGTTTGCCGTAGGTGAGGAATTTGTCCTGTACCGTCACGACAAAACCTTTTACCATCCGCCGGGCATCATGTTCAGGGTCCTGGATACCCAGAGCGAAGAGGAGATCGTGGCAGTCACAGCCCGGGTGCACGATGAGACACTGACCCGGGTCGGGGCAGACCTGAAGTTCAACGGTACCGCCATTGTCAATACAAGCGGGACGGTTGAAGCATATGCAAAAGCTGTGGCGGCCGTTGAGAAAACCGCGGGTCTCCCGGAAGTCCTCGTCTCGGATAACCCGGCCGCCCTTGCCGCGGCGCTTGTGCTGTGCGGGAGTTACCATCCCCTCATCTGTGCGGCAACCCCGGAAAACTACAAACAGATGTGCGCTCTTGCAAAACAGCACGGGTGCCGGCTCGTGGTGAAGGCTCCCACTCTCGACGGGCTGGCACAGCTCAACCGGGACTGCGCAGCCGAAGGGGTAACGAACATCCTTATGGACCTTGCCCCGCAGACCCTGGGAGATTTTCTCTACCGGTCGACTGAGATCCGGCAGCTTGCCATCACCCGTACGGTTCCCGATCTCGGGTACCCGGTATACCTGGATGCAACGGCATTCGACGATGAAGACGCGGCCATCGCGCTTGGGATCGTCAAGTATGCATCCGTTATCGTAACTTCGCCGCTTTCCCCGGCCTCTGCAAAGGCCGCGCTTACCCTCCGCCAGAATATCTATACCGATCCCCAGAAGCCCATCCAGATGAACCCCGGCCTGTACCGGGTCGGCACTCCCGGGAAGGACGCGCCAGTGCTCATGACGGTAAATTTCTCCCTGACGTATTTTACGCTCCAGGGATACCTCGAATCCAGCCGGATTCCCTGCTTCATGCTCATCGTCGATACCGAGGGTCTCTCGGTGCTTACGTCAGTTGCTGCGGGGAAACTCAACGAGACACTGGTGCGGGACGCGATAAAAAAATCCGGGGTCGAAAACGAGGTCACGCACCGGAAACTGATTATCCCCGGGTACGCAGCTCCCCTCTCGGGAAGAATTGAAGAAGCAACCGGCTGGAAAGTGCTGGTCGGGCCCCGGGATGCAGCGGAAATCGGCGAATACCTCATCCAGGAATGGAAACCCTGAATGCGAACTGTTACCTTCCTCCCCAGTTACCGCAAGATCGACGCTCCCCGCGGGACGACCATTCTTGACGCCGCCCAGCGTGCCGGCATCAACATGAACGTTGTCTGTGGCGGCGTGGGCAAGTGCGGCAAATGCGTGGTTTTTGTCCAGTCCGGCAAGACCGAGTTCGACCGCCAGAAATACGGGCGGTTCTTTACCGAAGACGAACTTAAACGAGGGGCATGTCTTGCCTGCGTGACCACCATTCAGGGAGATCTCCAGGTTTTTATCCCCGAAGGTACGTTGATCCAGGAACAGAAGATCCTCATAGAGGGGATAGGCACTGAGATCGATTTTCACCCGTCCGTAAAAAAATATTACGTGGAACTCCAGCCGCCGACACTTGCCGATCCGTCGCCGGATCTCTCACGGCTGCTCTGGGGCATCCAGAAGAAAGGCGGCCCGGTCGCGGAGAAGATGTATGCCCCGCTTGAGGTGATGCGCGAGATCCCCGCATTGCTCCGGCACAGCGACTGGAAGGTGACCGGCACCATCGCCCTTGTACCCGGGGGCTACCGGCTCATCGATCTCCAGGAAAACGATACCTCACAACGCCTGTATGGCGCGGCAGTCGACCTTGGTTCCACCACGGTGGTTGCTTACCTCTGGGATCTCATCACCGGCAAAGTGGCAGCGGTAGCTTCAAACTACAACCGGCAGATAAGCTGCGGGGAGGACATTCTTGCACGCGTCAATTATGCCCAGAAGAACGGTATCGAGAAACTCCAGGCACTTGCCGTTGAGAGCATCAACACGGCACTGACCTCGGCGGCCAACACTGCCGGGATCGACCGCGAGGATATTTACGAGGTTGTCGTTGCGGGAAACACGGTGATGACGCATATGCTGCTCGGTATCGACCCTGCGTACATCATCAAGGAGCCCTATGTCCCGGTGGTCCAGCGGGCACTTTCGGTTGCAGCTGCACGGATAGGACTCACCTGCAACGGGAACTGCGGGCTCTTTGCATTTCCCGCCGTGAGCGACTTTATCGGGGGCGATATCATCGCCGACATTCTTGCCTGCGGCATGAGCGAAAAAGAGGAGATCTCACTCCTCGTCGATATCGGGACAAATTTCGAGGTCGTCCTCGGTAACAGCGAATGGATGTTTTCCTGCGCGGGAGCCGCCGGGCCGGCGCTTGAAGGAGGGGAGGTCCTTTTTGGCATGCGGGCGAATCCCGGTGCTATCGACAAGATAACTATCGATCCGGCAACCCTTGAGCCGGTTTTTTCCACGATTAACGGGATCAAACCCCGGGGGATCACCGGTTCGGGGCTGATCGACATCCTTGCCGAGCTGCTTTCCGCAGGTGTTATCGACCGGACCGGCCGGATCAATACGGAATGCAAAAATCCCCGGATCCGCACCGGCGCACACTTCCCGGAGTACGTCATCGCGCTGGCGCGCGAGACTGAAATCGGGAAAGATATCGTCATCACAGAAAACGACATCAAGAACCTTATCATGAGCAAGGCATCCATCCATGCTGCCTGCGTAACACTCATGAACGAGGCCGGTGTGAGCCGGCTCGATATTGCCACCATCTACTTTGCCGGTGCCTTTGGGAATTATATCAACAAGAAGAACGCGACGATTGTCGGGTTGATCCCGGAGATCGATCTCGACCGGATCAAAAACATCGGGAACGGCGCGGTGGCCGGGGCAAATCTCGCGCTCATCAACCGCAGGCAGCGAAAGCTTCTTGACGGGATAGCGGGGAGAATCGCCTATATCGAGCTCAACGCCGAGCCATCCTTCATGGATGAGTATACATCAAGTGCGTTCCTCCCGCACACCGATCTTTCACTCTTCCCCCGCGTACAGGTACTCCTCGATTCCCTGCGCGAGAAAAAAGAGGTCACCTGATGTCACGGATGATCCGGCCCCCGAATTCCCGGGCAACAGGTGTCGGCGCCCTCCCGCACACCGATCCGGTGCTCGCATGCGACGACGTACTCGATATTTTCCCCGAATTCCCTTATGCCCCCACGCTCCCGGATCGAGGGCTCCTTGAAAGCATTGTCTTTAACGATTCTGCACAGCTCCCGGGCCGGCTCATCCGCGAGGACCGGCTGCTGTATGACAGTACCCGGGATAACACGGCCGCGATGGAACAGGTGTACCTGGATTTTGTCGAAGAAAATTTTTCACGGTACGCCCTCGATGAGGTACATGCCTCCGCATTTTCCGATATGATGACCCGCTCTCTTCCGGGTGCACGGGTGCTCAAGTGCCAGGTGACCGGGCCGGTCACCTTCGGGATGCAGGTTGTCGATGCAGACAAACGGCCGATCTACTACGATTCCCAGCTGGTCGATGTCCTCTCGAAAATGATCGCACTCAAGGCCCGCTGGTGCGAGAACGAGATGCGGGCCCGCACCGGTATCAAAGAAACCCTGGTTGTCCTCAACGAACCCTACTTCGCCTCGCTTGGCTCTTCGGTTGTGCCGCTTGACAAGGGAGCAGTACGGGCAGGCTGGCAGGATATCGCATCCCTGGTAAAAGGCGGGCTTGGCGTCCACTGCTGCTCGAACACTGACTGGAGTTTTGTCATCGGCCTCGACCCCTCGGTGATCTCCCTTGACGCCTACACTACAGCGACAGAATTCCTTCTTTATGCCGATGCTATCAGGGATTATATGGAAAGAGGCGGCGTTGTCGCGTGGGGGATTGTCCCTGCCGAGTACAAACTTTTTGCATGCGAGTCGGTCGATTCGCTGTATGCACGGTACTGCGCGATACGAACCCAGCTGACAAAATGTGTGGCAGTCGAGCTCTTCGACGCCCAGTCTCTTATCACGCCCAGCTGCGGGATCCGGTTTGCCGACCGGAACGGTGCCGGGGAGATCCAGCGGGCCGCCGCTGAAATATCCCGGAGGATCCGGGCAGAGGCAAAAATACCCTGATTATTCAAGAGACCTGTTATCATGACGCCACGCCCGTTTACCATTGCGCTCTCCGGAAAAGGCGGGACCGGTAAGACCACCATAAGTTCCCTTCTCGTCCGGGCATTCATCGATGCCGGCGAAACCCCCGTGCTTGCTGTCGATGCCGACCCGAACGCGAATTTCCACGAGGCCCTCGGTGTCGAAGTCAAAGAGACGCTGGGCAGTATGCGGGAGGAGGCATTTACCCGGAACATCCCGCCCGGCATGAACCGGCACGATTACGTACGGTTCCGGTTCCGGCAGGCTCTCGTGGAATCAAACGGTTTCGACCTTGTCGCAATGGGCCGGCCCGAAGGGACCGGCTGTTACTGTTTTGCGAACGATCTTCTCTCGGAATGCATGCAGCAGCTCGAACGGGACTACCGATTTCTCGTGATCGATACCGAGGCCGGCATGGAGCATATCAGCCGGGGGACCATTGGGAAGCCGGATTTGCTCCTGATCGTAAGTGATCCCGGGGCACGGGGCCTGCGG
This sequence comes from Methanoregula sp., assembly GCF_052325125.1. GTDB lineage: Archaea > Halobacteriota > Methanomicrobia > Methanomicrobiales > Methanospirillaceae > Methanoregula. The sequence continues at coordinate 11,621 of NZ_JBKQWO010000052.1, read as the reverse complement.
ACAATAGCAAGGATCCGGGAAATAGCCACGCAGCTCGGCCTTGAACCGGAGAAGATCCACGTTATATTCAACCGGTACAAATCCGGCGCGGCCCCGGTGGATATCGGGAACGAGCGCCCGATTGCGATCATCCCGGAAGATCCTGCTGTTGAGGCGGCGGATCTCGCGGCGACGCCGGTATCGCAGATCCCGGAATCCAGTCCCGCACGACAGGCGGTCCGGGAACTTGCGGGGAAACTCATTAAAATGGCGCATGAAAGAGCGGGTGAGTAGGCAAGGTTCTTTCGATGCATCGAGAAGGCCACATGTGGCGGGGTTCTGTTAAATTAGTGGAGGATCGAATTTTTTTCTGGCGTTGGAAAGTTGATAATCCCCTGACAAGTTAACAGTACCTATCTTTTGAATTAAATCCCAATATCGTTTCATTAACTCGCCTTCTCTTGATCAAATGCATTCAGTTTTTTAAATTCAGTAATGGGATCCCGGTAAATGCGTAGCGCAAAACCCGACGAGGCGTTTTGCGCGTCGAGCATCGTTTATTTTTCAAAGCGCCTAAAAACTCTTGGTGTGATGATGCCACCCCCTCCTCGCTTTTGCTCGGAGTTGCTCGGGCGCCTCGTCGGGCCCTCGCTGGGCAAGTGAGTGTCCGACGTACACTGTTTGATCCGCATCAGAGGCACCCTTCATCAGAGGGGGTATAGGTGATTACCCCCACTCCCCAGATCCGGGCTACACTAATCCGGGCCCAGATTGAGCCCGGATTCACCCTTTCCGGGTCAAATCGGAGCCCGTATCGGGCTCCGTTTAAAAATAAGCCCAAATGAGCCGTATTTTGGCAATCGGACGAAATAAAAGGTTCGCATATACGCGTTTTACGGGCCGATCTCATGTCCAACAGGTATTTGTTTGATCCTGAAAAAAGGGGCCGAAAAAAGGCCGTTATAACCCTGTAATGGGCATTATATGAGGCTCAATTTTGGCGTATTTTTGCAATCAGGGCGATATAATCGCCCTGATTCTTTTCCTGCAGAATCGGACGGTTTTACGGGTGTATTTTGTGGAGGATTCTGATAAAATCTCATTGTGAATCTGCATCTTCCGCGTTGGTATCACTAGGGCTTCCGGGGTACCATTACTGAGCAGGAATGATATCTCCCGGTTGATTTTTGTTCAACCATGGCGCGATCTGTCAGCGGGGATCTAACCATCCAGAATAGGAAGAGTGGGATGCTACTACTGTCAGTAGTAGCGGCCGTATCTCTTGTGTGCCTGTTCTATTGTCAACAAATCAAGTACAAGAACAAGGCTCAGTTCTTTCTTGATCCTGAAAATGATGGTATAGGTCCGCCCGACATGCATGCGATATATCTGTAGTTTTGAATGAAGGCATTCTACATCGGGTGCGCTGTACGGATCTTCAAGCTTGCGGAGGTGATTGAAGATATGTTCCCGGATTTTTTCCGGATACTTATCGAGTGTCTTTATGACACTTCTTTCGAGTTGGACTTCCACAGGAATACCTCTGCAATCCTGTCGCTCATCTGCCACTCTCATCGGGAGGGCAGAATTTTAACAGGCGGAACATTTCAGTCAGATTATGAGATGTTGAGCATCTTTGCAGCATCTTTTAAACTGACGAAATCCCCGTGCTTTTCGATCTCTTCGAGGTGTGCCAGAAAGTCACGTTCCTGTTTGAGCGCGATCATCTCCGCAAGAAGTTGATCGTATGTCTGGCCGTGTTTTTTCATACCGGCAAGAGACTCCCAGATCTCTTCAGTCACCGGGATTCTTTTATTAGCGACATCTGTCATAGCAGCTCAGCTCCGTACTTTATTGGACTAATTTTTATCTGGAATTTATTCCGCAATGAAGTTCTTCGCATTACCCTCTTACAGCCCTTATAATATTGTAACAGTTTACAGTATTGTAAGCCAGTTAAGATAAAGGTTCTGATCCACGACTAATCAGGAGAGAGCATTCCTCTTACAAAAAATCCTGCGATGCCTCCCCGCCTCAGGGCCCCTCACGGGGCACGGCGGGGCAAGTGAATATCCGGGCGTCCTCTTCTCTCACAGTGCCCACTCGTTTACCGTACCGGTTGCACTTTAGAATCCCGGTAAGTGCGTAGCGCAAAACCCGACGAGGCATTTTGTGCGTCGGGCATCATCTCAATTCAGTGACCCGGAAAAAATTTCCGTTGCATGATTTCTTACAGACTTTGAAATTATCTAATTGTTCTCTCTGGTTGCAACCATTTGATCTTTTCTCGCACACTGTGACAACACCCCTTCGGTGACGGCATTTCTTTTCCCCCGTGGGGGTATAGGGCATCACCCCCTCACCCCAGATCCGGGCTGCACCTATCCGGGCCCAGATTGAGCCCGGATTCATCCTTTCCGGATCCAATCAGAGCCCGAATCGGGCTCCGTTTAAAAATAAGCCCAAATGAGCCGTATTTTGACAATCGGACAAAATAAAAGATTCGCATATACGCGTTTTACGGGCCGATCTCATGCCAAACAGGCATTTGTTCGATCCTGAAAAAAGGGGCCGAAAAAAGGCCGTTATAACCCTGTAATGGGCATTATATGGGGCTCAATTTTGGCGTATTTTTGCAAACAGGGCGATATAATCACCCAGATTCTTTTCATGTGAAATCAGACGGTTTTACGGGCGTATTTTTTTGGGAGGATTATATGAAAATCATACTATTCCCCCCTTTTGTCGGTAATTGTGCCGCCGCGGGGGCGTCCCTCCGGGGGCGGCGGCTCTCCTCGCCCGTGGGGGTGTGGGGACGACAGCCCCCACGGTACCCCCTCCACACAACCTGGATCTTCCGGCCCGACGCGAAGATTTCCGGAAAAGTCCGAATCATGAACCGGAGATTCCGGAAAATGTCCAGCTCAGCTGCTGAAGATTCTTAAAAAAAAACCGGCTCGAAACCCGGCAATTTCCAATAAAGATCGACCCCACCCCCGGCCTCCAAAAAATTCGGTCACCCCCCCACTTCCCGCTCCGCAAAAAAACCGATCGGACCGATTGATCTCATAATTGATCGCCCCAACCACCCTTGTCCGCAAAAGGTGGGGGCACCCCCATGATCGTTTCTGGAGAAACCTCAACTTATCCACTGATGTTTTCAAAAAAGAACAGGTCATGAGCTGAAGATTTCGGAAAAATCTCACTAACATTATCGAACATTTCTAAAAAGGTTCACCAAGGTTACCGGACTTTCCCAAAAAAGTTCACCAGAGTTATCGAACTTTTCAAAAATTGTCCGGCAAGGTTATCGATCTTTCCAGAAAAAGTTCGCCGAAGTTCCAAGACTTTCCGGAAAAAGTCCGGATTAGCAGCGGAGGATTTTCAAAAAAACAAGATGCAGGACAGGTTCCCAAAAGGGTAAAGATTACAGGAAAACGGCCGCTGCAATCACGGTCGTCCACAGTCCGTTCTTGTCGCCCTGTGCTGACTGGCAGACATGTTTTGTCCTGATGATCTTGCCGCTTGCCTTGTAGGTCTGTTCGCGTTCCTGCCAGGCGGCGTTTGCATCGAACTCGATGCCCAGCGTCGTTGCAAGCATCGTTGCCGCCAGATCTTCGGCATACTCCCCGGTCCTGTCCTGGGTTTCACCATATGCGTGGTGTTCGGAGAGATACCCGTATTCTTCGACATCTTTGGGGAGTGCAAGCCCGACCGCGGCAGAAACCAGGCGGTTGGGTTCATTTGTTTCGTTCCTTGCCATTACACAGAACGTGATGCCGCCGGACAGGAGTTCACGCAGCCCGGTGCGGGACGGGATCTGTTTACATTTCGGAGGGAAGATACTTGACACGTACACGAGGTTGCATTTCTCGATTCCGGCTTTGCGCAACGCCAGCTCGAACGATGCAAGACGATCTTTGTGGATTCCCACCCCCTTGGTGAAAAAGATCCTCGATGGAACAAACATAATTTTTATACACCCTGTGGCTTTTTTAATTTTTGGTCGGAATTACGTAATACCGGGCACGTTTTTTACCCGGAATCCGGTGATTTATGGCCCGGAGGCGGAACGGGAAACCGGAATGCCCTCAATAATGCTGAGGAGTTCGTCCATGCGATCGATCACGAAGTCTGCACCGATATCATCCCGGGTCTTTGAGAACCGGTCCCCGTACCGCGCATACACCGTGCGGATTCCCAGTTTTTTGCAGGGTTCAATATCCCGCCTCGGGCTGTCGCCGATAAACAGCACCTCGTCAGGCCGGGCACGCACCATATCGAGGGCCGCAAGGAACGGATCCGGTGCTGGTTTTTTTATTCCGACCTTATCACAGGTGACCACGCAGTCGAAGAATGGGTCAAGGTCGCATTTGCCAAGCCGGAGAGTGGCGTCAGCATGCCCGGCGTCCGTCACGACCGCCGTTGCAAATCCCCTCGCCCGGATCGCCGCAAGCGTCTTTTTTACTCCGGGGTAGGGCGTGATGTACCGCAGTTTCTCGCTTGCATAGATCCGGCATGCCTGCTCGTACATGCCATTGGTCGGGATCCTGCGTTCCTCCATATATTGCCGGATATTTTCGGTCGATTCAAAACCGTGGGAGCCGGTGAGGAAATACAGGAAGAGATCATCCCCATCCTCATGGCCAAGGTGACGCACCACGCTCTCGCAGGCAGCAACCTGCGCCCCGACCAGGTCAAAAAGCGTATTGTCCATATCGAACAACAATGCACAGGCCGGCCTCCTGAGATCGCCACACGGAGGGATTTCCTTGTTCACCCTGGTACTTCAGTGCCAATACGCCAAAATAGGATCGATCGGGGGTAATGAGAGCGGTATGGCCTCTCCCGAACCCGTTAAAGGTGCCTGCTGCCAGAACAAATACCGGTTATTTCCCGGAAACAAGGGTGTGGGCTTTGGGATCGACGTTGTAGAATTTCGGGCGCTCAAGAAGATCAAGCGCATTAATGTTCATGTCAACGAGTTCGGAATAATTGAATGACTCATAGTTCTTCTCGCCCTTCTCCTCCCAGAACACAACAATCCCGTTCTCCATCTTTTTGCTGCTGACAATATCGTGCATACTATCCGATCGGGAACGGGAGGTAATGAAGGTTGCTGCGGTTTGGGGCTCTCCTGTCCGAAGAACTGTCGCGCCCATTCATCCCCCTCCAAGGATCGCGGGGGAATATTAAGAAAAGCTGATTGTGGACAGACAGGTTTTCCGGATAAAAAAGTAAATAAAAACATGGGAGGTTCCACGCACTGGCACGCGTGGTCGCCGTTTTACAGTTTTTCGTCCTTTTTCAACCCGCTGCCCGGGTTCCTTGTCCGCCTTCCCCGAGGTCCTCCGCCATTAAAAGCCGTTCAGGCCTGCGATCCGGCGAGATCGAAGCGATCAAGGTTCATCACTTTGGCCCATGCTGCCACGAAGTCATCAACAAACTTCTCCTGCCCGTCCGCGCTCGCGTAGACCTCGGCCACGGCCCGGAGCTGGGCGTTCGAACCGAAGATGAGATCGGCACGCGTCCCGGTCCACCGAAGTTCGCCGGTCTTCCGGTCGCGCCCTTCGAACACGTCGGCATCTTTCGATACCGGCTTCCACTCTGTGCCCATGTCGAGCAGGTTTGTGAAGAAGTCGTTGGTGAGCGCCTCCGGGCGCTTGGTGAAGACGCCGTGCCGGGACCCGCCGAAGTTGGTGTTCAGCATGCGCATGCCGCCAACGAGCACCGTCATTTCGGGTGCGGAGAGCGTCAGCAATTGCGCCTTGTCGACCAGCAATTCCTCGGCCGATACGGCATAGCGGGTCTTTAAGTAGTTGCGGAAGCCGTCCGCCTTCGGTTCGAGCATGGTAAAGGAGGCCGCATCGGTCTGCTCCTGCAAAGCGTCCATGCGTCCCGGCGTGAAGGGGACCGCCACCTTGTGACCGGCATTCTTCGCAGCCTGCTCGACACCGGCGCAACCTGCGAGAACGATCAGATCAGCCAGCGATACCTTCTTTCCGCCGGAGGCAGTGCTGTTGAACGCCCCCTGGATGCCCTCCAGGACCTTCAGCACCTTTGCCAGCCGCGCCGGCTGGTTGACTTCCCAGTCCTTCTGCGGCGCGAGGCGAATGCGGGCACCGTTGGCACCGCCGCGCTTGTCGGAGCCGCGGAAGGTGGACGCCGACGCCCATGCGGTCGAGACCAGATCCGACACAGACAGACCGGAGGCCAGGATCTTTTCCTTGAGGGAGAGGATGTCCTGCGCATCGACCAGTTTGTGATTAACGGCAGGGATGGGGTCCTGCCAGATGAGCTCTTCGGCAGGAACTTCCGGGCCGAGATAGCGTGTGCGTGGGCCCATGTCGCGGTGCGTCAGCTTGAACCACGCCCGGGCGAACGCGTCCGCGAGCTGATCCGGGTGCTCGTAGAAGCGCCGTGAGATCTTCTCGTAGACAGGGTCGAACCGCAGGGAGAGGTCCGTGGTCATCATAGATGGCGCGTGACGCTTCAACTTGTCGTGCGCATCCGGCACCGTGCCGGCGCCTGCATCGCCCTTCGGTTTCCACTGGTACGCACCGGCCGGGCTCTTCGTCAGTTCCCATTCGTTGCCAAAAAGGATCCGGAAGAAGTTGTTGCTCCATCTCGTTGGCGTGGGGGTCCAGGTGACCTCCAGGCCGCTGCCGATCGCATCACCGCCTTTTCCGGTGCCGAAGCTGCTCTTCCAGCCGAGGCCCTGCTCCTCGATGCCCGCCGCTTCGGGTTCAGGCCCCACGTGGGACGCAGGGCCGGCGCCGTGGGTTTTCCCGAATGAGTGACCACCGGCGATGAGCGCAACCGTCTCTTCGTCGTTCATGGCCATCCGGGCAAACGTCTCGCGGATGTCTTTTGCAGCCGCTACCGGATCCGGCTTGCCGTTCGGGCCTTCCGGATTGACGTAGATCAGCCCCATCTGCACGGCAGCGAGCGGGTTTTCGAGGTTCCGGTCGCCGGAGTAACGTTTGTCATCCAGCCACTTGTTCTCAGAACCCCAGTAGACGTCTTCTTCCGGCTCCCAGGCATCCACCCGGCCGCCACCGAAGCCGAAGGTTTTGAACCCCATCGATTCCAGGGCGACGTTGCCGGAAAGAACCATGAGGTCGCCCCATGAGATTTTCCTGCCATACTTCTGCTTGATCGGCCAGAGCAGCCGGCGCGCCTTATCGAGGTTCACGTTGTCGGGCCAGCTGTTGAGGGGCGGGAAGCGCTGCTGGGCTGCACCGGCGCCGCCGCGACCGTCACCGGTTCGGTACGTACCGGCACCGTGCCATGCCATGCGGATGAGCAGGGGTCCGTAGTGGCCGAAGTCCGCCGGCCACCAGTCCTGCGAGTCGGTCATCAGCGCCTGCAGATCCTTCTTCACGGCTGCCAGGTCAAGGCTCCTGAACTCTTCGGCATAGTCAAAACCCCTACCCATGGGGTTGGACAGGGGAGAGTTCTTTTGAAGAACCTTCAGGTTCAACTGGTTCGGCCACCAGTCCCGGTTGGACCTGCCCCGGCCGGTCGCCTGGTTGTTTACCCCGCCCATTACCGGGCGCTTGCTGTCATCAGTCATAACGTCATTTCCTGTCGTTGTATGGTTTTATCCACTGTGATGCTTTGAATATTTCTATACCAAATCAGTTAACGGTTGCATCAGCAGGGAAGCGGCTGGCAAGTTGTGCAGGATGTCGACGGTTTACACGTGCTTTTGAGTGGCATACATGGCGTCGTTGATGAAAAGCAGCCCGAAACCCTCGTACAGCAGGCGCTCAAATCACAGGAGGTAGTCGTTTCCATATATCCAGGTTCAATAGGTGCCCTCGATTCCGCAAACTTTAGCGGGTAAGACTCCCCTGGTCAAATCCAACCCGTCTCACATTTCACCGTGAAGTACTGGAATTCGTCTGGCTTTCCTTTTTTATTATAAAAAAACAGAGAATTTGTTCGGAGTCTTTTCCTTTTATTCCTGTTAAAGAAACGACCAAAAAGTTCTTGCGTCTGTGGTTGATAGGGAAATCCATTCGAGGTGAAAAAGCCACTACCACGCCCAAATGCAGCAATACCTGGAAGGAGAAAACAAATATATGGTCAACCCGCATACGTTGACTCTGGCAATGCTGACAAACGAGAAATGGTTTGAGTTCTGGAAATTGCGGCGTGATCACGTGCCGAATATCACCATCGCCACGAGCCTCGGGATCTCCCGGCAGGCCGTCTCGAAAGCCCTTCTCGCAATTGACGGGAAGATCGAGACGGTCCTTCGGACAATGGCAAAGGCCAACAAGATTTCGATCGTTAAAATAAACCCGCAGCTCGGTATCCTTATCGGCCGTTCGATCCCCATGGACACGGATGCGGTCATTTTCATCTCCGGGAAGCACGGCGTCCAGGTCTGGTACGAGCACGACGGCGATTGCGGGACGTGCGAAGAGTATACGGAGTGCATCGAGTTGCTCTGGAGTTATGCCGATGAGCTGAAAATTCCCTTGTCCCAGACAGCAGATCCCACGAAAATGGCAGAAGAACTATTCGCAAAAGTAAAGGAGATGGCATGAGACTGAAATTTTCCGATATTGGCCACTGGATTGGCTGGTGCCCGAAAAAACGGAGATCGCAGATTGTTTTGGAACAGGATTTCATGGGAATTACAACAACCGGGAGATTTACAATGGATGAACAAGCACCTGACAGGAAAATAGATACAAGAGAAGGCATGGACAAATGGCTCTCGACATACCTCAAGCTCGTAGGGCTTGAGCTTGTCCTCAGCGTGATTTTTATTTCGCTCGGGTATATTTCCGGGAACAAATATTTCCGTGGCGTGGGAATCGGCTTGTTAATCGCCTGGGTGACTGGCGCCATAGCCTATTTTGTTGTGAGAAAGAGGGCTTGAAGCTACACCTGGTACAGCTGCGAGAATGGCAGAAGAGTTATTCGCGAAAGTAAAGGAGGTTGCATGAGACTGAGATTTTCCGAAATTGGCCACTGGATCGGCTGGTGCCCGAAAAAGCGGAGTTCGCAGATTATTTTGGGTCAAGATTGCACGGGAATTACAACTACTGGAGGATTTACCATGGATGCAAAAAAAGATGAGATTGGCAGATACCTGCCGCTGACATTTCCGAAGAGAATGTTCATCTTCATATTGGCACTCCTGGTCGTTATGAACATCGGTGTGTTTTATTTTCACGAGAAAACATCATTCGGCACTGTTCTTGGCGCAACCATCTTTGAGATTGTGTATCTGGGTATATTCTTTGCGTTCTGGATCCCCCGGTATGATCGTGCAGATGCCCGCGTTAAGTGGTGAACTTTATGAATGGCAATGCGAATAAAATGAACCAAACCGGAAACCCACGAAAATGGCTGAAGTAATATCCGGTGTTACAAAATGATCGATGCAGTAAACCTCACAAAAAAATTCGGCGACGTCACCGCGGTCGACGGCCTGACGTTTCATGTCGCTGAAGGCGAGGCCTTCGGGTTCCTCGGTCCCAACGGTGCCGGAAAGACGACCACGGTACGGATGCTCTGCTGCCTCATCGCGAAGACCGGCGGGGAGGCAAAGATCGCCGGGTATGACACCGGGAACGAAGCCGATTCCCTGGAGATCCGCAGGATGATTGGTTTTATGCCGGAAAATGTCGGCCTGTACGGCGAACTGGGCGCCCGCCAGAACCTCGACTTTTACGCAAGATTGTATGATCGTACCGAACAGCAGAGGATGGAGAGCATCGAACGCCTCCTCAGGCTTCTCGGGCTCTGGGAGAAGAAGGACCAGCCCGTGGGAACATTCTCCAAGGGAATGAAACAGAAAGTGGCCATCGCCCGTGCACTGGTGCACGACCCCGAGATCCTGTTCCTTGATGAGCCCACGGCCAACCTCGACCCCGAGGCAGCAAAGACGGTCCGGGACTTCATCCTGGACCTGAAAAAAGAAAAAAAGACCATATTCCTCAACACGCACAACCTCGATGAGGCACAGAAACTCTGCGACCGCATCGGGATTATCAGGACGCACCTGCTGCGGACCGGTACACCCGAAGAGCTGAAAGAGGCGCTCTGGGGCAGTAAAACGGTCATCCAGCTCGAAGAGGTCAACGACCGGATCGTGGCGGCGGTGAAACACCACACTTCGGGGAAGGTCGTGGTGGAAGGCCACCGGCTGGTGATCGATGTGATAAACGCTGAATCTGAGAACCCGGGCCTGGTGGGAGCCGTCTTTGCTGCGGGCGGCCGCATCCAGTTCGTCCAGGGACTCAATCCCACCCTTGAGGACGTATACCTGAAGACCGTGAGGGAGGAGACGCCATGAGATTATCAAAAGCGTGGATCATCGCTTCGAAGGACTTGAGTATTGTCCGGAGAAAGAAGAGCATCTTCTCCACCATGATCATCTTTCCCCTCTTCGTGTCCGTCGGCCTGCCCCTGCTGATCCACGTTATCGCGGGTGGATCCGCGGGCACTCCCGATGTACGGTCAGGACTTCCCACGGTCATCAACGCCTTCGCCTTCTTCTTCTTGATCGGTGCGGCCACCCTCCCGACCACGATCGCATCCTACACGATTGTCGGCGAAAAACAGGAACAGAGCCTGGAGCCGCTGCTCGCCACCCCCATCACGGACCGCGAGATCCTCATGGGTAAGAGCATCGGGGCACTCCTCCCCCCGCTGGCTGCCATCTGGATCGGCGGGGTGATCTTTATGGGCCTGATCGACGCCTTCACCTTTGGCCTGCTGGGCTATCCCTATTACCCGAACGCGGTCATGGCGGTCATCATGCTGCTGCTGGTGCCCCTGGCAGCGATCACTTCGGTGGAGACAAGCGTGCTCGTCTCGGCCAGAGTAAACGATGTACGGACTGCACAGCAACTCGGATCCCTGATCGTGATTCCCTTTGCGCTGATCTACGTACTCGGCGAGATAAATGCGTTCCCGCTTACGGTACCGTATCTCCTCGTCCTCGCGGCAATTATCCTGGTGGTCGACATAGGGCTTTTCTCTCTTGCGGTGTCCACATTCCGGAGAGAAGAGATCCTTACAAAGTGGAAATGAAATTTTCAAAGGATGAGGAAACAGCCCGGGACTTACCGGATGCGGTAATCACAAGGTGTGAACGATGGATAGTACCGTGACTCCTGATATGACCGGAGGGATCGATCGGCCCGGACCGGGAACATCCCCGGAATGGCTCTTCTTTGTCGCGGTTCCGCTCGTCAGTAACGACTCTGCTATCTCGTGCAGGATTCTATCTCCACAGTATCTCCCTGCTGCAGTTACCTGCCGATGCCAGTGGCAACCCAGGGGAACCTACAGATGCCGGGTGAAGCGAGAGGGCATGAACGGGCACGAGAGATTGCCCCGCTTCGATAACTTCGATCCGGCCGGTTCGATCCGGTTCTCCGGTATTTTCCCATCAGTTTTTGAGTGCTGAAAAATCTGCAGGCTTTTTGACTATTGCCGTCATATTTCCCATGTATTTCCTTTTATACGAGTAAAAGGAAAAGAAAAATTCTGCTCTGTAGAAATCCTAAATAAAAACGAGTTGTACCGACGACCGAAAGATCTAAGGTACAGCGTCTCCTTACTATGATGTGTCGTCATGTAAGGAGACAATTAAGAGATTGGCAAGCCGGAAT
>NZ_JBKQWO010000051.1:0-113866 GCF_052325125.1 Methanoregula sp. | reverse complement strand
GCTCGCTAATCTTTTAGTTGTCTCCTTGCTTTTTGGACTCACAATCGAATGTAAGGAGACAATGTACCTTAGATCTTTCGGTCATTGGTACCGTCTGTTTTGGATAGGATTTCTACAGAGCAAAAATCTGGAAAAATATTCAGATTTTAACCGAATGCTAAGAAATCCAAAAAACCATTTAAAACTGCAGATTTCATGAAATATTCTTTATAAATTTAAAATAAGCGAAAATTTGACAAATTTTTAAAACAAAAATTATATCTACTAATTGAGTTAAATTGAATTTGTTCAATCGTATCTGCTTTACGTACAGTATAACAATCTGGTATAATAATGATTTTATCTTCATTAATTAACAAGAGAATACAAGAGGCGCTTGCCACTGATAACTGTGAAGTGCTTAATACAATTGTTGCCGAGGTATCCCATTTTAAAGGAAAACATGAACGTGCACTGATGCAACGTACCCTGAATTCAGTTATTGTGGATTGTGCCATTCGAAAAAATAAACCGGAACTATTATTAGCAATTCATAATATCCCCCAAGAGGGTGCTGAAGATTTCTGCTCTTTGATTTTAAAACAGTATATAACAACAAGAGAGAAAAAATGGTTCGACGGACTTCTCAATCTCCCGGAAAAATTGGGGAAAAAAAGCTTCCAATCGAAGATAATCTCCTTTATTGCACGGAAGCTAATCTCGACGGGTATCTCAGAATCAAATCCAACATATATCGAACAGGGATTAGCAGTATTGGATAAGATTCCCATCAGAAAATATCGATCGGATTCTATTACCGAATGTATCCCCAGACTTATCAGATGGACGGTTATAGGTAATAATAATACTATTTTGCACCATGCCCAAGATCGTATAGGTGAGATTAATGATATATCAAAACGGGCGGTCCTGCACGCCGAAATAGCGCAGGCACTTGCCACCATTGCTCGCCATAAAAAAGATATGGGCTTTTTTCTGGAAAGTATAAGGCTTGCAGCAACGATTCACCAAAAACTCCGCAGGAGAGAATGCCTAACCAATATTATCAAGATAGGAGTGAAATCAACATTTGGAAAGAATGTGCTGGAGATCCATATATTTATACTCAATTTTGAATCTCTACCGGATGAGATACGGGGAGATCTGATTAGTGTTCTTACTGAACAATTTCTTGATTATACAAAAAACAAAGATCAAATTAATGATAATTTAAAGTTTCTCTGCAGGAAATTACCGTTTACAAGCAATCTTATCATACAGAATCTTCTAAAAAAAGCAGAGCGATCCGGGGACTTCTGGTACCTTTTAAATGCAATAAATTTTCTCCAGTACTTGTCATCAAAAAAGAACTATCCGGTCAGGGAGATCGTTCATGCAGGGATCGTCATTGCCCAGCATTCACATTCCACTCATTCTCTTATAAAACTGATACCATTTATTGAAAACGCATGTGACAATAAAGATTCCATGGGGTTCTATCTCCAATTTTTACAAATCATGCTATTACAAGACGATTTTGAAAATGCTACAAAAATTTTTGGAAAAATAACACAATCAGAAGAAATTTTACCGCAATACACCAATTGCCTAGCAAAATTAATAGAAGAGGGCATATTTCATGATCAGCAATCATTCCAATTTAGGGAGATTCTCTCAAAAGCCGACCGCATCGTTTCTTCTGATGCCATGAGTCAGGGAATTCGCCAAATAAGTCATGCTGTACCGTTTGCGGATATTATAAAACATTATGCTTCATTAAAGCAGCTTCTGACACTGTATTCCGATTGCGACACCCTCACCCTTGATTGTATCACAACCTTGACAACCAGGGGATTTCTTGATGCATGGGATTCTTCGATTCTGGTGGATCTTGCAAAATCAATTCAGAATCTAGCCATCAGGGAACAGGCAATATCAACAGTGGTCATGAAACTTGCAGAAATTGGCGTTAGGACCGGGAACCGTGATTTTCTTCAACACGCGGTAGGAATAACCTGCCTGATAGAGGGACAAACAACTCGATCTGCAACGCTAAGCAGCATCATTGACGATGCTGTACTTCTTGCTACATCGCAAGGGGATCTTGATCTTCTTTTACGAATGCGAGTATGGGGCAGTTCACTATCGGATCCCAGACTCGTGGCCTATGCAATGACAAATATCATAGAGGGGGTGATAAAATATGCAACTGACAAACAAGTTCCGGAACCCCTTGATGAAGCATACATGATTGCACAGGGTATTGAAGATCCCTCATTAAGGATGCAGTTATGCGAGCGCATTGCGGAGTCTTTTGTCAGGATTGGGTGCGACCTCATTCAAGATACCGCCTCACAGAAGAACCGGTGGAATGAAAATGTTCCTTTGAAATCTTTCGAAAAGGGCTTACAAGTGTTAAAATCAGAGATTAAAAAAACCCGGATTTCTCTGAAAATTGCCGGGATGATAGATATTATGCTCTTCTCCTCAAAAAAAAGTGCCAGCATTGATTATATTCTCCCCTTAGTATTGTATTCTATCGAGATAGAAGATTCCTTGGAACGCAATGCCATGATGTCACGGATCGTTGCAAACCTCAATGAAAATATCATTCATCCGGACTCAGCGGATCCATATGAAGTACTGGCATATATCCTCCAGAAACACTATCAGGCGCAGTCAGCGCCGGAAATTATTGATCTGGTACATCACCTTCTTGATATGACACGTGATCCGTTTGTACGACTCAAAAGATTATGCGTGCTTGCAGATTCAGCGATTTGGATAAATGAGGGGGAACATTCCCATAGAATACTAGATGAGGTTTTTTCGGCGGTTCCAAAACTTCCCGAAGAGTACCAGAAGGTACTAGTCATGGCAGACTTAGCAATCGGATATCGCCGTATCGATCCGGAAAAAGCAAAACTCTGTCTTGATGAGGGGCTCAAGAAACTACAAAGCATAGAGTCCGACAAAAATATTGTTGCATGCCGCCAGCTTATATTTGCCATTGTCAGTATGAAAAACATCCTGCCGGATGAAAAGCGAATAAATCTTGTATTAGAGGTTATTGCAAAAATATCCGATCCCATAGAGTATGTTAAAGCTCTTATTTCCGCATATCCCATCGTCAGCGAAGACAAAGAAAAAAGCAAAAACACCATACGTCACATTTCAGAAGCAATTGAACAAATTGATTCTCCTTACGATCAGGTGCTACTCATTTTAGGGGTGGTACCGCTGGCATTACAGAACAGTGATGATGATATGCCCCTTCTCCTGTTAAATAAAGCAGAAAAGTTGTCAAAACTTATAAATATTCAGCACATTGCCGATTCTATTCGTGATGAAATCGCAAGGTTCCTATTTAATCTCTCCCGAACACGGGATAAATCACAGTATCTAAAAAAATCAGCCGAAATTCTCACTTTAATCGAAGATGATGACTTGCGTCAATATCGTCTTTCTCAGATAGGGTATAATGATGCTCCAGAAAAAATTACACTATATACAAAAATCACGGTATTCTCAAGGAGGATTATGGATGAAGGCCCCCAGCCGGGTCAGATTGCAACGCTTGAACGGATGGTACGATCCATTACCGATCGAGGAAAAATGGCACTTTTATTCTGCAGGCTTTCCATTCTTTTCCGGAACAAGGGGGATCCGAAATCTGCAAAACGAATGTTAAACGATGCAATAAAAGAATCAGGGATTATTCGACCTCTTTCAAAAAGGGCATATGTGCGGTGCGATATGGCAATGAAGATGTATATTGCAGGATACGAGAGTATTGCGCAAGATATTCTCGATGATGCGATAGACGCAGCAACAAATATCCGACAATCCCTCCTTCGGGATGTTGTCTTTAATGAACTGGGATTGGTAATCAGAATAATGCAAGGGGAGATGCAAGAGTGAAAACCCTTGAGATCGTTATCACAGGAAGAGTACAGAAAGTTGGATTTCGTGCTTGTGCAAGAAAGATCGCAATGGATTTAAAAGTGACCGGGACAATTATAAATCTTTCTGATGGAAAAGTGCAGATTTTTGCAACTGCTGATCCGATAATACTTGAAAAATTCATTTCGATGCTCTATGGTTGTCCCCGGGCGATTATAAGGGGTATAAAAACCAAGGATATAATGATACGGACCTATGATGAGTTCTCTGTAATTAAAAATGATGGACGAATTAGTACATCACTTTAAAATCTTCAATTTTTTGAATTGTTTTTAAAAAATTATTTGTTTGACCATCGATTTTTTGATTATCGATCGACTTTCTGAAAGCGGAGATTAAATGTTTTACTAATGCATCTGAAAGCATGCATCGTGAGGGAGTCAGCTCAAAGTCACTGCATTTGAGAGAGTTTTGAGCCAGGCTGCACACAATGGGATCAATCATTTCTGCCTTAAACGGTCCGATAAGATCCTGTACAAGTGCACCAGACCCTTCGTGCAAGAAACCGAGATCAGGGTTTAGCCGTGCACCGATTACGGATACGCTGCAATTTCCATAAAGCATCGCATAGCCGAAAGAGAGCATGGCATTAATCGGATCGCACTGTGGACGCACGGTGCGCCTCCTGAAATTAAAACATTCCGGAATCACACGTGAAAGTATTTCATAATACATATCAGTGGTCAGATTTGATAACCGGCGGACTTCATCCAGTTTTACCAGATACTCAAGTTCATTGAGGGCTTTGTGCAGAATCTGCAGTTCCCCTTCATAGAGAAGATCCGATTCCCGGTGATCCTGAAGTCGTTCAATCGCTATGAGACGAGACCGGAGGGAGGCCTGTGCAATTAAAGTGGCGTACCGATGACGGGGCAAATCCTGCTGGAGATTATGGATTTTTTTATCGTCACAATTTCCAAAGGGTCGGATGATCCCAACGGGATTACCGTCAGGTTCAAAGAATGAGATATATGAACCATTTTTCAGCAGATGAAAAATCGTTGTCGAGTTCAAAGTATGCCCTCCAACAACGAGAAGATTCTGTACTTCATCAAGAGGGTATTCCTCAATACTTCCTTTATTGAGAATAATCAAATTTTTTTGTGTGGACTTGATATGGGCACCGAAGCCATATACTGCCAACCACGGAATCGTTCGTGACATAAAAGCCCACATGAAAACGCTTGATTAATCTAGTTAGTGCCATTTTCACCTTGATTAAAGCATCGTTTTCAGTTATAGATCGAACTGTTTTCTAAAAATACATTGTACATTCGGTACCTAAAAACGGATTTTTAAAAATTCTCAACAGAAACGATGAGATATAAACGATAAAAGATGTCATTCATACAATGTCATGCAATAGCATAACAGATGATGCAGATGTTCTGGGACAAAAAAATGGAAACACTGAAACCTGCTGATCTTCAAGTTCTTCAGCTGAAACGTCTGAAAAAAACTCTCCGATCGGTACAAAGTGTCGAATTTTACCGGAAACAGTTTGTCAATGCCGGAATAGCGACATCCGATATTAAAACCCTCGAGGATCTTCAAAAAGTTCCCTTTACGAGAAAACAGGATCTCCGTGATGGCTATCCTTTCGGGTTTTTTGCAGTTCCGATGAGAAAAATTGTACGAATACACACAACATCGGGGACCACCGGAAAACCGACCGTTGTAGGCTATACCCGTCAGGACTTGGATACATGGGCTCGTCTTATTGCCCGTAATATGACAATGATTGGGATCGGAAAAGATGATGTTTTCCAGAATATGGTCAATTACGGAATGTTTACCGGGGGGTTGGGATTCCATTATGGCGCAGAAATGATCGGTATGACGGTGATTCCGAGTGCGACAGGAAATACGCGACGCCAGATCGAAATGATCCGCGACTTCAAAGTCACTGCTATCCACTGTACACCAAGTTATGCAATGCACCTTTCAGAAGTCGCCGAAGAGATGGGTGAAACCCTCGACAGTCTGAAGACGGGCATTTTTGGTGCTGAACCCTGGTCAGATACCATGAGAAATACTCTTGAAAAACGCCTTGGGCTCACGGCTTACGATTCTTACGGTTTGAGTGAGCTTTTCGGTCCTGGTGTCGCATTCGAATGTCCAGAACGCGATGGGCTCCACATCTGGCACGATAGTTACCTTGTCGAAATTATTAATCCGAAAACCGGAGAACGACTTTCCGATGGTGAACGGGGGGAACTGGTCGTAACACCACTTGTTAAGGAAGCTATGCCACTCCTACGTTACCGGACAGGTGATGTCACTTACCTCATGGAAGATGGATGCATCTGTGGCAGATATAAAAAAATTGCACGGATTACCGGAAGGAGCGACGATATGCTGATTATCCGTGGTATTAATGTATTCCCTTCCCAGATAGAACATGTGCTCCTCAGGATTCCGGAAGTAGGCAATCAGTTTATAGTGTATATTGACAGAATCAATCATCTGGATGAGATGACCGTGGAAGTTGAAGTTAACAGGAGCCATTTCAGCGGTGAGCTTGCAGATCTCGCAAGAATCCAGAAAAAAGTTGTGAAAGAACTGCATGACACCCTTGAGTTGCGGACAACAGTAAAACTTGTCGAACCAGGTTCGCTGCCCAGATTCGAAGGGAAAGCCAAACGAGTTATCGATCGACGGGGGGGCATCTGATGCAGTTCTGGGATCCGAGGATTGAAGAGCTGCCAAAAGCGGATCTCCGGAAGATGCAGTATAAATTATTAAAAAGCCTCATATGTCGTCTCTATAGTTTCTCACCTTTTTATCACAACCGGATGAAAGAACAAAAAGTCCATCCGGATGATATCAGGGAGTTATCAGATGTCCAAAAACTCCCGTTTATGTACAAACAGGATCTTCGGGATAATTACCCCAACACGATCTTTACAGCTACTCAGGAAGAACTCGTCCGGTATCATGTCTCCTCCGGGACAACAGGAAAACCTACGGTAGTTGGATACACCCAGAAGGATATCGACACGTGGAGTAATTCGCTTGCCCGAGGACTCACCGCAATCGGGTTGGGAAGGGGGGATGTCATTCAGGTCAGTTACGGGTATGGCTTATTTACCGGTGGCCTTGGCATGCACTACGGTGCAGAGCGTATTGGTGCAACCGTTCTCCCGACAAGTGTCGGGAATACCGAACGCCAGATTGAATTGATGCAGGATCTTGAGGTAACAGCCATTGCCTGTACCCCATCGTACCTGCTCCATATCGGTGAGGTTGCGGAAAAGATGGGTGTTGACATCAAAAAAGATACGCGGCTCAAAGCGGGAATCCTCGGAGCAGAACCTTGGACCGAGGGAATGCGCACGAGAATGGAAAACTGGCTGGGGATAAAGGCGTTCGATATCTATGGAACGAGCGAACTTTCAGGCCCGATGTTTACCGAATGCGGGGAACAAAACGGGTTCCATATCTGGTCAGATATTGCTCTAGTGGAGGTAATTGATACAAAGACCGGAGAACAACTCGAACCCGGTGAGAAAGGAGAACTTACCCTCACTATGCTCCAGAAAGAAGCACTCCCGATGATCCGTTACCGCATTGGAGATATCTCATCGATCGAGGAAGATATCTGCCCATGTGGCAGGACTCACCCCCGAGTTACGCGGATTCAGGGAAGGGTCGATGATATGTTGATCATCAGGGGCATCAATGTCTTCCCATCACAGGTCGAGTATACCCTGATGTCAATTCCCCAAGTTGGCCAACATTTTCAGATTGTCGTCGAAAGAACCGGAGCGCTGGATGACATGCTCGTAAGGGTCGAGTTGACCAAGGAATCATTCAGTGACAAGATTACAGACCTGATGCAGATCCGAAAGAACGTAGAACACCGGCTCAGAAATGCATTGAATGTTGCCGTAGACGTCGAGATTGTGGAGCCGGGATCATTACCACGATTTGAAGGTAAATCCAAGAAAGTTATTGATAAGAGGTCGTTATAACATGGATACAAAAAAGTATGTCATTAAACAGATCTCGATTTTCTCAGAAAACCGACCGGGCAGGCTGGCCTCGGTTGCACATGCACTAGGTGAAGAGAATATCAATATCCTTGCATTCAGCATTGCCGAAGCAAACGGGTTTGGTGTTATCCGGGCACTGGTGGATTACCCGGAAAAAGCATATGAAAAATTGTCATCTCTTGGTTTCAACGTTGCCTTCACCGATGTGATCGCTGTGCAGATGAAAGACCATCCTGGAGGACTTTTTGAGATTGCAAAGGTTCTGGGGGATGCAAATATCAATATCGAATATTCCTATGCATATTCGGGGAAAAAAGGCGCTGTACTTATTCTGCGGGTTGATCATGTAGATATCGCAATAGAGAAAATTCTGTCATCGGGTGCGACACTGCTGGAACACTCAGTCTTTCATTAGGATCCTTTCTCACTTTTTTTCCCATTTGATCAATTCCGAGACTGCGGATAGGGTACTGCCCCGGCGGATCTCTTCGCGGATTCTGGCTTCGGTCTTTTTGACTTCGAGCGCCCTGCGGGCAATTTCATAAGCCCGTTCGCGGGGAATTACCACAACACCACTCTCATCGCCAACAATCCAGTCTCCCGGATGAATGTACTGCCCGCAACACTGGATTTCTGCGTTGATCTCACCAAAGCCTTTAGGCTCCCCGGCATTAGGCACAATGGCCCGCGCAAAGAGGGGAAACTTCATCGCGCGGATATCATCAATATCACGCACCGCCCCATCGATTACGACACCGGCGATACCTTTTTTCAGGCAGCTTAATGTTGCAAGTTCTCCCCAAGGTGCAACATTGACACAGGCATCGTTATTGATTACAAGAACAGTGCCGCACTCCGCAATCTCAATTGCTTCCACCGGTTTCGCCCAGTCACCGGCAATCGTATGGACCGTTACAGCCTTTCCCGCCATTTTTACATCGCCACAGAGAGACACCAGTCCTGGAAGTGCACCCTTCCTGTGCATCGCATCGCTGATATTAGGAGTGGATACCTGCATCAGAAGAGATTGTATCTCTTCATCCAATCCTTTTTTTTCGGGTGCCTTCAATGAGGAGGAATCCATTGAATGACGGATTAGTTCTGTTGATCCGGTTATATCTGCTGAACGAACTATCCATCCCCCGATTATCACAATATCCGCCCCATGATGCACAGCGTCACAGGCAGTCGCAGCATTGAGACCACCTGCAACAGCGACAGGAATATGAATTTCTCCCTGAAGCGTTTTGAGGAGTTCAAGAGAGTCTTTACCAATCATCTGCTGATCGATCCCCACATGAGCGGCAATGATATCGACACCGATAGCTTCAAGTGCGCGGGCACGGGAAACGGGATCAGGAACATTGATCAGATCCGCCATCAGTTTAGTCCCGTATAACCGGCTGGACCGCACAGCTTCTGCAATAACCGCATCATCCGCATCAGCAAGAATGCAGATGATATTGGCCCCGGCTTTTGCTGCCATCTCGACTTCCATGGAGCCGGTATCTGCGATCTTCATGTCTGCCACGAGAACAGTATTCGGGAACTGTTCACGTAATGCACGGATAGCCTGCATCCCCTCGCTTTTGATCAACGGAGTGCCGGCTTCAATCCAGTCCGCTCCTCCGGAGATCGCCTCTTTAGCGATTTGCACAGCCCGTTTAAGCTCAAGAAGATCAAGTGCAACCTGCAGGATCGCCTTTTTCATAACTAGAGATGGGATGCGGGGGATGCTTAAGGATTGCGAGACGAAGAATACCTATGCGATCTTCAGAGAGAATAAATAAAAAACGAGGGGAGAGTAATATGATATCGTTAAAGTTGGCCTTGATCGCATGTATTGAAAAATACCATTTTTTTTACATCTTTCTTTGAGGCAAGAGAGATGTCCTGAGGCAACCCTGCAGGAACCAACGCGACAAGAGTGTATTTCTCAGATACATTCAGGAGTTTTCGAACTGCCTCCGCGTACTCTTTTTTCTCCCCGGCCACCCAGCAGGAGCCCACACCATAAGCCTGCAGCCCGAGGATCAGATTCTCGGTTGCAGCGCAGCAGTCTTCCAGATAATATTTCGCATTGCGCTCTCCAAAAACAGCAAAACAGACAGGTGCGTCCTTAATGAATTTTCCGTGATCGGTAAAATCTGCAATTTTATCGAGCAGTTCTTTTGACCGTATAACGCCAATGAGCCAGGGTTGGAGGTTCATAGCAGTTGGTGCATGAACCGCACACTTGATTGCATCGTGGATGACGGTTTCATCAACCGGATCTGATTTAAATTTTCGCACGCTGTGCCGGCCTTTGATTACCGCGGTTACAACATTCATACAACGGTTATGGAGAAATGGCGGATAAAAAGATTATGGACACTGTAAAAAACAGGTCAATGCCGTTTTATCAGAATAACCGCGGCAATGGCACAAACAGAAACAAGTGTCAGAAGTGTGCCAAATCCCCCGGATTGCGTAGGGATTGTTTCGAGGGGTGCGAGTGAGACTGAACCATTAGGCACTGGTAAAGTTGTTGCTGCAACAGAGGAGTTTTGAGTACCATGAGGCGTTGTCTGAAGTGAAGGGGGAATTGTCGTGATCACGGTCGTAGGTATAACCGGTTGTATTGTTGTTGACGTGGTGATGGCCTGAGATGTCGGGTTCGTAGTGGGGACATTCACCGAGATTAATGGATTCTGTTCCTGATCGAGGAGACTGGTTTGCTGACTTATCGTTTTACCGGTTACTCCATAATTATCATACATACTGTTCACATCGCATTTCGCCCAGATAGAATAAGTACCGGCGGAGTACTGGGAATTGCCGGTATCCCAGCTCCAGGGTGTTTGGTAGGTTGATACTGTAACGGGGATGTTTTCAAGAGCATGAGGAGTTCCTGAACTATCGAGAAGAGCGGAGTATGTTCCTCCAGCCGGAGATTGAACATATATAGTAATACCTTCAGATGGCGATCCGCTCGTCGATCTCGAGAATATCTGGTTCAGGTTGGTATCGATCCTGAATGCAACCTGATCGCCCCGGGGCACCCATTTGTTCGTTACATCAAGATTGATCGTCGTATCCACTACCCTGATATCCAGTGAGGGATCAGCAACAATGAAAGCAACGCCATCCGGTTTCCCCTGTGACGTGAGCCGGTACCACGTGCCGGTGTACGGACCGAATGCTGACGAAGATATATAAAAATTCGAAGGTGTTGGAACCTGTATCTGGTCATCGGGAGAACTCGTGGCAATTGCTGCACCTGACGCCCACCAGCCTATGGCGGGATCACTCCCTACGGCTGCACTAACGTCGAGACCCTGCTCACCAATAAACACGGTACTACCTTGCGGAATGGTAGTATATGCCCCCGCCATTGCCGGGATAACAAATACACACAAACACAAAATGAGAATCAAACACAGCCTGTTTGCTTTGGTTAACATAATCTTCCAATCTGCTTTTGTCTTAAAAAACGTGACGTTTCAAAATTTCATTCCATAAAGGGAACTGTATTCATATATTCCTGAGCCAAAGCGCGATTTACCTAAACTTTGACGTCCCCATCTGCGCTTCCATCAGATGTGGAGAAATTGTTCATCACAAAAAATCTTTTTTCGGTAGCCTTTTTCGGTAACCTCATTCTTTACAGATTGCATTAAAATTCTCATAAACCATCTTCCCGTCCAGCGTATGGCTGACTTCAGGATGCCACTGAAGACCATAAATCTTTTTTTGTGGGCACGCAATAGCCTCTACTTCGCATATACGGGAGCTGGCGAGCAGTGTAAAATCCTGTGGCACCCTGCAGACTTCATCCGCGTGTGATGCCCAGACCGGAATTTTTTCAGGATATCCTGTAAGGATGTCGTCATGGTCACAGATACTGACTTCTATCGACCCATATCCCCCAGATTTTCCCGGATGAACATCACCACCAAATTTTTTTGCTATAATATGAAGACCCAGACAGATCCCAAGGACTGGAAGTCCCAGATCCAGATATTCAAAACACTTTCCAGCACGCTCGATTGTCGGACCTCCGCCCAGAATAATCCCACGGTACGTGGACGCGACTTCCGCCGTAGGGGTTGTGTTTGGTATCAGCACGATATCGATATCCAGATCTCTCAGGGTACGATGTATCAGATGGTTGAACTGTCCATAATTATTGACCACGCAGATGGGGAGCATAGTTCCATTATATCTATGATAAATGGAATATTAAGCCTGATCAGCTATACCCTTTAATCGTGTCAAAGATCTTTTTTTGAATCTGATCCGGTGAAAAACCCATTGCGCAGGCCATGAACATCGCCCCTCCGGCTCCCGAACCTTCCTTGACCTCTCCGATGCAGTACCGGGCAAGGCCATCATGCCCAATCTCATCGAACCCCGGATCGATATAATATATGCAAATATCCATCATTGCTGCCAGTTCCTGCATATTGGCGGTATGGTCATCGCGGACATATGAAGTCGTTGCGACCACAGGGACGTGACCGTTCATTGCCTTGATCACACTGCATACCGCAAGCATCTGAGTCCCTCCTGCAAGCACCAGCGTACCTCTGTAGGAATGGGCAATACCCGCCGCTACAGGGATCATTGGATCCCCGGCGCGTTTGACTATTTCGAGTGGATCCTTTATATTATCGGCAACAATTCCTGCCAGGACTTGATTACAGATCGCCTCTTTCTGGTTTACCGGATTCCGGGCAAAACTGCTGCTGACCGTGGCGGGATACCCAAGAGCACGGAGAACGCAGAGTGCTGTCGTTGTCCCCCCCGGTACACATTCACCCAGTACAAGCAGATCGCTCGACCATGAAAGGAATTTTCCAATCTCTTGTCCACGGAGAAAAAGTTCCTTTGCCAGAGGGACGGCATCGCCATTCCGCGGATCCTCTCCTACCCCACCCAGCGCATCGATGTACGGAACAGTCAGAGGAAATTTCAACCCGGCATTGATAAAAAGCGGGGGGACACCAGTCAGTTCCATCATCGCCCGCGTAATGGAAGCTGGCGTGGGGCACCCGGTTGGGGTGTTGGGTTTAATGGGCAGACTGGTAATCCTACCATTCATGATTAGTTCAGCGTCAAGATTGGGAGTAAGAAGAGTTTTTTCCGGGGTCGGGCCAGCACCGGAGATACCTGGAATGACGGAAATCAGGGTATTACCAAGGATGACACAAAAGGCGGGTTTTTTGCCGGATATGAGGGGTGCACCAGAAAGAAACGGCATGAGTACTCAGGATAGAATCATCTTTTGTCCATCAGGTTTGAAGATATCGCCTTGTCGTTTCATAACCCTCTAATAGGAGCGTCCCCCAGTATATGTCTGAAATGTTTGAGATCGAAGCCCGGCTGGAAAAAAGGGGGATCACCTTTGACGCCATGGTGGATGCGGCCATGGGGCTCTATATCTCTCATGGGATGCCGGACGAACAGGCGGCTGAAAATATCAGAGGAAAGATGCAGAAATACCTCGCGGATCCCAACGTTGCCTCCCTGCTTCTTGGCGCCGTGCTGCTTGAAGAAGAGCTCTACGAGAACCGGAAAGACTCCGAGATCGCTGATGACCCGGTTTTTTTACTGAGCGATGAGATCATCGGCATGGCCATCGCCGAATGTATTGGCGGGACCTATGCGCGGTTCGAGTTTACCCGGTACGACCAGAAAAAACCCGGCATCCTTGCAACGCTCGGGCCCTTCCTCGACGATGCCGTGGCGGGTCTGATCGCAGGATGCACCTCCCGCCTGTACAGTGAATGCGTATGAGGCCCGTCCTGTCACTTTTACAGTTCACCACTATTCTCCCCTTAGGAAAATCCCAGGATTTTGATCTTTTTGCACGGCATTCCTGGATTTTTCCTGCTGCAGGATATGTGATAGCCCTGCTGGTTGCCGTGCCGGTATTTTTTATTGCAGATACGACCCTTGCTGCGGCCGTTGCTGTCGCCGGGGTAATCTTTTTGTCCGGTGCCCACCATTTCGACGGCCTGCTCGACCTTGGCGATGGCCTGATGGCACAGGGCAACAGGGAGAAACGAGTACGAGCCCTCACGGACCGGTATGTCGGTGCCGGGGGCATAGCTGCGGGACTGGTCGTGACCCTCCTGCTCTTTGCCGGCCTCCATGCAACCGCATCCCTTATATCAGCCCTTATCATCGGAGAAGTTTCTGCAAAATTTTCCATGGCTTTCCTTACAGCATACGGAACACCCTTCAAAGAAGGGATGCACAGTTACATCCACCGGTTTGCAAAGCCCTATTTTCCCTTCCTTTCGCTTCTGTTGTGTATCCCCCTTGTTCTCCTCCCGGTATCCCTCTTTCGCCTCACGGTCGCTGCCATCGTCATGATCCTCTGCCCGCTCGCACTTCTTACCCTGTCCAAACGATTGTTCGGGGGGGTCAATGGTGATGTGGTCGGGGCGGCAAACGAGATCACCCGGGCACTCGTGATTGTTGCGCTGGCATTGGCCTGAACACCCCCCCTTTCCGGGGAAACAGGCGCAGCAAATTCCTATTGCATCGGTTCGACAATCCTTGAAAAAATATCGTTTGAAGAGCATTTGACAATACTATGCAAATTGAACCATGAAAGAGATAGTTACCTGCTTTCTAAAGAATGGCGGGAATGAAGGGAGATTCGATTTGAAGACCTGCTGTCACAAGGATTGTCCGAAGTTAAAAAAATCCACCTGCTTTTGGGTTCAATTGGTGATTCAGTACAACTTTTGAAATCCCTGATTGTTATCATCATCACATTCTATTGCAGAACCGTCCCGGACCAGCGTGTTGAACATCAGTGCAGCATTCATGAGCGTTTCATCACCGACACCAAGATGACGCAAATCGCTGAGCGCTTTTACCTGGGGGGAAGGGGCCAGACGATCCCCCACCCGGACTCCCTGGCAATGCCTGCAGTACGCGCAGGTACTATATACGGATACGCTGCCCGCAGCACATGCAACAGTGACCCGGTTTTTTGCGGTGTCGCGTTGGAACGGTAGTGTCTTCATCTCCCTGAGAATAATCACACAAACGATATGAGAATATCGATATGAATTCTCACCTGAAAAAGGTGTATGGAATCGAAATACTTTATATAGATGCGTCTCATATATGTAATACTCGCATAGACAGACGGTATGCGGATAATCACAACATGGGAGGAATGTTTAATGGCAGCTGATAAGCCCCATATGAATCTGGCTGTTATCGGACACATCGACCACGGAAAGTCAACCACCGTTGGACGGATGATGTTCGAGACAGGTGCAGTACCTGCACACATTATTGAGGCCTACCGAAAGGAGGCTGAATCGAAAGGTAAGGCGACTTTTGAATTTGCATGGGTCATGGATAACCTCAAAGAAGAGCGCGAAAGAGGTATAACCATCGATATCGCACACAAGCGGTTCGATACACCCAAGTACTACTTCACGGTCGTAGACTGCCCCGGGCACAGAGACTTTGTCAAGAATATGATCACCGGTGCATCTCAGGCTGATGCTGCGATCCTTGTCGTGGCGGCCCCTGATGGCGTCATGGAACAAACCAAGGAACATGTATTCCTTGCGCGTACCCTTGGAATTACCCAGATCATTATTGCCATCAACAAGATGGATGCAGTGAAATACGATGAGAAGCGGTTCAACGAAGTTAAAAAGGACCTCTCGGATCTCATCAAGATGGTTGGATACAAGCCTGAAGAGACTCTTTTTATTCCGATCAGCTCGCTTCAGGGTGTCAACATCAAGATAAACAGCCCTGAAACCCCGTGGTACAAAGGACCTGCGCTGATCACGGCTCTGGATACCTTCAAAGAGCCATCAAAACCAACCGACAAACCTCTCCGCCTGCCAATTCAGGATGTCTACAGCATCAGCGGTATCGGAACGGTACCAGTCGGCCGTGTCGAAACCGGTATCATGAAGAAAGGCATGAAGGTCTCCTTCATGCCGGCAAACAAAGATGGAGAAATCAAGTCCATCGAGATGCACCATGAAGAGATCCCGCAGGCAGTACCCGGTGACAATGTTGGTTTTAACGTTCGTGGTATTGCAAAGGGTGACATTCGCCGCGGCGATGTCTGCGGTCCTGCCGAGCAACCCCCGACCGTAGCAGATGAATTCACTGCACAGGTCGTCGTGCTCCAGCACCCCAGCGCAATCACTGTCGGTTATACACCGGTCTTCCACTGCCACACCACTCAGACCGCATGCACATTTATCGAGCTCAAGAAGAAACTCGACCCGCGTTCTGGCCAGACCAAGGAGGAGAACCCCACATTCTTAAAGACCGGTGATGCAGCTATCGTTCAGGTAAAACCGACAAAACCGATGGTCATTGAGAATGTCAAGGAACTCCCGCAGTTGGGCAGATTTGCCGTCCGTGATATGGGGTCAACGATCGCCGCCGGTATGTGTATCGCCATACAACCGAAACAGATGAGATAATATTTTGGTGTGAATCATTATGCAAAAAGCCAGAATTCGCCTGACAGGAACAGATTTCAACAAGGTAGAGACGGTCTGTGACAGGATCCGCGAGATTGCCGAACGCACAGGAGTGAATCTGGCTGGTCCCATCCCACTCCCGACAAAAAGGCTCGTTGTACCCATCCGCAAAAGCCCCGATGGGGAGGGAACCGCAACA
The DNA here is from genome assembly GCF_052325125.1 of Methanoregula sp. Lineage (GTDB taxonomy): Archaea > Halobacteriota > Methanomicrobia > Methanomicrobiales > Methanospirillaceae > Methanoregula. The sequence goes on along the minus strand of NZ_JBKQWO010000051.1, from coordinate 97,268 downwards.
TTTGATCGCTGGCAGATGCGTGTGCACAAAAGACTCATTGATATTGACGCAGATGAGCGTGCACTCCGCCAGCTGATGCGGATTCAGGTGCCAAAAGATATCGGAATCGAAATCGTACTGGAAAGTTGAAGGTGCGGCGCGTGGAGAAGGCCGCTTTCTTTTCCGATAAAATAAAGAAAATTTTTACTTTCGAGAGAGTCTTTCTTTTAATCCTCCTGATTGCCATTATCCTCCGGTTCTGGCACCTTGATCTCAAATTGTTCCACCATGATGAAGCCATCCATTCATGGTTTTCCTATACTCTCCTGACAAAAGGTACCTGGGTCTACGATCCCAGCTATCACGGCCCGTTCCTTTACTATGTCACCGCCGGGATGTTCTCGCTTTTTGGTGCCTCAGATCTTGTTGCACGACTGCTTCCCGCATTGTTCGGCACCCTGCTTATCCCACTGGTATACTGCATTCACCGGCTCGGGTATATCACGAGAGTGCAGACGCTGGTCGTCGCGCTGTTCCTCGCCATCTCCCCGGACATGGTGTACTTCTCCCGGTTCCTTCGTCATGACATTTTCATGCTTTTCTTCACGATGCTTCTTCTTGTTGCCCTGCTCTATTATTTTGAACGGGGTCAGCTACGGTATGTCATTATAGCGGCAATAGCCGCAGGGGGAGCGCTTTGCTGTAAAGAAGAGATGCCAATTATATTGTTGATTTTCATCTCGTTTTTTGGGTATTCACTCTGGAAAAAACGCATCCACCTGCCACCCCAATGGAAAAACGATCTCATTATAGGATTGTTTATTATTATCGGGATTCTGATTGCCCTTTATTCAGCATTCGGGATGCATCCGGAAACACTGGTCGGGCAAAATTTCCAGATAAATTCAACCGGATGGTATCAGGCCATTGATCACTGGGTATCTATGTCGGACGAACAGCGTCTGGGAGGCCCGTTCTATTTCTATATACCCCTGTACCTCTTATATGAATTACCCATATTCCTTCTTGCAATACTGGGGACACTCCAGTTTGTATTCAAAGACGCCAGCTTAATTCTTACCATCAAACGGCTGAAAAACTGGCTGTTAACCCGGCATTTTGAACTGTCAACAAAAGATGTCGTTGCGACGAGTCTGACCCAACTCAAAACCCCAAAGACCGGCAGTGAAAAATCAGATTTCTTTTTCCAGTTCTGTATTTACTGGATGATCCTGACCATGGCATTTTATGCGTATGTCGGTGAAAAAGTGCCATGGCTGATCATTCACCAGCTGCTCCCGATGAGTTTTGTTGCCGTATACAAACTGAATTGGCAGAAAATTGCATTTGCCCTTATAGGTTGCCTGTTTTTGGCCCTGATAACCTGGCATGTCGCATTTATCCCGGCAGACATCAACGAGCCTATTGTCCAGGTCCAGAACTCCGAGGATCTCAGGGACGTTATGAACATAATGGATAACTCCAGTCAGGTGGTTCTGGCATCACAGGAATACTGGCCATTACCGTGGTATTACCGGGGCGATCGGTGGGATAAGATCACGTTCTATGGCCAGAAAGAGGATATAAAAACCCTGACACAGGATCATCCGGGTGTCATTATCCTCCACGATACTGAAAGTTATCCCTCTATACCGGGATACAATAAAACGACCTACAAACTGGATTACTGGTTCTCATATTACGATAACCAAGACCGGTTGTTTGATTATTATATCCACCGTGACGGGACAATGGGGAGCATTAATCTTGATGTGTTCACACCGCAGTAGTGAGAGATCTTATTTTTTAGGCGATTTAATAGTTTGAGGTTGATACAAATTATTTATGCGGAGTGAGGATTCAAGGAGATCTATCATTTAAGATGTGACTGTGAAGTAGTTATTGAAGCACAGCTGCATTACTAGTGCAGGTCACGGACCTAGGTTTTTCCGACCACATGTTTAAGGAGTTCCTCATCGCCTGATTGAAACATTTTCAAATCAATGGAAAAAATTGAACGGTGATTCGGCTTGCTCGAATAAAAACTCAGGCTGTCTAATTTTGATGGGGAGTTCGTCATCTGGTACAACATTCTCTCCCCATATGAGTATTAACTTCGATGAATACAAAAATCTAGAAACAACTTTCTGAAGAAAATTGTCCGATGAACGGATGCTCAATTATTCAAAGGAGAGGTTTCTCTGCAATTGAATGAAATGACCACAGGATTCCGTAGAAATAATTTTGCCTCCAAATCCTAAGTACAGAATAAGTATATGGAGTCATTATCCACCAGCCTTCATTCAGCCCAAAGAAATTCCTGAAACCATCATCCTCTACGGCCAATCGAATCCTGTTGACCAGAACCCGCAGAGCGGACAAGCTAAAAATTCTATGTGTGCGGAAAACCCGTGAAAGAGCATTATTTCTTTCAAAAAATCGTTTTTTATGGCTGTGCTAATTTTCAATTCTGACCCAAATTTTTCCCTGTATAATTTTTCTTATGGAATGACATACGATCGCTGAATCTGGATCAGGGATCCATATTAATGACACCAAAAGGTCATCTCCAAAAAACTGAGCCGCTCTTCGTATAAGTTTCTGAAATTTCTGATAAAAAGATAAGATGAACTTAACCCAGTTCATCCCACCGTGAGCGTTTACGGTAGATAATGATACCGACAATAATTAATACAACGGCTATTACACCAACAATAATAAAGAGGACGCTGGAACTGAAGAGCGAACCAACCGAACCAAGTCCCGCTAAGGGATTCCATGTTGCTTCTACCGCTGCCTGAAACGTGAGTGCATCATTATAGGATTGATTTCCTTCGGTATATGCCTGCTCAGCTTTTGAGCGTGCCGATGCATAGTTACCACTGGTCACGAAATCGCTTGCTGCCGATATATAACTCACGGCAATTTCCCGCTCAGTAATAACCGTTGCCAAGCGGGGATCATTTGCCGTACTTGAATTGCCCTGGAAATACGCGATCAGTGTGTCGACATTATTTACTGGTGCCTGAGCAGTAGCGATCTCCGATTCTGCCCACGCTTTGTCAAGGAGGGTCTCGCCGTTGGCTATTGTGGATGTCGCCGTAGTGAGATCATTTAATGCATCGGAGTACTGTGTCGATGGCAACGATTGGGCCTGACTGATCTGGCTTTGGGCAGTATTATATTGCGCTTGGGCCGCAGATGTGTCAATACCCAGCGCTGTTTTTTCATCAATATCGGTTTTTAACTGGCTGAGTTGGGAATTCGCATTTGCGATTGCGGTCGTAACATCACTGGGATTGACCACGAGAACGGTCTGCGTATAGGGTGTTGCAACCTGATTGCCATTTGAATCAACCTCATAAATCTGGATCAATGTCTGGTTTGAGGTCTGGGTTACCGTGGGAACCGTCCCTGACAACGTTACAGCCACTGTTACATCATCAGTGGATTTATAGGTCAGTAAAAAACCACTGACATCAACAGTTGGAGACCCTGATGTAGCGGGTGAAGTCGGGTTACCGTTCACATTAATGATGTACGACCATTGTGGTGATTTCAATGCGGTATACATTACGAGATCGTTTGTTGTCGTTTGTCCGCTGGGCTCCTGTACCGTGAATGAAATATCAACTGTTGTTCCCGGGGTCAGGGCCCCACTGCTCGGGTTAATTGCCATTGAGTTCACCGTATATGCTACGGAAACTGCTGGTACTATGATCAATATCAGGGCAGTAATCAAAATTAACCGTTTCAATGCCTTCATCATCAACCTCACTCGAACAACGGTTCGATACCTTCCTCGAACATATTCGATTTCTTCTCCTTGGATTTAATAACCTCTTCTTTTGTTTCCTTTGCAATATCAAGGAGTTCCTTGATACGGGGGGCATTGCCAACAGTTGCCAGCATCACGACTGCCGCGACATACTCACTGTTTACCGGATAATCTCCTCCTCTCACTTCAACCCCGGCTATATTCTCTTCTACCCAGCTCTTGGCTTTTTCGACACCTTTCCGATCCATCTCGTCCGGGGGTCCTGCTATGAGGACCAGCGCACGTTCGGCAGTAGAATAATCACAGGGCAGTGTAAGACGACCGAGCATGGCACGGCGGACAAGGCCGACAATCTTTGCTGACCTGTCCTCACCCATGAGCACTTCCTCATTTGCCTCCTTCTTACCACCAAATGTATCCTTAATGTTCTCCTTGAGGCCCCCAAAAATTCCCCGCTGCTGCTTGGTGCGTGTACTGAGCACATCACTGATTGCATACCCAACCGATGTGATGCCCCCCCCACGGAGGGTGTTGATGATCTCACTTGAATCCACCACCATTTCACCGACACCCATCCGGCCCACTTCACCTGCGCGGAAGAGAATGGCAAACCTTCGTACTACTTCATTATTGAGTCGCTGGAATGCGCTCTTGACACTTTCTCCCTCATTCTTCCATGCACTGTTATCAAAAATGAAGGTATTATCTGCTTCATTTACCAACGTCGTAAGACTGCGGGCTGCATTGTAAGAATAAAGCCGTCCTTCTTCCGGTGCCGGAATAATGCCCAGTGCGTATACCGGCTCCCGGTAAATCCTCTTGAGATGACGAGCAAGTACCGGGGATCCCCCTGAGCCGGTACCTCCTCCAAGACCAGCGACTATTACAAATGCATCGACATCATGCGTTCCGCGGGTATCGACGGCATTGATAATACTGTCAATCTCATCTGCAGTAACCCGGGCCCCCGTTACATTGTCAGTGCCTACACCGTGACCTTTCACCAGTGTCTGACCAATAAGAATGCGATCTTTCATCTCAATGTTTTTAAGGCCCATCAGATCGGTCCGTGCGGTATTAACGGCAATGCCCCGGAAACTGTTAGTTCCGAGCTTCTTGTCCTGTTCAATGAACATATCGACAATTTTGCCGCCCGCTTGACCAAAACCAATGAAAAATACCCGCATCTGGTTACACCATCCAATGGGCTAACGGATAAGTATTTTCTTTTAATTCTTTTAAGTCCTTTGTTTTAAGAACTTTAAATTCAACAATACAAAAACTTTCTTACAAACTTTCGTCATGTTTTGTCGCTTTTTTCCAGAAAGGTTACGGAGCCTTTTTCATTTGATCCCGAACAAATAGTACCGGTACACCATGAAAATCGGAATACTCGGGGGAGGTATGTGCGGGCTTGTTGCCGCCCATGCATTGGCCGGGGAGCACGAAATAGTACTATTCGAGAAGATGCCGTTTCTGGGGGGGTGCCTCTCATCTTATCACATCGACGATTACTGGATCGAGCGGTATTACCATCATTGTTTCTCCGATGACAAGGATTTATTTTCCCTTATCCGCGACCTCGGGTTGTGGGACCGGCTCGAATGGCACGAGGGGAGCACCGGCTATTTTTCCGGGGATTCTGTTTATCCGCTCACAACTCCACTTCAAATCCTGCGCTGGCCGGAACTTTCGCTTATCGATAAGGCAAAACTTACGTGGCTCACCCTTCAGGCAAAAAAAATAGATCCTCTTTCCCTTGATGACATCCCGGCCGAGACCTATATTCTCGATCATCTCGGCCCCCGCATATACTCCTCATTCTTTGAGCCCCTGCTGAGAAGTAAGTTCGGGAGGAGCCGGAGCAAGGTATCCGCAGCCTGGCTGATAAGCCGCATCGCCATCCGTTCAAACAGGGGTGCCTCCGGAGAACACCTTGGATACCTGAACGGAGGATTTCACCAGATTATTGACAGGCTTGAAAAGTCGATACTGGTCAAAGGGGGAAAAATTAACCTGCAAACTCCTGTTACAGCACTCTCAAGACGCGATGGCCGTTGGGAGATTAACGGAGAGAGCGTGGATGCGGTGATGTCCACCATCCCACCCCAGGAACTTGGGGGTATTTCTGGACTGGTGATGCCGGATATTCCCTACCAGGGCGCTGCCTGTATGACCCTAGGAATCGAACGAGATGTCAGCAAGGGCATATACTGGATCAATATGAAAGACGAAGGGCCTTACGGGGCGGTCGTTGCACATACCAATTTCATCCCGTGGGAGCGCTACGGAGAGCATATCGTTTATTTGGCATCTTATTTCAGTGGTTCTGTTCCCGCACGGCTTGATCAGAAAATGAGGGAGGATTTCTGTTCACGTTTTGGTCTTCAGGAAGGAGAGATCCATTGGAGCCGCATGACGGTCGACCCATGGGCCGGACCGGTCTATACCACCGGTTACCGCTCACTCATACCTGCATATGAAAAACACGGAATCTATATTGCCGGGATGTTTTCTGAAGAGAACTATCCTGAGCGGAGCATGGAAGGCTCGATCAGGGCAGGCAACCGGATTGCCAACTGTATTCTGGAGAAGGAACACGATGGTTGCACCTGAAATTACGGCAATTATCCCGGTTTTCAATGACCGGCCCGCGCTCGAACGTGCAATTCCGGAATCTCTCAAAGTACTCTCAACGATCACGGAAAATTTCGAAGTGATTGTAGCCGAAGATGGAAGTTCTGATGGAAGTACAGAGTTTGTCCGACAATATGAAACAATATCATCTCACGTGAAACTGCTGCATTCTGACATCCGTCAGGGGCGGGGGAAGGCACTCAACCGGGCGATAAGGACCGCACAGGGTTCAATTGTCTGTTACTACGATGTCGATCTGGCGACCGACATGAAGCATCTTCCGGAGCTTATCGATGCAGTAAGGAAGGGTGCTGATATTTCGACTGGATCCCGGCTCCTCCCGAAAAGTGATATCCGGCGGACTGAGGGGCGCGAGATTGCAAGCCGGTCGTATAATTTCCTTGTACGGCACATCCTTGGGAGTCGCCTGTTCGATCACCAGTGCGGTTTTAAGGCATTCAACAAGACACGTATCATCCGTGTACTTCCCACAATCCGCTCAAATCACTGGTTCTGGGATACAGAACTTCTGGTCAGGGCACAGAGACTTGGGTATACAGTAGACGAGTTTCCCGTCCGCTGGCGCGCAGGATCAGGAACAACCGTCCGTGTAAAGGACGTATTCGGGATGGGTTCATCCATCCTGCGTCTCTGGTGGCAGATCCATGTATCGAAAAATTAGTACAATCCTTATCCCGACCCTGATTGCTGTCGGGATCATTGGATATATGCTCTATCTGGTCTGGGGCGAGCTGCTCACCGCACTCCAGCATATTGTTCCTGTCTATCTGGGAATAGCGATCATTATCTGCCTGGCCGCATGGTGGTTGCGCGGGTGGCGATACCACCGGATTCTTCTTGGTCTCAATTACCGGATCAAGGTTGTCGTGACCACGGCGTGTGTTTTTATCAGCCAGACGGTCAATGTGATCGTTCCTGCCCGCCTGGGCGATTTTGTGAGGATCTTTATCCTGAAACATGACTACAACACGACATACTCTGAAGGTATCTCCTCGATTGTTGTGGAACGGGTCTTTGATATCATCGCCATCTCCGTTCTCGGGGCAGTTTCCCTTTGGTTTGTCCCCAATGTGCCGTCATGGTTTAAGTTGATAATCATTGTGCCACTCGCACTCGGTTTTGGATTCCTTGTCTTCTTGATCTTTGCAGGAAAACTAACGACACAGAACCGATATGTCCGGTTTATACTTACCATGCTTGAAGAGATCAGGCGCGCGTCGCTATCTGTGCGCTCTATGGTAATTCTCGGGGCATCGTCTATCGTAATCTGGATCATCGATATCCTTGTCTGTTACGCAGTTGTGGCGATGTTTGAGCAGCAGATCCCTTTTGCAGTGATCGTCCTTGCCATTGTGATCGGGAATCTCGTAAAAGCAGTACCGATAACACCTGGCGGAATCGGAACCTACGAAATCGCTGTCGCAACGACATTTTATGAGATTGCCGGTGTCGCATACGCCGTTGCATTCCTGATCGCTGTTGTCGATGACCTTATCAAGAATCTTGTCACCCTTGCCGGAGGAGTTGTTTCCATTTATTATCTCGGGGACTGGGTGATCCCGACGATCAAATCAGCAATGAATGCAAAACCGAACGGAGGAAAAACTCCTGATCCCTGAATATCAGATCCTGTGTGTCGCAAGCTGGCTGCTGGTCATTACTTTCCTGCAGTTTTCGCTGTACCCACTACTTAAAAAGATCCTGCTGCAGTATGCATTCCCGGCCGCATTCGCAGCCTCACTGCTTATCTTCACATTTCTTACATGGTACTGCGGTCTCGCCCGCATTCCCGTTCAGCTGGCCATCGTACCTTTCATCCTGCTCTTTGTCTATAATCTCTACCGGCGCGAGTACGTTTTTTCTGAGATCAAAAAAGAATGGCACTGGGAACTGATCTTCCTCATTTTCTTTTTTTTAATGCTTACTGTGAGGTTTGTTAATCCTACCATCTCTTACGCAGAGAAGTTCATGGACCACGCTTTCCTCGCATCCATTATGCGAAGCCCGGTCGTGCCCCCTCTTGACCCTTGGTTTGCCGGGGGGACTATGGACGTATATTACTATCTGGGTTACTGGATTTTTGGTTGCCTCGGCATTGTGAGCGGCGTTCCTTCGAGTGTGGCGTTCAACCTCTCCCTGCCGACCGTTCTCGGTGTCGCTGCGGTGACCGTCTACGCGATTGGTACGCTCCTGCTCGACCGGTTCCGCTGGCTTCCGCTGCTCATCTTTTTTATCCCGAACCCCTCGTTTTTTTATCAGATAATCATGGGGAAAGGGCTCAACTCCGTGCTCTGGGACAGCACCCGGACGATCACCAACACCATCAATGAATATCCCCTTTTCTCGTTCACGTGGGGAGATCTCCACGCACACGTCATTTCGATATTTAACCAGGTCTTTTTGATATTCCTGCTGCTCTATCTCTGCAAATACTGGGAATCGCTCAAATCGAGAGAGAAATGGATAATGTGCGGTCTTGCCGCGCTCAGCCTCGGTTCCATGCCACTGATCAACACTTGGGATGTGCTTATCTACGCGCCGATTACGATTGTTATTGCCACACTGATCATCCTGGGTTGCAGAAAACGGGGGCAGAACATATCATCATGGGGCCATCTGATCGCGATCCCTCCCGTTTCCATTCTCATTTATCTCCCCTTTTACCTGACGCTTCAGACAAGTACCGGTGGAATCGGAATCGTAAAGACGCCATCCGATCCCTTCCAGTTCCTGCTCGTAAACGGCTGGTTCATTGCCATCTTTCTGCTCCTTCTCATCAAAGACATACGGAGGCGACCGTATCTTTTGCTCATCGCTGTGCCATTCATCCTTGCCGGCTATACTGCTGCTGCAATTGCTGCCATCCCCCTCATTTATTTCATTGCAAAAAAGGAGCGTTGCATCCCCGATCTTCTTGCTATATTCGGGCTTTTAATTCTCATACTCGTGGAATTGTTCTACCTCAAGGACAATATGGGGGACACCTATTTCCGGATGAACACGGTCTTTAAGTGTTACCTGCCTGCATGGATCATCCTTGGCACAAGCGCCTCCGTGATGGTCGGCGCATGGCTTGCCCGGCCCGGGCGCATCCCGGTTATACCGGTAAAAAAAAGTGCTGTTCTGGCAATCTTCGTTATTGGCATCCTTTTTGTCACGCCTTTTGTGGTTCCTCTCGATCTCAATTACGGGAGCCGTTCGCTCGACGGGCTTGCGTATATCGATACCACCCACCCGGGCGATGCCGGCGGTGTTGCCTATCTCAGAAACCTTACCGGTGATGAGCGCATTGTTGAGGCTGTGGGAGGGGACTATACCTATTATTCCCGGATCTCATCGTTCACCGGTATCCCCACGATCATCGGCGAGCCATTCCACGAATTTATGTGGCGCGGGGATACCACAGGCTGGTACAGCACCCGGCCTGCCGATATTAAATCAATCTATGAGGATCCGGATCAAACGGTTGTCTTAATGAAAAAATACAACGCAACCCTTCTCTACGTTGGCGACGTAGAGCGGGAGACGTATAACGTGAGCCTTCCGTCTACCGGGCTTGAACCGGTGTACTCCGGGCAGGGCACCGACATTTACCGCATTGCCGGCTGATGCGCACCGGCCCGGATATGCGAGGTACCGGGCCGGGTATGCCGCCGCCGTTCACAAACCTTTATTTCTCCCCCTGATGAAATGATATGGCTGCATCACTGCTGACTGATGAGTAATGAAGGGGCAATCTGGCTCCTGAATGAGGTGAGTTATGGCAAAAGGATACGTAAAAACCGAGGCTCCTGAGGAGCTCCAGAACAAGGCGCTTGAGGCCCTTGAAGTTGCAAGAGACACCGGGAAGATCAAGAAGGGTTCAAACGAAGCCACAAAAGCCATTGAACGCAGCGCTGCGCTGCTTGTTTTAATCGGCGCTGACGTCGAACCCGCGGAGATTGTTATGCACCTCGCACCGCTGTGCGATGAGAAAAAAATCCCCTACATCTTCATCAACAAACAAAACGACATCGGTGCCGCAAGCGGCCTTGACGTCGGTTCTGCTGCCGCCGCTATCGTCAAACCCGGCAAGGCAAAAGAAGTGATCGAAGATCTCTCCAAACAGCTGGTTGCCTTAAAGGCATAAGGAGCGATCATGGCAGACGACGCAACGCCAGCAGAAGTCATCGAGGTCGTCGGTTCCACCGGTATGCACGGGGAAGCGATGCAGGTCAAGTGCCGGATCCTTGATGGCAATAACAAGGGGCGCATTATCACCCGCAATACGGTCGGCCCCATCCGGGAAGGAGACGTTATCATGCTCCTTGAGACTGAACGCGAGGCAAAGAAACTGTCGAGACGGTGAACCATATGGTCGAACAGCACATCTGCAGTTTCTGTGGTGCACAGCTTGAGCCGGGCACCGGTAAGATGTTTATCAAAAAAGACGGAACTATCTACTATTTCTGCAGCACCAAATGCCAGAACAACCACAAGCTGGGCAGGGTTCCCCGCCGGGTTGAATGGACTGCGGCAGGACAGAAAGGTGCAAACAAGGAGTGATCTTCTTTATGGATCGCACCTTTGTGATGGTCAAGCCTGACGGCGTCCAGCGCGGCCTTGTCGGCGAGATCGTCTCCCGCCTTGAGGCAAAAGGCCTCAAACTCGTGGCAGCCCGGTTCGAGAACCTGCCCGAAGCCCGGGTCACCGAACAGTACCGGGAACACCTTTCAAAGCCGTTTTTCCCGTCACTGAAGACCTATATCATGGGAGGCCCGTGCTTTCTTATGGTATGGGAAGGCAGGAACGCGGTTGCGATCATCCGCAAAGTGATCGGGGCAACAAACCCGCAGGAAGCGGCACCCGGTACCATCCGGGGAGATTTCGGGATCGATATCGGCAGGAACGTGATCCACGCTTCCGATTCACCCGAGAGTGCTGCACGCGAAATCGGCATTCACTTCAAACCAGCTGAAGTATTTACCTACACCCGGATCGATGAATCCGTGTTATACGAATACTAAGCCCTTTTTTTACCATAACTTCTATTACCCATAAGAGCCGTTTCTTCTTCATGCCCGGCGACCTGCTCAGTTTTTCACTGCTGTGCCTCTCTTCAATCATCATCATCGTGAACCCGCTGGGAGCAACATTAACCTATATCTCCCTCACAACAAATCTGGAAAAGCCGGTAAAAGACCAGATCCTCCGGGATGCCTGTACGATTGCACTTGTAATACTCGTCGTCGTTGGCCTTGCCGGGACGATAATCCTCCAGGTCTTCGGGATCTCTCTTGAAGCGTTCCGCATTGCCGGTGGCATCCTTCTCTTCGGGATCGGCATGGAAATGGTGTATGCAAAAACATCCCGGACAAAGCTCACGGCGACGGAAAAATACGAATCGCGGGACAATGAGGATGTCGCAGTGATGCCGCTTGCCATCCCCATGATCGCCGGTCCCGGGGCGATCACCACCACAATTGTCCTTACCAATGAAGCCACGGGTATGTCGACACTTGCGTGGCTGGTGATCTTTGCCTCAATCGGAGTTGCGATCGGGATCACTTACTTTATGATGCGGAACGCAGACTATATCATACGGAAGATTGGCCAGCGGCAGTACCGGGTGATAAACCGGCTGCTGGGTATACTGCTTATTGCCATTGCCGTGCAGTTTGTGATCACGGGGATAAAGATCGCATTTCCCCTGATGGGTGGATCATAATGTCTGATTGGGATATGGCAACCGTGGGCCTGATTCTTGTGGGGTGCAGTATCATTGTAGTAGGGATCAGCATAGCAGCCATGCTCCTCGGGATTCTTCATTCATTCACGCCGTTCCTGTTGCTCACTGCAATCGTGCTCGTAGTAATAGGTGCCGCCGTGGTCCTGTATGTTGACCGGGGATCTGGCCAGGACACCTGATTCCTGATCGGGAGATGGCCTGACGATGCGATGCTGCAGCGCCCAGATCGCCGGCATCTGGGAATCACCGGAACAGACACTAAAAAAAGCAGAACTGGTTTTTTGCGAGGTCGCCCGGGCCGGGGCAGCACTCATCTCGTTTCCCGAGCAGTTCGCGACCGGCTGGGATCCCGTATCGGACAAAAATATCGAAGATTTCACCGGCACAACGGTGACCGGGCTCAGGAGACTGGCAGAGGAGTACTCAATCGCCGTTATCGGATCGTTCCGTGAAACATTCTCCCCAAAACCGAGGAACACCGCCATCGCCATCGGTCGCAACGGCGAGATTCTTGCCACTTACGCAAAGATCCACCTTTTTTCGCCAGGTCACGAGGATTTGAAATTTACTTCAGGCAGCGGGCTTGCAACCTTCTCTATTGAAGGAATACGTTTTGGCCTTGCAATCTGTTACGATCTCCGTTTCCCGGAGCTTTTCCGGTTATACCGGCATAAAGAAGTACACGCGGTCGTTGTCCCTGCGGCATGGCCAAAAAGCCGGCTCCAGTACTGGGAACTCTTCATCCAGTCCCGGGCTGCAGAAAACCAGATGTATGTCGCAGGTGTGAATACGACAGGAACTACACCTGTCGACAGCTATACCGGTGCGTCCATGACCGCTGACCCCTGCGGGACGAGAATCGCACGGGCCGGTGATGGAAATGAGCTGTTGTACTATGAGATTGATCCTTTTGTGGTGGAACGTGCCCGCAGGGATTTTCCCGTCGATAATGACCGAAGGGACGCACTGTATGCCTCTCTCATGGGAAAACGGCAGGAGTAATAGCCTGCCGTTTGACGCTCGCCTATATGTACCCGGAAAACCAATACTTGGTCATGTACCATCTCGTGTGCGTTCACTGCGGTGCGACCTATCCCGCTGACGAGATCATCTATAACTGCAAAAAATGCGGCCATCTGCTGGCGGTGAAATACCCCCTCGATGAGATTGCCGTAAAGAGGGCAACCTGGGAATCCCGCCCGATTTCGGTCTGGCGCTACAGGGAACTGCTGCCGGTATATGGAGAGCCGGTCACCCTCTGCGAAGGGGGAACGCCTCTTTATCACTTAAAACGCCTCGGGGACGAGATGGGCCTCAAGTATCTCTACGCCAAGCATGAGGGCATGAACCCTTCGGGCTCGTTCAAGGACCGGGGGATGACGGTGGGCGTCTCAATGGCGCTCCAGCTCAAAATGAAGAGTGTTGCCTGCGCGAGCACAGGGAACACTTCGGCAAGCCTCGCGGTATACGCGGCAAAAGCCGGGATCCCGGCGATCGTGCTCCTGCCGGCGGGACACGTTGCGGTCGGCAAGATTGCACAGGCGCTGATGCATGGTGCGAAGGTCATCTCGATCCGGGGCAACTTCGATCGTGCGCTCGAGATGGTTCACGAGCTCTGCCTCACCCATGGGCTGTACCTGCTGAACTCGATCAACCCCTACCGGCTCGAGGGCCAGAAAACAATAGGGTTCGAGGCAGTCGACCAGCTGGGCTGCGTACCCGACCGGTTTGTGCTGCCCGTGGGTAACGCAGGCAACATCTCCGCGGTATATAAAGGACTGCTCGAACTCCAGGCTCTCGATTTTATCGATCGACTGCCAAAGATGACCGGGATCCAGGCTGCCGGATCGAGCCCCGTGGTCAGGGCAATCAAAGAAGGCCTGCCCGCAGTGGTGCCGGAAGAGCATCCCGAAACCCTCGCATCGGCAATCCGGATCGGTGCACCGGTCAATGCGGAGAAAGCGCTTACGGCGATACGTAAGACCGGGGGGACGGCAGAGTCGGTAACCGATGAAGAGATACTCGCGATGCAGCGTGACCTTGCACGGAAAGAAGGCATAGGTGTTGAGCCTGCATCTGCTGCTTCGGTGGCCGGTATCCGCAAGCTCGCCGGGATGGGATCTATCGACCGTGATGAGAAGATTGTCTGCGTAGTGACCGGCCACCTTTTAAAAGACCCGGAAACGGTGATCAAGCAATGCGAACCCCCGATAGAGATCGACGCGGACCTGCGCTCGCTGCTCTCTGCGCTGCACTTATAATTGCCCTGGCCGTCCCTTCCGTGGGGGCGCTCAATGCCTCGTACCAGGTGCTGGGCAACGCCAGCTCGTATGCCGCTCAGGTTGACCTCTCGGATGCGTCAAATTACATGTTTGCCGACACGGGCATGCTTGGGGAGAATGTACCGATCACCGTCGCAAACGTGACCTTGCTTGCCGACAACGGCACACCTGTGGATTTTAACTGGACTACCCGGTGGAGCGCCCCCTCGGTGATCACATTCCCAAAAGGGAACTACACGGTCATGTATATCGCACCTTTGAGTGACAATCATCTTCAGGGTACGTTCCTCTCACCCTACAACGTGAACGTGACCCTGCCTGATCAGTATGATGTCCGGAACCTGCTCCTTGCCGGGTTAAGTCCCGGGGCAAACGTGACCCGGTTTCCGGATAATTCCACGCAGGTAACGTGGAACAAAACAATGTCGTTCGATCTCCGGTTCTATGATCAGGGCCAGGAAGACCTGCTCTACATGTTCGCCGAGTTTATGATCATCCTTGCTGTAATCCTGCTGATGCCGTTTTTATTGATGAGAAAGCCGCCGCAGGATTAAGCTAAGCTGGTTTACTATGAACCGGGACTAGGATTTCTTTTTTCATTGCATGATATCCCTACCACTCTGCCAGTCTGCCGGTGCCACCCTGGACAATAGAGAGAACTGTTTTCAGAGTCCTTTGGAAGTGGGGATAGGTCCACCGCCTTCCTGATTGAATACGGGATCCTGTAGAGCAAAAACAGATCGTAGACGGAGGGTATATCCTATCGATAAAACCCCCCCACGCATCCCGGTGACACTTCAGGCACACCACCTGCGGATCAGATCGGCAACGATTAAAATGATGCATCCCCAGTTCCGGAATAATGATGAGGGTTACCGCAGTGGCAACCGGAAAAGTGCAGGGTGTCGGATACCGGCATTTCGTGGAGGTATGCGCCCGCCGGTTCGGATTGCACGGCTCAGTGCAGAACATGCCGGACGGTTCCGTCCGGATAATTGCAGAAGGATCCCCTGCATCTCTTGAGGAGTTTGCCCTGCTCGTGTGGGCTCACGGGGAGCCGGGAATCCGTGTTGACGGGTTGCAGGCGCTGCAGGGAGAGGCAACAGGAGAGTTCAAAGGATTCTGGGTGAAGTGGTGAAGAAAAAATGGCCGGGGTGGCAGAGCGAGGACCTCATGGAGGCGGTTTCAGTTCGCCGCTCTGGATGCCTTCCGAATCCGCATCAATGACCCTGTCAACAAAGGTCGTCAGCTGGATAAGCAGATCCGGGTCAAGTCCTTTCTCCACGGCAAGGAAGATCCCGGAAAAATTCATCAGCCGCAGCTTGTTTGTCACAAAGTGGATGAACCGGGTAATATTCTGGGACGAGATATAGATAAGCATGGCATTGACAGAATCAAAAAGCAGGGAGATTTTTTTCTCTTTGTTACTGTTTAAGATTGTCGTGATGGCAATTCCCAGATCCGTAAGATCGGAAGGATGGTTGATGAACCGGCAGTCTGATGTGGGTTCGTGATCATGTCCCATTGCATATTTCGTAACCGTATCAACCACGAATATCCTCTCCATGGGAATCCCCTTCTGCTCATAGATTTTTTTGAGGATATCATACGGGTGGTTCGCTGTAACCACAAGCACGTAATAATCCCGCGAAAGCAGCATCCTGATCAGATTGATATTTTCCTCTTTCAATCGTGCGGCAGAAGCCATGATCAGGTACAAGGCTCCCTCCTTTATCTCAATAGGGGAAATCGCCACGAACAGGTCCCCTTTATTCCGTCAGGAATTTTTTCGAGGCTTCCGGGATCCCGCCCCCATGATCGACAATTGCCTTGTTCAACTCATTGATATTATTTCGGATCTGTTCCAGATTCTTTATCTGCAGCCTGAGCTGGAGGGTGATATCCGGGATGCTCGCGTCGCCCCGGTCAAGATCGCCAACCACAGACCCGAGGTTGCCTTCGACAAGAACCAGGGGGTTTTTCAACCGCATGGCAGCCTCACTGATAAACGCGAGGAACCGCGCATCGCTTTCCCTGAGGGCGATTTCAGCCTGTTTTTGTTCGGTAATATCCTGGTTTGCACCGTTGGTGCGGACCATGCGGCCCGATTCATCCCGGGTTGTGCGGACACATGCCCTGATATACCGGACCTCGCCGTCCCTGCGAATAATCCGGTGCTCCAGTTCGGCAAGCGTTTCCGGGCTTTGTGTTGTCTGGGCCATGGCAATCCGGTCCCCCACGAGACGGCGGTCTTCAGGGTGGACGAAAGTGTTCACATACGCTTCTGCCGGCATCCGGTACCCCCCTTCGCGTTCCGCGGTGGTACCATAGAGGGCGTAGAACCGGTCGTTAAAGACGAACATCCCCGAAACCACATCGTATTCCCAGTACGCCATGTGCGCCAGTTCCATCGAATCTTCCAGCAGGGTCCTGTTCGCTTCAAGGGCCTCCTCGGCATGCATACGATCGGTCACATCGGTGAATGTTTCAACCGCCCCGAGAAGAATGCCGCTCTCATCCCGTACCGGGGAGGCGGTCAGGTAGAACCAGCTGCCGTTTTTTCCGATATGCGGGAAAAAATTGACCACCTCGTACGATCCATCCATAATCTTCGATTTGGTGATCCCGCCCTTGTACCATTCAGGAAGTTGTTCAATCTTCCCGTCAATAAGAAGATCTGCGAGAGTCGGTCGCTCCCCTGCATAGAAGGCATGCCAGGGATACGTGGTGCCATACACCTCGGATGCCCTGATCCCGGTTGAGATCTCCAAAGCCCGGTTCCAGAAAATGACCCGGTGATCGGCATCGATGACAAACTGCGGAGCCGGGGAACCATTCAGGAGCGTATCCAGCCGGGCTTCTGCGGTACGGAGAGACCGGAGGGGGAAAAATGAGATGAACGCTGCGCTTGCACTCACCACGATCATGGTGATAAGTGAGGCCTGCCATGTCGCAAAATACGGAAGAAAAAGATCCCCTCCAAGTTCAAACACACCGGTTATGGCAAACATACCCATAAAGATGAGAATCAGTACCATGCGGGGATCAAGCCCGGGGGTTTTCTTCCATGTATTCCTGCCGTCCATCATGTACCCTCCCATTGTACCTCAGGTACTGCCATGGCAACGACAACACCGGGGCCAGGTATGCGTACGCAGAACCAGTTAGTACGATGAATGTATCTGGATGATGGTGGGTTATAAAATGTTGTTTAAGAACTGATTTTTATTATGAGAATCTTTATTTCACGTTTTCCTGAGAGGCACCGGGTTAAATTTCCGGGTGGAGCCGGACACTAAACACGGACATTTCTCCGGTCTGAAAAATTTTTCCCGAATTTTTTTGCGGCCGAAAAATCTGTGCCGGACCGGGCGACCCGGTATTTTTTGAAAAGTTTTTGTACGGGCCTGATGAGCCACCATGACTGGCAACTTCACGTGCCGGCCCGGGCCTCAGGATAATGTAACAGAACCCGGAAAAACGATAAAAAAGTGGTTACTGTAACCCGAACGACTTCAGGGTCACGTCATTGTTGACAGCGCCGACATGGTAGACACTCCCGTCCGAGAGCTCGTTGATAACGACCTCTGCGGGTGAGAAAAGCGATGTATCGATCTTGTAGAAATCGTTGCCGGCTTCCTTGAAGATATCGTTGAACGGCTTGCCGTATCCTTTGGACTTGTTGCTCGGGATCCTCTCCAGGTAGTCTTTGATCTCCGGTGCATTCATCGTGAGCTGGATCTGGCCATGGTAAATGGTCGCATCGTTTGTCACGCCCATCGCACGCTTCGCCCCCCGGACCGGCGGAATCGGGGCTGTGCCGATCGCCGATATGATCTTACGGGTATCAAAGCCGAGCTCGTTTAATTTGTAGATTGCCGTCTCTACACAGCGTCCTGAAACCTGGATCGATCCGACAATAGAGGATGTCGGTGCGACCACCGCACAGGTATTTGCCACATCGACGTGGCATTCCTCGGCGATCTTCTCCATAACCTCGCCGTTTGGCAGGTGATCGGACTCCAGGCAGATCACAGCGCAGTCATAGTCGTCCTCGTAGTCGATCACTTCGAAGGTGTGCTTGGGCTTGAGGGAGAGTGCCCGTGCCGGGCCACTGCCCATCGCAAAGTAGTTCCCCACCTTGACCGTCCAGCCAGCCTTCTGCGCCCCGAGGCAGGCAATCGATGGGAAATCGGTATTCACATCGATGAACGGCTGCGGGAATTCCTTTATCTGTCCCATCCTGAAGTTGACCTCGCCAAGACCGCCCATGCAGATCTCGGTAAACGCCCTCCCTGCCGCATAACCGCCCCGGGTACTCACACCACAATCAACGATGCGTGCGCCATTATCCAGTTCGTGGTACGCAGCGTTAAACTCCTCGGCCAGATCGGCGAGGTTGTCGAATATTTCAAGTGCCAGTTCGTTAACACTTAACATGGAAAACCCTTCTCATAAGAAGAGGGGGCGCATATAGATAAGATTTTTGAAAATATTCCTTCGACCTTATGAAAGGTACTCCAGCACCTTTGCCGGTTCGTACCGGAGCGTGATGACCCGTGTCCTGCCTTTCCCCTCCCGGTACTGGAGGTTTACCAGCCGCATCGCATCCATCTTTTTAACAATCTCATAGAACCGCGTGTACCCGACCGGCGCCTCATTCTTTATCGATTTGTAGACTTCACCGGCGTTCATCTCGGCTCCCGTGGCACTTGCCGTGGCAAGTTCCTTGAGGATCCTGCGCTCCTCATCCTTGAGCGTCTTAAGCGTGTATTCCAGATGCAGGTACTTCGAGACTGCGTAGGCGCCGCAGATATCCTCGCGCTCGATGCTGCGCCGTGCAGCCCGCTCCGCATTGAGTGCTGCCCGTTTCAGGAGGTCAATACCCACGCGCAGGTCGCCACTCTTGAGCATCTGCTCTACAACAAGATCCAGCATCGCGTCGCTGATAACACCGTTAAAGAACCCCTGCATCACACGGGCCTTCATAATTTCCTGCACTTCCGCGCTCCCGTACGGGGGGAAGTAGATCTCGGCAGGCCGGAAGACAGAAGCGACCCGGGCATCCACAGCGCGCGAGAGATCAACATCAGGGTCGCTGATGATCACGATAACACCGATACGGACACCGTCATATGACTCGTGGGCCCGCAAAAGCGTGTAGAGCACCTTGTTGAGCTCGTTTTCGTAGAGGAGGTAATTGGCATCGTCAAGCGCCACGAGCAACACGCACTCTTCCTTCTGGAGGATACGGGCGACCGCATCGAAGACCTGCTTGAACGAAGTTCCCGAAGAAGGAGGCAGGTGGCCGGAGAGTTTCCGGTAGATCTGGGAGAGGATGGCAAACTTGGTATTGTCGATCTGGCAGTTGATATGGACCGGCACCAGTTTCTTTGTGGTCTCCTCGATCTCCTGGAAGAGTTTTTTGATACTGGTGGTTTTCCCGGAGCCGGGCAGGCCCTTGCAGATCGTATTGAGGGGGCGGCCGCCCCGGAGCCCTGGCCGGATCTGGAACGCGAGTTCACGCATCTGAGTGTCACGGAACTCGAACTGCTCGGGGACGTAATCGATCTCGAACACATCAGGGTCACGGAACAACGACTCGTCCCACATCAGCAGGTTCTTTTTCATCGTATAGTATTCCATCAACGTTGCAAAAGATAACAACTCTGGTTACCGGGATCGAAATCCTCCCGGCCATGTTCGAAGCAGGCCCGACAAAGATTTTCCCCGGATAAAAAAACTGGCATGCATGCTGTTCAGCAACAGGCACCGGCACGCCCCGCACTCGTTGTGCAGGATGCCAGACCGCGGGGGTGAAGAGAAACGGTACTCCGGTAGATGTACCTGAACCGGGAATGGCGGGGGGAGCCCGATATCCGTTACGGTGCTGCGATGGGAATCCCTGCCTGTATTCGCGCCAAACTTATATCCTTGTGCAAGAGAAACGGGAGTGCAGGATGTGGCAGATGATGAAAGTTACCCCCACTGAATCGATGATGATGCAGGGGACTGATGCCACATTCGGTCTCTAACAACTTCAGCTGAATAAAAACGACAGGAACTCTGTTGCTTTTTTTGTCCCGAACATTCCCGACCGTGCCTCGTTCTCGGTGAAGTGCCTGCATGTGTCACACCCCTTTCCCGTCACCACGAATGGCACAGGCTCGCGTGAATGCGTTTTGATGCGGACAGGTGTGGGGTGATCGGGAAGGACCGCAACAATTCCTCCAAACTCTTTTCTTACTGCGCCCACTACCCGGTCCACATTCTCGATCGCCCGCACCTTTTCCTCGATACTCCCCAGATGCCCTGCCTCGTCAGGGGCCTCGATGTGGACATAGACAAAGTCGAGGTGCCGGATTGCGTCGAGAGCATACCGTGCCTTTGCCAGGTAATCCGTGTCGAAATACCCGGTCGCACCGGGGACGGTGATGATCTCCATGCCGGCACAGCGGGCGATTCCATTGAGCAGATCG
The DNA here is from genome assembly GCF_052325125.1 of Methanoregula sp. GTDB lineage: Archaea > Halobacteriota > Methanomicrobia > Methanomicrobiales > Methanospirillaceae > Methanoregula. The sequence goes on along the minus strand of NZ_JBKQWO010000051.1, from coordinate 76,364 downwards.
ACAGCAGATATCATGCCGCCGTTCTTATGGTACTTTTCCGAGAATGCGGGGAACGCAGGACGTTTACCCCCGCTCCATGGCCATATCTGCGTGGCCGGGGGTTTGCCCGCTTTCAGCCGTGCTGCGTTCACCGGGTGATCGCTGAACACTGCGGCGCTCTTTTCCATGCAGTCAAGCAGAAGCGGGGCATCCCCGTTCTTTGGCAAAAACTCAGCTATGGACTGGCCTACAATGTCGTGCGGGGGTGTGGATTCTGCACCGTCACCATGCGGCACCACCAGCAGGTTCCGGTAACTGACGCCGGGCCGCAGCATAACCTTACGGAGGTGCGGGGCAAGCGCTGCAAAAAGAGCTGCCCCTTCTGCACTGGATATATGCCCTGCTGAAAAATCAGCCATTATCCCCTGTTGTACCGTCACGATATTGCAGCGGTATGCGACATCGTCAGGTAACAGATCGATACCCATGCTCATCGCTTCGAGAGGGCCTCTTCCGGTATAGTATTGTTCCGGGGCATAGCCAAGGATAGACATGTTTGCAATGTCGCTGCCGGCTTCGTAGTTTTCAGGAATCGTGCGCAGCATTCCGCACGCACCTTCCTGTGCCATGCGGTCCATATTTGGCGTTTTTGCATATTCAAGGGGGGTCCTGCCACCGAGCTCCGGGAGTGGATCATCTGCCATACCATCTCCGAGAATGACGATATATTTCATAAAAACCCTTCACCGTTCTTCAAGCATCGCCCGGACGGCAATCCGCACGCTTTCCCGTGAACCAACCTGAGGTTTCCAGTGCAGCGTCTTGATCTTATCAATGGCGAGCTGCATCTTCGGGACGTCCCCGACCCACCCGCGCTCGCCACCGGTGAACCTGAATTTTGTGTCGGGAAGATGCATCTCCTCTGTCACGATCTCCGCGATGCTCTTCACGTCAATCCAGTCATCAGACCCGATATTGAACGTGTTGACCCTGCCCCGGGCATGCCCGACGGCAAAGAGCATTGCCGCCACGCACTCGTGCACTTCAAGGTAGGATTTTGTCTGTTTCCCGTCGCCAAGAATTTCAAGTTCGGCAGGGTTTTGTTCAAGTTTATGGATAAAATCGGTGATCACACCGTGACCGCTCCGCGAGCCGATGATATTGGCAAACCGGAACATCCACGCGCTCATGCCAAACGAGTGGCAGTACGCAGAGATCAGCGCCTCGCAGGCAAGTTTGCTTGCCCCGTAGACGGAAATCGGTTCGAGCGGCGTGTAACTCTCGGGCGTCGGAATAACTGCGGCATCGCCATACACCGTCGAAGTCGAGGTGAATACCAGTTCGGGAACGTTGTGGTGGCGCATCGCTTCCAGTACCCGGTATGTCGCCATAATATTGTTCTGCATCGTCGGGTCAGGATTTATCGCGCTCTGGCGGACATCCGGGTCTGCTGCAAGGTGAAAGAGCCGGTCGGCACCGTGTATGGCTTCCTGCCACCCGTCACTGAGCAGGTCTGCCTGCACGAACCGGATATCGCATGAATCAATGTGCCGGGCAATTGTATCCCTGCGCCCGGCACAGAGCGAGTCAATAACCACGACCTCGTTACCCTGGGCAACGAGCGTATCAACCAGATGTGAGCCGATGAAACCGGCACCACCCGTTACGACATCAAACATCAATACCTATTATGTAACCTATGCTATAGGATTACTGCTATGTTCATCGGGATCGACCACGGCACGACCGCTATGCGGTTTGCATCTGATACAGATCAGTTCAAGCTGTCGCGCGAAGAGGCTAGGGATTTCACCGCGGCGGATCTCGGCCGGCTCTGTCCCCCCGATGATATTGAGGGGATCGCAATTTGTTATTCGATGGGTGACAATTTTTCAAAAATTACCGATATAAAAAAAATAAAAAACCGGGGTGTCGTCAGCCGCGAGGGTGCCGGCAAGCACATCGGCGGTGGCACGAAGGTTTTTGACGAGATCAAAGAAAGCGGTATACCCACGGTAGTAATCCCGGGGCTGCACCGGGGTTCCCCGACCGATCCAAGGTTCAAGGCCTACTCCCACCAGTCCAGCCCCGAGAAGATCGGAATTGCATACATGGTCTGCCATGACCTCGGGGACGATGTTGTGGTTTCCGATGCGAGTTCTAATACGGTCACACTCCTTGTGACCGCAGGAAAACTGGTCGGGGCCTTTGATGCCTGCATCTTTGCACCGGGCACCCGTCACGGTGCACTCGATGTCAATGCCATCCGCCGTGTGGACGCGAAGGAATGCACTGCAAACGAGGCCTTCCAGCATGCCGGGGTGGATTATACCATGCCCGATGATGATTCCCTCAGAACAAAGACGGTTGCCATGTATTCTGCCATGGAATGTGCCGCGCTCCTCCTGCTGAACCCACGCGCGCGGGTGGCACTTGCCGGCTCGCTTGCGCCTCTTATCGCACCCGATGTCGAATCACTTCTTGGCCTTGACGTAGCCGTTTATGATGAATGGTGCGCGTCAAGGGGGCTGGCAAAAATTGCCCATGACGTCTTTTCCGGGGGCCGGGAAATCCTCGGGCTCGGTGTGGATCTCTAGATTTATATTGATTTATCATGTAAAATTATTAGGGGATTTTTCCTTTGAGAGAACTACGCATCCACGGCAGGGGTGGCCAGGGATCGGTCACCGCTGCGGAACTTATCGCTGTTGCTGCATTCGAAGGAGGCGTTTTTTCACAAGCGTTTCCGGCATTCGGGGTTGAAAGACGCGGCGCTCCGGTCCAGGCATTCGTCAGGTTCGACGACAGGAAGATCCGGCTCCGCAGCCAGGTGTATGAACCGGACTATATCATCGTGCAGGACAGCACGCTCATAAAAGACGTGAATGTTTTTTCCGGAGTAAAAAAGGGAGGGATCGTCATCGTCAATACCGAGAAGGCACCGGACTACAAGGTGCCCGACGGCGTCAAGCTGATTACCATCGACGCGACATCTATCGCGCTCAAGGTGATCGGGCTTCCCATCACTAACACTTCGCTGATGGGTGCGTTTGCAGCGGCGACCGGCGAGATCAAGTTCGATGCACTCAAAAATGCGCTCACCCACCGGTTCCCAAAAGAGCTGGCGGAGAAGAATATCGAAGCGGCCCGACAGGCATTCGAAAGCGTAAAGGGGGCGGCGGCATAATGGCGCTTGCTGTAGGATGCCGTGCCCGTCCGGGAAAAGGCCGGGACAACAAGACCGGGTCGTGGCGGGTCTTCAAGCCGATCTTCGATCACGGGAAGTGCTCCAAGTGCGGGACGTGCCAGATCATCTGCCCCGAGGGCTGTATCGCGGAGGACAAGGAGGGATTCTTCGATCCTGATTATGCATACTGCAAGGGATGCGGGCTGTGTGCAGAAGAGTGCCCCAAGGAAGCGATCGCGATGAAACAGGAGGAGAAGTAGAATGCTTGAAATTACCGAAGGCTCTATGGCCGTCGCCGAGGCGGTCCGGCTCTGCCGGCCGCAGGTTGTTGCCGCCTACCCGATCACGCCCCAGACACATATAGTCGAGGCGCTCGCCGAGATGGTGGCAAACGGGAGACTCGACGCGGACTATATCACGGTCGAAAGTGAGTTCTCCGCGCTCTCCGCCTGCCTCGGGGCAAGCGCTGCGGGATCCCGTACCTATTCCGCAACCACCTCGCAGGGCCTTGCCCTGATGTTCGAGGTCTGCTTCAACGTTGCCGGCATGCGCCTGCCCATTATCATGACGATTGCCAACCGTGCACTCGGGGCACCGCTCTCCATCTGGAACGACCAGCAGGACTCGATCTCCCTGCGGGACTCCGGCTGGCTCCAGTTCTACGCAGAAGATAACCAGGAAGCCACCGATCTCCATTATATCGCCTACCGGGTGGCAGAAAATCCTGCCGTCCAGCTCCCCGCGTTTGTCTGCTTTGACGGGTTCATCCTCTCCCATACTTATGAGCCGGTGGACATGCTCACGCAGGAGGATGCGGACAAATACCTCCCGAAGTTTGCGCCCGCAGAAAGGCTCGATGCGGCCGACCCGATCAGTTTCGGGATGTATGCGACCCCCGAATACTACCTCGAATTCCGGTACGAGACCGACAAAGCGCTCAAAGAGGCAAAATCTGCGATTCATGCAGCCGGAAAAGAGTTCGGGCAACTTTTCGGCCGCGACTACAGCGCGATGGTCGAGGGATACAAGATTGAGGACGCGGAGACCGTCATCGTTGCCATGGGTTCGATCTGCGGTACCGTCAAGGATACCATCGACGATATGCGGGCAGAAGGAAAGAAGGTCGGGCTCCTCAAGGTCCGCGTCTTCCGCCCGTTCCCATCCGAGGATGTTGCAAAGGCGCTCAAAGGCGCAAAGCACGTTGCCGTGCTCGACAAGAACATCTCGCTTGGCGCCAAGGGTGCCGTGGCTCTTGAGGTAAAAGATGCGCTCTACGGTTCCGGTATCCCGGTCTTCGATTATATCATCGGCCTTGGGGGAAGAGACGTGCAGAAGAAGGATATCCGGGAAGTTGTCGCGCTTGCCGAAAAAGGCAAAGGCGATCAGTTCATCGGCCTGCGCAAGGAGGTGCTCTGATCATGGCAGACAAAACCTGCGAGCTCTTCGACTGCGGGCACCGTGCCTGCGGCGGATGCGGGGCGGCTCTTGCGGCCCGGCTCATGCTCAAGGCAGCGGGCACGAATTGTATTGTGGTCTCATCGACGGGATGCATGGAAGTCTTCTCCACCCCCTATCCCGAGACCGCGTGGAAAGTTCCGTGGATCCACTCGCTCTTTGAGAACGCAGCGGCCGTTGCCTCAGGCATCGAAGCGTCGCTCAAAAAACAGGGGCGCAAAGAGAAGGTCCTTGTGATTGCCGGGGACGGCGCGACGTTCGATATCGGGATGCTCTGCATCAGCGGTGCGTTCGAACGCGGCCACGATATCACCTACATCTGCTACGACAACGAGGCCTACATGAATACCGGTATCCAGCGGTCCGGGGCTACCCCGTATGATGCCAGCACCACGACGAGCCCGGCCGGGTCCCGGTCGTTTGGGAACAAGCGTCCCAAAAAGGACATGCCACAGATCCTCGCGGCCCACGGTGCCCCGTATGTGGCAACTGCCTCAATCGCCTATCCGAATGATCTGATCCAAAAGATTGAAAAAGCGATCAACACCGAGGGTCCTACCTACGTGCAGCTCCATGCCCCCTGCTGCACCGGCTGGGGTTTTGAAAGCGACCAGACGATGGCCATCGCAAAACTGGCCATCGAGACCGGTCTCTGGGTGAACTACGAGATGTTGGACGGCACGGTTACCAAGGTCAAAAAGGTTGTCAGGAAACCGGTCGAGGAATACCTCAAGACCCAGAAACGGTTCCGGCACCTCTTCAAGCCAAAGAGGCAGGACGCCGAGATCGCCGCCATCCAGACGATTGCCGACAAGAATGCCGAAAAATACGGCATCGACATCAAGATAGCTAAGAAAGAGTAAATTTCTTTTTTATTTTCCTTTATCCGGTGAATACTATTTTTACAAAATACTCGCCCTCTAAAGGCGAAGAACACTGAAACCCGGTTCTGATACCTTGATTCCGTATTAATACTTCGAATGACAGGTTTCCTGCCTTTCAACAATTTTGACAAATTTTTTCACGATTTCATCGGACAATGCCGGATACCTTTGTCGTTGAATATAATCGTATATCTGGCCGGGTGTAATGATATCCATATACTTGTCCATTTTTCGTCCAGAGTTCACGCCGTGTAAAGATATGACGACATTGAGGACTTTTGGCCTTTCATAATACCGGTAATAATCGCCGGTGTAGTACCATAATGCATAGCTAGAACGCCGAACCTGATGAACCAGCACGTCGGCATTCATCTCAAGGTTTGAAGATTTCCAATTCTTGGTTTCCAGAAGGAAAATCCCGGTGGGACCAACAACAATATGATCGATCTGGCAGGACTGAATATATTCACCCGTCTCTTTCCATCGTATCGCAGGACTGAACCGGAGATTGACATCGTTTATCACATGATATTCATCCGGTAGGTGGGAAAGCGATCCTATCACGACTTCTTCACCGTAAGCCCCGATCAGAAATGGCTCGTTTGTTTTCAGGAAATTATACGAGTTGACGACATTGTTGCATTCCCATTTGATAGCAAAATCTCTGTTGTTGATGAGATTTGTCCTTTCGTTCCGCACATTGCGCAACTGCCGGGATAATCCGGCATAGGGGCTGTGTATATGGTGATCCCGCAATGCGACCGCAAACCCGTGCTGCACCCGGTAACCAATCCGTGAGAGAAAACCGGCGGCATCGGTAATTTTCCGATTCAGCTCTTCAATGTTTTTGTCAACATCTACCGTCTGCCGAGTAAGACCTTCCTGTAATTCTTTGTCCAGCTGGGTTACTTCTTGACTGAGGGCGAGGATTTTCTCATCCTGTTTTCTGGCAGCGGTCGTTTCTGTTTCGGCAAGGATTTCCTCATAATGGGTGTAGAAATGCTGCATTTCGGCCAGCGTTGAAAAATGTTTTCCATTAATGGGTTTCATGCCTTTCAGCAGGTACTGGGTGCTGCCGGACTTACCGTGGATTGTTGCCATGATTTTTCATCGCGGAGGGTATTCGTAGTATTTGATTATGTAATTCCTTTTGTTAAGCGTGATATTGAAGTATAATCAGAAGCCGATGTAAGTTTCGGCCACACACGATATTGTTCATTCTTGTGCAGGGTCTCATCAATTTTGCGCCAGTATCCGGCGGGACGATCACTTTCACGCCACTCAGCCGGTCATTTATCCTCCTCAGTGCAGCAGGGATCCGGTGCTATGCAGATCGAACTCCGCCGGGGAACGGCGCTCCAGCCGGGCACATTTAGTGCCGTCGTCGCACCCGAGAAATTGATGGTCTCTGCCATCAACTCCAACGTGGATCTCCAGCGGTTTCTCTTTCTCTACATTGGGGGAAATTACTCCCGGATCTTATCAGGTATCAATCGACAGTCCAAGAATTTCGACGTTCGGCGGGCATTCACAGCCCACCAGCTTTTAACTATGCTCCGCGAGGCCGGACATACTGTCGTCTTCATTGAACACGATCCCTCTCTATTCGACGGAGCTATGAACATGATTGAGCCGCTGGAGGGGGCATTGAAAGAGGTTGCCCGGGAGTCACTCGTCATACTCTATGCACCGGTCGCAGACCGGACATTTTCAGCGCTGGCGCGTCGGGCTGACCGTTTTATCGAGCTTATTCCGGTCGAACCTGACGGGCTCCCGCGTAGAACCTCACGTATCATGCGTCAGTCCGGTATACATCAAACCGGTCAACGGACTCTGGAGGTGTCGTGATGGGCAGAACATTCCCCAGCGTGCGGCAGGGTGTTAACAGTACGGCAGACCGGTGGGCACGCTCAGCCCGTGCACTCAAAAGGGAAGACCAGAAGTACGGTGAGCGCCTCGCGGAACTTGCAAAACAGCATTCAAGCGAAGCGTTTGTTGCCTGCGACGACCCGCTCGAAGCCGTAGTATTCTCCGTGCTTGTCGAGATCCTTAAACAGCAAGACCTACACGAAACCCGGGAGTAGGATCGTGTGGATCGTTGACTCTGCGTACCGGGACGGAGGTATCGATCTCTGGACGAAAGAGGGTAGTGTACAAAAAGTCCATCACGATTACAACCCACCCTTTTCCGTTCACTTCCACGACCCGCACGCTAACCATGAGATGATCGAGGCGCTGGAAGAAAAACACGGTGCTGAGGAATGCACCATCCGTAACATATTCGGGACTCTCCCGGGCTACGCAGTACGCGCAGGTCGCGACATAGCCGAGGCCATAGAACGGCAGGCGCAATATGATGTTGAACTTTTCAACGTGGATGTACGTCGCGATCAGAGATTCATGGCAGAACGGGGGATCTATCCCTGTGCAGGAGAAGGGGATGACCGGTTTTCTCCGGAAATTACGCACGATTTGAACGTGACTGATATTCGGATTCATGGCAATCCCTCCCTCTCCCCGTTGTGCACAGAAATCGAGGTTATCCACGGAAGTACGGATCGGCTGACCGGTGAGACGAAGACGGTACTCACAGACCTATTTGGGATTGTGAGCTCGCTCGATCCAGATGTGATTCTCATGCCGGATGCCGACACGTGGATGCCGAAGATACGCACACTGGCGCGGCAGTATGATCTTGATATGCCCTTCTCACGGAATGGAAAGTACCGGCAGATGGACTCACGCTCATACTGGAGTTACGGTAGAATGGAACACAAGGAGTCGGCTCTCATTCCTGACGGGCGCATCCTGATCGATACAGAACAATCGTTCGTGTACCGTGAGAGTGGGCTTACCGGGGTGCTCATGGCAGCACGACTCTCGGGGCTTCCTCCCAATCTTGCGTCCCGGTTCACACCCGGCACGCTCATCAGCAGCTATGAAACCTACGAGGCAGTGAAACGAGGGATATCGGTACCATTTCGCAAGAGTGACCCGGAACAAATGCGGAAACTCTCCGCGCTTCAAGCCGCTGATCGGGGCGGGCTGATGTTCCAGCCAAAGCCGGGAATCTATGAAAATGTCGAAGAGATCGATTTTACCTCGATGTATCCATCGATCATTGTTCAATCAAACCTCTCCCCGGAAACGGTGGGACATTCGGAGCGCGTAGGATTCCTCCCTTCCGTGCTTAAACCTCTGCTCGAACTTCGTGTTGCGACGAAACGACTCAAGAAAATTGATCCCAGCATCGCCGGAATCGATGCTATTCTCAAATGGATGCTCGTCACTTGCTTCGGGTACACGGGCTACAAGAATGCGAAGTTCGGGAGAATCGAGGTACATGAGGGGATCACATCCAGATCGCGCGATATTCTCATTCGGACGAAGGATATCGCGGAGGCGATGAATTTCCACGTGCTCCACGGCATTGTGGATTGCCTCTGGTTGCAGGGAACACCTATTGATGCACTCAAGGCGCAAGTCGAACACGATACCGACCTGTTTCTCGAAGTTGACCATTTCGACTGGATCGTGTTCCTGCCCCTTGCAGATGGGTTCGGTGCCTACAACCGGTATTATGGCCGGCAACCGGATGGCAGCATCAAGGTCCGGGGGATTGCCGCACGCAGGCATGATACGCCGGAGCACGTGGGGGAGATGCAGCGCCGTATGCTGGAGGTGATGGCCCGGGCAAAAAAGATCGCGGAACTCGAAGCGACACGAGAGGACATTGTCGCAATTTACCGGGAAACAGTAAACGGCCTGCCTGCAGCGGACCCTAAACAGATGGCGATCAACCGCAGGATCAGCCGGCTCACATACGCACACCGGTGTATCGAGGGCGCGGCAGTGCAATCATATCGGGATCACGGCGTTGGAATCGCACCCGGGATGAAGATTCAGTATGTGGTAACCGATGCCCGACGTTACCACGTGGAGCCGGCATGGTGTGCGAATACCTTCGATATCCCGTTCTACCGGGGACTTATCGATAAAGCCTATGCTGAGATCGCATTTGCATTTTCATGAAGGGTCTTATGCTAACCCCGCGTCTTACACAAGCCCCGTTCTCGCTTTTTTTAGACTGATGCTAATTCAATATATCAGATTAATCAACGTCGTGGCATGTTGAGTTCATATTCTGCAATTTTTCTCCCACGCTTCAGCATTTTTTTAAATTTCTTTTCATCCCATTCTCTCCGGAAACCCATCTCGTTTAACAGATTTTTCAAAACGTAAAAGACCTTGACCGGTTCTGAGGAGAAATAAAGTTCACCAAATGTATCCGAGATATGATTCCATAGACCCTCCATCTCTTGCTTCCCACTAATATCGTTCGAGAGAACATTTTCCACTTCTGCAATGAGTTTATTCGAGAGTCCGCAATCATATTGTTTTGCAGTCTCGGCAGCTTTTAGAACACGTGCCTGCCATTTTTCTCCGTGGTTTGGAGCACCCACTGCATGGCAAATCTCATGGATGATCAGAAGGGGAGAAGGAGAGCCAAAGTAGAGATGTTTTTGATCACAATTACAATATCCAGACATGCCCCAGTTACGATTATACGTAAATCCCCAAGGCTTCCATCGAGGAAAATAGATTTTACATATATTCTGATACAGTTTTGTTATGGATTTACTCATTGCCATTCACATCCCCGTTCTCGCTGCACCAGCTTGTTTAACGTTATACCCGCAATTGAGATTGCACCGATCGTGAATCACTTTTCTGCGTATCACTAACCTGCGCCATTTTCCGGGTGATCAACGCACGCTGGGATTGTGCCTCCGTATCGTATGGACTTATCTTGAGGACGTTATCGAGTGCCTTTAGTGCCTCTATATCTTTCCCGAGGTTCACGAGAGCCAGACTTTTATTGAACAATGCGTTTGTGAAGTGGGGATCGATGTCAGCTGCCTGCCCGAAGGCATTCACCGCATCAAGGTATTTTTCTTGTCTGAACTGAATGATGCCGATGTTATTCCAGATGCTGGCGTTGTTGGAATCAGATTTAAGAAGTGCCTGAAATATAGTGAGTGCCTCGTCCAACTGATCCTGTTCGGCGAGTTCGGTTGCCTTATTGAACAGGTCGAACGCGTCGGGCATAGTATCGTGTCGTGGTGGTGGTGGATGAAGGTTACGATATGGAGAACCATATGCCCGTCGTCCTCTAAAGGCGAAGATGTTTAAAGCCCAGTTCTCATCTGTTCTCCTTTGTGTAAGGGTGCTGTTGCGTTAACGGGACTTAACGGAAAAGTGATGTCGTCGTAAACCATCAATCTTGACTATTAAAAAAGCTCCGTCGGAGCAACAAAATGAAAATAAAAATATTAATCATCTTATCTATTGAACTCCCCATGTGATACAATGGTAAAAATTTGTCCGAAATGTGGGACGCATTCGATTGATGATCAATCGATGTTCTGCAATAAATGTGGGACTAAATTACCTGAAAACATTCCACACAGAGAGAGTAACTTCTGTCCGAAATGTGGTACAAAAATTCTACGAGAAGAATCTGCATTTTGTAATGCCTGCGGTTCACCGTTGCCGATATCGCAACCCGTAAATCCACCACCCATAGCAAAACAACCCGTGCCAGAACAAAATGAAAGGCGGCAACCTGCAATTAACGGGGAAGTCTGTCCTGTATGTGGAGCAATTGTCGAAGCGGGGCGGTACTATTGTAATTCCTGTGGTGCGTACATGAAGGGATCTCCCGCCCCACACGAATTACCCGGAAAAAGTCAGGTGTCACTAGAGAGAACAAATCCACAGAATTCAAATCAAGTTACACGATCTCAACGCCGTTATTCCATGAACGTGATATTAATTCTGCTATTGGGAGTGGGATTGGTATCCCTTTGTGGTTCTCCAACTACTCTAGCTCTTACCGTAATTATCGTCATTATAAGTGCTATAGCAGTATACTATGATGCAAAAGCAATTGGGGCTGGTGGACAATCCCAAAACGGGTCAATGAACAACGAAGAATCCACCTTTAGTACATATACTTGGAGTCCATTGAGCTGGGGATTGATTGTATTACTTTTATGGATCATCGGTTTACCCTTATACCTGATTAAAAGAAGAGAACTTTTCACGCTCAATATCAACGGATCAATTCCGGCTGGGGTTACTAGATCCGTATATCCGGGCACTCCGTATAAAGCGAGTCTTGGAAATTCTTATGAAAGTGGCCGCTCTCTCACTACAGAATTTGTTTTAGGTCTTCTTGGGGGAATTATTGGCTTTTTTGCTGGCTTTGCTGCAATTGGGATAGGGGGCATCGGAAGTGTTTTTGGTGCCGCAAATGCCGGGACGGTCATAGTCGGGGGAGCAGGGGCAATTGTTTTTTCCATTTTAGGGATCATCGGAGCTGCAATTGTTAACAGACACACAAAAGCTGCGGGCTACTTAATGATAATCAGTGCGATTTGTGGTTTGATCTGTATTTCTCTTTTCTATGTTTTATCATTCATATTGCTAATCATCGCAGGAATAATGGCAGTAAGGCATAACGAATAAAAATATTCTATTTTAAGGATTTGTAACTTGGAATTAATTCGGGACACAAGAAAATAGCAAAGTGGATAAAAAAATTATGGAGTTAATGAGGTCAATTTATCGACGGCTGAATATGTTTTGCCATCTGGTGTATGAACCGTAACGTACGTCCATCCATAGCTTTGTCCTGCAGGAACCTTCATCGAGGAATATGGTACTTGAATTCCTCCACCCATGAACATATTACCGTCCTGCCAACTTGAAATGGTTCCAGATCCTTGGTAAACGAGCTGACCTTTTACTTCGTTATAACTGGAATCGAATTTCGTGGAGTAAATCTGGATATCAACCGGAAGTGTATACCCGGACCATGTAACGTCTGCACCTTTGACATCTTCAAGTGCTGGATAAACAATGATCCCATCAGCATCCGCTCCTGAAGTCCAATGTCCTTGTTTTGTCATAACATCTGCGTGTGTAACTTGCGAAAAGTCGCCTTGAGGTACAGTAGATGCTTGGGTCGTTGACATTTGGTTGGGTGATTCTTGATTCGGTGATGCTTGGGTTGGACCAGTTTCACTAGTGCAGCCAGCGGAAATAGCGAGCGTAATAACAAAAAGAGTCAACAGAATTACTAAATTAGTTTTTGTTTGCATAGCACCCCCATCTATTTATTAGTATATATGTGGTTTGATTCGATTTTTCTGTTATTTTTCTGTTATCTACCTATGTCCTTGGAGATTTACGCCACCAACAGCCCCGTTCTCACTTTTTCTCGACAGACCACATTTGCACCTATATCTCCGGCAGAAAGCTCATTTTCCAATATGTGCACCGATTCCCAGTACTGCATATAGTTCGCGTAGACGTATTCCGGCAATGGGTGCTTATAATGTGCCCAGTCGATTCCGCTCACTCCGTGAGTCAAAATGTATGCCCTGTTAGTTTGATCCCATCGAATGATATCGCCATACTGTTCCGCGAATTTTCTCAGGTCTGACGGAGTGAACATCATGCCGGGAGCACGTGCAAGTGATATCCTGTTGCGTTTTAACCACATCTGGTATCCGACGAATTCAAACGCCCGGGAGTTGTCAGCTTTGTTCTCTATCATTTTCGCGAGTATGTGATGAAGGTCAGGATGGATCGGCACATAGTGTTCCATTCGTATTTTATCTTGAACGGGGTTGACATGAAGAATCGAGGGGGAAGCACTCAGTGCGGTTCTCAGTTGTGCAACCGTGATTTTGCTGATGGTCGCTTCGACGCGCTGCCCCGTATAAGCCCCGAACAACGTAAATCCAAGGTAGTTCACCATTGATTCGTGGCTCAAGTGATGGTCACAGTAGGCATCGAATATGCAATCGATAACTCGGGTGATGTCCACCGTTGTAACGATGCGTGATGTAACTGTTTTGCGGTCTCTTCGTGTCCTCGGCATGTCGAGGAATAACGAGAAGTTCTGGTAGCTCGGATCGAGATGGAGCTTTGACAGATACTTCAGAAAGGCTCTCGTGAAGTTGAGGACTTTCCCCCACGAGTCGTGACTGGAATAGTTCGAAAGGATGGAGTTGTGCAACTTTTCCATGGTGGTCTGACTGATAACCCCGCGTGTATTCTCCCAGAGGATCTCCGATGCTTTCTCGATCCAATACACGGATTTTGGGGCGATATTTCGCGTCCGCGCGGTTGTGCAACTCTCCAATTCAGTGCGGGCGAAGGTCAGCTTCAAGCCGGACAGGGTGCCAATGTTTTTATTTCCAGATACAGACGGTTTTAATACATTCCAGTCCGACATAAGTAGGTTATCGGGCTCGTGGTCTAGCGGTATGACGTCGCCCTTACACGGCGAAGGTCGCCGGTTCGAATCCGGCCGGGCCCATCTCTTTCTTTCGGTTTGCGCGGGATCTCCATCATCATAATTTCCCGGAACCCGCATGATCCGGACCGGCCTGCTGCAAAATTTTCAAAAGCGTTCGTAAACGCGACGGCTCTTTTGGAAAAAGTCCGGATACGCTGCCCGAAGATTTCCAAAAATGGCGAGGAGCGATATCGGACATTCAAAAAAAAGTTCGCGGAGGTTGCCGGACTTTTGGAGAAAAAATCCGGTTATGATCCGGGGATTCCGGGAAAAATCCTGTCCTTACCGGGGGTGCTGGTCCGGCTGACCCCCCAATCCTCCTGATCAGGGCTGCGCTCATCCGGACCCGTATTGAGCCCGGATTGACCCTTATCAGATCCAATCGGAGCCCGTATCGGGCTCCTTTTCAAAATAAGCCCAAATTGACCTTATTTTTGAAAACGGACGAAATAAAAGGTTCGCATATTGGGGCTTTACGGCCCGATTATGGGACCGGATGGATATTTGCATGATCCCGGAAAAAGAGGCCGAAAAAAGGCTGTTATGGGCCGATTATGGGCATTATATGGGGCTCAATTTAGGCTTATTTTGGAAAATAAAGCGATATAATCGCCCTGATTTTCTTCCACTGGAATCGGACGGTTTTACGGGCGTATTTTTGGGGAGAGTCTTGATCCCATCGTATTGCGATTTCTCCCCCCCTCCCTGCTCTGCAGGGAGTCGCTCGGCCGCCTCATCGGGGCCTTGCTCGGCAAGGGTATTGATTCAAAATTCAGGATCACGGTAAGTGGCGTAGCGCAAAACCCGACGAGGCGTTTTCCCGCGTCTGGCATCACTCGTGGGGGTGTGGGGGCGACAGCCCCCATCACATCGTCCAAACCCCCGGCCTTTGCTAAAGATTTCCGGAAAAGTCCGGATCGCGAGTGGAAGATTCCGGAAAAAGGGCGACTCAGCAGCTAAAGATTTTCGAAAATGAACGGGTCACGAGCTGAGGGTTCCAGAAAATGTCCGGCTCAGCAGCGGAGGATTTCCAAAAAAGATTGGATCACGAGCGGATAATTCCGGAAAATGATCGCCCCGACCCTTCGCGATGATCGGCCACCCCGACCTTCAAAAAAAACGGTAGCCCCCCTCTCCCCATTGTGCAGTCCCAAAAAAATTGGTCGGACTGATCGATTTCAAAACCAGTCGGGGTGACCTCTTCTATTCCTGTGCCACAACATGCGCTTCCACTGGAACTTCAGGCGAGACGGGGTGGTCGGTCCGATCGTTTCTGAAATTGGCCGGACCGATCGATTCCGGAATTGATCGGGGCGACCTGTGGTGCAGCAGGATCAGGAGTAGCCCCCCTCCCTCCCTTGTGCGCTCCGCACAAAAACCGGTCGGACCGATCGATCACAAAAGAGATCGCCCCGGCCCTGTGTTCACGCGGGAGGAAGTCCTGTTTCCGCAAAAAAAAGCCCGGCCCGGTTGCTGATAAGAAGATTAAAAAAAAGTTCAGGAAGTTGCCGTTGCCGTGGCATTGCTTCCCGTACTTGCCTTCTGGATAGAATCGATCTTGATGTCAAAGATGAGGTTCTGGCCGGCAAGCGGGGAATTCGCATCCACGGTTACCCCTGTACTGTTGACACTGAGCACGGTAACAACCCTTGTGCGGCCATCCACCGAGCTCTGGAACGAGAATTGTTCGCCCGGGGATATCGTCTGGTTTGTCTGGAACATGCTCCTGGGAACAGTCTGGACAAGACCGGGATTATAGACATATCCCTGGTCGGCGGGGATGTTAACGACTTTTTCCTCGTTCACTCTCATCCCCCGCACCGCAGCGTCAAAACCGGAGATCATAGTGCCCGACCCGATCGTAAAGGTCAGCGGGGTCCCGTTCACGTTTGAATCAAAGATCGTCTTGTTCTCAAACATGCCGGTGTAGGTAACACTCACCGTATCCCCGGCTGCCGCAACAACTCCCGGGCTGTAGAACACGAGATACACGGCGGCGCAAATAACGATGATCGCCACAACTGCCACGATTCCCGCCAGTTTGTACTGCTGCCTGCGTGCAGCCACCTTCTCCCTGCCTTTGGTTTTCTCGGATTTCTTCATGATATTCGTATCTATAATTCACCGGTAAACAATATACCCTTGCCTTTCGATAGGTACGTAAAGAAACGATCAGGCAGGCGTAGCCTGGCCCGGCTTTTCCGGAGGATCACCGTGGAACGAAAGGAGTTCTCAACGATATCAGGGGCCATTTCGGCGCTGCACAAGGCCCTCCGGGCAGAGATCCACGAAGAGCGGGACCGCCACCGTCACCTGTATGCCTCGGGCACACCGGGCAGGATCACCCTCGTTATCCTCGGCGCAGCCATCCTTGGAAACATCCTCTTTTTCCTTGTGAACCCCGTTTATCCCCTGCTTTTTATTTCCGCCAGTTTCTTCCTGTTCATGTTCTATTTTATCACCCTGCTTATCCCCCACAACCTGAAACGCTCCTCATTCCCTGACACTGAGTTCTCGAAATATCTTACCGGACTTCAGGAGACCGGGGTTATCAGGAGCACGAAAAGGTTCACCCGTATCTTTCTCAACGCATTTTTTATTAACTGCCGTACGCTCTTTTACGGTTTCGCCCTTATATTTACCATCGACATCATCCTCGTGATCGCGATGCATCTCAACGGGAAGCTGTCCTCACCCCATACCGGTATTATCCTTTTTCAGTCGGTTGCCATCATTATTTTTTATTTTCTGGTCTGGAAACTGGAGCCCTACTCAACAGATTTTTTTTCCGATGTCTCCGGTATGAGGGCACATCTGATTCGGAAAAATATCCCCGAACCGGTGGTCTCTTTCCTGTTCCTGCTGGGAGCAGCACTTGCCCTTGTCTGTATTATCTCGACCATCATCCTGCTCCCGGGAATAACGGTCAATAACGTCCTCTCGGTATCAGAATTCAGCGAACTCGGCCACTTTTTTGTTTCAATCGGTATAGTGCTGGTAAGCCTGTATTTTATCTTCCGGTACCTCCACGGTATCACGAGCCGTGACCTGCTTATCAGGTTCTCAAAGACCAAAACCGATTGTCTTCTCCACGAGATAGAAATTACCGGTGATGCCATTGGGTCTTCGGGTGCATCGGGATCTCAGGGTTTGGCCGCACCGGATACCGTTTGTAAGGCAGCCGAACTCCTGCTCGAAGCACGGCTGTACCAGGTTGAAAAAAAGACCGTCTTCGGAACGTTTCCGGTTTATATCGTGAATCCTGATTTTTCCCAGGTTTTTCCCCGTTCATCATCCGGGGATACAGACCCGTCACGACAATAACCCCTTACGGAAGGGGAACAGAAACTCCCCGGATCCATGACCGGAAAGATACGACAAATTACCCTGATTGAACTTTATTTATACCTGAAGAACGCATTTAAAACGTAGAGCCTATGTCCGACGAAATAAAAACCGCAGAGGTGGCGGGGAAAAAAGTCCAGTGGGATCCTGCACAGATGCGAAAAATACAGGAGCATCCCTGTTTTTCCGAGAAGGCATGCCATGCTTTCGGGCGCTGCCACATTCCCGTGGCGCCGAAATGCAATATCCAGTGCAACTACTGTATCCGGGATTTCGACTGCGTTAACGAGAGCAGGCCCGGGGTGACCACCCGGATCCTTAATCCCGACCAGGCCATGGACATGGTAAAAAAAGTCGTCGAGAAATACGATTATATCAAGGTTGTCGGCATTGCGGGACCCGGTGATCCGCTGGCAAACGAGGAGACGTTCGAGACGCTTCGCCGGCTCCACGAAGAGTACCCGGGGGTTATCAAGTGCATCAGTACAAACGGCCTCCTCCTGCCGGACAAGATCGACCTGCTCCAGAAGTATGACGTTGGCAATATCACGGTCACGCTCAACGCAATCGACCCGGAGATTGGGGCAAAGATATACCAGTTTGTCGATTACAAGGGCAAACGGTACACGGGGATCGAAGCGGCAAAACTGCTCCTTGCGCAGCAGTTAAAGGGCATCGAGATGGCCGTGGAACGACACATGATCGTCAAGATAAATACCGTCTATATCCCGGGCATCAACGATGATCACATCATAGACATCGCAAAAAAGGTTGGGGAAATGGGCGTCTATACCTTCAACCTCATCCCGCTGATCGCCCAGTACAAGTTTGCCGATATAACCCCCCCCACACCCGAGATGAAAAGGAAGATGCAGGACGCCTGTTCGAAATATGTCAAACAGATGCGGCACTGCCAGCGCTGCCGCGCCGATGCCATCGGGAAACTCGGCCACGATGTGCAGTCGTGCATGTATAAAGGAGCATAATTCCTCTTTTTGATTCACAGTAGCACCTGCACGGCCGGCACCTTACCGCAAAACTGTTTCCTGGCGAAGACACGAATACACTCCTGACGGTATCACGGAAGGCATATCGATGAGTGGTTCCCTTTAAGCGGTTCCCGTACGAGAGGATCATTCTGCGGAGATAAATCACCAGAGCAGCCGGTATTACGGTGTAAACCCTATCGTCGGGTATGCAGATTTCTGTGTACCGGCGCTCTGGAGGATCCGGTTCAGTTCATCGATTATCGTCCCGAGTGAAGGAGGGATATCAGTATCTTCGGCAGCTACGGTCTTGCCCTGGTAAATGATTGTATAGGTCACAATATCTGCGCTTTTATGAGGAGCCGGATAGTTGGCCTGGAGCTGGGAGAACTGGGACTCGTTAAACAGCACTGAAATGAACGCAATGTCGGTTGCATTCAGGTATATTTCGGTGCTGGTGGACCGCCCGGAGATAGCCGCGACCCCGTTGTCGAAAATTACAAGGTGGTCATTTAAACCGGCAGTGCCCCCCGTCCGGTGATAATCGACGACTATTGAGGGCGGCGCGGTCTTGTTAACCGGGAGAACCCTGGTACCGAGACACCCGGCACCCGCAAGTACCAGAACGAGAAGAAAAAGAGGAAGTATCGGTATTAATTTAATACGCATCACTCCGAATGGCAAAGTGAATTTCGCTGCTTTTCCGGGTTATAACTGCACGACGTCCGCTTTTTTGGATTTTGCCGCCGTTTTGCGCTCGGGGAGAACTTCTTCGAGCGCTTTTACCAGGCTGTCTGCCTTTTCATTGTTGAACACCGCACGGAATGCGGCAAGTTCCGCTGCGTTCATGATCATGATCCCTTTCTTTTTCATCGGGAGGCCGTTTTCACCGAGAGGGTTAATATCGATCGCAAGGGATGCCGGGCGGTTTTTTGTTGCGGGAAGCCGAATGATGGAGACCCCGGCAAGCGTGGTCTGCTTGCGCTCCCAGTCCGCGCCTTCCTCGATAAAGGCCTTGAGGGTTTCTGTTAATTCCATGAAAAGAACTGTTAGCCGATATATTAAAAGACTATCCGTCCACTGCGAAAATAAAAACGGGCACCCGCCATCATCTGCCGGTGCCCTGATAAGTCCTTCCCATCCCCCGGTATAGTCTAAAAAGGTTAAACACAGATATCTTACAAGGAGGAGTCCCCCATGCCACGGATCGCGCTTCACCCGGACCAGCCGTTCTCCCTTGACCAGACGCTCGGGTGCGGGCAGGTCTTCCGCTGGAACCACATGCCGGATGGAAGCTGGACCGGGGTCGTGGAAGGACAGGTTATCCGATGCCGGCAGGAAGGAAGGACGCTCTCCTTTACCGGTGCAGGCGAAACGTTTGTGAGGCACTATTTCTCCCTCGATCTCGATCTTCTGGCCATTCTCGACTCAGTCGATCGCGACCCGTTTATCCATGAGGCGATCGGAGAATGCCAGGGCCTGCGCCTTATACGGCAGCCTCCGTGGGAGTGCCTCTGTTCCTATATCTGCGCAACCAATACAAACATCCCTGCGATCCGGCGCCGGGTTGCAACCATTGCACAGCAGTTCGGCGACGCAATTGAAGATGGGGATACGACATTCTATTCGTTCCCCGATCCGTTACGGATCTCCTGCACCGGAACCGTTTCCTCTCTTGCAGAGTGCAGGCTCGGGTACCGACAGCCATATGTTTTTAAAACCGCCTGCGATACTGCTGCACGAGATTCATGGGCAGAGACTATCGACGCACTGCCGTACGAGGAGGCCCGCCGCGAGCTCATGAAGTTCCCTGGTATAGGCCCCAAGGCAGCAGACTGTGTCCTCCTCTTTGCCTTCCAGAAGTTCGAGGCATTTCCGGTCGATGTCTGGATCCGGCGGCTGATGCGTGAACACTACCTTCCGGCGCTCCCGCAGGATACGGCCCTGACCGGGCGGGAGTATGATGAGATACGCGCCTTTGCCCGGAAGCATTTTGGCATGTACTGCGGGATTGCGCAGGAATATATCTATGCGGCACGGGAAGATTCAAAGACCTGAATCATCCCATATATCTGAAAACCCGGGGCATTATCGCCCGCGTAATTTCCTAAACTCCCTGATACCATGAAATGCATCCCCTTTCACAAAATTCCAAAACCCGTCATTGCGATTGCGGGTGCCACCCTCCTTTTCGGGACGGCAACACCGCTCTTAAAGATCCTTGTCGACGACATGGCACCCCTGGTCCTCATTGCGCTTCTTGCGCTCGGGTCAGGTGCCGGTGTTCTCTGCTGGCGACTGGTGAGCGGTCCCCGCTTAACCACGGGGCAACCCCGTACCAGCCGGAGGGAGCTGTATCTTCTTATGGGGACGGTGATTGTCGGAGGCTTTCTGGCACCGGTCACCCAGTGTTTTGCCCTTACCATCACTCCTGCAGCGACAGCGGCGCTGCTTTTAAACTTCGAGATCGTCGCAACCGTCCTGCTCGCGTTCCGGGTCTTCCATGAACCGGCCGACAAAATGACGGGGCTTGCCCTCATCCTCATCTTTGCCGGCAGCATCCTTCTTGGCTGGAACGGCGAGAGCGTCCTTGGCATTTCCCTGGGGGCGCTCGGGATCATCCTGTCGGGATTTTTCTGGGGCATAGACAACAACTGCATGGCGCATATCACCGCCTACCCCCCGGAGCTGATCGGGCTGTACAAGGTGATCTTTGGCGGGAGTATCGCAACGGTACTCGTGATTGTGCTCGGGGAGCCCCTGCCGGGTGCAGACCTGATCGTCCTTGCCCTCCTCACCGGGTTCTTCTCCTTCGGGTTTGGGCTCATCCTCTTTATCGTGGCCCTCCGGGACATGGGTGCGGCGCGGGCAGGTGCGATCTATTCGGCAGCACCGTTCATCGGCTGCATTGCATCGCTTTTCATCTTTCCCGATCCCCTTGGCGGCCAGTTCTGGCTTGCCATTCCCCTCTTTGCCGCAGGGGCGCTGATCGTTATCCGCGAACAATGGAAACTGGGGTACCCTGTCAGCGCCGGGGATGAAAAGGCAGGAAATCTCCCGGAGAAAACAGGATACAGATAATCCGAACGCGACTTAAAAAACGAGAGAAAAAGTTCGGGCAGGACGGTACTTACGTCCCGATATCCCAGCTGCACTGGTACTTCTTTTGGGCCGCGGAGAGTTCATCGATCGAAAGGCCAAGCGATGCAAGTTTGAGCCGGGCAACCATTTCATCGATCTCCTGGGGCACTTCGTAGACACCGCCTTTGAGGGAGTCGCCATGCTCCGCAATATACCGGGTGCAAAGCGCCTGCAGGGCGAAACTGAGGTCCATGACTTCGATCGGGTGGCCCATGCCCTTGGGGGTGGCAAGGTTCACGAGCCTGCCCTCAGCGAGTACATGGACCGGTTTTCCCTTGAGAATATAGGTGACGATCCCATCGCGCTCGACGGTAGAGTCCGCGTGTTTTGCCAGCCACGCTATATCGATCTCGACGTTGAAGTGGCCGGCATTGGCAAGGATCGCACCGGGTTTAAGTTTCCCGAAATGGTTCTTGCCGATCACGCTGGTATTGCCCGTGGTCGTAACAAAAATGTCGCCGATATCTGCAGCCTGGTCCATGGTCATGACATGGTACCCGTCCATGTGCGCTTCAAGAGCCCGGCGGGGATCGATTTCGGTGACCACGACTTTTGCGCCCAGGCCGTGGGCTTTCTGCGCAAGGCCCCGGCCGCAGTAGCCGTAGCCGGCGATAACAAAGTATTTTCCGGCGATAAGCGTGTTTGTCGTGATCATAATAGAGGAAAGCACACTCTCCCCGGTCCCGTGCACGTTGTCAAAGAACCGTTTCATCGGCGTGTCGTTGACCGCGACCACGGGGAACTCGAGTTTCTTCTCCGACGCCATTGCCCGGAGCCGGTGGATACCGGTCGTTGTCTCCTCGCAACCGCCGATCACCTTCTTTAAGAGCTCGCGGCGCTTGGTGTGCAGGTAGTGGATGAGGTCCATCCCGTCATCGATGGTAATCGAAGGAGCCGCGTCGAGTACCTGTTCGATTGCCGCATAGTACTCCTCGACCGTGCACCCGCGCTTTGCGTAGCAGTGCACGTTCTTTACCTCGTTTAACGCCGCAGCCACATCGTCCTGCGTGGAGAGCGGGTTGCAGCCGGTGATGTAGACCTTTGCGCCGCCCGCGGCAAGCGTCTGGACAAGGTTTGCGGTCTTGGCCTCGACATGGAGGGCCATGCCAATTGTCATACCCCTGAAAGGTTTCTCCTTCTCGAACTGCTTTTTTATCGAGGCAAGCACGGGCATGTACTGTGCCGCCCAGTCGATCTTTAACTTCCCGGTACTCATGAAAACACCTGTGCGGTTCCGGCCTCGCGGCAGGTACCGCGCTATCACGTACCCTGTACATAATGCAACAATGGCACATAAACTTCCCCGCAGAATTCGGATGGCAGACAGGCAGATAGGTAAATAGGGATGAGAGGAGAAACCGGAAGTGACATGGTGCTCACGCGACGGATCATCCCCTGCCTTGACTTAAAGGACGGCCGGGTGGTAAAAGGGACTAACTTCCTTGGGCTCCGGGATGCCGGCGACCCGGTGGAGCTTGCCGGGCGCTACAACGAGCAGGGAGCAGACGAGGTGGTCTTCCTCGATATCACCGCTTCCAAGGAGAAGCGGGGCATCATCATCGACCTCATCCAGCGGGCGGCCGACCAGCTCTTCCTCCCGCTGACCGTTGGAGGCGGGCTGCGGACGCTTGACGATATCCAGCAGATCCTCCGGGCCGGGGCGGACAAGGTGAGCCTGAACACGAGCGCCGTGCATGATCCATCGATCATTACCAAAGGCGCGGAGTCCTTCGGTACGCAGTGCATCGTGGTCGCCATGGACGTGCGCCGGAACTTCACGCCGAACCCCGAAGCCGTGCCGGTCCGGCTCTGCGACGACAGCACCTGCTGGTACGAGGTAGTTATCTATGGCGGGAGCAAGCCGACCGGTATAGATGCGGTGCGCTGGGCAAAAGAGGCAGAGGAACGGGGGGCCGGGGAGATCCTGTTGACCAGCATGGAGACCGACGGAACCAAGAACGGTTTTGATATCGCGATCACCCGGGCGATCTCGGAAGCAGCAAACATCCCGGTAATCGCAAGCGGCGGGGTCGGGACGCTCGACCATTTCTACGACGGGTTTACGAAAGGGAAAGCAGATGCCTGCCTTGCGGCGAGCGTCTTTCACTACGGCGAGTTTACCGTCCGCGATGTAAAAGAGTACCTTAAGGGGAAGGGTATCCCGGTACGGCTCTGAGATCGAGCTCGAACGCCGCCACCGGCTGCTCCAGTTCGAACGCCGTGAGCACGGCGGGATGGATCTCGCCGAACACACCTGCTTTTTTCCCGCCGACTATGATATCCGCCCGCCTTCCCTCGATGAAGGCGGCATCGTCAGATACTTCTGCGCTGTACGTGATTCCGAGCTCGCGGAGCACCGCGTCTGCGTGGGCATAGGCCTCCGAAAAGTCGGCGGCCGCATGGGTGCTGACAAACGCAAGGCTCTGGGTGGTGCGGAGATCGGCAAGCACGTCACCGGTGGCAAAGAGCCGTTGCGGGAGTTCCCGGTGCCGGTTGACCTGCAGCATCTCCAGAAGGAGTGGCACAATGTCGGTCCTGACTACGGTATACTCCTCGCTGATCGGGTGCATGAGGTGGAGTGTCGCCGGGACGCCGGGACGCTGCATCCGGTCGCAGAGCACCCGTTCGTTGGTCAGCGTAAAGGGCATCATCTCCAGGTACCCGAGGCCGGCAAGGATCGCCCGTGCCTGGCCGGCAATCCGGTTTGCCGGGTGCTCCTTTCCGATGGAGAACGTGGGAGGCACCTCGACAGCAAAGTTCTCGTAGCCGTACGCGATCGCAACATCCTCGAAGAGATCCCAGTCATGCATGATATCTGCCCGGTAGCTGGGCACCTGCACCCGGACCCGATCCGGCCCGGCCGGCTCTGCGCCGAACCGCATCTTTTCCAGCAGTTCCGCCATCTGCGGCGCGGTCAGATCGACCCCGATAAGATCGGAGCATTCCCGGACGCTGACCGTGCGCACTGCGGGAGCAAGATCGGGGATGGCTGCGCCATTGATCTCCACGCTTTCGATGGTCGCACCAGCCTCGGCCAGGGCGGTGCAGATGATGTTTGCCGCAACATTGACCGCACGCTGGTCGGTGCCGGTCACATCGAGGAGGATGTTCTTTGTCGCCGTTGTCACCCGCGTGCGCTCGCCGTTGATGATCGGCGGGAACGAGCAGACATGATCTTCATCATCAACGATCATGGGGAAGAGCGGGAAGTCTTTTACGATCTTTGCATAGTCCCTGCCCTTGGGGTGCTGTTCGAGGATCTCGTCGAGGGTGAGCTCTTTGGTGAAATCGAGCGGGACAAACTTCCTCGCCCTTGGGGAGGCAACGTAATGGAACGGCGGGGTGACCGTATCGAGGTCGTGGATGCCGATGGCAACCTTGCTCCGTCCCCGTCCCACTGCCCAGTGCAGGGCTTCCTGGAGCGCCATGACCGAGAGGATGGACTCGTCGTCGAAGGAAACGTTCCGGATGACCGCGGAGGCGAGGCAGGGCCGGATCGCCGCGAGCTTCAAATCTATAGTGAAACGGATCCCCGAGGGTTTCACCGTATAGCGCGGCAGGCCGGTCTCGATTCCTAAAAATCCCCGCATGGCCCGGGCCGCACCCTCGACCGAGAAGAGGTCAGGGCGATTGGGGAAGAACTCAACGTCCGCGTGGTCCTCCTCAAGGCGTTCGACCTCGGACCCGATCATAGGGAGGCGTTTGAGGATCGTTTCCCTGTCGGTGCCGGTGAGCCGTTCGAGGTACCTGTAGGAGAGGCTGATGATTGCCATGTTACGTCTTCCTCCCCGCTGCGGCAGGGGCATGCACGGAGCTGTTTCGTATCCATTCAAGATCACTCTGGTACAGCTGCCGCAGGTCCTTCAAGCCCAGCCGGAGCATGGCAACCCGGCTCACGCCAAGGCCCCACGCGAGCACGGGGCATTTCACACCCCACGGGTCGGTTACCTCCTGCCGGAAGACACCTGCCCCGCCCATCTCCACCCAGCCAAGGCCGTCCACCCAGATCTCGGGCTCGACCGAAGGCTCCGTATACGGGAAGAACCCGGGCCGGAACCGGACATCGGAAAAGCCCATCCGCTGGTAGAACTCTTTTAAAAAGCCCAGCAGGTGGCGGAAGCTAACCTCCTTATCCATGACGATCCCTTCGAGCTGCTCGAATTCAGGTGTGTGGGTGGGGTCGATCGCTTCGCGCCGATAGACCCTCCCGATACAGAATGCCTTGACCGGCGGTTCCGGGTGGGTGGCAAGGTACTGGATCGAGAGGCTGGTCGTGTGCGTGCGGAGCACGCACTGCTTTGCCTTTTCGGGGTTCCACTTTCCGCCCCAGCCGGTGGACGAGGTATTTCCGCCGTGCTCGTGCATGTCCCTGAGGCACTCCCACCCTTCCGGCAGCGGCGCCTCCTCTTTGAGATAAAACGTGTCCTGCATCTCCCGGGCCGGGTGGTCCTGCGGCTGGAAGAGGGCATCGAAGTTCCAGAACGCGCTCTGGACGATCTCCCCGTGCATCTCGGTAAAGCCCATCTCCAGAAGGATCTGGCGCATCTCGTCGATGAGCCGCTGGTACGGGTGGGACTTGCCGGGGTACACGGTCTTTGGCAGTTTTTTGACATCGTACCGGCGCAGGTTTGCGGTCTTCCATGCGCCGGAGATGATTTGATCCCGGGTGAGCGTGCCGATCTCTTCCCTGATGTCAAGGCCCTGATTTACAAGAGCGATTCCCTCAGGAGTGATAGAAATAGCATATCGGACGGTTTCAGATTCGACAAGGATCCCGCGTTTGATAAATTCTTTTGTCTTTGGATCATTATCTGAAGGATTTTTTAGCGAGGCTTCGTCTCTCTCAATAGATCCAGAATGCCCTTTGTCCTTGCCAGAATTGTAGTCGTCTCCTCGAACGACACCCTCACATAATTGGATAGTACCGTTCTCTGTGACTTTGACAAGTCCATTCTTCCTGAGCTGCCCAAACCCTATTTTAAAAGCAGGATCTTCCTGGAATTCGGCAATTTTGGAATCGGGCTTACTTTTGATTTTTTTATAGAGTTGGGCCTCTGGAAGACCATTCTTTAGATATTTTCTCCCTTCTTCTGTATACTCAAACGATTTTTTAGTGATTCTGTTAACCTTCGCAAGCCCCTTGTCCTCGGAGAGGTGCCCCCACTGCACAACTGCTTCTGGTGTCGCATTCAGGAGAGAGGCGAGGTGTTCTGCATCGGCCTTTTTCTCCTCTGCCAGCGCAGCAAGCAGCCGTTTCTCATTCAAGGTCAGTTCCGCCATTGCCTCTCACACCTCGATCGTCTCAGCCGCCACGTCCATCTTCTCCCGGAAATCCTTCAAAAAGGCAACAACCCGGTCGGCAGTCTCCTTCTTGCACTGCCCACAGGTGATCTCGCCCGACCGGCACTTCCGGTGAAGTTCCGCCAGTTTTGCATCATCGGTGATCATGTGGAACATGTTGAGCAGGTAGAGCGTGCACTTCTCCGGTTCGCCGCCAAGCCGCCGCTGCTCCTCAAGCGTCATCCTGCCACCGGTCAGGGCGCTCATCACCTTCTTTCTGACCGTTGCTTCGGGCTCAAAAAATGAGATAAAACTCTCCGGAACGCTTGATGACATCTTTCCGCCGGTCAGGCCGGGCAGGAACACATGGTAGGTGGATGATGGTGTGTAAAACGCATATCCCCCGCAGGCCCGCTCGATCTCGCGTACCTTTACACTCACGTCGGTGCATGCCGCATCTTTGATGTCCACGTGGCCCTCGTATTTCTTCGCGTGCGGAAACGCCTTTTTCACCGCATCGAGCGCCGCATCGGGAGCGTTCTTCGAGCGCACGCTGATGTACCCTTCGCGCTCCTCCACCGTGAACATCCGGAACTTGTGGGCGATCCCCCGGGTGAGGCGTATATGCGGGTCCTGGTCGATTCCCACCGGCACGAGCGTCGGAGCCGGTTCACGCTCGACCTGCGGGTACAGGATGTCTGCCACCTGCGTGATCACGCTGTCCGCGTGGGCAAGATCCGTCTCCGGGGTAAAGCCGTAGATCGCGGTAAGTTCGGAGAAGTTCACCTTGGTTGCCGCTTCAAAGGCAAGATCCTTGAGCCGCTCGTTTCTGCTCTGGAAATAGGTCTGCCCTTCAAAACCCAACGCATACAGGCAGGATAGGTATTCCTTGCCGTATTCCCGGCACTTCTCCCAAGAAAGGCCCCGGACTGCGTAGGCTTCACGGTCAGCGATGGTCACATACCCATTGGCACCCTGTTGCACGTGCCAGACGATTTCCCGCATCAGCATCAGGTGCCCGAGGTGCGGGTGGCCGCTGGGCATGAAGCCGGTGAGGAGATGAAACGGCGTATGGTTCCGGATCGCGCGGGCGATTGGGAGGTAGTCGCGCTGGCCGACCACGATACCCCGGCGCATGAAGTACGGGATCTCGGGCAGCTCATGGAGCACCGGTGCAATCGGGTCGATGCCAAACTCGGCAAACATCTTCTCGACATCGAGGGAGGGTGAACTTGACCAGGGATTGATGTGCGGTTCTGTCATGATGGGAACGCTCAACCGTAATGTTATAATTTAATCCGCGCGAATTCGACGAACTGGATACCGGTAGTATGTACACAGCCAAATAACATCTTCTTTTTGACACTGTGCGCCATCCTGACCGAGCGCGAGATCACGCTCATGGGCATGACTGCCTCTTTTTCTATCGCATGCACGAGCATGTCAGAGTGCACGTTCTTGCCGCAATAGACCCGGTAGTGGTGGCCGAATTTGTACCCGGTCCGGGGAACAAAATCATGCCGGCGCAGCTCGGTATAGACCTTGTCTTTTGCGGCAAGCTCCTGGTCAC
Source organism: Methanoregula sp. (assembly GCF_052325125.1). Taxonomy (GTDB): domain Archaea; phylum Halobacteriota; class Methanomicrobia; order Methanomicrobiales; family Methanospirillaceae; genus Methanoregula. The sequence continues at coordinate 48,166 of NZ_JBKQWO010000051.1, read as the reverse complement.
TCTCCTTTGCGAAGGTGAAATATTCAGCGGGAGTAAACGATTTGCCATCTTTTGTGGCGAGTACAGATTCCTCACCCATCAGGTACAGGAGTTCAACCGGTGATATCATCAGCCGCTCCTCGTCAAGCCGTTTTCCGAAACCCGCCTTTTCCAGATCTGATGGCGGAGACACCCGGACCATTGCGGACTTCCCGACGAGCACCGCTTCACAGGGTGCAATCGTAAATGGCGGTGCGCAGGCATCGGCAAGTTTCTGGAGCTTGATCTCGTAGTAGGTCAGTTCCTCCTCGTCGTCGACAACCGCGAGGACGTACTGCTTGCGCATGTTCCTTGCGGTGATCACTTCCTCGATCAGCTTGGCAAAACGCACCGGGTCGCGTTCCGAGAGAACTCGGACAAGGTAAAGCGACTCCCCGGTCCCCGGCTTCTCGCCACGCCGGAACACCCGGAAATCATGGGGACCGGTCTGGACGACATACCCGCGTTCGCGCAGGTCGCGGTACACAAGAAAACTGCGCAGGAAGTTTCGCTGGTCGGCGTACTCGGCAAGGAGCGTGTCAAACGTATAACCGGGAACCTCAATCTTCTGGCGGTGGAGCAGGTAGAGGGCTTCCTGCGGTGCAAGCCGTATCCCTTCGCCCTCGGGGCGCCCGTACCCGCTCTGGTCGTACAATGTCCGCCCGTCCCTGCCTGTCAGCACCGAGGTGCCGTCAAATATCGCCTTCACTGCCGGATCTATTGTTGTCGAAGTGTTATAAGAGCGCGGGAAAGCGGGACCTGATCCTGCGCGCGTCCCTGCAGCGCCTGATCGAAATCCTTATGAATTGCAAAATTCCGGAACAATGCCTATTAAAAGGTAAAAATCGAACCTGTATAGTCAGATCGTATCTCATAAGTATGCTTATTTGCACGTCCCCGTGATTGATTTTCATTCCGGGAATATTTGGGTAATACTATAAGGTACATCGCGATCACCCACACCGGAATCATTTCAGCAGCCAATGCTTATGTGGCGGAAAAATGAAGGTGCATCAGACAAGCGACCACGGATGCCGACGCAGGAGTGTACTCAACCTCGCGGGTTTTCTCGCAAGGTCAGCCGTAAACGGCCCCGGCATCCGGGCCGTTGTCTGGGTGCAGGGGTGCCCAATCCACTGTAAAGGGTGTTTCAACCCGGCGTTCTGGTCATTTTCTCCGGCCACTATGGTTTCTTCAGACGAGATCATCGGCCGGATCCTTGCCATCAAAGATATCGACGGGGTCACGTTCTCCGGAGGAGAGCCCTTTTTCCAGGCAGAAGCACTTGCATCGGTGGGAGAGCAGGTCCGGAAAGCGGGGCGTACGATCGTGACATATACGGGATACACGTACGAACAGCTCATTTCCGGTATTAATCCTGCCTGGAACCGGCTTTTCGGGGTAACAGACCTCCTCATCGCCGGCCCGTATATCAGGACACTTGCCTGCGACGACCCGTACATCGGGTCGTCGAACCAGCAGCTCATTTCCCTGACCGGAAGAGTCCGAACGGATGCCCCGCACGGACAGGCACACGGTGAGATCATCGAATTTTCCATTGCTCCCGGAGGCATGGTCACGACTACCGGTTTTCCCCGGGAACACACGGTCCGGCAGATCGCCGCCCGCTGCCGGGGGGAGTGAGACCCTGTCGCATTTCAGCCGTATAAGGACAACATTCCGGCACCGGGAGGCGCTGATCCGGTGCATGCAGGAGCTTGGCTATACGGTCGAGACCGATACGACCATCAGGGGATACCACGGTCAGCACAACGTGGATATTGCCGTGAAAAAATCCGGGGAATACGGCCTCGGCTTTGTGAAGAATCCTGAAGGCACGTACGACATGGTAGGGGACTGGTGGGGCATTTCGGGAAAAGGCGAGAAGCAGATCGCCGAAAAACTACAACAACAGGCAGAGAGCATCCAGAAAGAATACGCAAAAAAAATGGTACTTGAACAGACTGCCGCGGACGGTTTTGACCTTGTCTCGGAGACCGAAGAGAACGACGGAACCGTGCGGATTGTTGTCAGGAGGTGGAAGTAAGTGATGCAACGTTCCGAACCCGATTTCTCCCGCAGGTTGAATGTCTCACTGAGAGCACGTGTCACCCTCATTGTCGTGATCACCCCGGAGGAAGAGCGGGTGGTGGAGCAGATTAAGGTCGTCTGTGAGAGATGGGACCCCCCCCGACAATGCATTGCGTGGGACAGCGTGGAAGGTTTTTCGGTCATCGTCGGCAACAAGAATTTCCTGAACCAGTCGCGCGACCCGCTCACGGCGCTCGACGACCTCGTCAAGACCGGGGAAGATGCTGTCATTGTCCTCAAGGATTTCCACGAGTACTGGAACAACCCACCGGTGAAACGACGGATCCGCAACTTCTCCCAGGCGTTCCGGTACAACCGGCGCACGATCGTGATCGTCACCCCGACACCCCGGGTGCCGGACGAGATCCGCGACGAGGCAGTAATCGTGCATTTCCCCCCGCCGACTGCAGCCGAGCTTTCGGCCGACCTCGACACCCTGCTTGCCACAAGCGGCATCGCCTGTTCGCTTTCCCCCGGTGGCCGGGAAAAGATCATCCAGGCCGCACTTGGCATGACCCTCAACCAGGCACGCCGGGCATTCTCGAAAGCCATCGTGACCCATGGCACGCTCGATGACCGTGACATCGATGGGATCATCGCGGACAAAAAAGACATCCTGAGCTCTTCGGATGCGCTGGAGTTTTACAGTTATACCGAGGCCCCGGAGAATGTCGGGGGCCTCGCAGTCCTCAAGGACTGGCTCTCCCTGCGCGAGCGGGCGTTCACCAAGGACGCACGCGACTTCGGCCTGCCGGCCCCAAAAGGTATCGCGCTGATCGGCATCCCGGGCACGGGAAAGAGCCTCACGGCCAAGATGATCGCCGACCTCTGGCACCTTCCCCTGCTCAGGCTCGATGTAGGGGCACTCTTTGGCAGCCTCGTGGGAGAATCCGAGGAGAGGACGCGCCGCGCGCTTTCGCTTGCCGAGACGATCAGCCCGTGCATCCTCTGGGTGGATGAGATCGAGAAGGCATTTGCGTTCGGCAGCGGGGATGCCGGCACGAGCCAGCGGGTCTTTGCACACCTCCTCACCTGGATGCAGGACAAGACCGCTCCCTGTTTTGTGGTGGCGACCGCAAACAACATCGCCGCCCTCCCGCCGGAACTGCTGCGGAAGGGCCGTTTCGACGAGATCTTTTTCCTCGACCTGCCCACAGTTGAAGAACGGCGCGAGATCTTCGCCGTGCACTTCAAGAAGCGCAAGTGCATCCCAATAGAGTTTGACCTCGATACTCTTGCACAGAAGAGCGAGGGCTACGTGGGCGCCGAGATCGAACAGACGATCATCGATGCGATGTACCGGGCGTTCAGCGAGAACATGCGCCGGGTCACGACCGCTGACATCCTTTTCTGCATGAAGACGCAGGTCCCTCTCTCAGTTTCGCAGCGGGAGACGGTGGCGGCACTCCGGGCCTGGCTTGCAGAGGGGCGGGCGCAGTCCGCTTCAAGGGCAGCCACGCCAATTTCGGGGAACGGGAGATCGATTGTGCTGGAGACCTTTGACACCGGAAGCCAGTGAGCCTCCATGAAGATCCCCCCCACCGTTCCGGTCATCGGCCCCCTGTTCTACCGGCGTTCGGTCGGGGAGGTTGCCGGCGCGGTGAAAAATGGGGATCTGCAGGCAGTCCGCAGACTGATCGCTGTTGCCAGAGCGGACCCGGATATATCTGCACGGGAAATTGCCTGTGACGCCCTGGGCTCCCTTTCATCGCAGGACGCAATCGATGTGTTCTGCCATGAGGTGCTGATCCATGAAAACCCGGCACTTGAAAAAATTGCCACGAGTGGGGGATATGCTCCTTCGGAGCCGGAATTCGCGGCGCTCTTTTTGTATGTCACCGGGCAGGAAGAGGCATTATGCCGGTTTGATCCTGATCCCCATCATCCTGTCCTCGCCCGCGGGTACACGGCAGCACCAGATAGGATCAAAACCCGGGCGCTTCGCAGTTCCTCTGATACCCAAAGGGGCCGGCATCTTGCACATGCGCTGATCGGGACAGACCCGGCACGTGGGGCCGGCAGATGGTCATATGGCGAGTGGGAAGTGGTTATCAACGGTCTGATTCACGAAAGAGCATGGGACGCGCTATGGCTGCTGGTCGTTTCTGCACCCCCGTCACTTGCGGTCACGGCCCTGAACGCCATGAAGCTGGCCGGCTGGAGAGCGGGGGGGGACGGAATGCAGGTCTTTGAGGGTCTGGTCCGCGGGCTGCCGGAAGCATGGGCTCACCCGGCACCTGAAAAACCCCTTATTTCCATGGGGATCCAGGACAGCCAGTGCCTGATACTGGCATTCTCCCGCGACTGCACATATCTGGCCGCCGGTTACAGCGACGGGAGGATTGAAATCTGGCAGGCCCCAACAGCCCGTCTCATCATCTCTCTCGCAACAAATGCCGGATCCATCGGCTTCCTTGCATTCGCATCGGACAACTCGTACCTCATCCTGGGAGGGAAGAACGGGACGCTTACCTGCTCTGGCATTCCTTCGGGAAACACGGTCTGGTCGTACGCGGACAAAGACCACCCGGTTTCCTGTATTGCGATGTCTGGAAACGGGGAGGAGATCATTACCGGGGATAATCACGGAAGGACGATCCGCATCGGGTGCCGGACAGGTAAAACCCTGCTTGAGGTCCAAGGGCACCCATCCCGGGTCACTGCCATTTCACCGGCCCCTGACGGAACGAGCATCGTTTTTGGCCACGCCGACGGAACCATCTGCTCGCGGGACAACGGGATTGGGGCGGAACTCTGGGCCGTACCTGGTACCGGTGATGCAGTCAGGGCTCTTGAATACACGGGTCAGGAAGATCAGCTGTTCGTGGTCTACGAACATTCACTTCCGGTTCTCAGGGACGGGAGCACCGGGGTGCCCGTGCGGACATACGCCAGGTTCTCTGGTCATCCTGCATGCAATGCGATATCGGCTGAAAACCATATGTCCGCAATCGGCAGCGACGATCGCATACTCCGGCTCTGGAAGTGGCAGGAGAAGAACCCGACCGCAGAAGTTCCATTCTACAGCCGCCTTCCGACATGCTGTGCCTTTACACCCGACGGCACCATGACTGCTGTCGGGTGCAACGAGGGCACAGTATACTTTTTCAGTGTTCCCGAAGGGCGACGGATAAAAGAATTCCGGGGATACAGACAAATGGTTACTTCCTGTGCTATCTCTCAGGACGGCAAGACCCTTGCTACGGCAGGAGGAGACGGCGCGGTCACCCTCCGAAGAATTCCCTCAGGAGAACTCCTCCGGACACTCTCGAGTCCCGCCGGGGCGGTAACCGCCCTTGCCCTCGCCTACGGTTCAGGTGGCACCGGGATAGTGGCCGGGACAGCTGATGGCAGGATCCGCATCTTTTCCGCGGGAGATGGCATGCTTATCAGCACCATCGATATGTACACTCCATCGGTCAGGGCCCTTGCGGTCAGCCCTGACGGGGCATACCTTGCCTGTGCCGGAAAAGATGCGAGCCTCCGCATCTGGGACCTTGCAAAGGGTGGCCTTGTTGCCACGTGTGAAAATCTTACGACAACTGTACGGTGCCTTGCCTTCCTGCCGGAAACAGCCGCATTTATCTCCTGCGGCTGGGACGGGGTGGTGAGATGCTGGGAGGTGCCGGGCGGGAAACTGTCAGGGACACTGGCCGGGCATTCGAGCATCATCACCTGCTGCTGCATTGACCCAAAAGGACGCCTTCTTGTCACCGGCAGTAACGACACGACCGTGCGGATCTGGCAGCTGGACAACGAGAAGAAGTGTATTGTTCTTGAGGATGCAAAGCATGAGGTGAGCGCCTGCGCGATCTCCCCGGATGGCACCCTCCTTGCCGCGGCAGGCACGGACCCCGTGATCCGGCTGTACCATCTGCCGGAGGGGACTGCTGCCGGGACGATCCCGCAGATCCCGGGGAGACCAACGGCTCTTGTGTTCACCGATGACGGACTCGCACTCACGGCGGGATACGATCATGGCACTCTCGCGTTCTATGCTCTCCACGGGCACTCCCTGATCCGGACCCTGCCCGCCCATGCAGGCGCAGTCACCGGGATCGTTGCCATAAAGGGTGAAGACCGCATCGTTACCAGCGGTACCGACGGGATGATCCGCATCTTCCGTGTCCCCTTCATGCGGCCCCTGTCACGAACCACCCTCGCAGACCTTGCGCTCGCACGGGAACAGGAGCAGGCCGCCGGTACAGGTGCCATGGCGGAACAGTGGAGGATCCTCTGCCACTTGCTGTCCATCCGGTTCCAGAACGAGATCGAACTCTGCCCGACATACCGTGATGCCGGGATGTACGATATTCAGGTTGTCGGATGATTCCTGTGGACAGGTACGCGCAATCCCTCCAGCCGAATGTTCGCCTCGGGATAGACTTCGGGACCGGAACGCTTGTCATCGGTATCGCGGGACAGGATGGCGGCGGGTTCCGTACCCTCGCGTTCCCCGGCTGGTCGCAGGAAATGCCCGGCACGGGAGCCGGCGGACCGGTCCACACGGTACCGGTGTTGATCCATTACGATCAGGACGGGAATTGGACCATTGGCGACGAAGTGATGCGGGCGGGTGATTCCAATCATCTTAAAACGGCGCGATGGATCCGGAAATACCTGCTGGAGGAAAGCCCGGTGCGGATCCCAACCGGTATGGATCGCCGGATCACGTTTCGCGATGCAGCAACGGATTTCCTCGCCACTGTCCTTGCCCGTGCGACACGGGAGTGCCCCGGGTGCTCTTCGGTTGTCTTTGCCATTCCCCGGGATGTTCCGGAGTGGTATGCCGGATGGCTTGGGGTCATTGCCCATGCCGCAGGCATCAGTTCCTGGTACACGATCGCGGAACCTGCCGCCGTTATCGCCGGGTACGGGCTGGCCCCGGAGATGGGACAGGTGTATCTCATCATCCGCTGGGACGAAACAGACTTTTCGGTGTCCTTTGTCCTGTCTGAAGAAGCATCGGATCATGGCCCTGACGGGGGATTGCGGGTAATTGGCACGGCATGCGATGATACCGGGTATAAGGCTGTCGATGCCTGGATTGCTCATGACGTGCTCGCCCGGAACCACATGAATTACATGGGTGCAAAAGCGCAGAGGATATACGAGGGGATTACCGGAAGGATCGGGGAGCTGTACGGACAGCTGGCAGCAGCGGACGAGGCCATGATCGGAATCGATGATCCGCTTTCCGGAACAACCGTCCCGGTCAGGGTATCCCGTGATGATGTCGACCGGATCCTGATGGAGCACGGGTTCCCGTCAGTTTTGGACCGTACAATTGGCCGTGCACGGGCGACTGCCAGCTCCCGCGGGTGCAGAGGGGTGCAGCCCATCGCCATCCTGATGACCGGCCGGGGGTGTGTGATACCTGCCGTCCGGGAGCTTATAAAAAATCAGTTTGCAGGGGTGCCGGTCCTGTCCGATCACCCGGTCGATGGTGTTGCCCGCGGTGCTGCAATATATCTGCCTCAGGTGAACCGGCCTGACCGGATCAAAAACGACTATGCGCTCCGGTACTGGGACCCTAAAAGCCGGGAGCACCGGTACCGGTTCCTCGTGCGCAGCGGGGCGAGATACCCCAGTGCCGGCCAGGTCGCCCGCATCACCATCAGCGCCGCATATGATGGCCAGACCCGTCTCGGAATTCCCCTGTACGAGATCAACACTTCGCCAGATGCACACGCGCCTGCTCTTGAACTGGTCTCGGACACTGCCGGAGGGGTTCGTCTCGCCGGACCTCAAGAAGATGCCGGTGCCGAAAACAGGCCGCTTCCCGCAAACGAGCGGACACCCACGCTGCTTATCGCTGACCCGCCGGCGCTGAAAGGCGAGCCGCGGTTCGAACTGACGTTTGTGCTCGATCGGGAAAAACAACTGCGTGTCACGGCACGCGATCTTGTGACCGGCACGCTCACAAAAAAGGATGCACTGGTACACAGGCTGACCTGATAACAGGAGGAAAAATATGGAAATGCAGGAAATTGAAATAACGATCGATAAGGAAGGCAGAATACAGGTTAAAGTAACCGGAGCGCACGGTGCCGACTGCCTTGCGATAACCAAAAACCTCGAGGATTCCGCAGGAGTTGTAGAGGAGCGGACGTATTCACCGGCGTATTACGAACAACCGGTGAGTGAAGAGCATTCTATCCGAATCCGGCGATACTAAAAAAATTACCGGGCAAGGTCCCGCACGGCCTGGATGTTGCCCCGGTCATCCCTCCGGTCATCCACCGGCGTTTCGCAGATCAGCGGCAGGCGGGCAAATGCCGGGTGGTGGAGGATACGCCGGAAGCCGTCCTCCCCGATAAACCCTATGCCGATATGCTCGTGACGGTCAAGGCCGCTCCCGAGATCTCCCTTGGTGTCGTTGGCATGAACCACCTTCAACCGATTGATACCAACGGTCTCATCCAGTTGTGCAAGCGTGGCGGCAAGGCCGGCCCCGGTGCGCAGCTCATAACCGGCAGCAAACGCATGGCATGTATCGAAGCAGATACCAATACGGCCGGGTTTTTCTATTCCATCGATGATTGCGCGTATGTGCTCGAAACTGCTGCCCACACTGTTCTTCTCCCCTGCAGTGTTTTCAAGCAGCAGCATCACATTGTTATCGGACGCTTCGAGCGCCATGTTCACCGCTTTTATCACCCGGGCCCTGCCCCCCGCGATCCCGTCCCCGAGGTGATGGCCGAGGTGGGTGACAAGATAGGGTATGCCAAGCCGCCCGCACCGGTCAAGCTCTGTCTGGAGAGTCTGGACAGACTTCTCCCAGATCTCGGATCTGGGGGACGCAAGATTGGGAAGATAGGGCATGTGGTCGACCGGAAGAAGGCCGGTCGTTGCGATTTTCTGCCGGAAAAGGGTGCAGTCAGCATCGGCCAGGGGCTTGAAACCCCACCCCCGGGGATTGCGGGAAAACATCTGGAAGACGTCGCAGCCGGCATCCCTGGCCCGGTCGACTGCGAGATCGAGAGAACCGGCGATCGAGACATGCACGCCAACTCTTACCTCTGCCATGGGCGGCCACCATCCAGTACGGAAATCATCTGTATCAGATCAGCATTGCGGCGCACCGGTACATGGAAGTTGTGATCGTGCCGGGCGAGACAAAAAGGTTAGTTCCTGCGCCGGTGTGCAACAAGGACTGCTATACCGAGGCCGAGGATACAGAGAGCTGAAAACGGCAGGGCGGATTTCTGGGTCGTTGTGACGGGAGCAGATGTTGTCGTGAGCGCATATGACGGTGTGGCCCCGGTCGCTGCCGCGTTACTGCCAATCGGGGGGACCACATGGACGATATAATCGGAGACAGGCTGGACCCCACCGATAAGACCGGAGTAACCGGGGCACGAATCCGATAAGGCTTCACCGTTTACAAAGGTGACATTAACACTCGATGCATCGTTCCTGCCGTTAAAAAAGAGCGACTCCCCGGGAGCGAGGACCTGTTGCGCGACAATCATTTTGCCACTGGTAATGGTCGCATTCGAATACGTGGCCATGCAGGATGTCCCGGTGCAGGCAGAACAGTTCGGGATGGTCATCGCAGATACTGCATAATCCCCGATAAGTGCGGTGGGAAGGCTCCCGATATCACCGATTTCATCGGTCGCATACTCTGCGCTGGCGCCAGAACCGTACAGTTTTGCAAGCGCGATCCAGGTGCCGCCGGTCCCGCCAAGGCTCACCGCGACGGCCTGATCATGTTGGGCAAACACGGAAAACGCAGCTGGATCGGGAACGGTGCCGGTGAGCGTAGAGGTGTTCAGCGGCGTCCACGAACAGACCGGAGCAGATGTGCCTGACCCGTAATCGCAGCCGTACTGCTGAGGATCTGACAGGGTCAGGGTATTATTCGCAAGCGATACATCTGACACGGTACCTTTGATGGTTGCCTGAAGGACAACCGCACCGGCCGGGATCGCACAGGCAAAAAGGAAGAGGAGGGCAGCACACAGGCAAAGAGAGAGAACGTTTTTCATAATTCACGCATCCGATCCATGAATTGTACTGCCTTCATTGACCCGGCTCCATAAAAATCCTGCACCTCCTTTGTGCCGCATAACCGGTACCTGCACCTTGATGAGCAAAGAATGCCAATCTCCGGGTATGCAGGTCACCTTCCTTGGGACAAACGGCTGGTACGATTCCCCTACGGGAAACACGGTCTCGGCGCTGATCTCTTCACGGGATTATGATATCATCCTTGACGCGGGAAACGGTATCGCAAAGGCCGACCGCTACATCTCGCAGGATAAACCGGTCTTTCTGTTCATCAGCCATTTCCACCTCGATCATACCGAAGGGCTCCACACGCTGGTGAAGTTCAGGTTCAGGAAGGGCCTCTCCATCTGCGGACAGGTTGGCACCACGGCGGATCTTGCAGGCCTTGTCCGGGAGCCCTATACGGTGCCGCTTGAACAAGTCCCCTTCGCGGTAACCGTAACCGAACTTGCGGACGGGCTTCACGAGCTGCCGTTCAGGGTCACGTGCCTGCCGCTCGTCCATCCCGTTCCCTGCCGTGGCTTCCGTTTCGAGCTTGATGGGAAGGTGATCACCTACTGCACGGATACAGGATTCTGCGACAACGCGATCACGCTCGCACACGGCGCCGACCTCCTTATCACCGAGTGCGGCTTAAAGCCCGGGCAGAAGAGCCCCGGCTGGCCGCACCTCAACCCGGAGGAAGCGATCCGCATCGCAAAGGCCGCAAAGGCAAAGCGCCTCGCGCTGATGCATTTCGGGGCGGAGGTGTACAAGACCATTGAAGAGCGCCGGGCGTTGAAGGCGCAATTTGAAAAAGAGTTCCCGGGGCTCATCGTGTCAGAGGACGGGATGACGGTAGAGGTGTGAGGTATATTCCTGAACTTAAGATCCCCTAAAAAGATTATTTCTTCAGTTTCTTCATGACCCATGCCATGTTCTCGCCCAGCACTTTCATGGTGTTGAGCCCTTCATCGTCTTTTTCCACGTCGCCCGGTGCGAGCCCGATCCCCACGTTCCAGTAGGATGAGCCCGGGACCACCATCTGGTTGATGAAGAAGAAGTGATTAATCGTATCGAACGTGTGAATCGCACCACCCCTGCGGACTGCCACGACCGCAGCCCCGACTTTGTGCCGGAACATGCTGTCATTACCCATGGCAACAAAACCCGACCGTTCGATCAGGGCTTTCATTTCAGCGCTCACATCAGAGAAATAGGTTGGCGAGGCAAGGATTATCCCGTCCGCCTCATCCATCTTTGCGATACACTCGTTCGCAAAATCGTCAATCACGCACCGGCGGTCCAGATTCTCCCTGCATTTCATGCATGCGGTGCATCCCTGCACTTTCTTTCCCGAGAGTTGTACAAGTTCGGTCCTGATCCCCGCTTTTTCGAGTTCCTTAAACACTGCCCGAACAAGGATCGCAGTATTCCCGTCCTTGCGCGCGCTGCCGTTGAATGCGATGACTTTCATGGTCTTTTTCTCCGGTAATAATTCACTATGGCATCACCACGTACATAATTATGTCAGATCCCGGGGACATCGGGATTAAGGGCTTATCCAATGGGACAGGAATATGGTACGAGGTGAGGAGGAGGGCCTCGTTGTGCCGGTTACTGGGGTATTATCTTATGAGCACGCGCGCCAAATAGTCGTGCGATATGAACTCAAGGTTGCAGTTTTCCGATCTCTCGCTCTCAAAAGAGATCGCGAAAGCCATCGAAACTATGGGCTTTGAAGAGCCCACCCCCATCCAGGCGCTCGCCATTCCCCTGATACAGGCCGGCCGGGACGTGACCGCACAGGCACAGACCGGCACCGGCAAGACCTCAGCATTTGGCATCCCCGTCATCGAAAACATCGACGCATCGCAGCGGGTCGTTCAGGCCATCGTCCTGTGCCCGACCCGGGAGCTCGCCATCCAGATCGCCGAGGAATTTTCCCAGCTTCTCTCCCACCTCCCAAAAATTTCCGTCCTCCCGGTCTATGGCGGCCAACCTATCGAACGCCAGCTTAAGGCCCTCGCACACGGGGTCCACATCGTGATCGGCACTCCAGGGCGCGTGATGGACCACCTCAAGCGCCGCACCCTCTCGCTTGACAATGTCTCAATGGTGGTACTCGACGAGGCCGACCAGATGCTCGATATGGGCTTCCGGGACGATATCGAACGTATCCTGAAACGCGTGCCCCAGAAGAGACAGACGCTTCTCTTCTCCGCAACGATGCCCCAGCCGATCATAGAGATTTCAAAGCGGTTCCAGAACAAGCCCGAGTTTGTCCGGGTCGAGTACCAGGAACTCACCGTTCCCGCCATCGAGCAGTCCTATATCGAGGTGAAGGACCGGGACAAGCTCGAGTCTCTCTGCCGGGTGATTGATGTTATCGACCCTCAGCTTGCCATCATCTTCTGCAACACAAAACGGGGTGCAGAAGACCTCGCCGGCCGTGTGCGGGCACGGGGCTATCGTGCCGAGGAACTTCATGGCGACATGAAACAGTCCCAGCGTGACCGGGTCATGGGAGGATTCCGGAAAGGCTCCATTGATATCCTGATCGCAACTGACGTGGCGGCACGCGGGATAGACGTGGAGGATGTGGATATGGTGATCAACTACGATGTCCCTCAGGATGTCGAGTACTATGTCCACCGGATCGGCAGGACAGGACGGGCAGGGAAGAGCGGGCGGGCCATCACCCTTGTCACCCCCAGGGACTTCACCAAAATCCGCGAGATCCAGAAATACATAAAAGTCCAGATCCCAAGAAAACCCCTCCCGACCGCAAACGACGTGGTCGAGTCAAAGACCAAGACAATTCTCGAAGAGGTGCGCGAATCGATCAAGCAGGGCGGCATCGAACCGTACGCCCGTATGGTCGAGCAGGAGAGTGAAGGGGATCTCACCACGCTCGAGATTGCCGCCGCCCTCCTGAAAATGCGCATGGAGCAGGGCACGGACGCCCATAAGGAACGCGCTGTGCCAACAGATTTCGGCGACACCGGGGCTGAGGCCGGCATGGTAAGGTTCTTTTTAGGACTTGGCCGCGACCATAACGTTGCCCCAAAGGACATTGTGGGTGCCATTGCCGGTGAGACAGGCATCCCCGGAAAATCCATAGGTGCGATACGTATCCTCGATACCTACTCTTTTGTCGAAGTCCCCCGTGACTGTGCAGAAGAGGTCTACACGATCATGAAGGAGCGCACGATCCGGGGCCAGCCCACCGGGATCGAACCGGCGCAGGGCAGGCGGGAGTAAGACCGCCTGCCACACACAATCCTCAATATCTCGCAGATCGAAATCTCCAGTATGAATATGAAATTTATCTTTGGCGGTATCGCATTCCTGATCCTCCTGCTTCTCGTTGCCGGTTGTACACAACCCGCAGCCCAGCAGGCAACTCCTGCTCCTACGACAGAACCAACTACGGAAGTTCCGGCAACTACGGCGGCCACTGCAGTACCGACTACTTTTGTACCTGCCACGCCGGGCCCCACAGACACACTGCAAAGCAACTGGGCTGTCAGTGTTCAGGTCCAGAGCAACGGCCAGGCGATCAACCCGCAGGTTATTTACACTTTCAATGGCGGCATGGGAATGAATTTAATCCCTGAAATCGACGTCATGCTCACCCGCTCAGATGGTACCGTGGAGATCGGCAACTTTACGCAGCCTATGTCCATCGGCCAGACCGTCAGTCTGCCGGGCACAACAGGTAACAACGACCGGGCTGAAGTCTGGGTAATAACCCCGCAGGGAGACAGGGTCAAGATTGTCGACAAGTATGTCCCCTTCCGGTCCTACAGCTAATCATTTTTTGCAGACGGGATAACGTCAGCAATACTGCTGCATCACGTACCGGGCACCGTTCCACCCAGACTTGAGATCTCCCCGGCCGAGGGCAGGATATTTAACCTCTGCCCTGCACCATGATTCTGCATCAGCCCTTCCGGTTAACCATCCGTGAGGTGTAAGGTTTGCCATGCGACAGATCCTTCCTCCACGGCTTTTTTTATCACCCGCTGGGTCCGGGTAAGTGTGGCACTGCCATGCTTCACATCCATGAACACGATCCTGATGGCGGAGCCTTTCTCATCGGCAACCGCCGAAAGGCCATCGAAAATAATATAATCAACCGGCGACCCGATAAACCGGGCATCGGCAGGAAGGTACCTGAATGAGGGGAGCAGGGGTGCCATCTGTTCGGCAATCTTCCCTTTCAAAGTCGAGCGGGACCGGTTGACCGAATCTTTGCGGATCTCCTCGGCAGCCTCTGCTTTCCACCGCCCGAGTTCCGCCCGGTAGCGCAGATCGATGGCGGTAATCTGCGCTTTCACAAAAGACCAGCCAAGCAAAAACCCGGCCACCAGCCCGATGACGATATATATGAGGATCTCTTCAAACGCCATAAGGAGACATAACGTGCCCGCCTTTTATTCAGATCGGCGGGCAGGGTGAAAATAACCGGTACGACCTTGAAACCGAAATACACTTATTCATGGCAGCTGCACTGCCCCGTAGAGTCCGATCCCGGTCCTCGCGGACAATGGAGGTGCAGTTCGTGCACTCCCTGTGCCGCTCTTGAGCAGGTGCTCATACATCACCGCAGTTACTCCTCGCTTCCGCGATTTTTTACAGGAGACAGCAGGCTCTGTTTGCCTTACGCCGGATTCATCGCCGTTATACAGGGGTCATCCACAGGGGCATGAACCACAATTCTTTTTTCCCGCATGGTAGACTTAGGAAGGTATAGTTATGCAGAAACCTCAAGGCCGCAAATACCAGGTAGTCGAGGAGGCAGAGATCGACCTCGTCCTCAAATGCAGGGACAGTCACGAATTTTACGAGCAGTACCTCAGGGTATTCCCGGATACAAAGAAAGGCCTCGACAGTATCAGCAAGGTCTGGAAACGTCGGAGCGAATTTGCAAAGAAGCGGCAGCTGACCCTTCCGCAGGCAGAAACAGGTTCAGCAGCCTCGCGCGAGATCCAGGCACTGATCACCGATCAGACAAAGATCATGAGTGATATGGCAGCACTCACCCGGGAGAACCTTGAGGTGAGCCGGAAGATTCTTTCCGCACTTGCGCACCAGAACAGGATCCTCTCGGGGCATCATGAAGAGATCCCGAAAGATCCCGAGCATCCTGCCTCGCTCCAAAAACCACCGGTGCAGAAGAAGGCTCCTGAAAAGCCGACTCCTATCATGGTCGGTTCATGAGGGCGCCCCGATTTTATTTTTTAATGGCTCCCGCGCATATCTTTTTTACTCCAATAATCCGGACAAAAATCGTTAATTTTTTGTTTTTTTAAGAAATTCCTTGTGGAGAGTCGGTAGATTTATACTAAAAAACCCGGATTTTTACTCAAATTTTGTGCGCTGTATGGCCGTACGCCCCTCCGGGAACCCTATTCATATATATAGATTCAAGCAAAACTTTTTGTATATGCCAAGAGGACGACCCAAAGGCTCACGGAATCTGAGCGCATATGAACGAGGAAAAGTCAAACGAATGCGTGAGATTATGTCCCAGAAAGGGATTACGGATTTTGACCGGCTGCGCGATCAGCAGATCCTCAATAATATTTATGTCAGTACTGATGGCGAAATTTTTGTGAAATACGGGCTTGGCAAAAATTCCAGTGCAGAAATAAAGGCACCAACGAACGAGGCAGGTAAAAAAATCCTCGCAAAACTGGAAAAAAACATCGCTCTGCTCCGTACCGTAATCTGAAATTGCGGGAAAAAATTTTTACCGGAAAAATTTTCGGTGCCGGGAAATATTTTATTCACGCGAGACCTGTCCTATTTCCATAAAGGTCTTTATTCGGGTTCTGCCGTCTTCTTTATTCCTCTCCCAGAGAGCTGCAGAATTCCGGGATAATGAGGCCCCGAATGAGGAATATAATAGAAGGAGCCACATTTTTATAGCTGTTTCTGGATGAATATGAACGCATACTCATTGCCCCGTGTTACTCTCAAGAAAAAATCTGACAGGATTTGATCCCGGGGGAGGGTTGTTCCGGTTTTATGCGACCGGGTAATCAGCACTTGAATCAAAGCCTGCAACGGTAAAAGGAGAAGGCTGGCACAACAACAATATTCCCCGCCACCCTACCCATTCGTACACACTGGTGGTTATCATTTCCCTCATCCCAATCCCGTACCGCATCGCCGCCCTCACCCGGGAAAAGCACGCCCTTTTTGATTATCCCACAGACCGTCTCGCAGGTATTATAAAGGACGTCGGGTTCCGGTGCACGGCCTGCTCGAAGTGCTGTACCCGGGCATTCAACGGCCATGTCTTCCTGCTCGACCGGGACGTGGCTGCAGTACGGGCGATCGAACCCGATACTCTCGAACCGGCCCCAGATCCCGAGTTCTGCGACCAGAATGGCATATTTTATGTCTCCGGCTATGCACTGAAGGTAAAAAACGATGCCGAGGGGTCGTGCTGGTTTCTTGAAAACGGCAGGTGCCGGATCTATGACCGGCGGTTTGCCATCTGCCGTATCTATCCCTATATGCTCCACCGCGAACCCGATGCTGAGGGAAATGTGGACTGGCGGCAGATATCCGGCCTTGACCGTCATGGGGAGTACAACGTGGAGATCACGAATGATGAGTGCCTTGCCATTGCCCGTGAAACGATGGAATATGAGCATGCGTTCCTTGCTCACCAGATTGCATTTCTGGAATGCGTGCATGACTGGTTTACCCGGCACCGGCTCCGGCACGTCCAGAAAATCTACGATGACCGTATGCGGAAATACAGGAAGGGAGAACCGATCAGCGTCATGGTTTATACCGATGGGCATTTCGAAAAATACATTCTCAAACCGAAGAAATCCCTCTCGTAGGTAAAACTTGTTTACAGGTTACGCCAATATCCCCTGCCGGTTAAACACCGGTGCGTCGTCGACACTTATGCAGAGGCACGGAAACGCTGTAAGGGGGATCACCTCTCCACTGCGCGGAGCACCATGAGGGTGATGTCGTCGTGCTGCGGCCGGTCACCCGCAAAGGCGGTAATTGCAGAAAGAATTTTTGCCAGGATCTCATCGGCGGTAAAGGCGCGGTTCTCCGTGATCACGGAAAGAAGCCTCTGTTCGCCAAACTCTTCTTCGTGGTCATTGATTGCTTCGGTTACCCCGTCGGTATAGAGTACGAGTACGTCACCGGGCCGCAGATCGACACGGACTGACTGGAGATCGACTTCATCGGTCACCCCAAGAGCGATGCCTTTTGCCTTGAGAAGAACGACATCCGACGAGGTGCCCTTCAGGAGCAGAGGCGGGTTGTGCCCCGCGTTCACGTAGTCAAGCGTCATCGCCCCCGAATCGAGAATCGCATAGAAGAGGGTGACAAACATGCTTGTCTTTGAGTCCTCGCAGATCAACTGGTTTGCATGTCCGATTGCTGCAGCCGGATCTGCATTTGCAAGGGTGCTCGCCCGGATCAGCGTGCGCGAGAGTGCCATAAAGAGCGCTGCCGGTACTCCCTTGCCGGAGACGTCAGCGATCACAAGCCCCCAATGATCTTTCCCGAGAGGTATGAAATCGTAGAAATCGCCACCCACCTCCAGCGCGGGAACATTTTTTGCAGCAATCTCGACACCGGGTATTCTTGGCGTAGTATCGGGAAGGAAGCTCTGCTGTATTCCTTTTGCAATTTCGAGTTCCCTTGCATACCGCTCTTTCTCGGCGGTCGTCCGCTGGAGTTCGTCGATGTGATCCTTGAGATCGGCGGCCATGGTATTAAAGGAATGTGCAAGGTCCTCAAATTCGTCGCCGGTGGAGATCTGCACCCGGTACCCGAGATCGCCCGCCCCGATCGCCTCAGAGCCGCGCCTGAGCTCGGCAACAGGGCGGGTGATTACCTGTGCAAAGAGGAAAGAGAGCACGGTCACCAGAATGAAAAGCAGAATAAAAAGGGCAATAAAGAGGCTTTTTGCCGTATCCATTTCCTGGTTCAAATGCATCCCGGTCTCACCGGTGGCATTTACGATCTGAGCCCGGGTATTCTCGGCCGGCGCGATCACCTCATCAACCGGCACGACAATGCCAACACTCCAGTTGACACTTTTCAGGGGTGCATAGGCGACATATTTTTCGCCGTCGCCAAACGGCACCCGGGCAGTCCCGCTTTTTCCGGCAACCATATCCCGGGCGACGGCTGCAAGAGCAGAATTGTTGCTTAACAGGAGGTTCTCCGTCTCAAAAGACTCGTCCCATCCCTTCTCACCAGAGGTGATACCGGGGCGCGCAACCACGTTGCCCTGGTTGTCGATGAGGAACGCGTACCCCTGGTCCCCGATCTGCGTGCTGATGATCTGGGTATTGATGGTCGAAAGGGTGACATCGGCAGCGGCAACCCAGGTCATATTGTTACTGCCCCCCGGGACCGGCCGGGAACAGGTAACCATGAGCCCCTTGCCGGATGCATCAATATACGGAGCGGACCACGACAGGGTGCCGGCCCTGGTAGCGCGGACGTACCAGTCCCGGCTGCGGGGGTCGTACGAAGACGATATCCCCGTAACCCAGGGATAAACGTACAGGATTCCGCTTCCCGTGCCAACATATACCTGTGTGATACGGGGATCAGACTGGAGCATCGGGCGCATTACATCATCCAGGGAGGAAAGGGAGAAAAGTTCGTCCTGAACATCAATTTGGGTGACTCCGGGTGCGAGGATGTATACTGATGACGCGTTTGGATCAGGAGGGCGTTCAGACTGAGAGTAGAGCGGGCGCGGGGACACAGCGCCGGATCGGGCCTGCACCGAAGCCGCATACCCGGCAAGCGTATCCATCTCACTATCCACCTGGAGAAAGACCACGTTGCTGATATCCGCCTGGTCGGTTGCAAGCTGTAAGAGGGAGGCTTCGGCATTTGCCTCAAGGGCGGTCGTACTTTCAGAAACCGCACGGTCGCCCAGCTGGCCGCTGCTGGTAAGGGCATATGCACCCATGTCGCTCATGGTCGAGAACGCCGCGTACCCGACGATACCAAGCGCCACCATGGATAACGACAGAAAGACAATGAGGATCTTGGCCCTGACCGTCATCTTCCGCCATGGACCCGGAGTGCTCATCATCACCGTTTATGTAAAGATAGAGGGAAAATGGTTGTTATTACCAAGTTCCGGACAAAACACTCTATTTTTTTGAGATTCTGCCATGAATGAAAGGATGATTGTTACGCTATATCACAAATGCCGGTAGTGTGGTAGTCAACCGAATAAACACGAAGAAAAAAGTAAATTATCTGTTCAGATGTTGCCCGGGCCAAAGTTCTGCCGGTTTACGGGGGTGAATGCACCTTCGACAAGACCGGGGGCAAAGATGCCCGGTGCCGAGCCGGTCTTTGCATAGGTGTACAATGCCACCGTGAAGATTCCCTGCATGGCAGAGGCGAGAATTGCCAGGATTGCTACAAGGACGATTAAGAGTGAGAATGCGACGAGAATGAGCGTACCGTTACTGGTAAAGAGGGTGCCAATGGCAAGGAGCAGCCCGACGGCACCGATCGCGGTAAAGATAAGGGTGATCGAGATCGTTCCGACAACGCTCTCTCCCCAGGTCTTCTTAAAGAGCTCCAGCGATTCTTTCATCGCGGAAAAGACGTTCTTATCCTCAAACGCAAGCACCGGCACGACAAACAGGGTAATCAGGCTCCAGACCCCACCGACAACCGCAGCGGCAATCTGGCCCAGGAACCCGGCCCGGTCCTCTATCATGTGCAGGATAAGGCCGACTGTCGCAGCAATAATTGCCCAGGCAACGATGGACCCGATATGGCGGCTGGCAGCAGAGAGCCCTTCCCCGACGGTCATATCCTTTCCATTCAGCTTTGCATGTACGCAGCTGATAAGTCCCACGTTAAAGAAGATCACGACAAAGTAGCTGACCAGATAGAACAGGAACAAGAGAACAATGCCGGTCACACTGTTTGTGGTAAACAAGTCCATACCATTAAGGGGTAAGACAAAGGTCGCAATCACAAGCAGGGTGACGATACCGGACATGATGGGGAATGCAAGGAGTTTTTTGTCATCCATCAGGATCCGCCAGCTCGCCTTTACCAGCCCGAAACTACGCATAATCCGTTCGAACATAGTTCTGTGTTGGCATTCCCAGGGGATGAATGTTTTTTTGGCCCTGATTGGCCGAATGGGTTCACCGGCGAAAGAAGATGCACAAAAAAACCGGTAATAATCCCAGAGCGGTCATTGCGCGCAGGAGTAACAAATGACGTGCCCGGAAAAACGGAGGCCAAGGACTCTTTTTGCCACAGCACCGGGAAAAAATTCCTGACCCGGCCCACATTACCGTCCAAATGTTTCCCGTACGAAGGTACCTGCACGGGCAACCGCATCACGGGCTTCGGGCACCTGCCTGCCAAAGATCTGCCAGAAGTGGAACATCCCCTCCCAGATCTCAAACCTGACCTGCACCCCTGCCCATTTTGCCTTCTTTGCAAATGCAGAAATATCATCATACATGAGTTCGCCTGATCCTGCCTGGATATAGAGACGGGGGAGACCTGAAAGGTTTGCATGAACCGGTGAGGCGAACGGATCGTCGGGTTCTCTCCCGGTGAGATACCGGGTACGGATAGCAATAAGACGGGTCGCGCTGAGCCAGTCGCTGGCCCGGTTTGAAATAACCGATTCCCCGCCAAAGGCCAGGTCTACTATTGGCGACATGCAGATGGCTGCCGGGGGCATCAGCAGGTGCTGATCGCGAAGCGAAAGCAGGAGGTCAAGGACGAGCGTACCCCCCGCGGATATGCCAACCGGAATTATCCGGTGCGGCGGGTAGCCATGACTGGCAAGGTAACGGTACGCGGCAACTGTATCCTCCACCGGTGCCGGGAAGGGATGTTCCGGCGCCAACCGGTAATCAACCGAGAAGACCCGGGACTGCGAGGCCCGTGCGAGCTCTGCACAGAATCCCAGGTGGTCCGCGGTTGACCCGACAGAGAAATCACCCCCGTGGAAAAAGAGGAGGGTCCGATCCGGTACCGCCTCGGGTACCGAGCACCACACTCCCCGCAGGTCATCCCGGATCGCTACCGGTTCGACTTCCGGGCGTTCATCGGCCTGGAATTCTGCAAGAAATTCCGAGAACTCCTGCCGGGCCGCCCCGGCCGGCTTCTGCAGGTCGGGG
The DNA here is from genome assembly GCF_052325125.1 of Methanoregula sp. Lineage (GTDB taxonomy): Archaea > Halobacteriota > Methanomicrobia > Methanomicrobiales > Methanospirillaceae > Methanoregula. The sequence continues at coordinate 26,882 of NZ_JBKQWO010000051.1, read as the reverse complement.
ACATAGGATTTGAGAATATCCAGGAAATCCTGCGGCGTTTCACGGATCATGATGTGTGGTTATGGTGCGTGAGGGTGATAAAGTCTGGGGCTGACACCGGTTCTCCGTGCTGGTCCGGGGCGGGCACAAAGACCCGGTACATTCCTTTGGGCACCTGCATCTCAAAACGTGCACCCTTTCCCGCCCGGCCGGTTTCACGGATCGTAATGCCCGTAATGGAAAGGATCTCGCGGGCCAGGAAGAGACTGTGGCTATGGCCGGATGACTTCCCGAATCCTTTCTCGAATATCCGTTCCTTGTGCTCCTGCGCGATGCCGACCCCATTATCCTCGATAATGATCACAAGACCGTCGGATATTTTCTCTGCACTGCACCGGATTTCCGTAAGTATTGTGCCGTATCGGCAGGCATTATCAACCAGCGTATAAAAGACCCGTTCTATGAGCGGAATGCTAAAGATCTCCCATCCGGCCTGACGCGAAGATACTATTTCAGGTGGCACGTCCAGCTGGCTGCAGACCCTGCGAAACAGCCTGCCTACATTATACCAGCCCGGGGCCGAAGTCCCGAGATTGCGGTAGACCCGGGTAAATTCCACCTGTGCTGATATAGCGGCAACAGTTTCGTTGATCTTTTCGGTATACATCGAAAAATAGGGTTCGGCCGGGCAGTTCCGGAAGAGATTGAGATATCCCGTGAGTACAGTCAGTTTGTTTCTGATGTCGTGGCGGGTAAGATCGGTAAGCAGGTTGAGTTTGCGGGTTGCCTCCGCGAGGGCCTGCTCCACCTTTTTTTGTTCGGTCATATCCCGTGCAACCGCATAGATCTGTTTTCTGCCTGACATGAATGCACGCCATTCGAGCCACCTGCAGGATCCATCCGGAAGCAGGACACGGTTGATAAACGATACTGCCTTTCCTCCCCGGCCCTTATGCTGAAAGATGGTGCGGGTGGCTGCAAGATCATCAGGGTGCACAATCTCAAAAAGTGAACGGGCTTCCCGTTCACGGATCCGGCAGCCAAGCAGGACTTCCCCGGCCGGGTTGAGCCTTAAAAACCTGCCTGCGGCATCAATGATGCAAAGAAGATCGGGACCGGTTGTGAAAAACCGGTCGAGCTCCCCGGACTTCTCCTTGAGGGTTTCCTGAATAGCCCGGAGATCCGATATGTCATGATATATCCCGATCCGGATCTGCGTATCACCGACCATAAGCATCTTTGTGCTCACAACCACCGGGATACGGTTCCGGTCCCGGTCAACGACGACTCCCTCAAAGACCGCCGAATCTTCCCGGTTGTGCTGCCGGAACAGTTCGGTATCAAACAATTCTTCACCCCCCGGGTGGAGGGCGGATTCCCGCATCGACAGGATCTCAGGGAGCGTCCGGTTCACCAGCGCGAGGGCTTTCTGGTTTGCATCCAAGATCATGCCTGTCTGAACGTCAATAACAAAGATCGCATCGCCGGCCTGTTCCAGCAGGGAGCCGTACCCGGGTACGCAGGCAGGATGTGTTGCCTCATGCGGATTTTCGCAGGTAACATCCCGCGCAATCCCATAGAACCCGGAAAAAGTCCCATCCCGGGAAAAAACCGGGTTACCGGTGATCTCAAGTTCCACTTCGCGGCCGTTGCGGTGCATCGCGCACAGCAACAGAGAATGGAAGGCTTCTTTTTTTGCCAAGGCTTCGGTGAGCCCGGACATGGCCCGAACTACATCACAAGGCGCCAGAAAATCCGTAAATGTTTTTCCCACCAGTTCAACCGGACTGTACCCGAGGATATCCTGCACCTGCGCGCTTGAGCTGGTGAACCTGCCATTAGGAGTACTTTCCCAGATCCAGTTTTCGGTCTCCTCTGATAGCATCTGGTACCGCTGCCGTATCTCGCATATGGCGTAATCGCTCTTTTTGAGCTCTTCAAACTGCTGACGCAGCCCATCTTCAGTCAGCATCAGCTGGCTGAATGCTTTTTTCAGTTCACCTTCGGAACGCCGCCGTTCGCTGACATCACGGACGAACGCAAATATCAGGGATTCCGAACCCAGTTCGTTGTAGTTGAGAACCAGTTCAACCGAAAGAAAAGAACCATCTTTTTTTATGAGAACCTCATCTATCGTGGCACATTTCCGGCCGGCCTCCAACCTGCTCCATCTCTTGGCAAAAGAGAAACGGGATAGCCCGGGCCTGATATCCGTGACAGAGAGACGGGAGAATTCCTGCGGGCTGTAACCGAGCATCGTGCAGATGGCATCGTTGTAATAGGTAATATCACCGTTCGCCCGCATCCAGATGATGCCTTCAGAGGCATGATCGACAGAAAATTTCATCAGCCGTAGTTCATTTTCGGCTTTTCTCCGCCGCACGATCTGCCTGATCAGGTGAGAAAGCTCCTTGAACTGGGCGCGTGGATCGCCTCCTTTCTGGACATAGGAATCCGCACCGCTGTTAATTGCCTCGATGACGACTTCTTCGCGCCCCCGGCCGGTGAACAGGATAAACGGCATTTCGGGGAGCTGCAGGCGTACCGTGCGGAGAAACGCGATACCGTCAATGTCGGGCATCTGGTAGTCAGATATGATGGCATCAAACTTCCCCGATGCCAGGAGGGCGAGCGCTTCGCCCGCCGAAGCTACGGTAATGACTGAAATGTCACCTTCCTGCTCAAGAAAACGCCGGCACAGATCAAGCAGTGCCGGCTCGTCATCGACATAGAGCAGGGAAATCATTAACGATTGTTCTCACCTGATCCCATTTAATATTATATCCTCATGCACGCAAATTTCAGGTTTTTTTCGTGAATTTCAATGGATAGCCCCCGGATTTTTATAAAACAAGGAATATGGCCATCACCCGGACCGGTTTGTTAAAAAGAGAGAGAAAAAAATACACGTACCGGCATACATTTCAACTGGGACGACGAGATCTCTGAACCAATGCTGATGCCGGGCACCCAGGATCCAATGGGAGCGCATTTTCATAGTATTTTTGCCCATATATCCACCCACAAATGATCCCTCATATGAATACCTATCCACCCGGCTGCATTCCGGCACCTCCTATGGATCAGTTCAATTATGCTCTCCAGACTGTCGGTGATCAATCCATGCATATGGTGATCGCATTCAAGGGACTGCTCGATGAGGAGCGTCTTCGTACGGCCACTGCGACGGTGCTCACCGCAGTGCCGGTACTTGGCTCACGGTTTGTCGAATGCGGCGCACCGTACTGGGAGCACCTGAACGGGACTGGCCATGATGCGCTTGTCCTGATCCATCACTCCGCAGATCCCTGCCGGGATCTCCCCGCGGTTCTTGCTCTACCCGTAAACCCGGCTACCGGCCCGCAGCTCTGCATCCACCTGATTCGGACCAGTGGCAATGATACCCTCTGTATAACGGTGCATCATGCGGCAATGGATGCACGAGGGTTACTTGCCTGTACCCGATTTCTCGCAGAGTGCTACCGGAGTTCTGGCTACAGCACTGTCCCTCAGGCAGAAACAATGGATCGTTCCCTGGCGGCGGTGCTTTCACCGTTCCCGGAGTCTGCACGCATCTGCGATTGGCCTGCACCGGAAGATCCTCCGGCAGGGTGGGCGTTCCCCGTTGGATCCGGGGGTGGCGGCACACGCGACTTTGCCCTGCGGACGCTTCCGGCATCCAGCCTCGACGCGGTAAAACGCGCTGGTAACCTCCAGGAAGCAACGGTAAACGACGTCCTGCTTGCGGCATATTTCCTGGCACTCTGCAGGACGATCGGGCCGCCACCGGGCCGCCCGGTGCCAATTATGGTATCCATTGATCTCAGAAGATATCTCAATGATCCCCTGTCCCTCTCGCAAAAAGATATGATCTGCAACCAGTCAGTCGCTTTCGCGATCCATATGAAACCCGGCTCGCAGTCACTGGAAGAAATGATCGCGTGTGCACGCGATGCCATGCAGGAACATATGGCCAACAACCCGGGCATTGCATCTGCTGTTGATCTGCAATCATTTGGGTATACAGGGTTCACACGCATCTGCGAACGGGTGCAGAAAATGAAAACAACAAATGATACCCGTCACGCCAACCCCCCGTTCCTCGGAAACATCGGTATTATCCCGGAAGAGGTCGTGGCATTCTCGCAGGATATTCCTGTGATACATGCATTCGTTGCCGGGATCGTCATCGATCCCCCGGGTATTGCGCTGGGGGTAACCACATTCAGGGACCAGCTCACGCTCACAATCGGCTATGGAAGTCCTGCGATTTCCCGTGAGACAATGGAACAGTTCATGGACACGCTGGTCAGTTACCTCCCCGGCGCATAGGTTGGCCGGGACGGAAGCGCCACTACCAGGGAGGGGGGGGATCACTGATGATCTTCCCTTGACATTTCGACGGCAATCCCGTCCCAGAACCGGGTCAGGACAGACCAGATTTTATTGCGCAATGCAGGTATCTGTTCTTCTGTCATCTCCCGCTGATGAACCGGAGTATCCTGAGGCTCATAGAGCGCCCGGTTTACCTCGATCTGGATCCACGGAATGCCTTTACGCCAGTAATGGGCGTTCGAGATAAATCCCCCGGAAAACGGTGTGTTGATTGCAACATCGCCGGTCCCGCCAAACTCTTCCCTGAACGCATCTCCAAGACGGGTAATCCAGTCCGCCGGGCACGTTGCGAGGCTTCCGGGCTTTGCCCGGCCGTTTTCGTCGCCATAGTTTCCCAGGCAGATCAGGGGGCGGGGTTTTCCGGCATCATTCTGTTCTGCCGATCCATAGGGCAGCATCGAATGGCAGTCAAAGGCTATTTCCACGGGATACCGGTCGATGAGCTCGTCGATGCGCTGGTGATAGGGAAAATACCATTTCATCATCAGGCGGTGGATGAGGGGCAGGTCTGGTAGTTGCCCGGGCAGGTATACCTGCCGGCCATCAACGGTCCGTACCTTGATCACGCCATCCGGGTCTCTGGGCGGGAGTGGCAGCGGCGGGCGGTTGAGATCGATGACCATCCGGGATACGGGTGTATCGATCGTTGCTTCAACGGACCCGCCAAAATCAAACAATGTACGGGTCGCGGGATCGCAGTACCAGTCGATCTCCTGTTCTAAAAGAGCGAACCGGCCGGCAACCTCGGCGGGGATCTCAACGCCACCGTGAGGGATAGATATGAGGAAGGGATATTTCATCGTAAACGCATTCCGGTAAAAGAACCTGTGTCGGGCATTTTTGTTAATGTTTGGATGGGGGATCACCAGTGCGCAGATACCGTTCCGCAAACGTTATCATCGTCCATCCCTGCACATAACGGCAGATGCCCACGTACCTCCTGATCGAAAGGGGGGGCTTCTCATCACGAATTCCCCCTTATCACTTTCACCGGCACTCCCCGTCACAGCCACTACGAGCAGAGGAAGGTTCACCCGTCCCGGTTGATATGATCAGTTCTTCTTTGTTATGTTTATTTAACGCAAAATTATTTATAGGATTTATAGGATATAATCGCCCAAATCTGGAAATACACATGGATATGTTTAATCTTTGGCCGATCCCGCATTAAATCACTATTAAAAAGAAACGGCAATCTGGGTTTTATAAATAAAATAAGGCGATATTTGTCATTTTCTCCAGTGGAAATAAAGGGGTATAAAAGGATGATCAATTTGCCGGATTGACATAATATTGGTTATACAAATATAAATTGAAAAAATACCCCCGTAGGAAATAAATCAGACCGTATGTGCCGGGGGCGCATCGGGCTTTCAATTATCCTCAGCTTGTTTTGCGCCGGGAATGCCATGAACCTGCGGAGCTCACCACCGGATTAGACAAACAAGACTGCTCTTGCAGGTAAAGATCATAAAAATGCCGGATCGCACCTTGAGGTTTCAGAAGAATACCAGATCCGTCGACTCCGCATGTTCGCGAGGCCGGTCCGGTTTTCTCCTTATAGAGCATCTATCGATTCAAGAGGGCAATTCGGTATCCTAAATAGCTGAGTGTTTATAGTACAAAATGTAAAGCATTATTTACAAAAAGATGCAAAGAGGACACATGCCCCCACAAGCAGGTTCATATCTCTTCATTCCGCTGTTTTTAGGTATCTTAGGGTATGTGCCATCAAGCATAGGAAGTTAATATTATGGTTTGTCTCATCAGGGAGCACAGGATCAAGGATGAAATAACTGGTGATGCACCGTGACCCGAAAAGTGATCCTTTTTATCGGGTGCATGGTTCTGCTCTTTTTTGCAGGTATTTGCTTACCTGCGTCGGCGGCCCCGACATTTACCAGCGTCTCACCAACATCTGGCATAACAGCCGGGGGCACCGCGGTAATCATCACCGGCAGCGGCTTTACCAATGCGACTGCGGTAACCTTTGGAGGCGCAGCAGCCACCAGTTTCACCGTGGTTAGCGACACTTCAATCACCGCAACCACCCCGGCCGGCGCAGCCGGATCTGCGAACATCATTATTACCGCACCCGCTGGCACTGCAACCGGTACATACACTTATACAGCTTCGGCTCCGACATTCACCAGCATCTCACCGACATCCGGTACGACTGCCGGGGGCACCGCGGTGACCATCATCGGGACAGGCTTCACCGGGGCGACCGCAGTAACCTTTGGCAGCACCGTGGCAACAAGTCTCACTGTTGTCAGTGATACAGAAATCACTACAATCACCCCGGCCGGCACAGCCGGATCTGCCAGCATCGTTATTACCACTCCCGCCGGCACAGCAACCGGCACATACACTTATACAGCAGTGACCGCCACGAACGCCCCGGCCCCGGCATTCACCAGCATCTCACCGGCGTCAGGCACGTTTGCCGGCGGCACCGCGGTAACCATCACCGGGACAGGCTTTACCGGGGCGACTGCCGTAACCATTGGTGGCAACGCAGCTACCAGTCTTACCGTTGTCAGCGATACATCAATCACCGTAACCACCCCGGCACATGCATCAGCCGGAACCGCTGATGTTATCATCGTCACACCCGGCGGCTCGGTCACCGGGTCAGGGGCATTCACCTATACAGCCCCGGCCCCGGCATTCACCAGCATCTCACCGGTATCCGGCACAACAGCCGGTGGCACTGCGGTAACCATCACCGGGACAGGCTTTACCGGGGCGACTGCCGTAACCATTGGTGGCACCGCAGCAACCAGTCTCACCATTGTCAGCGACACTTCTATAACCGCAACCACCCCGGCCGGCACAGCCGGATCTGCCAGCATCGTTATTACTGCACCTGGCGGCACAGCAACCGGGACGGGAGCATTCACATATACGGCAACGACCACAATTCCAACAGTGACGAGTGTCTCACCGACATACGGACCGGTTTCCACCAGCACCGCAATAACCATCACCGGGACAGGCTTTACCGGGGCGACTGCCGTAACCATTGGAGGCAATGCAGCTACCAGTCTTACCGTTGTCAGCGATACAGAAATCACCGCAACCACCCCGGCCAGTTCAACCATTGGGCAAGTTGACGTCCTCGTTACGACTGCCAGCGGCACATCCTCGTCAGTAACCGGCGACAAATACAACTTTGCAGCGGCAGCCACGACCGTCCCGTTGCCTATCTTTTCCGCTTCACCGACATCTGGAGCCGAACCACTCGAGGTAACGTTCACGGATGAATCGACCGGGTCCCCGGGATCATGGAGCTGGGACTTCGGGGATGGCAATACCAGCACCCTGGAAAATCCCACGAATACCTACGTGACCGACGGGACGTACTCGGTGATGCTGACAGAAACGAACTCGCTTGGCACCAACACAACAACCGAGACCGGGTATATCGTAGTCGGGGCTGCGGCACCGGTAGCGAGTTTTTCCGCGACTCCCACTGAGGGGTCGGCCCCGCTGACAGTCCAGTTCAGTGATACATCGACCAATACTCCAATATCGTGGGTCTGGAATTTTGGCGATGGCAGTTCAAGTTCGGTTCAGGATCCGGTTCACACCTACTCGACGCCTGGAGATTATACAGTTACCCTGATTGCCACAAATGCAGCAGGAAGCAATGTCGCAACAGAGACCGATCTTGTATCAGTAACTGCGGCACAGGCCGTGACACCGCTGGCACCTACTTACGCGGTCACTGCCGCAGCCACAACCGGGTCCTCGGTAGATTCCTGGCTTGCGCAACAAAACGCTGAAGTGGCCACGGCATCTCCAACGAAAAAATCACCCGGATATGATGTGATCTCTGCACTCATCGGCTGCGGAGTGGTTGCGGTTGCCGGTATTGCCCTGCGCAGGCATTAAACGGCCCCTCATTTTTAAATGGCCATTACCGGAAACAATCTCATCGATCATTTTCATTCCCAAAGACACGACCCGGACGACTTCCGGAAAAACATCTTTTACCCCGGGGCTGATGCAAAAGTACCGCTATTACTCCAGAGGTGGGGACAAGTGATACGTCATACCTGCAGGCCACGTAAAGGGACGGGAGAATTCCTTTAGCCGGATCCGATCTTAACATCCCCAGCCGGTAAAGGTGGCTGGCGACAATTTCTGTATCGTTATGTCATTTCCCAAAATGCCTCAACAAAGATATACGGTTGATCGTTGATATGATGAGTACACAAACAGGAGACACCAGATGAGCGACGACACCATGTTTGACCAGCAGCCACTGGGGCCCGTTACCTTCGCAGAAAACCCCGAACCCCGGTGCCCCTGCCTCCTGCTGCTGGACACTTCAGGTTCCATGGCGGGAAAGCCAATCGCAGAACTCAACGCCGGCCTGCGATCCTTTTATGAGGAACTCCAGGGAGATTCGCTCGCCGTAAAACGGGTAGAGGTGGCGCTGGTCTCCTTTGGCCCGGTCAGGGTCATTTCTGAGTTCAACACCGCGGATTTTTTCCTCGATCCCACGCTGGAGGCCGAAGGCGACACTCCGCTTGGCGAAGCGATTCTCCAGGGTATCGACCTGGTCAGGAAACGTAAAGAAGAGTACCGGGCAAACGGGATCTCCTTTTACCGGCCATGGATATTCTTAATCACCGACGGTTCTCCGACAGATGAGTGGCAGCGTGCAGCGGCCGCGGTCCGGGAAGGAGAGAGTTCGAAGTCCTTTGCCTTCTTTGCCGTTGGTGTCCAGAACGCCGACATGTCTGTCCTCCGGCAGATCACGGTCCGTCAGCCCCTCAAGCTCCAGGGCCTCAGGTTCCGCGAATTCTTCCAGTGGCTCTCCAATTCCATGAAATCTGCATCCCGGAGCAATCCGGGAGACAGGATCCTGCTCTCTCCACCGTCAGGGTGGAGCGAGATATGACCTGGAAACACCTCTCTTTGTCCGTCACGGGAAAATCGCACAGCGATCGGAACGAGCGGGGACAGGATTACTACCGCACAGGTGTGGTCCGGTTTGGGGACCGGGATTTTTTTGTGGGACTTGCTGCAGACGGGGCGGGCAGCACGACGAATGGGGGTGTGGGGGCGGAGATTGCATGCGAAAAAATGTACCTCCTGATCCTTTCCATGATCCGGCAGGGAGAACACATTTCTTCTGTCACGGACGATGATGTCAGGGCCTGGATCTCCGCATCCCGGGAGGCAATCTCTGCACGGGCAGGAGAAGATGGACAGCGGATAAAAGACTACGCCTGTACCCTGCTCGGCGTTGTTGCCGCAAACGATCATGCGCTCTGTTTCCAAATCGGTGATGGCTGTATTGTAACCGGCGACGGTACCGGGTACCATACTACATTCTGGCCGGAACAGGGCGAGTACGCAAACACAACCTATTTTGTTTCCGACGATACGTTTCTGGAGCATTTGAAGATCGAACACCGCGGGGCCGCGCCGGACGAGATCGCACTCTTTACCGACGGCCTCCAGAGTCTGGTACTCTCGTTTTCCACCCGGACCGTGCATGATGGGTTCTTCCGGCCGCTGTTTGCAGCACTGAGGAAAAATACTGAGATTGGATCTGCCAGCCTTACCACGCACCTGACTGCGCTGCTCTCCCGGGACGATGTGAATGCCCGAAGCGATGATGACAAGACCCTGATCCTTGCCGTGAATGTCCCCGTGAGCTGAAAAACCGTGAGTCAGGTGTCGCGCCACAATATTGTCGACAGCAGGGGCAACCATGTTATTCTTGGAAAGCGGGTAGGGAGCGGCGGCGAAGGGGATGTCTACGAGATTGCACCCCATCGCATGGATGTGCTGGCCAAGATTTACCACAAGCCATTGAACGGGGAGCGGCAGGAAAAACTCCGGCTGATGGTGAGCGGATGCAATGATGATCTCAAGGAGTTTGCCGCATGGCCGCTCGATCTGCTTCACGATGGCAAAAATGGTCCTGTCTGCGGTTTTGTCATGCCGAGGATCACCGATTGCGAACCGATCCACAAGGTATACGGCCCCTCTCACCGGAAAGAATCCTTCCCGAACGCAGACTGGAAATTCCTTGTACGAACCGCCAAGAACCTCGCTGCTGCATTCTATATCATCCACAAGTACGGGTACGTGATCGGGGATGTGAACGAGGGGAACATTCTTGTAACGAAAAAGGCATGTGTGCGGCTGATCGACTGCGACTCCTTCCAGGTGCAGACACGTGATACGATCTACCACTGCGAAGTGGGGGTTGCCCAGTTCACGCCGCCCGAACTCCAGAAGTCAAAAGATTTTAAGATGCTGCGCACCCGGAATCACGACAATTTCGGGCTTGCGATCCTGATCTTCCTGCTGCTCTTTATGGGCAGGCACCCGTTCTCCGGGGTCTATAAGGGAACCGACGACATGCCCATCGAACGGGCGATCGCCGAATTCCGGTTTGCATTCGGCAGGAGTGCAGCCCTCAAGGCAATGTCGCCCCCGCCAAACTCTGTCGGACTCCCTATAGTACCCGGAGAAGTTTCCAGCCTGTTTGAGCAGGCGTTCACCGAATCGGGCCTCCATTCCGGGGGGCGTCCAAGCGCAAATGACTGGTGGAATATGCTTGACGCACTGGAAAAACGGCTCAAAAAATGCGCCACCGAATCCATGCATACCTATTACTCCGGACTTGCCACCTGCCCGTGGTGCAGCCTCGAAAACAGCTCCGGCATCCTGCTTTTTTTAAGTTCGGACACTATTTCCAGGATCGATGTTACCGCAGAATGGCAGAAGGTTCTGGCAATTAAGTCACCGGGAGCCCTTCCCGAGATCAGCCCGCGGAAGTACCGGTGCCTCCCGGTGCCACTCTCCCCGGAGATCGCACGGGCGCTCAGGTTCAGGAAGGTGCGACAGGTTGTTGCGGCCCTGCTTCTGGTCATAAGTATGATTCTTATGGTGGGGTTGCGGTCCGGAACGTATAGTACCACAGACCTTGCAGGGCTTGCCCCGGCAGGTATTGCAGGTCTTCTCCTGATCTACCCGGGACGGGACTCGGCGGAGAAAAAACGCCGGAAAAAAGAGTTCGAAGACGCCCGGTACAGCTGGCGGCTCTGGGAGAAAAAATGGAAGGCTGATGCCGGCGATGCGGAGTTTGCCGCCCAGCTGGGGGTGCTTACATCTCTCAAAAGCCGGTACGAGGCGATCGAGCAGGAATACAAGAACGGGCTTGTCACCCTCCAGCACACATCACGCGAGCGCCAGAAGAAAAAATTCCTGGAGAACTGTTTTATCGAAACCTGCACCTCCCCCAGGCTTAGCGAGAACCGTAAGGCCGCGCTCCGGTCATTTGGCATCGAGACCGCGGCAGATATTGCCCCACATAAGATCATGAGTATTCCGGGCTTTGATTCCACACTCGCGAACGAGCTGATGAACTGGCGGAATCTGCAGGAAAAGAAATTTGTCTATGACGATGAAAACCGCGTCTCCGCATCCGATATCCAAAGCCTGATCCATACGTTCCAGCCAAAAATCCGGCCGGTAGAGCGCGAGATTTTATCCGGTATCGAAAAACTGCATGCAATCCAGCAGAAAATCTTCAGGAACCGCGCCAGGTTTCAGCCCGTTGCTGAGAAGAGTGCGCGGGATCTCGCCCAGGCTCATGCCAATTTATCGGTCTTTACACTGACCGGAAAATTCTTTTGAATCTGTGCAAGACTAAAGGAGATCTATACTAAAGCAGGCACCTTTTCACACTATGGATCGGTAATGCAGGCCGGATTATACTCCAGCTCTTCCCAGCCTCCAGCACCCGGATGTTGAGATACTGATAAAATACCCTTGGTACAATAAGTACGAACTATGAAGTATACGCCACGGCACATAAAAAAATTCCTCGAAGAAGGAAAGATCGATCCTGACCTCTGGCAGATTCATTTTCCCCATCTTCTCCCGTCCCATGTTCCCGACTGCAGCGAATGCGAGGACAAAAAGAATGATCTCTGCCAGGGCGGGAAAAACCCGGTAGACTGCTTCCTTGGCATCCACGCCGATGAGGAAGCCGGAACGCAGGCTGGTACCGATCGGAAAACCCACAAGGAAAAATCCCGGAAGTTCTTCCCGGACGCCAAAGGAAAAAAAGCGAAAGTCCCGGCAGGGGCAAATATCAGCTTCGACCAGTCGAAGATGTAACCGGATATTTCCATACTATCCATCTCTCGTCCTTTTCTCACCGTTCACTCTTGCAGGCCCTTCCCGGCCGGATTTTTTAACGTTCCCGGATTCCGGATCCGCAAAAAACGATATCGCGCCGGTGAAGAGTCCGGGAGTCCGATTTTTGCTGTGCTCTTGTGCAAAATTAAAAAAGCCCGCGTATTAAGGCCAAATCAAAATCAAAATATTTAAATACAATAATGCAATACTATCACATGTCGACCAAAGGAGGTGAAGAAATGTTTGACTGGACCTGGTTTCTGAACCTGATAATTGCGATCCTCCAGACCGTTGTGCAGCATCTGCCGTACGCATAAACGACAGGTTGCCCCCATCCTCCGGAAAAACTACCTGTTTTTCTTCGGACAGGAATTCAAACTGCGTGGTAAGAAAAGTTTTGGGGATGTATAAGCGCTTTTTTCCCGTTTTTTCGTCTATGTCCCGGACGATCCGGTCCGGCACTATTCATTGAATTTCTTATAGAGTCGGTTTGCCACGAACTGGAAGATCAGGATAAAGATCAGCAGCGCCGCAATATCCAGCATCGGCGAATAGAGCGATACACCGGTATATGCATAGGAAATCATGTCGTTCCCATACGTAAGTGGGGAGAGAAGGGCGATTTCCTGTCCGATCTGTGGTATCTCCGATATCGGAATAAAGACACCGGAGATGAAAATGAGCGGCAGCCGGACCGTGTTGAGCATCGACATCACTTCCCCGACATTCTCGGTGGGGTAAGCGGCAAAGAGAGTTCCAAGCGTCGCAAAGCAGAACGCGGTCAGCACCATAGCAATCAAGAGTACCGGAGCATGTTCAATCGGCGTGGCAAACAGGATAATGCCCAGCGCAAGAGGAAGGCATGCAATGCCGAGACTATAGAGAAAACCGCTCACGCTCTCACCAAAAACCAGTGAATGAAGCGAGATTGGTGCCGCGAGCAGCCGGTCGAACGTCTTCACCCGCCGCTCGATGGGAATCGAGACCGGCTCGATCGAAGATGCCGAGAAAAGCAGCGTGATCGCGATGAGGCCCGGGATCAGGGTACCGGGAGGAGCATTTTTTCCAACGGCAAACGCGAGAAACATAAAAAGCGGGAAGAGAATCCCCGATACGATGATGTTTGGCTTGATATAGTAGGTGATCATGTCCTTGCGTGAAATCGCCCATGCGGCAGAAAGCTCGTGGGCGATCTGCGTAAACCACTGTGGCGACTCCCCTGCTCCCTCTTCAGTCGATGGCATGGACCATCCCTCCTGTTCTCTGCAGGCCGGTTAGCCGGATGAATACATCTTCCAGGCTGGGGCCAAGAGTGGAAATGCTGATCACCCGGAGATTTTTTGTGCGTGCATATTCCATCACCGACTCGATGACTGTTGCCGGATCTTCCGTATAGAGCCGGAACTTATCGCCTTCCTTTACGGCAGCATTGACCATCGAAAGACCGCGAACCTCTTCGAATTGTCCGGAAGACGCGTGGTCAAACGAGACAACGATCGACTGTGCGCTCTGGATCGTCTTCTTGAGCCGCTCCGGTGCATCGATGGCGGCGAGATGCCCCTTGTTGACGATTGCCACCCGGTCGCACATCAGGTTTGCTTCCTCGATATTATGGGTCGTCAAGAAAACGGTGACCCCTTCGCGGGTAAGACCCGTGATCACATCGCGGATAATGAGGTTGCTCTGGACATCAAGGCCGGAGGTCGGTTCGTCAAGGAAAATAAGGCGCGGGCTGTTGACAAGCCCCATGGCAAGGGTCAGCCGCCGTTTCATACCCTTGGAAAAACCATGCGCCTTGTCATTACGCCGCTCATACAGGTCGAAAGTGGCGAGCAGTTCTGCCGCTTTTTTCTCCCGTTCGTTTCGGCCCACGTGGTAGAGTTCTGCGGAAAAGATCATGTTCTGCCATGCGGTCAGGTCGTCATAGACATTTGAGGTTTCGGAAACAATTCCCATGGACTGCCGCGCAGCAATCGTGTCGCGTCCAATATCGTGGCCGAAGATGGTCGCTGTCCCCGAGGTGGGATACGATATTCCGGTCAGGATCCTGATCGTGGTAGTCTTACCCGCACCATTCGGGCCCAGAAAACCAAACGTCTCACCGATATCTACCGAGAAATTCACATCGTCCAACGCGGTCAGGGTACCGAACCTCTTGGTCAGGTGCGAAACCTCTATTGCGTACATATGATCCCGGTTACGAGCGGGGGACGCTTAAAGATCGTGGTATATGAGCGTCAGGAAAAATCGCACAGGTATGCGATCAACGTTTCATTTTTTTGGATCTGTCGGGATCTCCTTTCTTTGCAATCTTTCCGGGCCGTGGCCGATCCTCATGGGTTCCGTGATCCTGGTTCAGGGCCTTGTTTTCCGGCCCGTTATGGGGATGGTGCCGGGGTGCAAGCTCAGCCTTTTTCTGCGGGTGGTGCGGGGGGTGAACGGCAGGGCCTGCCCTGGGATGGTGCTCGCGCAGTTCGGTATGGCGAATCTCATCCGGGCTGGCGGGGACGTTTTCATGGGCATCCTGACCATGCTTCTGGTGGTCATGGGGCGTGGGTGCCGGTTCGCGTCTTGGTGACATAGCCAAGGGTTCATCGCAGCGAATAATAAAGTCATGCTTATAACCTATGTCAGACTACGCCGGGCCGGGATCCCCCCTTGGTAAAGGGTACCCTTTTACCGGCGACCGAAATTCTTCTTATTCTTACCCGCCCTAATGTTCACCGGATATCTTCCTTATCCTGTTTGCGAAAAGAGAAACGGGCCGGTGCCGCGGGAAAACAGGGTACCGGTAACCGTATCCCGCTGCACCCATGTCCCCGGAACAGAACACGGAACAGAACCCTGCGGAAATCAGCCCCGGTGTCCATCCAGCTGACCGCATCCAGAAATTCTTTATCCGGCCGTTCTTTCTTACGCTGACGATTGGCATCCCGTTCTGCATCTTCAAGGGACTCTTTGGCCTGGTTGCCATCAGTGTCGGAACACCGTCCAATCCCTTTCTTGCAGGTTTTGGATGGCTTGTCGTTGCATGGGCGGTCACCGATTTTGCCATGAACACCGTGCGTGCCGCAGGAGATCTTCTGCATATCCCCACGCGGCTGGAGTACTGCACGCTTGCCGAGCTCGGAAGGCTCATGAACCGCCCGATGGTCTTTCTTGCGGCAGATACGCTGCTTTCATTTTCGATCATCTGTCTCATGCTCTGGTCAGGCTGGATCGTGCTGCTGACGCAACCGGAGGCGTACCTGTGGTACGCGGCGACCACACTTAACCTGATCAGCATCTCTCTTGTTTCGCTCTACAACGAGGCAAAGAGAGCGGCCTGAGCATAGCCTGCGAAAAATACCTGTGCCGGGCCCGGGCTTCTTCCCTGCGCTCTCACGAGGGAACCCGGATGCCCCTTTGTTATCCTGAATCGATCAGCCGTGACACAGGAAATGCACGACCCGGTCTACGACTTCGGGGGCCCGGGGCAGGTGTATATGGCAGTACTGCCGGGCATCTGTTTCGAGTGCAACAGGATCGGCAGGCAGTATCTCAAGAGCCGCCCCGGGCAGGACAGAATCCGCGTGCGGCACAATGCCATCGCCGGCATAGGTCATGTGCCACCGGCCTTCCGGTTGCAACTCGCAGGTCATTCCCTCAAAGCAGGGGAAGAACGAGGAGGACCGGGTCATGTTCTCTGCACAGAGGACCCGGTAGGTGATGTCGGGGCGGATGCCGGCGGCCCGGAGAGCCGCCATGACCGGACTCCCCGGCCGGCACGCCTGGACGATGACATCGGCTGCCGGATCGAAATTTTGGGGGACGAAGGTGCCACTGAGCCTGGCAGTAATTTCCGGCCCGATCACCGGGTCGCAGAAGAGCTCGGCAAGGGCAGAACCGTTGTTGGGCGGGCCGATCGCGATGAGCTGGCGCACCCGCTCGTGCCGGGTGGTGCCATCCATCACTTCAAGCAGGTAACGGGCGATGCAGGAACCGATAGAATGGCACACCATATCGATGCTGCCTGAATATCCCTGCTCCTCCCGCTGCGTGGCGATAAAGTCCCGCAGGGTTCCTGCAATCACTTCCATGGATGCCCCGTCAAGGCGCGTATAATCGAAGCTCCAGAAGGATATACCCTCCTCATTCAGTCGCGGTACGAGCCTGTTCCAGATGCCGGGATGGCTCTTCCAGCCGTGAACGAGAACGACGGGGATGGGTTTTTGGGGCATTATCCAGAAAATATGGGTGGCGGGGGAGCATAGTGTTTGTGTGATGGGGGGGTTCTTCCATCAGGCCATGGGATGAGGAATCAGCGGGGTTTCGGCTCCTTTGCAGAAAAATTACCCGCATGACCCTGAGGGGGTACCCTTTCTGCATTATCCCCGCCCAATGATCTGATCGGCGAGTCATACCCGTGTCCGGCGATCTTTTTCAGCCGGATTGCACCCCATCACCAGTCAACCCGGAAAGGGACCATCTCACCCTAAAGGGGTTCCCAACCGGATCCGACAGGATCATCCCGTGTAATGAACATGCACCGGGGCAACGGAAACGTGGGGCTATAACGGCGAATCTTCCCCAAGAGACTCCCGGCTCCGCATCTGGTAGAGCGCCATCGGGTCCATTTCTTTATATTCATCGGGGGTCGTGCGCATGATGACACTGGCGATCCCGCTGTTGACGATCATCTTGGAGCACAAAAAACACGGCCAGATCTGCGTGAGTTCGCCGGTGGCAACATCGAACCCTGCAAGGTAGAGCGTGCAGCCCCGGGCCAGCTTGCCCGCCTGGAGCATCGCGTTCATCTCCGCATGCACGCTCCTGCACCGTTCATAATGGGAGCCCGAGGGGATGTTATGGTCTTTTCTCCAGCAGCGGTTGAGTTCCGTGCAGTCCATCTGCTTGCGCGGCGCGCCCGTGTAGCCGGTGGACACGATCGTATTGTATTCATCCACGATGATGGCGCCGAAGTTGCGCCGCAGGCAGGTGCCCTGGTTGGCACACCGTTGTGCGAGGTCGAGGAAGTACTGGTGCCTGTTGGTCCGCATGTAAGGAACATATGGAAAATCCCGTTATTAAAGGGCAAGGGTTTCGCCTGAGGCGCCTGCCTTAACGCATCTGAAATCCTTTTGCGGGCCGAATCCGTATACCGGATGCATGGAAACCGAAACGCCTGTTTATACCGGGAGACGGGTGCCGTGTCCCTGCGATACTCATCCGCCCGGAGCACCCTATGGGGGCGGCGGTCATCGTGCACGGGTACGGGGGGAACAAGGAAGAGCAGCTGGAACTGGGCTGGCGGGTAGCAGAAGCCGGGCTTCTCGCGTGTGTCATCGACCTCCGTGGCCATGGGGAGCATCCCTTTTTGCTCGATGAGCATGCCGGTTCCGATATAGAGGCAGCGATCCGGTATTGCCGGTCGTCCGGGAACGTCACGATCATCGGCCATTCTCTCGGCGGGCGGCTGGCACTGTTAAGCGATGCTGATTTCTGTATCGCGATATCCCCCTCTCTTGGCCGGACGTACGGGGCAGGGACCCAGGAGATGCTCAGGGCCCTGCGGAGTTACCGGGTGCGACCGTCGGATCCTGCAACCCTGCTCGCGATACAGGAGCGCCTTCCGGTCCGGGACCCGGGCCGGAACAAGGGAAATACGCTGATCCTCTTTGCCGAACGGGATGCTCCCGAAATTCATGAAGGCTGCTTGGCACTCATCCGTTCGGGAACCTGCACTATCGAGATACCCATGGCGTTGCACAGCGATATCTTTGTACTGGAGCCGACATTTGCAGCTGTCCGCGACCAGATCAGGGAATGGTACGGCAGCGGAACCTGATCCCGGGCACACGTGCTCATCCCGGAAAAATCTCCTCATAAATTCCCCTGGCTTTTCAGGGAAATGCCGTCAGGGAAACATCCTTTCAGGCAATAACGTGAAGGACCCGGGCTGCGATGTACAGCATTCCGGCGATATGAAGGATAAGAAATATTGGCACGAGCCGGAATTTGATCTTCTGCGTTTTGTGCCGGAGCAGGCGCATCGCCCCGTACGCACCAAACGGCCCGATCAGCGCAGCCAAAAGGAGGGTAGGCTCGGAAATCCTCCACACACCGGTGCCGGCTCTTTTCTTGTCAATCGCATACAGAAGAAAAGCAGCGATGTTGGCGAGTGCATAGAGTACGATGACACTCAGGGTATCTGAAAATGAGATCATGCCTGTATCCTGTTTATTGTATCTGGATTTAGGTTTAATAGAGGAAAGGCGCCCGCACGCGCAAAAGAGAGCGTGGCTTCCTGCATACTGCGGGGGTATGAAACACCGCGATACGCACACGAGGGTATACACGGCATCGATAACGCGGTGCTGATAAAGAGTAGCCGTTCACAAGCGGTAAGAATACTAAATTTTTTGCTCTGTAAAAAACCTAAATGAAATTAGTAAGAACGCTCTTTTAGGTCTCCGGTTGGCCTCCGCCCCCCCGTTGTGGCATTCTCCGCTTCGCGATAGTGCTGTATTACCTGTACTTATGTCTGCACCCCGACACAGGTAATACGGAGGCATCGCATACGCCCCCGCCCCCATCGGGGGCAGGGCTGGCGTAAGGGGAGCGCATAATTTTTAAAATAGGTTTTCTACAGTACCAAATTTTCACTTTCTCCCCGCACACGCTGCCTCTTTAATATCCGGGCACCGAACAATCCATAGCGTATGATTCTCGGCAAAGGGGCGTACCTCAGGCAGCTGACTGCGGCAACGATGCAGATGAAGTCGGTGGTGGTGGGAAAAGAGATGAACGGCAGTTCCCCGCCCTCGGTCTTCATCGGCAGCTGGAACTATCCGGATGTGTACGCCGGGCCGATGATCGCACCCATGCACGGGGATACAGGAGTTATGGACCGGCCCGAGGAGTGGATTCGTGGTCACCGGACCCAGGAAGAGATCATCGGCTACCGGATGAACCTTGTCCGGGGCAAGCGCATGACGAACGCCTGCGACCTCGACAACCGGTTCGTGGAGAAACTCCAGGAAATCGTACTGGCTGAAGGCTCAGTTGAAAGCGAGGCTGCGTTTGACAGCGTGCCGTCCGGCCTCTCGTTTTCGGAGGAGCATACCCCATTCGGGCCGAGCGCTCCGCTCGAACGTTTCGAGATCGAGACCCGGCACTGGGATCATGCTCTTGAAAAGGTCTTTTACGACTCTGACCTGACCGCCCGCAACGCAGTACTCGATCTGCACCGGACCGGTCTCGCGTTCTCAAGTATCCAGAAGGCATTTTCGGCCGGGACGATGGGGCGGGGGGCGAACCGTCGCCTTGTACCCACCCGGTGGTCGATTACAGCCTGCGACACCATGATCGGGGACCGGCTCCTGTCTGAGGTAAAAAAGTGCCCGGTGATAGATACCCTGAGGCTCCATGAGTTTTCCAGCCTGCACAACCGGTACGCGGTGCTCCTGTTGCCGACCGCATGGCAGTACGAGTGGACAGAGGCATTCCTGCACGTGCTCGGAAATGAGGAGTATGTTTTTTCCGATTACGAGGGCCACAAAAAGAAAGCAGGGTACTCTCCCCTTGGCGGCTGCTATTACTCCTGCAAGATGGCGGTGCTCGAAGCGCTTGCACAGGAGCATCGGCAGGCCGGTGCCATTATCCTGCGCGAGGCGCTGCCCGGTTACGTACCCATGGGCGTTTTCAACGTTCGTGAGAATGTCAGGAGCGCGATGCGGGAACGGCCGACAGAGTTCGAGGATCTCAAATCGGCACTGAACCATATCTCGGAACGCTTCACCCTGCCCGTGCAGCGGTTTATTACCGAGACCACGCTGCTCAGGGACAGCCTCCGGCAGCGCCAGTGTACCCTGAGTGATTTTGCCGTGCCTCACAATACGCGGGGGAAAGCGACCGGTGCTGTACAGACGGCCTGACCCTGCCGGAGGATTCGGGGATGGGCATGCGTGAAAGGGAGGATCGGTGAGCCCCCCTATGGGATCCCAAAGTTCCCGGATCATCCTGCATGCCGACATGGACTGCTTCTATGCAGCCGTCGAGATGCACGATCACCCCGATATTGCCAAAAAACCGGTTGTAGTCGGCGCCGACCCGCAGGCGGGATCGGGGCGGGGCGTTGTCTCCACCTGTTCGTACGAGGCCAGGGCGTTCGGCGTGAAATCCGCAATGCCCATCTCGCAGGCGTACCGGCTCTGCCCTGATGCAGTTTATCTCCGGCCCGACATGGCCCGGTACGCAGAAGTGTCCGGGGAGATCATGGGGATATTCCGGGCGACCGGTTTCCGGGTCCAGCAGGTCAGCATTGATGAGGCATTTCTCGATATCACCCCGGTCGGGAGTTTTAATGCGGCACGGGACCTTGCGGTACAGCTGAAGCAGGAGATCCGGGACCGGGTCGGGATCACCTGCTCGCTCGGTATTGCCCCGTCAAAGATCGTGGCAAAGATCGCCTCGGATTATAAAAAACCTGACGGCCTGACGGTCGTTGAGCCCGATAATGTGCCGGCCTTCCTTCGCCCGCTCCCGGTCCGGAAGATCCCGGGGATCGGGGGAAAGACCGGAGCACACCTCGAAGCCCTCGCGATTACCACCATCGGCGACCTTGCCACCTGCGATATCCAGCGCCTCATCGGGGCATTCGGCCGTTCTGCGGCCCTGCTGCACGAAGCGGCGCTCGGGCAGGACGAGAGCGAAGTCGTGGAGCGTGACGGGGTAAAATCCATATCGAAAGAGACGACCTTTGCCCGGGATACGAACGATCCTGACGAGATCGCCGCCACCGTGGAGCTGCTTGTCCGCGAGGTGGCACAGTCGCTTACCGACGAAGGCCTGCATTTTAAGACCGTTACCGTCCGGGTCAGGTACGAAGGGTTCGTCTCAAAAACAAAGGCAAAGTCCCTGCTCCACCACCACAACGACGAAGCAACGCTCCGGTCCTCTGCCGGGGAACTGCTCCGCAGCCTCTGCGACGGGCAGAAGATCCGGCGCCTCGGCCTTAAGGTCTCGGGGCTCTGGAAGCAGGACACCGGGCAGCAGACCCTGTTTTAACGGAAATCTGCCCGGGCATCCCTGCGCCAAAAAAAAGAGGGTGACATTTTAGGGAGTTTTCAAGGCTCCCGGGGAGGATCTGCCGGTTGTTCCGGGACACCCTGAGTCGTTCCTGCTCCATAGGGAATGAGCCCGAGGACAATGAGCGAGAACCCGGCTGCAACGAACGGCCCGAGAATTGTGAGATAGGGATTCCCGGCAAAGAAGGTCTCCCGTATCGGGTAGGCCATAAACGAGATTGCAAAGAGCAGCGTCCCGGCGAGGGCTGCCGGATGATCGGAGAGAGAGTGGTTGAGCCCTGTGATGATGAGCGACCCGCAGGCAAAGAAATAGAGCAGGATCGTCAGGCCCTGATCCGTAATGCCCCCGGTGACAAGGATTGCGAGCGGCACCACCAGCATCAGAAACAACAGCGCCAGCAGGAGCGGACCTTTCACCTGCTTTCTCGGGTAGATCCGGTTATACGCCGAGGAAAGGAGCAGGATCGATGCGATAAAACCCATGTCGATCAGGCTCGGGAACGTAAAGGTACCGACCCCGAAAAAGACCGCAGCATACCAGGCGACGTTGGCAATTCCCCAGAGAGCAAATGCCCCGGCCGCCCAGAGCAGGCCCGGTCCGCCTCCGTGCCGCAGGGAGTAATAGCTGAACACGACGGCCCCGGAGAACGCCGCGAGGATCTGGAGGTAGTTGCTCAAGGAAAGGAACTGGCCTGAGGGAACGATGACAAGTGCGAGAGAGAGGGCGACGGCTATCCCGAGAAAACCCCCGAAGAGCCCGGAAATGACAGAGATTGTGGAATCCCTGTCGGGCGTTTCCTGTGCTGACATATAATCCTGATAGGATGCATAACGGGAAAAACATACGGTGATTTATGAAAAAAGCGTCCTGTGCAGGTATCCGGCCAAAAAAAACACCGGAAGGGATGGTCCGGGAGATGATGGATATGTTAATTATTTGCAACGACGTTTATATATGCGGAGTTGTTGGTATAACCGATAATAACCATAAGAAAGGGAACAACGAGTTCGATCCCAATGCAGTCAATCCTGACGGGACGCCGCTTGTCCGGGTCAGGCTGCCCAAGAAATGGAATAATGAGATGTTCGGTTCTGCCGACCTGATGATGGGGGCAAATCATATACGGGTGCGGTGTTTTGACGGGGTCACCCGGATGGGGCGGATCAAGGGGAAGATAAAAAAGCGCGTCTGGATCCGCGAAGGGGATACCCTGATTATTGTTCCCTGGAGTTTCCAGGATGACAAGTGCGATATCATCTACCGCTATCTGCCGCCACAGGTAGACTGGCTGCGGAAGAACCGGTACTTATAACCTGCCCTTTTTTCAGGATTTTCCTGTTGGAACCATACAGAAGTACTTAAACCGGGACAGCATGTTAAGTAACACAGTTTTTTGACTGTATGTGAAAACTATGTATGGATCATCCAATTTTGGCGGTCGCGGTCCCAGAGACTCCGGCCCACGTGAAATGACAAAGGTTACCTGTTCCGATTGTGGAAAAGAGTGCGAAGTACCGTTTAAGCCAACCGAGGGACGGCCCGTGTATTGTCAGGATTGCCTGCCAAAACACCGCAAGCCCCGGTTCTAATTACATAACCGTATAATTTTTCTTTTTTTTTAGAGACGTTCTGTTTCGTTTCACACCCATCAAGTGGTGTATATTTCGTGTTTCCCCTGATGCATACCGGGTGGTCAGGCCCCGTTTTTCAGAACGGCAAATCGGCATACCCGGGGGCAGGGCCTGAAAAAAGTGAGCAGGGATCTTGGGATTCCAAAAAGCAGTTCCGTCCCTCCTTAAAGAAAAAACCGGGCAGGACTTTTTCCTGCCCTCCCGGTCTTATTCCTTTGTCAGTGTATCGAACGCTATCTCGTAGGGTGTCGGGCTGTTCCGGTATATCATCTCGATCTCATTGTCGGAAACGATCTGGCCGGTCGAGTACCCGTTGTCTTTCTCTACTTCCTGGAAGGTCCTGCCGTCGCGGTCAATGGCTGCAGCGAAGGGGACGGACGACGTTGTGCCGTTTAAGGAGAAGACAAGAGTCCCGGAGAAGATCCGGTCCTGCTGCCTGGTAACCACCATCGTTATGGTACCGTTCTGGTAGTTCGAGTACCCGATGCCCTCGGTATACCCGTTGGCCGTGCCGGTCCAGTTGCCGATCATGTTCGGGATGGCGGACAGGGTTGCGGCCGATGCAGGTGTTGCGGTCGGGGCGGTACCTGATGAGGTTGTCGTGCACCCGCAGGCGAACACGATGAGGACGAACAGGATAACCATCAGTACAGTCTTCATGGGGGGAGAGGTAGTGGGGAACCCCTATAAATGTGATTGCTTTTCCCGTCACCGTTCCCTTTTCCTGCACGCCGCAAGGCACGTTTCAGACATCGGCAGGTTCAGGATCCATCACCCCGGCGGATGTCCGGGTATACATCCGGGATGATACCGGTAAAATATGCAGCTGAGGAAGATCTTTTTTACGCTCCCGCACTTTCACCCTCCCCATGCCCAAAGGGTATCTTACTCCCTGCCGTTCCGGTATGCATGGCTGAAGTGAAGTACTGGTGCAGCGACCAGACCAGAACAGACGGGTACCTCATACCCGGCCAAGGTTCGGCACTATTGCGGTGCAGGAGAGAAGAGTGCGCGAAATGGGATTCGGACCTGAACTGTCCTGCCCTGAGCCTGAGCGTAAGGTTTGGCGGCAGGAGCGAGGTGTGTTATTCGAACAAGTGAAGGGGGGATGTTGATACTTTTTTTTACCTCGGTAAACGGGTCGATCTTTTTTTCAAATCTTCAGCTGATAAGTCACACTTTTCCCGGAACCTTTAGCTCGCAACCCGTTCTTTTTTTGAAATTCTCAGCAACTGAGCCAGCCTTTTTCCGGAATTACCAGAAATCGATCCAATCTTTTTTGGAAATTCTCAGCCACTATGCCAGCTTTTTTCCGGAATTCTCAGGAATCGATCCAACCTTTTTTTGAAAGTCTCAGCTGCTGAGCCAGCCTTTTTCCGGAATTCCCAGGAATTGATCCGATCTTTTTTTGAAAGTCTCAAAGATTCCGGGCCGGATATTTTCCGTACAGGTAATGGCAAGACTTGCTCTCCCGTCGAAGATTGTGATGAATATTCGCGGGTTTCGATTATGAGGACAGGTAAACAATGCCACCCTTTTTTTGAAAATTCTCAGCCACTAAGCCAGCTTTTTTCCGGAATTCTCAGAAATCGATCCGATCTTTTTTTGAAAGTCTCAGCTGCTGTGCCGGTGTTTTTCCGGAATTCCCCGCTCATGACCCGTTCCCCTCCATACTCCCAGGCATTCCTTTTTGCCGCACCTCCATTATCCCCTCCGAAATCCAGGCCCGTATAACAGAGATCCTGACCTGTCACGCCGCGTCCCGCATATCCGGGCAGGAACCCCCGGTTTCCGGCCGTAATCCGGGCGCTTAACAACCCCCGTTTCCCCCGGGAACCATTGAGCTAACCGCGGGGTTCCACTCATCTTATATACAAAAATTATTGAACGAAGAATTATACAATGACCCTGAATTTCTGCACGAAGGTAAGACGAAAGCTCCGGAAGCTTGGGTACGCACGAAAGGCTGCGGCCCGGATCGCCCGGTGCTGCCAGTTCCTGATGGTCTTTGCCTGCGGACTTCTGGGCATGTATAGTATCGCCTCCCCCGAACTGTACGGGGCATGTGCCGGCGCCGGGACAGTACCTGCGGACCCCCGGGCCGGGCTGATTTTGTCCGCTGATTCCGCTTTGCGTCGTTGACCGCCGGTTCACGCCCGCTGGCATCCTGAAATCACCGTAAAGAGGGAACCTGTAAGATCCCTGCACTCCGAGCCGGAGCCGGAGATCGCCAGGCTCCCGCTGCCATCACCCTGAACCGGCGTTGTACAGCCCCAATGTGACGAGCGGATGCGTTCACCCGCCGGGAACCGTTGTCGAACAAAAACCAGGAAAACAAGAGAACAGGAGAAGATGAAAAAATGACCGAGATTGAATCGGAAACAGGAGCCGTGGCCGAACCCGGCCAGATTGCATCCGGTGCCTCGTACAGCAACCGGATTATGCCCCGCGAAGCAGCGCCTGCACATGCAAGCGTTGTCGCGGGTGAACCAACCATTACCCTCCGGACGAGCGATGGAGGTGAATTAACATTCGGGCCGGAGGTCTATACCCGGTGCAACGCGGTCATCTTTGACGCGATGCACATCCTCAAATGCCTCAGTTACCTGCCGGTGCTGGTGCGCAAGTCAAAGATCCCCCTGGACCTCATCGGGATCCGGCCTGACGGGGCACTCGTGATCGAAGTCGTCCGCTCCCGCACACCCCTGCCGGATGCACGGACCGTCGTTGCCCGGTGCAGGAAGGAGATCGATTATCTCCGCGAAATAAAGCCCTCGTCGCAGTTCCGGAAGATGCTCTGGGTGTATTCGCCGCAGTGCCGGTGGAGGTTCTACGATGTGTACCCGGGAGGGATCTGGCTGGCGAAGGATATGATGGAGGGGGATGGGCGGAAGTAATTCTCTATTTTTTGAGGTTAAATCTCGAAGTTGAATTCATATCACAAAGTCATAATCGGCTAATTACAATTTTCTACAAACCTAATAATTTTGGAATAAATAGGAGCAGAGCTGATATTATGATATCAATGAAAACCGCTTTTCTAACGGGCCACTCAGATGTTGATAATAACTTTTGATGTAACAATAACAAATGCTGAATTCTATTTGAAAGAAATGGATTATTTGATTCATACACATTGATTTCAGCCAATATTCCGTCGATCTTTGATAATTCGCTATCTTTTCGTTTTTTAATACGAAAATGAAATACAAGAAAAATAGCTATGGCGAATAAGATATATCCAATAAAAATTCCGAAAAAAGTGATAATTTGATGAAATTGCCCTCCATTGGCAATTTCGGTTGCAATTTCCTGTGTAGATTTAGAAATAACCTCATTAGCCAGAAATGTAACGTTTGTCCAAGTGTTATTTGTTATTCCTAATGGGTCCTTCGCAGACTCAATAATTAGAATAATTTTGCTAAAGTTAATCTCATTTATCACTACAAGTATCGGGAGTATTCCAATCGAAAAACTCGCTAGATATATGCAATCAATGATAATTTTTCTGCTCTGTAGAAATCCTAAATAAAAACGAGTTGTACCGACGACCGAAAGATCTAAGGTACAGCGTCTCCTTACTATGATGTGTCGTCATGTAAGGAGACAATTAAGAGATTGGCAAGCCGGAAT
>NZ_JBKQWO010000050.1:0-15232 GCF_052325125.1 Methanoregula sp. | reverse complement strand
CCGGTGGTGCGGCCAAAACCCCGCTGGTCGGGCGCCACGACATGGTACCCGGCGTCAGCCAGAATTGGGATCAGGTGTCGCCAGCCGTAAGCCAAATCCGGAAAGCCGTGCAGAAGCAGCGCGAGCGGCCGCCCGGGGATTTCGTAACCGGCCTCGAGAATATGGACATCGAGGCCGTTGACCCCATGGATCATGCGCGAGCGGACCCCCTTGGGAAGCGTTCCCTCGCCATATGTTGATGTGGTCAAATCAGTTCCTCCTATTGGGTTTGCGCGGGCCGGTCGAAGTGAAGCTGCAACCAGGCTGGCCGCGCCCATCGAGCGCATAGGTTAACCCGATGATAAACGCATGGCAAAGGACATCTGTGCGGTAACGGGGGAGCGCATCCGAAAGCTGGGTCTGCACCTGTTCCATCAGTCCCTGCGGGAATTTCTTCTCTGGATCGTTTACTACGGCAAGACAGGCTTCCGTGGTGATGACAAACCCGGGAGGCACCCGGAGGCCAATCTGTGTCATCTCGCAGAGGTTTGCATCCTTACCTCCCATAAGGTTCTTGTCTTTCCCGTTGCCTTCGCTGAAGGCATACACCCATTTCATGCTCATGTTTTCCCCCGGTCAGGCACCTCTGCCGCTGCCGTATATCCGGATCGCACCGGAGCTGCCCGTATGTGTGCATATGAACGGAGGTGTGGATAATAATGTTTGCATGGTACCCATATGTACGAAATATCCCGGGATCTATGCTGATAGCAGACGGGAAACCCAGGAAAAAATACATTGGTCCTGAAATCCTCGAAAGCAAATCGGTGACCGGATTCGTCTTGCCGTTGTTTGAAACGCTGCATCGCTCTAAAAAATGATCCGCCATACAGTGCCTGCTCGTGATAGTATTGCCCCCTGTTTTTTGTATTGGATATCTGTCAGGAATGAACGTGAAGCTGGATCGGTCGCAAACAATTCCCCCTAACGGGAATGAGGGGGGCCCATCAAGTGCCCTTATAACCGGGGGCTCGAATGGAATACTCCTGCGGCCGGGTTTATTATTCGGAATCGGCCTGCAATTTGTACCGACAAGCCAGGTCAGGATATCCTGGCCATTATCACTCACGGGCAGTGGCAGAGGCCATTATCCGGCGTGGGTGTGGGAGAGACCGTTACCGGTCCCACAGGTTCCATCGGGCAATTGCAGATAATAGCCGGCGGGGGAATTGCATGAACTGTGGTAACATTATCGGCAACCGGGGTTTCCGTTGTCTGGACGGGCGGGGTTACCGGAGGATTAGTCGACGGGTCAGGCGGCAGTGCCTTTTGGTTACCTTGTGACGAGCCGGTACTCATGCAGGCGCTGGTGAGAAGGCAGAGGATTATCATGGCGGCTGACAGTAACATGATTATCATCTTTTTCTGGACATGCATATCCATGGATAGGTAAATCAGGGTTCTGTAAAGTCTGCGGGTGGTGACATATTTTCCTCGACGAAGACTTAAAACAACCACCCGAAGACTTGACAGAGCCGGAAAAAGCTCAGGAAATCCCCTATTTTTATTATGATTACCCGAAAAAATATGTTTGAAGAAAACAGATATTGAAAAATTGACGGTTAATTTATATTTTTTGCCGAGATAAACAATCAGAGCTCAACCGCGAACTTATCAGAACGATTCTGGCAGAGACTACCGTTGTGTTTTGCCGTACCATTTTTGGTGCCATTCAGCCATTGCTTTTAGTACAGGAACTAAGTCCATTCCTTTCTCAGTGAGTGAATATTTGGAGAATGGTGGTGAAGCATGTTCTATTTCTTTCTTAACGATTCCATGCTCTGCAAGCTTAACCAATTCGGCTGATAACGTTCTTGAACTGATCGGTTTTAATGCTTCCATTAACTGATTAAATCTGAGGGGGCCTTCTCCGAATGCAAGGGTGCCAAGTAAATGGATACTCCATTTGTCCCCAAAAATAGAAACCATGCGGTCAGCTATTGCGCGTGTCAAACTAATTCCTTCTTAGTTTCTTTGTCTGTACCACAATTTCTATTCAAGGTTTCGCTTTATGGTAACTCTATTAGTCAGCTATAATCTTACTGAGTAAAGCACCCCCTGACTAGTTAAAATTTAGTTGCCAAAGCGAGACACGATATAAAATCAGTGAACACGTAATTCGCAGATTCGCTGTAGTCGTTTGGCTTTACCATTGCAGTTACTTACTTTACTTAGGATTATGTAACGATTAAATATTTTTTTGACAAGACAGTGTGTCAATGAGGAGATTTTATGAGTTTATTTGTTAATGAAATAGAAAAGGCCATGACCGTGTCTGAAGGAATCGGAAACAGAGATCCGGCCTTGGCGACCAAATACATCAATCGTCAGAACTTCAAAAATCATAACCTCATGGCTTATGATGGAGTGCAGGGAGTTGAAGGATTTATCAGCCACCTTCCTCATGAGAAAAGTCCCCTGAAGGTCGTCCGCGCTTTCCAGGATGGACCCTATGTCTTTACCCAATCTGAAGGGGACTTGTTCGGGAAGAAGGTCTTTTTCGACATCTATAGATTCGAGAACGGCCAAATCGTCGAGCACTGGGACAATCAAACTGATTCGACACCCCCGAACCAGAGCGGACATACTCCGACCGATGGCCCAACCGAAGCGACAGACCTCAAAGACACCGAGAAAAACAAGGCACTGATCAAAGAGTTCTACGAGGCTATCTTCCTTAAGGGTCAGTCTGACAAGATGCCTCAGTATTTCGATGGCGATAAGTACATTCGACACGACGCCAGGGGCGGTGATGGGCTTTCGATATTGACCGCAATGATGCAGCAGTTGGCGAAACAAGGGATGGACATGAATGTCGATAAGATTGCCATGATCCTCGGACAGGGTAACTTCGTTCTTGTCGTCGCTGGTGGCTCTATTTCCGGCAAACCCGTCGCCTACTACGATCTTTTCAGAGTAGAAAACAGCAAAATCGCCGAGCATTGGGATGTTATCGAGAATATTCCCCCTCTGGATCAGTGGAATAATCAAAATGGCAAATTCTAGTATGGCCTCGTACTTTTGCTGACAGAGGCCCTGCGGGAGAGAAAAGGTGATTTCAGTTGAGTACCCAAAACCCACCAATGAATGATGAGCAAAGCACACGATTGATTCAAGAGGTCGCGAATGGCTTCAGGCTGCAACCCCGGGCACCGATTCTTGGGACACCTACCGATGAGAATCTTGAATACGAAAACGTGACATTCCCCTCAGAGGACGGTGTGCCATTGGAAGCCTGGTTCATTCCTCGAAACGGCTCTGATAAGCTCATCATCGTAAATCACCCGCGATACTTCAACCGGTACGGATTTCCGTCGCATATCGAACCCTGGAGATCAATGTTCGCAGCGGGAGGCAATGATTTTGAGGTCAATCTCATTCCTGACTATAGGATTCTGTATGAGGCGGGTTATAACGTCTTAACGTACGATCTCAGGAATTTTGGTCACAGCGGCGATGGTAACGGGAGTCTATGCACCGGTGGAATATTTGAATCGCGCGATGTCGTTGGCTCCATTCTTTACGCGAGAACACGACACGACCTCAAAGGTATGACTATCGGCCTCTTCAGTCGCTGCCTTGGGTGTAACGCCACAATTCACGCTGTGGCCCGCAGGCCCGAGGTCTTCACCGGAGCAAGGTGTTTAGTTGGCGCACAGCCCGTCTCTTCACGGGTTATTCTGGAGAGGATTCTTGAACTTGCTGGCGTTCCATCCTCACGGTTCGGAGATCTCGATCGAGCGGTCAGGCTGGTTACAAGCTTCAGGTTGAACGAGATGTCGCCAACCAACGCCGCGAAGAAAGTCACCGTTCCTACATTCCTGTATCAGGTACACGATGATGTTCTGACACGACCAAGCGATGTGCAAACGATGTTTGATAACATACCGATCAAAGACAAAGACCTGTTCTGGATTATGGGAACAACCAGACGTTGGGATGGTTACACATATTTTTCAAAGAATCCGATCAAAATGCTTGCGTGGTTTGAGAAATATATGAGTTGAAAATACAAGGATTATCATCTTGAAAAAATCTTCTCCATGGAGGGGCTAGCAGTCGATCACTGATCTTTTACCTCAGCAAAAAATGCAAAACAACCGCCAACTTATCAGAATCCTGATTTCTAATAATATCCTATTTTATTCAGGGGGCTAGGGATCATTCTGTAAATTGCACTGCCCGGGCGATCCGACGAGTTATTCTTTTTATGTAAATAAAAGGAAAAAGGAATCTCAATCGATGATCCCTCCCCGTGACTGGCACGCTTCTCATGTTTCCGGAAATACCGGCAAATCATGGCAAGTTTGTTCAACGATAAAATTTATGACCGCGGAAATATGGCAGAGACGGTCTTCTCGGTATTAAAAGATTGTTCGGTGAGACTCTTCACTCTCGTTCTCACCGGCAATTGGTGAAAGAGATCAAAATGAAATGTATCATTTTCTCTCTCGATCGTTTATTGAAAAACCAACTGGTGTTCATTGTCCTTTGAGGGTTTTCACAGAACCGAATAATGGTCAAAATGAGTGATAACGAATTTAAATCGATTGTTTTTTCCCATAACAACTTAGACCCTGTTTCAATTAACATGAGATGCGATAAAATTCAAAATATTTAAGAATTTAAAAAAAAAATATTTCTTATAATCTGGGGAAAATTTTGATGGTGAACATCCCAAAACACCTTTTCTGGTTAGTAATCTTTCTCATCCTTCTCACCATGCTCATCGTTGACAACGCCTCGGGTGTCCCGTACGAGGATTACGTGACCCGCACCATTCTTATCCCTGCCGGCCTGAACGATACCTTCTTCGAGCATACCAACCATATCCCCGGCCCGCACATGAGCGCCACCATGCCCGGGGAAAATGGCACGTACATGGATTTCACGGATCTCTACGTGCTCTTCGATCGCGGGGCAGGGGACCTGGTCAGCACCACGGCCGATCTCAATAAATTCCACCGTGCGCTGCGCGAAGGGAGACTGATCAGCAACGCCTCGCTCGCAGACATGGAAAAACCCACGCCGCAGTCCCGGGGGGCCGGCTATGGCCTGGGGTATGCCACCGCGTTCAATGCAGCTTCGAACATGACCGTACAGGGCCATACCGGGGGATATCCCGGATCGTATACCTTCTGGTACTACCTCCCGGAGAAGGACACGTACCTGACCTACAACCTGAACTCTGCCGGATCCTCCCTTGAAAACCTCAGGACTATCCAGACAGAGATCCTCACCTGCCTGAAGAACGGGACGGCCACAGAGCCGCAGCCGGCACCTGCGGAATAATCTCCCGGGTTCTGTTTCGCGGGACGCTTAAACAGTCAGCATTAACGGGGCACGACGACATCGTTTCCATTACGTCCCGTTAACGAAAAAACAGCACCCATTTCCCTACACCACTCCCAGAAACACCGCGTAGATCCCGATCTGGATTAACGTCACCGGCACGCCAACTTTTACAAACTCTATAAACGTAAGCGTCTCCCCCCGGCTCTCGGCCTGCTGGATGATGATCACGTTGCTTGCCGCACCGAGGATCGTGAGGTTGCCCGCAATCGTACTCCCGGCAGCAAGCGCCATGAGCCGGGCGGTCGTGCCCCCGGCCTGCATGATGAGCGGCTGGAACAGCGCGACAAAGGGCACGTTCGAGATGAACTGGCTGGTGACGACGCTGGTCGCAAGGATTGCCGGGACGGTCGTTACCCCGGCGACTCCGGCAAGCGACTGGAAAAACCCGGTCTCCCAGACTGCGGCCATCAGGACAAACATCGCGGCAAAAAAGACGAGCGTGCACCAGTCGATGGCTTTGAGCACCGTAACCCTCTGGCCCGAGAAGACGAGGATCGGGAGGGCGGCGGCAAGGCCAATCAGCGGCAGGGGGATTGCGATTACGCCGTTCAGGACCGATGCGGCGATATTTGTTATCGCAAGGCCAACGAGGATCGCAAGCGAACACTGGACGATCCGGGTGAGCGAAGGGTTAGGCAGGGTTTCCGGGCCGGTGTCGCCGGCGGCAACGGGGGTGGCCAAATCCTTCCGGTAAAAGAGGAAGAGCACCAGCCATACGGCGGCAAGGCTCGCGATGGTCGGAAGAAGCAGCCACGCGGAAAACGTGACAAACGGTGCGGTCATCCCGCTGTTCACGGCGACGAGCAGGTTCTGGGGGTTCCCGATCGGGCTTGCCACGCTCCCGGTCGTGATCGCAAACGCGAGCGCAAAGAGCAGCATCTTTTTCGGGAGACTGCACCGTGCGGCAAGCCCGAGCACGAGCGGCGTCCCGATGATCGCGAGCGTATCGTTCATGAGCAGCGCGGAGAGAATCCCGAACCCGAAGATTACGAGAACGAGGAGCTGATGCGGGGTTTTGGCGTGCCGGAAGAGCCGGCGGGCGAGCACGTCAAGGTACCCGCTCCGCGAGAGCGCCTCCCCCACGACAAACATGCAGAAGAGAAAAACCATCACATCGGTATTGATCGCAGCGAGGGCGTCGGCAGGAGCGATCTGGCCGGTGAGAAGGACTGCGACCGCTCCGCCGAGCATGACCTGCCAGATCCGCAGCGTGAACCCGCCCACCTGCCGCACGGCGATCAGGAGAAAGACCGCGGCAAGGATGATGATTGCGATATACGTAAAAGATTATTTTGAATGCAGGCTGATGAGCCTTGGCACCGGATTTGAAAGGAACATTCCATTGAGGGAAAAAGTGCGCTCTTGAGAAATCCCTTCTTTCATAATGCCCCCCCTTACACCAACCCTGCCCCCAAAGGGGGGGCGTATGCGATACCCTCGGTATTACCTATACCGGGAGCAGAGCTGTGTACAGGTAATACCGCACTATCGCGAAGCGGGGGATGCCACAGCGGCGGGGGAGGAGGCATAAAATGCCGTGGTCCCGAAGAAGCGTTAATCCACGAGCTCAATAATTTCTCCAGAACAAAAAAATAAAAAAAAATGCTCCCGGCCGGGGGATTACTGCGGTTTCACGGTCCAGTGGAGGAGAACCCCGTCATCCACCCGGCTCACGTCCGCGAGCACGAGCCGGGTAAACTCGGCTTCCCGTATCCAGCCCGGGCCGTCAGCAGGTGTCGGTGCATCCTTCCCGCCAATGATAATGTCGCCGACAAATGTAAAGATCTCGTCGACGAGACCGGCCCGGATCAACCCGGCAATCAGCGTCCCCCCGCCTTCCACCATGAGGCGCCGGATGCCCATCGCCCCGAGTTCATCGAGCACACGGCCGAGATCTACCTCTGTCTCACCGGCAACAATGACCGTCGCCATTGCCCCGAGTGCCCTGACCCGGTCCGGGTCCGCACGCCCGGAAACGGCCACCACACGAACACCCTCTCCTTTCCTGAGTACCGCTGCATCCAGGGGAATCCGCGCCCTGCTGTCGATAACGACCCTCGCCGGATGCTCCGGTTTTCCGCTGCGCTGCCGTTCGCGTTTGTAGTCCGGGTTTTTTACGGTGAGTGAAGGATCGTCGGCAAGCACCGTCCCGATCCCGACCATCACCGCGTCGCAGTCAGCCTTGAGCCGGTCAGCGCGGGAGAAATCATCAGCACCGGAGATCTTTACCTGCCGGCGTTCCCGTGTCGACAGTTTCCCGTCAGCACTCATCGCCACATTGACAACA
Organism: Methanoregula sp.; assembly: GCF_052325125.1. GTDB lineage: Archaea > Halobacteriota > Methanomicrobia > Methanomicrobiales > Methanospirillaceae > Methanoregula. The sequence continues at coordinate 7,551 of NZ_JBKQWO010000050.1, read as the reverse complement.
ACCGAGGGGCGCATATGAATACTATTCTTGTTGCGGTAATTTTTATACCCCTCCTTAAGCCACAGACTTCCCGCAAAAGAATCTTGCGTCGGGCATTTGCCGGCGTCCGCTGGGGGATGTCGGGCCAGACCCGTAAATTGCCCCCGGATTTCAAGGGGGAACGCATATATAACAACAAAAGTAAAACGCCTGAATGACAATGGCTCATACTTCTCCGCAGCACCGGCGGTTCACTTTTAACCGGGACGATCTGCTGCGCGGCAGTGTGATTGCGCTGCTTGTCGTTCTCTGTATCCTGACCACGATCCTTGCGTTCGCCCTGCAGATCGATATTCTCATCACCCAGATCTTCTTTATCCCCATCATCTATGCGGTGTATGCGTTCCCCAGGCGCGGGATCATTGTTTCTGCCATCTGTGCATGTGCGTACGAGATTACCGGGTACCTATACCTTTATCCTGATCCCGTGGAGCTCGTTTCCGTTACCATTCAGGCAGTACTCTTCGTGGGTATTGCCGGCATTATCGCGTATCTGATCGAACGCCTCCATTCCCGTGAAATGCAGTACCGTACGGTCTTTGAGTATTCCCAGCTGGGTATTGTTGTCTTCGATGAGCACACAGAAGCCATACAGCACTGTAACCGGAAATTTGCCGATATGCTCCATTTTACCGGGAAAGAGCTGCAGGCCATGACGTTTCCGGCGCTTCTCTTTATCCCGGCAGAACTGGATCGGTTCCGGGAGAGGATGAACCGGAACACGGAGATCGAGGATTTTGAGACCCGGCTTAAAACAAAGACTGGTACAGCCTGCTGGGTGAACCTGTCGTGGAGCCGGATGGATGACAACACTATCAACTGCACGGCGGTCAATATCAATGCCCGCAAACTTGCCGAAAATGCGTTCAACGACAATATGATAAAATACCGCCAGCTTACCGAGAATTCGCCGATCGGTATCCTGATAGTCGAGAACGGGTCTATCCGGTACGCCAATCCTGCATTCGGCCGCTTCCTGGGCGTCCCGGCTGTCGGGCTCCTTGGCAAACATCTCTGCGCATTTGCCGATGACCATGACCGGATTACCTGCCACGACCGGTTAAATACAGGGGAAAAGCAGACCCCGTTCTCCCCAGGCCGTGGATTTGGGTTCCGGACCGTATCGGGAGAACTCCGTACTGCCGAGATCACTACCACGCCCATCCGGCACTCCGGGAAACCGGCTCTCCTTGTCAACGTGATCGATACTACGGAAAATCAGCGGCTTGAGGACAGGATCGAGCGCAATAATGAACGTCGCCAGGGTATCATGATGACCATCGCCCACGAGCTCAGGACGCCCCTCCAGCCCATCATGGGGTACCTCAATCTTCTTCTCGAGGAACCAGAAGAGGCCGGGTTGACCGAAGAGACCAGAAAAATCCTGGAGCGCTGCCTTGCGAGTGCGGATCGCGAACGCCAGATCATCAACAGTATGCTTGACTTCTCGGTTCTTGAATCCGGGAAAGTCCAGCTCTCCTGCACCCGTTTTTTCCTGGCAGAACTTGTACAGAGCGTGATCGATACCAACGGGTACTCTGAGCTGGCGGAGATTACGGTGAGTATTCCCCCGGCAACCAGCGTTACGGCAGATATGACACGGATTTTTATCGTCATGGACTCAGTCCTCTCGAATGCCATCCGGTATACCAATCCGCCGCGTACCATTGTTATTGACTATCATTCTGAGGACGCCGACCCGTTCCATCATATCTCTGTTTCCGATAACGGGATCGGGATTCCCGATCATGCAAAAAGCTCGATCTTCGAACCTTTCCAGCTTGCAGATGCGGCCCAGCTGTCCCGGAAGTTCGGCCGGCTCGGGCTTTCTCTTGCCATCGCAAAAAAGATCATGGAGATTCATGGAGGAGACATCACCGTCCAGAGCACGCCGGGTGTCGGGAGCACCTTTACCCTGCATCTCCCCAAAACATCTTAAAACCGGGTAAGCATCAGCCGCCTTATGCAGGATAGTCCGTGCGGACACTTGCCCCGTTGGCGTCGTTTCGGCAAAACCCGGCCGGTCCCCGTCCCGGTGCCAGGGACAGGCTCCCCGGATCCCAAAAATAAGATGCAGCCGGCCAGGGTATGCCAGTTCTTTCCTGTGCCGGTGGTATTACTTCCCCGCAGAGAAGAGCGGGATAATTTTTCCTGCTTTCTCATCGGTGATAAAGAAGACCAGCGTATCCCCTTCTTCGAGGCGCAGGGCTGGATCCGGCTGGGTAAACCGCATCGACCCCCGGCGGAACCCGAATTCCCGGATGCCGAAACGGTCTTTCAGGTCCAGTTCAGCGATGGTCTTTCCTTCTGCAGGAGACCCGGCTTCCACCCGGACCGTGTGGATATGCGTTGCCTTGAAAAGCGTCTCGAAATTCTGTATTTTCTGGTGCTGGTTCGGGTCGGTGCACCGGGTAAAGAGGGCGGTCCCGAGGCGTTTTGTCCGTTCGATGATCCTCGCGACCTCCTCGTCCGGGATCTCGTAGCGTTTTAAGGCGCGGGTGAAGATCTCGAGAGCCGATTCAAATTCTTCGGATATGACCTCGTCTGCACCGAGGTCGAGAAGGTTTTGTGCATTCCTGACGTGCCGCGTCCGCGCAAGGATATGCACGCCGGGAGAGAGCTGCCGTGCCGCATGGATGATTCGGGGGATGGCCTCCTCTTCGGAAACCGCCACTACAAGCGTCCGCGCCTGCCGGATGCCTGCATGTTCCAGCACTTCCTCCTGCACTGCGTCCCCGAAGATGAAGTTGGGCCGGTACTGGGACCGCTCCTGCCGGATGATCTCGGGGTTGAGTTCGATGACCATATACGGGATGCCGGCGAGCGTTGCCGCCCGGGCCACGCTTTTCCCGGTGATGCCGTATCCTGCGATGACGATATGATTGGAGAGCCCCTCTTCGTGTGCAATCTCCTCCGGGGAACCTGTTTTCCCCCGTGTCATTCTCGCCGGGAAGAGCTGGTAGAGCAGGTCGACAACCCCCGGGGATGCGCGCATGGCAAACGGGGCAAATGCCATCGTGACAATCGCCCCGGCAAGGAAGAGCTGGTAGGCACCCGTCTGTATGACCCCGGCATCGAGGCCGCTTTTTGCGAGCACAAACGAGAATTCCCCGATCTGGGCGAGCGCCAGGCCGCAAAAGACGCAGACCCGTGTCTGCATCCCGAGGACCGCTGCGGAGAAGGCGCCGGTCAGGATCTTGACGCAGAAAATAAGCAGGATGATCAGGGCAACATAGCCAAAATTATCAAGAACCGTACCGGTGTTCAGGAGCATCCCGATCGAGAGGAAGAAAATGGCCGCAAAGACATCGCGGAACGGGATGATATGGCCCAGCGCATCGATGTTGTAATCAGACTCCCCGATAATCAGGCCGCCGATGAACGCACCCAGCGTAAACGACAGCCCGGCTTCGCTCGTAAGCCAGGCGATGATGACGCAGATGCCGGCGATCGTAAAGAGGAAGAGCTCGCGGCTCCGCTCCTTTGCCACCTTAAAAAGCAGCCGCGGGATGACCCAGTACCCCAGAACGATGATCACAAGGATGATCAGGGCAATTTTTGTTATCTGGAAAGGCAGGGTGAAGAGATCCAGGGTATCCTGGTTTCCGGCAAGGATCGGCAGCACGAGCATCATCGGAATGATGGCAAGGTCCTGGAAGATCAGGATCCCCAGAAGCGTCCTGCCCTGGATGGTATCGACCTCTCCTTTCTCCTGGAGGATCTTCATCACGATGGCCGTGCTGGAGAGGGAGACGATGAAGCCGAAGATCAGGGCCTCGTTAAACGGCATCTGGAATGCGAGGGAAACCAAGGTAATTGCGACGACTGTTGTGCTGACCTGGACAAGACCGCCGATAATGACCGCACGCCAGGAACGGAGGAATGACTGGAACGAGAATTCAAGGCCGATGGTAAAGAGCAACAGGACGATGCCGATCTCGCCGATAGTACCTATGAGGGACTGGTCGGTGATCAGACCAAAGCCGAACGGCCCGGCGAGTATCCCTATCACAAGGAAACTCACGATGCTGGGCAGCCTGAACCGCTGACCGATATACAAAAGGATGATGGACAGGATGAGGACACAGACAGCGGCAAGTATGAAGTCCATGAAAAGCACTCCCGGCTGGTGAACGCAAGTACACAGGTACCGACGTAAGGATAATTATAGGTTCCGCGGGGAATGACAACTGACGGCTGGCTCCATCCCGATGGTCAGCCGGATGCACGAGTACCTGCCAGAGGGGGCGCACCTCAGCATAATCGCAATTCAAACGTAAACATGCCAGGAAAGGGTGGGGAAATGAAATTTTTAGTGCCCCAGCCCGGATTTGAACCGGGGACAACCAGATCTTCAGTCTGGCGCTCTCCCAGTCTGAGCTACTAGGGCAGGAGTACAAATGTTGTCACTGGTGATTAATAAATGATACGCCCGGTGATGTGGTATGACTCCCTGACCTCTCCTATTTATGCCCCGCCATGCCAGTATTAACCGGATGCCACAATCCCCCCGGTTCGAGGATGACGCCGGGCTTGCCCGTGCCGTTGCTTCGCGCACTGCCCATGTCGTTCACCTGACCCATAACGATCTCGACGCGGTCGGAGCAGACGCGATCCACCGGATGAGGTTTGGCAAAGACGGCGTGTTTACGGTCTGGAGCTCGGTGGGAAAATTCGCCGGACTCTTCTCCCTTATCGCGTCCTGCCCCGGAAAAGGCGACCTGCTCTCGATATCGGATCTCGGCTGCCAGCGGGGGGACATGGCGGTCATTGCAGGAAAGGCGCGGTCGAACGGCTGGGTGATCGAATGGCGGGATCATCACCGCTGGCGCGATGAGGAGATCGCAGGAATCAAAAAGGAAGTCACCCTCCTCCATATCGATACGGAGGTCTGCGCGACCGGGATCGTCGCACGAGATCTCGCGCCGGAGAACCCGGTGGCGACCGAGGTTGCCCGGGTGGTCTGCGATTACGACCTCTGGAAACACGCCGATCCCCGCTCTGCTGTTCTCGGGCAGGTGCTCCAGAGAAAGAAAAACCGGGAGCATGTCCGCGACTGCCTCGTTGAGGGGATCTTCTCCGATACGCTTATCGAGACAGAGTATGCGGAGATAAAGGCCGAGATGGATGCCGCAATGGAGCGGAGCCTGCGGCATACGACGTTCCTTGGGAAGAAATACCGGATCGCATTTGCCCCTCTCTATGGGTACCCGAGCGAAACGGCGCATTTCATCCGGGGCAGGAAGAATACTGATATCGAGGTGATCATCGGTAAAGACGGGAAGTTCTCGCTCCGGTCGGTGCCTCCGATCAGCCACCTGATCGCGCGGGAATTTGGCGGTGGAGGGCACCCGAATGCGGCGGGAGGAAGTTTTTCCTTTACCGTGGTCGAGCGTTTTACCTGGTGGCTCTTTAAGAAAAGCCGGCACTTTGACGAGCTGGTGAAGATCGCTGAATCGGTCTGAACCCGATTCTCCTCCAGAGCGAATATCCCGGGTACCAAGTGATCCTTTTCCGGCGCCCATGGCCGTTCCACGGCCGACTGCCTGCCTCATCAGTCAGAACGATGCTCCCGCCGGCGGGGACAGGCCCCCGGTATGATATGGCAGGCAACAACCCTTTATATCTAAAAATGTAATCTAAACTTGACACACATGAAGCTCAGCTATCTCCTCATAGGGTGTATCCTCATTGTTTTCTTAGCGGTCATGCCTGCCCAGGCGTTCACCGCAAAGACGCTCACCGTCACCCTGAACGGGAACGGCGATGCACAGGCCGATATGCAGTACGATCTTACGTTTGTCGAACAGGCAGCGATCTTTTTCCATGCAGCCAACCCCGCGTCCCTGCTCCAGACTGCCCTGCAGGAAAACCTCAACCGGCCGGTCACGGTTGTCAGCGCCGGCACATCTTCAGCGGACGTAATCATACCCTCCTTTGCCACCGTTGTGCAGTCCGGTGGTGCGACAACGATGAACACCCCGGCCTTCTCGTTTGCCGATGCCCAGAATGGACTTAAGGGCCAGTGGTATGCCTCGCTTATCACCGCAGATTTTGCCCCACAGACAACCACCATCACCTTCCCGGATGGCTACCAGGCCACATTCAATGACCAGATAAGCATCCCCTCCATTTCCCATACCCTTTCATAAGCCCGGTTTTCCCGCATATTCAGGCGGGTCCGGGAAAATACCGTAATTATTTATTTTTCCGGCACGTGGCCGGTCTTTTGGTACCACACGGGCACAAAGAAGTGCCTGCCGGTCGCCCGCAAAAGACCGGCCGGTACAGGGAACAATTGTTTTTCCGGGATCATCCCCACACGGATTATCCGGAACTTTCAATCCGCCCTTCGTTTCCCACCGACCGCTCCGGCCACTATATAAAAATATTTATCAGGGCATATTGACGAACGTATCATTGTTGCCTATGGCTACGAACGTAATACCTGTTGAAAATGTCACCGGCTTCAAGTGGGGATCGCTTGTCCTCCTCGGTGTACTCTCGGTGATATTCGGACTCCTTGTCATACTCTTCCCGACCATATCCGCGACGGTGCTGGTTGAACTCCTCGGGATTCTGATCCTCGTGCTTTCCTTTGCCGCGGTCATGCTTTCTGCACTCTCACCGGGCGGGTGGAAGGATTCGCTGCTTCTTGCCGTGCTCGGTATTATCGGTTTCTTCTTTGGGATCGCCACGATCATCCATCCCATCGTCATGGGCCTGGTAATCTTTTTTGTCGCTGGTATTGCCCTTTTCCTGGGGGGTCTCATCGGGCTCGTGCTCGCTGTCGGCGAACCCCATATGGTACACCGCGGCCTCTTTGCGCTGCAGGGAATCCTCGCAATCATCATCGGGCTTTTAATCTGTATTGTCCCGATACTTGGTGTTGCGCTGATGGTTCTCTGGGTCGGCGCGATCCTGGTTATTTACGGCATCGTCGGGATCGCTCTGGGGTACTGCATCCGCTCCCTGGAGAAAGCCTAATCCCGGCAAATCATTCCTTTTTTATTCCGCAAAAAAGCGGAACATCCCGTGCTGCAGCCTCGCAGGAATGCGGATACAGGGGGAAGCTCATACCCTGTCAGATACTGGTAAACGACGGGGCTCGCTTCTGGCAAAAAATATGAGCGCCTGAACAAAAGGGTTTAAAATATCGGGTTAACTAACTCCGGCCGGCCTAGTCCAGCGGAATAGTCTCAAGCTGGGAGACCAGCTCCCAGATCCGTGTCCGTGCATGGATGGGCATGTTGGGATCGTTGGAGATTTCATCAATTTTTGAGATTGCTTCCGCAGCGCGCAGCCCCATGGCCTTGCTGTTGTTCGTGAGCAGCGTCCGGGTCTCATCAGCAACGCGCCGGATATTTCGGGGGATAGTGCTGTCTTCCTGGATGTGCTGCAGCATCAGGATACAGTTTTCCATTGTTTTTTCGGGATTTGGCATGGTATCACCTACCGCGTACCTGTAGTTAATACGTAGAACTCGCATATATAGTTTGAATATTAACCAGA
>NZ_JBKQWO010000049.1:0-15688 GCF_052325125.1 Methanoregula sp. | reverse complement strand
TGAACTGGTTGAGCCCCGTGTTCTCGATGACAACCTGGAGATTGAGATCGTCCCCGGGCGAAAACTCGTTCGTCCCCGCAATGTGTGCTTCCAGGTCGGGGCTCCCGGCCATATACTGCGTCCCGGCAAGCGCTGGGGTGATGGCAACCAGTGCAAGCACCAGAAAAAACAGGAATACGGAGAGCAGGGTATTCTTGTGCGCCCTCGGCCGTGTGCCGGCCGGGATGTGTGCCTGTTCATTAAATGATAGGAAAATGGTATTGCCCTTCATGCAAATCCTCAAGATTGTCAGAAAACTTTGTACTTGTTTGAATTTTTACTATATAGTTATTTGTTTTATGGGTAATACATAACAATTATAAATATGTCTATTCTATGATATGTACATTCCCTCATTTCCCGGGCAAGAAAAATGACACAAAATATAAAATAATCATCGCGAAAAACACACACACCCTTCCATTTTTCAAAAGGTACAGGTTTTTACGTCCCCCCCCCAATGGGAGTTGAACTAACTATCAATCACATTCAAGCTAAGAACTAAAAAACGGAAGAGTGAAAATATTATTGAAATACCAGGAAAAAGAGTTTTTTGTTTGATCAAAAGTCCGGTGGCAAAAAAATGACTTTCGCATACTTTCGGAGTGCGTTTTTGTGATTGCCCATACCAAGACTAATTATGTACGTTTTTCAAGTTGGGATATCCGATCCAAAAGTTCCTGTTCACGGAGGGCAAATGCCGTTACATCGGTCATCGTGATGTAGGTGCTGACGGTCTCTCCATGCCGGACCGAATTGATATGCCCGTATATACACTGCTTTTCGCCGTTCTTACAGTGTATCCAGCTCTGGAATGAGGCCGGGGGTTCTGTGCACGTCATGGATCTCTTTAAAAGACTCATCATTTTATGAAGTTCTTCGGGAGTTATGAGATCTTGGGGGTTCATCGTGTGCAGTTCTTCTGTGGAATACCCGCTGATTTCCGATAGACGCCTGTTGGAATAAACAAACTGCTCATTCTCGATGATCATAAGACCGTCCTGAATGTTCTCCGCCATCATCCTGAATCGCTGCTCGCTTTCAAAGAGAGCCGCCTCTTTTGACACAAGTTCGGTGACATCGGTCATGATGATAAAGGCGTACATGATGTCCTCGTGCTGGAGACTGGTGATCCGTACATACACGTGACGGTACACGCCATCTTTTCTCCGGACGTTGGCTTGGATCTCAAAAAGGCCTTGCTGATGTTTATTAAGGAGTTCTAAAATTGGCTTCAACGCGTCCCGGTCTTCCGGTGCGATGATGGCGAGAGGGTCCATCGCCCATAATTCTTCAAACGAATAACCGGTAATTTCTGCAAAACGATTGTTCACAAAAGTGTTTTTTTCGTTCTCAAGGATGAGCAGGCCATCCTGGATGTTCTCCGCCATCATCCTGAATCGTTCTTCCCGATCCCGAAGTTCCCGCTCCCGCAGCATCTCCTCGGTGACATCAGCAAGGATGATCGTGACCCCCTTTGCGCCATCGTCAAACACCGTGGGGATGGATTTTTGTTTGAAGATGCGCTCCCCGGTCTCTTTTACTTGGAACGAGAGGGTACTTTCTCCCTCTTCTGATGGTGTTGTTATGAGGGAATTGACGAGCTCGTGCACGTCAGCCCCGGGGGACTTGAGATACGCAAGGTTTTTCCCAACCGCATCCTTTCGTGTGAGGTGCAGGAGGTTGAGGAAATTGTCATTGATATCTGCAATGCGGGACTCCTTGTCAAGGACCATGATCAGGTCCTTTGAATAACTGAGCACCGCCGATAGCGGAACTCTCTGGGAGAGGGTAAAGACCTTTGCCATCCCATATGTCCGCATGTCCACCTGCCCGGAGATCAGGAGGATATCGAGATAGCGGCCGGTCGTGTTTTTGTTTTTATTGAGAGCCTTTGCTATATCGGTGACGCTCATGCCTTCCGGGTTCTGCCTGAGAAGGTTCTTTATGTGGGCAAGTTCCTGCGGATAATTCTGCATCATATGGATTTTCCTATGTGAATTATGTATAACCAAATCCGCATTTATAATTATTGTAAATTATCCATATATATGATAAATGAGAGAAATATCTATATAGAAAAACATTTAATCTAATTTGTAAATTTTTATCACGAAGAGAGGAAAATGTATGAACCCTGTATTTGGTAGTTTGTTAGATCAATGGAATAGTACCGTTGTAACGTACGTTCCCGGCATTGTGGGTGCACTTGTTGTTCTGCTTATCGGCTGGATCATCGGCCGCCTTCTTGGCAGGGCAGTCCGGATCGTTCTTGACAAGATCAGCGAACAGCACATCGTGGAGGAAGGTGCTGATGTTGCATCGATCCGCGGGTCGTTCAAGAGTGCCGGGGTTACGGCCGGGTATATCGGGGATATCGCTGTCCGCATCGTTGTATACCTGGTGGCCATCCTTGCGGCTGTGAATATTCTGAATCTGGATTATCTCAGCCAGCTGATGATGGCGATTGTCGTGTACATCCCGCATGTAGTGGCATTTGTGATCATCTTCGTTGTGGGGTTCCTCCTCATCGATGCGTTTATCGATTTCCTCAACCGGTACTACGCACAAAAGAATGTCCAGTTCATCTCATCAGTTCTGGTCCTGCTCCGGGTCTTTTTGTATTTTGTAACGGTTATCCTTGCGCTCTCGCAGCTCCAGCTCGATCTCACCATCATCTACACGTTCGTGACACCGATTGCATGGGGTATCGGTATCGGTCTTGGTGCGGCAATTGCCATCATCTTCGGCTTTGGGCTCAAGAACCGCAGCGAAGCGATCATGGACAAGGTCATCGATTCGTTCTCCAGGAAACAGCAGTAAATTATCATTCCCATCAGAGAACCACATACGGTCATGGGAAGCGTGGATGGGCATCCGGGGCATTTTTGCTTACCGGGCTTTCCTTCCCTTTCCCTGATCACAATCTCTGCTGATTGTTCCCATCCGAGGGGAGCATGTTTTCTCCAGAAGACTGTCCGCCAAGAACACATCGCAGAAAAACACGTGGAAAACCTGACGCACCATGGAAAGCAATCAGTCGGTTCACGTCTGTTTCTGTCTTGGCTTGGCAGTGTTTTTTTCGGATTTCTTGAATGTACATTTGAAAGAAAAAGCATGAATCCTGGTTTTTTATGATCGCTGGAGATCTTAATCCATCGGAAAAACCGAAAAACCTGGTTTTGATCTGCCTTCTCTGCATTTCCCTGTCATTATTGATAATGGCAGTGTCTGCATCTGATTCAACCGCTGCCCTAGATAATGTCAGGTACACGTCATATTCAAAAGACAATTCTTATGCAGTGGAATCAACCAGTGATACTATTTATTTTTTCGATACCGGGAAAAATGCCGTCATCTGGTCCTACAACATCAGTCGTTACATAGGCTCAATCGCAATTTCACCAGATGGGACATATGTCGCTGCCGGATGTGGCGGGGGGCTCATCTATGTGTTTGATCACCTGGGAAATGTCGTATTGAAGCAATCATTTGGAGACGCACTTATCCGATCGATTTCATTCCCGGGGACAGGTAACTACATCGATGCTTCCAACACGTTAAATCAGGCATTTCATATCGATATAAAGGGAAATATGACGGTTCAGCCCGCTTCACAGGCCGGTGCAGCAAAACCTTCGGCAACGATTTCGCCTGTTTCAACGAACCCGACATATGCCCTGGTCGCAAAACCGGTCGCATCTGCATCACCGACAGAAGCTCACGCAATCATGCCCACCCCGATCATAACCGTGCCGGCACCCCGGGCGCAGACAGCGGCGAGCAGCTTCACGGGAATACTCCTCTGGATCGCGGCGGTAGCAGTGACGGCTGTCATAGCGCTGCTCTTTGTGCGGCAGCGCAGACGCAGGCAGGACCCCCTGATATAGCCTGAGTTCACATTTTTTGACTCTGGAGACTTCTTCAACAATACTTTAGGAAAGTATACTTCAGGAAAGTACTGATGCATTCCAAGGACTTATGATGATTGAGCCGGGGCACGGCCCCTTATACTAAAAGTATTTCGTGGGAATGATACCGGCCCGCTCATGCACTCCCGGGGACTTCCCCTTTGACTCGTCCCCGCACACCTGCGTTGCCCCTCCTTCGATAGAACGGATCCCATGAACAAACTCTGAATTCATGGTGCCTTGCATCGAAGATTCACTTTTTTTAAAAAATTAGTTTGGTTTTCCGGTTATCCGTTTTTTCGTTGTATTTTTTTAATTGACGGTTATAATGGCACTATAGCCACTATTCAAATCATTATGTCAAAAAAATTTCCATTGTTCCCGAGGTTCTCCCCGAAAATCCCATCAGCGTACCAGAACCCGATCAGAACCCCACGATATTTTCTCCGGCTTCTCCCGATGGCTCTTTTGCCCGGACGCCCAGCATCAGGATAATCCCGATCACTTCGAGCACCATGCAGAACAGGAAAGCGCCGTCAAAGGCACCCGCAAGGTCCATGGCTGGCAGCTGGTGGGCGGAGACTTCGGCAAGTTTCGGGCCGGCAACCACGGTCGCGACAAGCATCACGGATGCGACACCGAGCGACGAGCCAAGGTTGGTCATCATCCTGACAAGACCGGAGGACATCCCCCGGTCCTGTACCGGCGATTCGCCCATTACTGCGCTGTTGAGCGGCGAGAACGCGATACCGGTACCGGCGCCGAGAAGGAAGAGATAGATGCAGACATGGCCCACGCTTGTGTTTACCGACAGCGTCGAAAGGAGGATGAGCGCCACGGCGCAGATCAAAAACCCGGCTATGATCGGTTTCTTTGTCCCTATCACGTCAGAAAACTTTCCGGAGATAGGGGCGGTCATGATCATACCCACTGGTAGAGCCAGAAGAATCGTCCCGGCATTGTCGGTTGCAATGCGCTTGACCAGCTCGAGGTAGAACGGCATGATGACCATGACCCCGGCCATCGCCATCTGGATCAGCATCACGTTCACGTTCTGGAGCGTGAAGGCCCGGTTGGAGAGGAGATCCAGTTTGACCAGCGGCTCTTTTGCCCTCCGTTCCCAGGCAACAAAGAGCGCCCAGAAGATTACGGAGAGCACGAGCGCCGCCATCCCGGTCACCGCGCTGCTTCCCTGGATCGATGTGAGACCGACAATCAGCGTGCCAAGGGCGACAAAAACGAGCGCGACCCCCGGGAAGTCGATCTTCGCCTGCGGGGTGACCGGGTCAAGATTCGGCAGGATGTGCATCCCGAGGAGGATCGCCAGAATGCCGACCGGCAGGTTTACGAAGAAGATGTACTGCCACGAGAACGCACTCGTGAGAAAACCGCCGACAACCGGCCCCAGTGCGGCGCCGAGCATCGTGAACATGGCGACGATCCCAAGCGCCTGGCCCCGGAGCGATGCGGACAGGTACGAGGTGACCATGACTGCGCCAAGCGCGGAAATAACCGCCCCGCCCACGGCTTGGATCATCCGCGAGAGGACCAGCACATTGATATCCGGGGAGAGACCGCAGAGTGCCGAGCCGATCGTAAACACGGCAAACCCGCCCAGAAAAATATTCCGGTATCCCTTCATGTCGCCAAGCCTGGAGGCAGCGAGGAGGAGACTGACAAGGATAATCAGGTACGCATTGAGCACCCACGAGACGGTGACGGTCGAGACATCGAGCGCCTTTGCAATATCGGGAAGGGCGATGTTGACAATCGTCGCATCGAGACCGGCCATGAAGGATCCCAGCGCGATCACGATGACGATCAGGAGTTCCCGGGTGGACATCTTTTGGGAGGATGAGCGTTCAGCCATGGTTTTTTTTCCTGCTTTATGAGTGATACTCTCCTGTCATGATAATTGTTACAGAGTTCGGTCAAAAAAAGAGACACTTTAATCCTGAACGGCTCCAACAGAAACTAAAAATAACGGGATTACTCCAGATGGCACACGACAACGACACCACAAAAACGAGCGGGACGGTATCGTTCAAGTCCGTCGCGCAGATCTACGACGGGGACGACCCGTCGCCAGAAGAGCGCCGGGATCTCTCGGATCGTGCGGAAGACCGGATCTTCCACGAGGTACTTGCCGTCCCGGGAAGATTTCGCTCCGGCCTGTTCAGGAACCTCGTCATCAGGATTCCGGCTGATGAACTGACCCAGGAACGCGGTGCGGCGATTATCGCGGCGGTCAGGTCGCATTTCCGGCACCGGGCAGAGGAGGTGCAGAGGGATATGAAACTTACCGAGATGGTCGGCCTGCGGGAATGCAGGCTGACGGTCGCCGTGTGCATTCCCTCGTTTTTGGGTATTGCGATCTGTTCCCAGTTCAAGGGCAATCCTCTCGTAGAAGTCATCGAGAACGTGCTCGTGATCTTCTGCTGGGTCACCATCTGGCAGCCGTTCCAGGCCCTCGTGTTCGACCGGTGGACGCAAAGTGTGACCGCGAAGGTTTACCGGAAGATAGCAGAGATGGGGATCCGCGTCGTGCCTGCTGAATGAGGCCCGGCGGAACCGGGAATTTTATTTTATTTTTTAGTTATTGTTGCTGATCCGATGCGGGGGCATTCCTTCGGGGACGGCGGCACTTATCGCTCATGCCGGGGAGAGAACGATATCTTCACTTATCTGAATGAGTTTCCCAGGACAAGAAAAAACGACCGGGGCCCTATGCCCCCTTGTTCACCTTTCCTTTCTTTATCGCCACAATGATACTCGCAAAGACCGAGGCCAGTGCCACAAGAGAGACAGCGATGATCGCATAGGTAATAAGCGTAAAGTTCTCCTGCACGATCGGGAGATTTCCCACAAAATAGCCGACCAGAAGGAAAAGGCTCGACCACATTACGCCGCCAATGATATTGTACCCCAGGAACCAGGAGTAGCGCATTTTTCCCACACCTGCAAGGAACGGGGCAAAGGTCCTGATAAAGGGCATGAACCGTGCGATAACGATGGTGAGCCCTCCGTATTTTTCAAAATAGACCTGCGTCTCTTCGAGGTGCTCTTTTTTCACAAGGGAATATTTCCATTCGAGTACCTTCATCTCGAAGGTATAGCCGATCCAGTAATTGAGCGTGTCCCCGAGTACGGCTGCGAGGATCAGGGTGCCAAGCAGGATCCAGATGCTGAGCATCCCGGCTCCGGCCAGCGTCCCCGCGACAAAGAGCAGGGAGTCACCCGGCAGGTACGGGAAGATCACTAGGCCGGTCTCGCAGAACAGGATCAGGAAGAGGATCACGTATGTCCACAGCCCGTACTGCTGCAGGATCACCGGGAGGTACTTGTCAAAATGCAGTACCACGTCGAGTATATTGAACGGGAGTACCATGGTACCAGATCATTTAAACCGGGTTCGATAAAGGGATTGGGGAGACTAAAACACACGGTTACGACAAAGTGCCCAAAAATCGCCCATATAACAAACCGGGACGTCAGGAAACCCGCAGGAAAAACATGGAGGGGGGTTCTATTATTCTCCTTTCAGCAGGTGGATTTTTATGAGGCCGGCGCAGGATTTGCAGGTGTAAAACTCATCCTTCCAGCAGGCATCGCAGGCCCAGCGTCCGCAGAGCACGCACTGGCGGAGCTCCGAGACCGGGTGGGGTGTGCTGCAGAGATCGCACATGTACTGCGCGAAGCTGTGGGGGTCCTTTACCGGCGGTTCTCCCTGCCTGCGCATCACCGCGATCTCTTTCCTGAGATCGCGGAGGGCGAGGGATGCCTTACTTTTTGGCGCTTCCTTTCCGGGCCAGTTCTTTTTCCAGAGTGTCAAGCCGTGCCTCCAGCGATGCAAGGGTCGTCTGCATCCCGGACTCGAAGTTCTTCAGTTCAGCAATACGTGCTTCATCCTGTTTGATCTCCGGTATGCGCTGTTCTTTGAACGTCGCAAGCTTCGGGCGGGACACGAGCTGCCACTCCTCCACCATGCTCTGGAACCTGCGGTCAAGGTACTCGTCCACCCTGCTCTCCACCGGGCGGGTGAGCGCGATATCGCCTTTAGCGCCCCGGAAAAAATAATACACGAGGAACAGGATGACACAGAGAATGAGGACGAGAAGGATAAAGGTAAGGAGATCCATTTCAGACCCTCCCCTTAAGTTTATCTGCACGGGTTTCGAGCCCGGTCAATTTGTCCACAGCTTCCTGCCCGAACGCTTTCAGCCGGGGGATTTCCTGTTCCAGTGCCGCGAGCCGGCTCGCGAAATCCGAGAGATCGGCCTTTGTTGCGAGATCCCATTCGTCAACGATATATTTCATCCTGCGGTCCACGTAGGCATTGAGGTACGAGTCCATGCCGATCATAATGATTTCTCCAGGGATGTGATCAGGTCGTCCAGCCGTTCTGCCCGTGCCTCGATGGCCGCTTTTCCTGCGTAGAGACTGCTGATTTCGTCGCTCACGCGCAGGAGCCGGTTCTGAAGCTTTTCGAGATCGCCCTCGGTCACCAGGTCCCATTCCTCGATGATGGCCGCAAAGTGCTGGTCGAAATACGCGTCAAGCGATTTATCGAATGTCGGGACATGCGATTCGATCGTCCCGGGGACATGCGAGAACTGGTCCCAGAACGAATCCCCGATCGCGTTCCGGTCCGGATTCTGGTTGATTGCCGGGTGCATCGGCTACTTCACCTTCTTTTCCTGTTCCTGGACATTATCAAGGAGGTTATCCAGTTTTCTTGTTTTCACGATATTTTCAAGCCGGGTCAGCCGTTTTTCAAGGAGGTTTTCCTTTGCGAAGTTATTCGTCTCGATGGCGGTGTTCTCGTCTTCGACCTGTTTGATCGCGGCTGTCTGCTCGGAAGAGAACCGGGTGAACGGGAACATCTTTGACGCCTCGTGCTGCTGGAGGAGTTTGAGCTTGTCCTTTTCCAGTTCCAGCTCAATCGTCCGGTTTGATGTCTTCATGATCCGTATTTCGCGGATAATGAGATACAGGATCGCCAGAGCGAAAACGATAAGAATACCCACAAGAACGGTGTCGGGGATCCCTGATGCCGGCACCACAACGGCGTCTGCTGCCATCGTTACTTCACCCCGTTACGGGCTTCTTTGTCCAGTTTTGCACAAAAACAGACCATGTTACAGATCATCCCCGGTACCGGTTGCCTTCTTCACCGTTTTTTTCACCTTTTTCGCGGTCTTTGCGGCAGCCTTCCCGATGCCGGCCGATGCCTTCTTTGTCTCCTTTTTCACCGCATCCGCGGTTTTTTCCGCCCCGGTCTTCACCTCGACGGCAGTTTTCCTGGCCGCCTTGTCAAGTCTGCTAACACCCTTTGAAAGCGACATGTTGGCTTCTGCTGCAGCCTTCGAGAGTTTTTCCTGCAGCGGGAGTGATTTTTTGACCAGGACTTCATCATCATCGTTGAGGCCAAGTATCTTGAGATCCTCTTCACTCACCCGGACCTGCCCTTCCCGTACCATGGTGTCTGCGATAACTGTCGTTGTAACGGATTTTTTAGTGACTTCATTGATGAGATCTACTCGTTCCCCTTCATGGATTCCCAGTTCGGGCAGGTGCGCGATATTGAAACGCACCCGTCCCTGGCTCGGAAACGCCCGCTTCCTGATAGTTAACCGGACTTCCTGCATAGTCGATAAACCATCCTGAAAGGGTAAATATCTTTCTGAAATTTGCGGTAAAATCCGGTTCTGGAGAACAGACATGAACCGGTTGAATTCGCCTTCGAAACTAGGAAAAACCAACAAACTGTGCGAGGGTTCCGCGCACCGGGGCATTGTCAGGGGCTGGGTGGGGCTGATATTTTCATTTTCGTTTTTTTCCTGATCCGCCGCAGGTTCCCCCAAACACTGTTATCAGCCCGGCGCACCAACACTCTTGTCAGCAAACGGGGATGAACAGCGATGACACACCAATGTGATGAACCGGTCACCCAGATGCACATTTCGCCGTCCATGACGGTCGGCGAACTGGTCAATGCAATGGGCAAAGCCGGGGCATACAACGGCGGTTCGCTCTGCCATGCGGCAGAGATCTACGAGCAGATGCTGCGGGATTGTGACGCGACAAAATTCTTCGGGCTTGCCGGTGCAATGGTGCCAGCCGGCATGGGAGGGATCGTTTCCGATCTCATAAGGGACGGCTACATCGACATCCTTGTCTCGACCGGCGCAAACCTCACGCATGATATCATCGAGGCAATCGGGTGCCGGCACTTCCACGGCACCGCGTTCTGCAGCGATATCGAGCTCAGGCACGACGAAATCAACCGAATCTACGATGTCTATCTCCCGAACGCAGCCTTCGAACACTTCGAGGCATTCATGCAGAGGGTATATGGCGAACTCGAACCCAAAAGCACCATCTCCATCTCCGGGCTCCTGCGCCATATCGGCTCGCACCTGAAAACCGGCATCCTTGCGACTGCCGCACAGGAAGAGATCCCGGTCTACTGCCCGGCCGTGCAGGACTCCATGGTCGGCCTCCAGTACTGGCTCTTCTCGCAGACGAACAAGGTGACCGTGGACGCATTTGCCGACATGCCGGCGCTCCTTGACACCTGCTTTGCGACAAAAAAGGCCGGCGCCCTGCTCGTGGGCGGGGGGGTGCCGAAGAACTTCATCCTCCAGAGCATGCTCATGACCCCGAACGGCTTCGATTACGCGATCCAGCTCACCGGAGACCGCCCGGACCTTGGCGGGCTCTCGGGCGCGACCCTTGACGAAGCCCGGTCGTGGGGCAAAATCACCGAAGAGGCAAAGGCTGTGACCGTGTACGGCGATGCGACCATCACCTTGCCGGTCCTCGTTGCGGCCGTGATGGAGCGGTTGTCCCATGCCTGACCTTATCCTTGCTCTCGATGTAACAGAAAAGAAAAAGGCGCTCGCGGTAGCGCATGCCTGCGCCCCGCACCTCGACGCGATCAAGATCGGGTACCCGCTCGTGCTCTCGGCCGGGCTCGGGATAGCCGGCGAACTCAGACAGGAGGGGCTGCCGCTCATCGCCGACTTCAAGGTTGCCGATATCCCGAACACGAACCAGATCATCTGCGATCAGGTCTTTTCAGCCGGCTTCTCGGGGATCATCTGCCACGGCTTCACCGGCATGGATTCGGTAAAGGCCTGCGTGGCCTCCGCCCATGCGCACAGGGGGGAATGTTTTGTGGTCGCCGAGATGAGCCATCCTGGCGGGAAAGAATTCTTCTCCGGCGGAGTCGCAGAGCAGATCGCCTCGGACGCGATCATCGCAGGCGCCGACGGGATCATCGCCCCGGCCACCCGGCCGGACCGGGTGCAGGTCCTGCGCGGTTTTGTCGGCAACAAAAAGATCCTCTCCCCGGGGATCGGGACACAGGGCGGGGATGCAAACGCCGTCGCCGCGCTCGTTGACGGCATTATCGTGGGCCGGTCGATATACGAGGCTGCGGATCCTGTGGCCGCAGCGCAGTCTTATGCCAGAGTCCGCAGACATAAAAAAGCCTGAACGAATCCTTTTTTGCGACCCGATCCTACGGTGCGCGCCTGTACGTACCGCGAATGCGATATTACCTTCAGGACACGGTCTAAAAATTTATTAAGGACTTGTGCGATGTAGTAGTATGGATTGGAGCACAGAACAACGAAAAATTACGGAAAAATACAAGAAACTCGAAGATATCCCGGAAACAGAGCGAAAATACAAGTGCCACACCTGCCACCTCATCGTAGACCAGACCCCGTGCCCGAACTGCGGTGAGACGAAACTCGAGATCATGTGCCCGCTCGATAACTGCCACTGCACTCACGAGATGATCTCCGGGATAGAGTACTGCCCCCTGTGCAGCAAGCCTGTCTGCCCGGAGTGTGGCTCCCATGACGTCGTCCAGATCAGCAGGGTGACCGGTTACCTGCAGGACGTCTCTGGGTGGAACGCGGGCAAGCAGCAGGAACTCAAGGACCGGATCAGATACTCGGTCGCATGAGATATTATCTCGATTCAGATACTCTTTTTATCCGCGGTGCATTCCGGGCCGCAAGTACCGGGATTTCCGGCGGTATCCGGAGCGTCACTACTCTCTTTAACCACACCGTCCCTGGCGATTGGGGCCATACCGGGCCGGAGAAAGAGATTGAGCTGGTTGCCGCGGCTGCTGGCACCGGACAAGAAGTGCTGGGGCTCCTTACCGCAGTCCCGATCTCCACCCTCTGCGTACTCCAGTATGATTTTATCACGGTCTTTGTGACCGTCGGCATCCGGCAGGAGCCGGCCGGTGAGATCGGCGCGGGAACGATCAACATCATCGCGTACAGCAGCGAGGGGATGGAAGATTCGGCGCTGCTCGAAACGATCATGATCGCAACCGAGGCAAAGACCGAGGCCCTGCTTGCCGGAGGCCGGGTCTCCGGCACGCCCACCGATGCCGTGATCGCCGCATGCGAGGACAGGATCCGGCACCGGTACGCAGGAAGGATCACGGAGCCGGGCCGGCGGGTGCGGGACGCAGTGCTCAAAGGGGTACCCGAAGCCCTCCGCCGGCACGAGACCCCATCGCCGCAGCGGGAGCCAGCTTTTTTTATCTACAGCCGGTTCGAAGGCGGGCACTGGGTGGAATGGTCTCCCCATAACTGCCCCTATTACCCCTGCCATTTTGCCGGCCAGTGTTGCGACTTCTGCTACTGCCCGTTCTATCCGTGCAAGAATGAAGAACTCGGCGAATGGTCAGAGAGTTCTACAAACGGCCGGGTCTGGAACTGCTCGCGCTGCACCCTGCTCCATGAGCCGGCCATTGCGGATTACCTGAAGAAGTATCCCGACGCCCCGCTTGCGGAACTGGTGCGTCTGAAAGAAAAACCAAAAAAGTAATTTATTCCTTGATCCCGAGCGCCTTGAGGAGTTCGGGGAGGGGGATGCCATGCGCCTCAGCAGCCTGGCGGATGGTCTCGCCGCGGGCGATGGCGCAGCCGACACAGCCCATGCCGAACTTGAACAGGGCTTCGGTCGATTCTGGTTTTGCCTGAAGAAGATCATAGATCGTAGAGTCTGCGGTTAATTCAGCCATACTACACTTAGTTTCCGTGCGGAGACATAAATCTCACCATCGCGGCGACAAATCCACAAGTCTCTTTACTTTCGCAGCGCACGGTACCTGCTATATAGCACAGATGCGATGTGATATACCGCTGGAGATGTACGAATGGATTATTCCGAAGTCACTGACAGAATCTCCCGAAAGTTTTCAAAAACCGGACATGAGATCGACCGGCACAAGGTCGAGGGCAAGCTGCGCAGGCTCATCGATGAGTTCGGCGTCCAGCCTGCCGAGGCTGAGCGCAGCGTGTCAAACGAACTCGCAAAGGAATTCAATATCGCCCCCGCCGCAGGATTTGGCGGGAGCCCGGCCGGCGGCTCAGGAGGCGCGACAGAGGAGAAACAGGTTGCCGATGCGCAGCCCGGCGACTGGGTGACCCTCGTTGGAAAAGTGGTCTCCCTTGCCGCGCCTGCGTCGCCGGCGATTGCCCAGAGCGGGATCCTTGCAGACGAGTCCGGCGGGATCCGGTTCGTGGTCTGGGCGAAGTCCAACGCGCCGAAGATGGAAGAGGGCAAATGGTACCGGCTCGAGTCCGCGGTCGTGGACGAGTACAAAGGGGTTCCGAACCTCAAGGTGCACTCGGGTACCACGATAAAAGAGATCGAAAAGACCGACCCGCTCATCCCGGCACCGGTCCCGGTAAAAGACCTCCGGGCCGGTGTCGCAAGCGTGCGGGCGAAAGTGATCCAGGAGTGGGACGTAACGCACGACCGCATGCTCCAGGCAGGCCTTTTAGGCGATGAGACCGGGACGGTCAAGTTCATCATCTGGAAAGAGCAGGGAAAGGAGAAACTTGCCGTCGGTTCCGTCTACTCAATCTTCTACGCACAGGCCGACGAGTTCAACGAGCGCCTCTCGCTCAATATCACGGGCGCGACGATCATGCAGGAGGAAGGCGACATCGCGACCGCGAGCGGCGGCGACGCGGAGGTCAGGGGCGCCCTCGTGCATATCGCGCCCGGCTCCGGGATTATCAAGCGCTGCCCGGTGGAGGGGTGCAACCGTGCCCTTTCCCGGCAGAACTACTGCCCGATCCACGAGATCCAGCCCGGTTTTGTCTACGATCTGCGGATCAAGGGCTGGCTTGACGACGGCGAGAAGACGCACAATATTCTCCTGAAGCGCGACGTGGTCGAAGCCCTGACCGGGATGAATCTCGACCAGGCAAAGGAGATCGCGGAGAACAACCCGCTCGGGATGGACGAGGTCTTCCTGCAGATGCGCGAGAAGGTGCTGGGCCGGTACGTGGCCTGCTCCGGCCGCGAGATCGAGAACCGGCTGCTGGTCAATACCTGCGAGCTCATGAAATTCGAGAGCGGGGAGCATGCGAAACTCCTGAACCGGGCCGGGGGTGCATCATGAGTTCGACTCCGCCAGAGATGGGACGGCGGGACGGCAGCTTCGAGCGCGAGCCGGCGCGGAGGGTCTTTGCAAGCGAACTGCGGGAATGCCGGTACCAGTTCAAGGACGGGGAGGACGAGAAGAGCCCGACGTTTGTGCTTCTCCCCACGGGAGAGCGCTCCAACCGGATCTTCATTGTCGGGACACTGACGGAGAAGACCCGGCAGGGCGAGCAGAACGTTTTTTACCGGGGCCGTGTCATCGACCCGACTGGCACGTTCTTTATCATGGCGGGGAGTTACCAGCCCGAGGCGATGCAGCAGCTGGCAAAGATCGAGACCCCTGCCTTTGTCGCAGTCATAGGAAAAGCCTCCATCTATCAGAAAGACCCTGCAAGTGCACCCCTGGTTTCTGTCAGGATCGAATCAATTAATATTGTGGACAAGGAGACTCGTGACATCTGGACGCTGGACACCGCTGCCCGCATGCTCGACCGTATCGATGCACGCACAACCGGCACGGGCAAGGACATTCTCACGGCAAAAGAGCAGTACCCCATGTTTGATCCGGCGGTATACCGGAAGATGGCTTACGATGCGCTGGCGCAGATCAAGATGTAATTCTTTTATGAATGGCAAGAAGGAAAAATCAGGAAGTAAGAACTCAAATCAAATAGTGACTGCAATTAACAATACATTGCAGGGATATCCCTGTTTGAAAAGTATAATCCCTCCTTGCGAGTCTCAAACGAGACTTCACTTTGACCAATATAAAGGAAAAATTCCACACTGTCGAAAAAGTGAGATTTGTGAATCAACAATTTATGAAGTTCTTTTGGGTTCCAGAGAATCTCGCCGATTTTCTTATCAACTCTTGCGTTTAGAAGAATGGTTGTCTCAATATACGGAATATCGCAATAAAGCGTTTGGACAACAGCTCGTTGATTCATTTTTTTCGCGTTTCTTAGAAATTGAAGTATACAATGACCTTAAGGAAAGGGGATATACCCCAGATATTGATCCACTAATTATACTTGGATTGACCAGATCAACAAAAGCTGATTTTAAAATAAATGTGAATGGTGTTGACATTTTTATTGAATTGTTTACTCCGCGTCTACCTTTGCATGAAGAGTTGGAATACGAACTAAAACCAAAAACAAGGTTCTATGATTTTCGAAAATTAGTGCTCTGTAGAAAACCTCAGTGACGAGAAATTGTAAGAACCGGTGAATGTTACAGACAATCATTTTATTTGCGATTTCCTTCATCTGAACAATAAATTTCCTTGCTTTCAGATCTCCGCCGAACTT
>NZ_JBKQWO010000048.1:0-104981 GCF_052325125.1 Methanoregula sp. | reverse complement strand
CTCATGGAATGGAAGAAGAACAACAACTTCGGGTTTCTGACCTTCGTGAGTTTCGGGTTCTTCTGGATGACCTTTGCCGGCGTCCTCATGCTGCCGGTTCTCGGCCTTGCCAAGGCACCGGGGCCAGCTGATCTCGCCGCGTTCCTTGCCGTCTGGGGGATCGTTGCATTCGGGCTCCTGATCTGCACCCTGAACATGCACCGGAGCCTCCAGGTGACCGTCCTTGCGGTGTTCCTGACGATCGCTCTTCTGGTTGCAGCAGAGCTGACGGAAAGCGGCCTTGTCAAACTGGCCGGTGGCGTGATGGGGATTATCGCCGGCGGTCTTGCGATCTATATCGGGTTAGGCCAGGTAATAAACGAAGTCCACAACCGGAGGATCATTCCGGTCTGATCTTTTTTTGGTAATACAACGAAAACGTCTGCGGCACCAGCGTCATCCGGGCACATTGCAATAGCCCTGTCAGACGAGTCAATCCCACCTGAATACTCTCCGGGATGATTAAGGGCGTTTCCCCGACGGGTCCATGCTGGAGTGTAATGAGGGTTAAGAACGATTGCTTTGTCATGCGATACAACTGCATCGGATGACTGATCACTATTGAGCTAATGCTCTTATACGACTGCACCAGGATTCTGCGTAATCCTGGTTGAGGGCAATAGCTTTGTCGTAGAAGGCAATCGCCTCTTCGTGATTACCGGGTCCATGGAGCGCGATTCCGCGGCCATGCCATACTACTTTATACAACAGAGAGGCGGTAGTAGCAGCCTTTTCGCAAAAAAAATGAACATCCGTTTCCTCCCTTAAAAGGAAAAAATGGTTGCGTCATGCAGAACCCGTGTCTTTTTTTATCTGTTTTTTTCTTTTTTTAACGCCATCATGAACCTTTTTCAGCCATTCGCCACATACCTTTCGGCACCATGATCTCGAACCGGGCGCCCTTCCCCTCCTCGCCGGTCTCCCGGATAGTGATACCCGTGATGTCGAGGATCTCACGGGCAAGGAAAAGCCCCAACCCGGTATTCTTCCCGAATCCCCGGTCGAAGATCTTCTCTTTTTCCACTGCAGAAATTCCGATACCATCATCTTCGCACACTACGATATGATCGCCATCACTTTCTTCTGCAGAGAACCGGATGGTTGTAATTTTCCCGCCGTATCGTAACGCATTGTCTATCAGGTTGAAAAAAACCTTAACTATCAGCGGGTCGGCAAACACTTCAAAACCGGCAGGAAGGTCGTTTTTCATCGTGACCGATCCGAGCTGAGCATCCTTTGCTGCGGTTTCAACAAGTGTGTGGCAGTCCTGCCAGAACGGGGCATGGACGCCGAGGTTCTCGTATTCTTTGGTAAACCTGATCGTGTCAGAGATGCGCTCTGCAGCGGTTTTGGCCTTCTGGAAATATTCATTGGTTAAGGAATCCGGCTGCTTCATTTCCAGAATTTGGAGAAATCCAACAAGCATAGTCAATTGATTTGTTATGTCGTGTCGTGTGATGACCGAGAGGAGGTTAAGTTTCTTGTTCATTTGCCGGATTGCCACCTCGGCCCGCTTGCGTTCCGTGATATCAATGATAATCCCCCGAAGGCCGGTGATCCTGCCATTCACGACAATCGGTGATGAGTGGATAGTGACGGGAAATGTACTGCCGTCTTTCCGGAGAGCCATGTATTCGCCCTTATGTTCCTGCCCGCCCTTTCCTTCAATCATGGTGCGGAAATCCGCCGAGACCCGTTCAAGATCGTCCTGAGCAAACATTTGCCGGACATTGAGCCCGTGCTTAAAGTCTTCTTCTGTGTACCCGAATCGGTCGAATGCGATGCGGTTCGCGTATATCAGGTTGCCATCTGCATCCGCTTCATAGATGATCTGCGGCAGGAGGTCGGTAAGCTCGTGGAATCTTTTTTCGCTTTCCTGCAGTGCCTGTTCTGCCCGTTTGCGTGAGGAAATGTCGATGATCAGGTTGATGGATGCAGGAGCTCCTTCAAAGTCAACCAGGTTCCCGCTCATGAGAACCGAGATACGGCTGCCATCCCCCCGGATGAGATCCAGTTCGTAGGGCTCAAAAGTTTTCCCGGCCATCCGGTTCCTGACGGCAATAGTGACCATCTCCCGGAATTCAGGAGGGACAAGGAGCATGATGGACTGGCCTAACAGCGCGTCCCGGGAATACCCGAGCACTTTTTCACATGCCGGGTTCAGGTAAAGTATCTTTGTATTCCGGTGCACGAGGATACTGTCGTAAAGACCCTCAAGGAGCAAGCGGTACTTCTTCTCGCTCTCCCGCAGCGCCAGTTCCCGGTGGGTCAATTCATCTACGTTGGCACGGAGTTCCTCTTCTGCGGCAGAAATTTGTTCATAGGAGGCAGTAAGTTCCTCATTTTTCTTTTTGAGTTCCTCTTCTGCCCTCCGTTGTTTAATGACACTCCATAAACTACTCATCAGGACGGTGAGTTCACGTATATCCTGTTCATCATACTCCGCAGTTTTGTTCCCTACACCTGCAATCATCACGATTCGGGCACCATCAAAAACAGGGATATTCATGTGCCTGATAATGGGAACATGCCCTTTGGGATATCCTTTTTTTAAAGGATTTTCAGCGGCATAGTCATTTGTGATCACGGGACGGCGCTGGCGGACTGCTTCTCCCCATAATCCGGTTGTGTTGAGAGGGTATTCAATGGGTTTTTTGTGAATCTGGCATTCCTTCGTCGCCTGTGAAGACCAGGCGTACATTGTAAGAACAGATTCATCATCAGACACAAATGCGAGATATCCAATCGAGCTGGCGGTTATTTTCACAGCCTCTTCCACGGCAAAGATCATCAAATCTTTTAAAGGAGCAGAGGTCATCTGGTAAAAAGCGACAAGCGTATTAAGCCGGTACTCGTTTTGTTTCAGTGCGTCTTCTGCCAGTTTCCTCACGGTAATGTCCCGGATCGACTCGATCGCACCGACGACCTCGCCTTGCCGGTTGTAAAGCGGGCTTGCTTTGCACATGAGCGTTATTGACTTTCCCTCATCGCGGAGGAGAGTTGTATCAGCTATCAGGAAGTTCTTGTCGTGATGGATATGTACGTATTTGTGGGTGGCGATGACCTCATCAGATTCATTGATTAGATCGATCAGGATCAGTTGCCGTTGCCCGTAAAACGGAATTGAGTATTCATAATTCCCTTTTCCGAGCATCGCCGCGGCCGAAACATTCGTCATTTCTTCAATGGCACGATTCCAGGCAATAACAACGCCATTGACGTCGACGGCAAAGGTTGCGTCAGGCAGGAAGTTGATGATATCCGCTTCCCGGCGCTCAAGATCACGGACACTGGTTTCCGCCTTTCTGTGCTCGACAGCCTGGCGGATCTTGTGCGCGAGCTCGGTGAACTGTGACCTGGGTTCACCACCTTTCTGGAGGTAAAAGTCAGCGCCTTCATTCAATGCCTGGATGACGATCTCTTCACGGCCTCGTCCGGTGAAAAGGATAAACGGGATGGTATTCCCCGAAGATCTTACCCTCTTTAAAAATTCGATGCCATCCATGCCCGGCATCTGGTAATCGGCGACAATGGCATCAAATGACTTATAATTCAGTAGAGTTAGTGCATCAGGAGCGGAAGTAATGGTGTCAACGTTGAACCGGCTACTCTGCTCAAGAAAAAGTTTACCTATCTCAAGCAGTCCTGGTTCATCGTCAACATAAAGAACACTATACAAGTTACAACATCCTTGATTGACAACATAGGGTATTTTCCTTTCTGTGCTTATTATACGTTTTTAATCTTTAAATTCTGTAAAATCAAACGTTATCAGCAGATTTCCCAAATATTTTGATGGGCTTCCTGGTTCTGCAAAGGTGCCGGTGGTTATTGATCTTTGACGCTAGTGCATGGGAATTCAAACTACCGTCGGTGCTGATGCGTTGGCGGTTGATAATTGAATTTAATCGAGATGGAATAACGGTCATCAACTGCAGATGCAACAGCACTGTTTTCAGAGAGGTGTGAGCCTTCGTGAAAGGTAACTTGCAATGTGAGGAAGGATTTCGTATGAAATCTTTCGTCCTTCCCGATGAGTGACCAATATATCATCGTCCTCAAGTCTTTTCATATGCCAGGTTATAGATGGCCCGGTCACCCCGATTTCATGTGCAATATCTGCTCTCGTAGATGACGGTGAAGTTATCAAGATCTTAAGGATCTTTTTCGTGGTTTCGTTGCGGAGGTGTTTGAGAATATGCTGCTCAGCTGGCGTATAGGATCCGTTATTTTCATAAAAACTGACTGATGCCACTCCTTCATTGAGCGTTATCTTATGGGTATCTTTGAGGATATTGAGATGATACCGGAGCGTACCCATACTGATATCCATTTCTTCTGCTAGGCCTCTCAAATGAATGCCCGGATTCTTTCGGATATATTCGTAGATTTTTGCACGAACGCCCTGATCGAGCACGTTTTCTTCTGAAACCCGCCGGAATCCAAGAAATACCCAGAGTTTTATTGAGAGAAATAATTCCGGGGGTAGGAGGGCAACCTGGGCCAGAATTACCCATAAGGGAAGATCAAAGAAGCTGACCGGTGCGGGAGTCCGAGGAATTGCATCTGGGGGAGGTGGGTTCTGGAATCCTGACCGGACTGTATATTCCTGAGCAGAAACCCCGGCGGTACCTACCATAATCAGGAGAAGCGCAATACCCAAGATAAAAGAAGGTCGTTCCATATACCCATCAGGCTGAATACGTGTTAAGCGTGTAATCAACGATTTCGCCGTCATCGTTCTGCACTTTGATGAACCAGTTCCCGGCAGTGAGGTTTGCCATGCCAGCTACGTCAAGGAAAATCCTGCCATCTTTTCTTCCATCTGAAGAATCGTTAAACAGGCCAAGCGTGGCGTCCGGAGCATAAATCGTAAGTTCCAGATTTTTATCCGGATCCGTCCAGTTGATGTCGATCCATTCGTGTTGTTTACCCGCAGGAACTGAATCCTCGTAATACCTTACCGATGATGGACCGATGTCAAATTGTTCATTGTTTGTCAGCAGCGACTGGCCCGGCGTAGTTAC
The DNA here is from genome assembly GCF_052325125.1 of Methanoregula sp. Taxonomy (GTDB): domain Archaea; phylum Halobacteriota; class Methanomicrobia; order Methanomicrobiales; family Methanospirillaceae; genus Methanoregula. The sequence goes on along the minus strand of NZ_JBKQWO010000048.1, from coordinate 99,915 downwards.
AGAAATACCCCTTGCGAAATAGATCGCATTGGCCGATGGAGAAACGATTGTTGGAACCGCATTGGTGCCTATGACAATAACTTTCGCTGCTGCGGTCGCCGCTGTAGTGGTGACCGGACGAATTTCGCTGACGTTACCGAGGAAATAGTAATGTACTCCAGGGTTTTCTGAAATAGTCGTCACTGCCCCTACGGTTATTCCGGTCCCGGGCGGTCCAGCATATGTGACTACCTTTCCGCTTTTGATTACTATGACATTACCGGGAAGTGAAGGCAGTTCAGTAGCGAGGCTGGCACTGCTTCCGGAAGTCCAGACAAAAAGACCGGAATGTGCTGATATATCCATTGGATCAGGTGCCTCAAGTGCGGTAAACCTAGCAACCGGCTGGGATGTATTCCCCTGAGCCTGGAAAACGATCGCAGTCGATCCGGTCTGGGCAAATACTGTATTGGTGTTCAGGCCGGTACGTAATGCCAAACCGGTGACAAATCCGGAATTTCCAGGACTAAAATTCGGATCGGCTGAAGTGACCGTCGTATTAACGGTTCCGGCAGGTGCTGCGGGAAAAAGAATACCGGATACCTGGGCTGCGGATACGAGGGGGATACAGAACGCCAGAAGAAGGCATACCAGTCCTGCTGCTATCCGATAACGCATGATACACTATTCGGTAGACGCGATAAATAAGATATCTGACACAAGTCTCTACTCATCAGGAGTAATTTTTGTGCGGCAGGAGACTGGTTTTACGCGAAAAAAGAAATGAAATTCCGCAGCGGGAATTAAATAGTATATATTTTATCCGGCACAAACGTTTTCTTATTGTCGGTGAGGTTAAGAAATGTGCCAGAGTTCCTTTTGAATAAGCCAGCGATATCAGTGAAATGCGGAAACATAATTCCGCATATGAAGTCCCAACGGGACGGTTATTTACAAAAGGAGGAGAACATGAAAAAAGAAATGAGATATGCCAGGCTTTTTACCGGTCTTTGCATTATCCTTGCAGTCATGGGACTGAGTATAGGTACTGCCGGGGCAGCGACAGTGACTCAGGCCTTGGTCAACGGTACATGCTTTGATCCGGCGAACAGCTATGTAATCGCCACTCAAGGATCACTTAGTTTCAGCAATGGGGCCGCAATCACGAAAGTCGTAGGCATTGCACCCACTACCGGCCAAGGGCCGTTTATCTCGGTTTCAGATAACGCCACCATGCTGACTCAGGCAGCTGAAAAACTCGGTGTCACTGAGCAGGCACTCGCAAACGCACTTAATGTGACGACAAATACGCCGGTGAGCCTAAAATCTGCAGCCGGACAACTCGGCGTTACCCAGCAGCAGTTGATGGATGCACTGGGATTACCTAGCCGGGTAACCGTTACCTCAGGAAATACCGGGATCTTTGCTGATATTTCAAATGTCACCGTCCTGACACATGCAGCCGAAAAACTGGGCGTTTCCGAACAGACCCTGGCAGATGCCCTCAACATCAACACTCCGACAGGTAAAACCACGGACCTGAATTCGGCCGCCAAACAGCTTGGCATCACCCAGCAGCAATTAGCAGATGCACTTGGGTTTACTGCAGCGCCTGCATACGTCAAGGAAGTCACACCGTGTGGAACTGCGGGATCCAATGGCGTCGCACTCGTTGTCATGCGTTCTTCCGGACAATAGATGCCGGTGAGGGGGCATAAGAGAGGGCAAACGATCACCCCCAGTGAATCCACCTTTTTTTACCATGGAAATTGCATGACAAGAAAAACACACTATCGTTCCGTTGCGTTGTCGGGATTTAAAGAAAATCATACCATCGTGAGAATTGGATAGTTTGTATTTAAGCGTCCCGTAAATGCAACAACACCCGATATTTATCTGTATACAGTAAGCATCCCACCTCGCAAAAGAAGATGCTGCTATGGGGATTTGAACCCCAGTCGCGGGCGTGAAAGGCCCGCATGATTGGCCGGTCTACACTATAGCAGCGCGTTGCTCTAACTAGTTTTACTCTGCCTGATAAATAGGTTATGGAAACGGACAGCCGGAGGGCCCGCCCGCTGTTTCCCGCCGCCGCTGGTAAAAAAAAAGATTATCTCTTCCGGGCGCCGGCCTTCTTTGCTTTGCCCGGTGCAGCCTTCTTTACCGCAGCCTTTGCCTTTACCGTCGTTGTTGCCTTTGGCTTTGCCGCCGCTTTTGTGCCGGCCTTACCATGGATGGGGTAGCCTTCCTTGTCAGTTACGATCTTGAATTCGGCCATCAGCTGCCGGGTGATGGGGCCGGGCCTGCCGGTGCCGATGACCCTGCCATCGACCCAGGTGATCGGCGCCACTTCGGCTGCGGTGCCGGTGCAGATCAGTTCGTCCGCGGTGTAGAGATCGAAATAGCCGAGGTTCTGCTCCCTGAATGTGATCCCGAGCGATTCGGCAATCTCCTTGACCACCATCCGGGTGATCCCCCGGAGGTTGTTGAGCGTGTGCGGGGTGAGGATCTCGCCGTTCTTGATGATGTAGAGGTTGTCGCCCGAGCCTTCAGCCACGTACCCGTTCGTGTCAAAGAAGATCGCCTCGTCGCCGCCCTTGTAGTTCGCCTCGATTTTTGCGAGGATATTGTTGAGGTAGTTGAGGCTTTTGACGTTGGGCGGCAGCGACTCTGCGGCATTCCTCCGCACCGAGACCGTGATGGCCTTGAGCCCTTTCTCGTACAGGTCGCCGTACATCGCGCCCCAGGTCACGGCTATCACGATAACCGACGCCTTTTTGCACTTGCGGGGGTCGAGGCCGAGGTCCCCGATGCCCCGGGTGATGATCGGCCGGATGTAGGCATCTTTTAAGTTGTTCCGGCGCATCGTCTCGCAGATCGCCTCGGCCATCTCCTCCTTTGAGATCGGCGGCCTGATATCGATTGTCTTTGCCGAGTCGAAGAGCCGGTCGAGGTGCTCCTTGAGCCGGAAGATCCTGCCGTTGTAGGCGCGGATCCCTTCAAAAACACCATCACCGTATAACAGGCCGTGATCGAACACGGAGACCTTTGCCTGGTCTTCGGGCAGGTATTTCCCGTCAAGGTAAATGATCATAACATGTGATGGGGCGTTGGTGGTTTTGTAGTTTTTTCTTTGATGCGCTGCGGTTGAAAAAGAGGATACTGGAGAAAATCTGCGTTTTCGACACGTGGCCATGCACATGATGACGGAAAGGAATTGTAACTCTCCCCCCTATGGCCTCCTCATACGCGATGTAATGATGAATGTAGTACCGTTTTGGGAGGTATCGAACGATGGGGAATGCCGGGAAGCGGAGAGGAGCAGAAGCAGATTATACCGGAATCCGCGGGGTCTTCAAAGGAATTTCCTGGTGGGTGCCCTCGAAAACTCATTCAGATACGGTATGGAGTTCGTCGCTTCTCCACATATGCGATGAACGCCGCCGCCCCCGAAGGGACGCCCCCCGCGGCGGATCCATGACGGAAAGAAAAAACTCCCTTGCCCCGCCGTGCCCCGGAGGGGCCCTGAGGCGGGGGGGACATCGCATGTTTTTACACGGGTCTTGCTCGCCGGTGATGCCGGATCCGGTTATTAGCCAGGTTCGTCTTTCAGACACATGCCCAAAGACCGCGAAAAAACCCGACCCTCTTCTGCTCCGAAAATATGAAACGAAAGGAAACAATGGAAACCGGCCTGCCAACGATAAGGCCGGACCGTCAGCGCCGGCCCCGGCAACCATCGACAAAGTTCCGGAACATGTCCCGGCTTCCCACCGGGTGCAGGTGCGTGTAACTCCCGAGCGTGTTATCGATCACCGCACCGTCCAGCATTTCCCTGATCCCGATCCCCCGCGAGAGTTTGTAGGCAAATTTTGTCGAAGGTTCGAGCACCACCTCCGAATAATGGAACTCGTGGCCCCGGAACCGTGCGGCACCCATCGGGCACCCGGCCGCGCTCGTCCCCTCCACGTAGCTGACCACGCGCCGGGCCGGCATCCGGGTCTCGCCCGGGAATACCCCGCACATCGCGCCGGAGAGTTCCTTATCCCGGCCCTGCCAGCCTTCTTTGAGCACCATCCGGTCGGTGAGGTACATGAGCCCGCCGCACTCCGCATAGATGGGCGTGCCGTTCTTTGATACGTCACGGATCGCATTCCGCATCCGGTCGTTTGCCTCCAGTTCCGGGACGAAGAGCTCCGGGTATCCCCCGCCGATGATGTAGCCGTCCGCGTCCGGCAGCCGGTCGTGGACAGGGCTGAACTGCACGACGCCCGCCCCAAGCGAGGCGAGGACGTCGAAGAGATCGGCATAGTAGAAGTTGAATGCCTCGTCGTACGCGACCCCGATGCGCACATCGGATGCCGGTGCCGGGTCAAGCTGCGAGGACTTCCGGGATGGCGGGATCTCCTGTGCAAGCGCAAGGAGCCGGTCGAGATCAACGTATTTCCCGATCATGTCGGTGATCGTACGGATCCGTTCGTCAAAATCGCCCCGGCCCGCACCCTCCCGGTACGGGACAAGACCGAGGTGGCGCATGGTCAGCTGCATCTCCTCCATCCGGGGGATCGCGCCGATCACCGGCACGCCGCAGTAATGCTCGATAGCCCGGGTCGCCTTTTCCTTATGCGAACCGCCCCTGACCTGGTTGAGGATGACGCCTGCGATCCTGACCCCGGGGTCGAATGCCTGGAATCCTTTCACGATGGCGGCGGCGCTCCGGGTGATACTCTGCGCAGAGACCACGAGCACGACCGGCAGGTCGAGGACTTTTGCGATGGCGGCCGTGCTGCCGGTATCGTCCAGTGCCTCGGCCCCCTCGTACAGCCCGCGAACCCCTTCGACAAGCGCGACATCGGCACCCCGGCACCCGAACGAGAAGATGTCGCGGATCTGCCCGTCGCCAAGGGCAAAGTTATCGAGGTTCCGGCAGGGCCGGCCCGAGACCGCGGCAAGATACGAGGGATCGATGTAGTCCATCCCGACCTTGAAGGTCTGGACAACACCCTGTTTTTTCAGGAGGGCGGCAAGGGCGAGCGTGATGCTCGTCTTCCCGCTGCCGGACCGGTCGCCGGTGATGAGCAGCGCTTTCATCGGGCGAGGCTCCTCGTCACCGCGCCAAACTCGCTCTCCACGATCTCCCGGACGCCCAGCGTCTTCGGGTGGAGGTCGATCTCGACGAGCACGTGCTGGTGCCCGATCGCGTGGAGCGGCGCGACCTGGCGGGGGCCGTTCGTGACCGAGAAACACTCGATCCCGTTCGTGTACTCCGGTGGGATCGCGTGCGGGACGCCGGCGATGAGCGCAAACGACGGCGCGATCTCACGGATGCGGGCCCCGAGCGCATCGCCGTTTGCCCCGTACTCGTCCAGCGCACCGACGAGTTCCGGCGGCACGCCGCGCTTTGCCATCTCGTCCCGGATCCTTTGGGCATCCGCCCGCACCTTGGGCAGGCCCCGGTTGTCGAGGTTTGCGATATACGTAATATCCGCATCCGGGCAGGCGTCATGAAGTGCGATGAGCTCGTCGGCAAACATGTATGCCGTCTCTTTTTTCGCATTCAGGATCGCAACTCCCTTTGCCCCGCTTCTCGCGCACGCGATGAGGCGCTGTGCGGCGACGTGTTTTAAATCGCCCCGGGACGGTTCGATGTACTCCTGCGATGCGGCGCCCCGGATTTTTTCAACCTCGTTTGCCTTTTCCATGAGCCGGTGCTGGCGGGAGAGTTCGTCCCCGGTAATCCAGCCGGCCTCTTTTGCCGCGTCGAGGGTCGCAAGCACGCCGGAGATGTTCTCGGGAAAGCCGGCATGGATATCCACGGCAATCGTCGGGGTGGTAATGCCGGCGCTGTCGATGGCCGACACGAGATCCTCGCCGATGATCATCGAGACGCAGGTGCCGATCACGGCCATGCGCTTTGGTGCGAAATGCGTTTCGGCGTACCGCATCACTGCCTCAAGCGGCTTCTGGCCGCCGAAGATAAATTCGTTGTCCGCAAGGGCCGTGGTGAGCACCCGCATCCCGTCCTCTTCAAGAAGCCGGGCGTGCTTGAACGAGCAGCCCGAGGGACCATGAAGGATCGCAACATTCACCTCGAGATCGCGTGCAGTATACAATGCGGCCACAATCGAACTCGGGCGGGGATGCATGAATCGTGCTGCTGGCATACTTTTTATCTCCATGTCTTGACCGCAAGCACGATGGCGCCGGTCTTTGTTCTTTCAAGAGCGCATCGCTCTGCTTCTTCAAGAGTCGGGCAGACTGCGTCGATCTTCCACGGGGCAGGAGACCCGGTTTCCCTGCCATGTTCCGGGGGGTCGCCCACCCAGATAACCGAGCGGGGCCGGATCGTCCCGATTGCAGATACGATCTGCTCGTACGGAAACCCTTCGCAGACTGCGCCATCGCCTGTGACCGTCCCGATTACAAGAGTAATCCCGGGTGAACCTGCACACGCACGTGCATACCGGGCAGCCTCGATGGTTGTTTTTGCCGTCGTGCCGCTGTTTGCATTATCGATGACAAGAATGTTTCCCTGCTTTCTTGCCGACATCCTTCCCGCCACCCCTTCAAAGGAACAGAGCGGGGCGGGATCGTACCCGAGCATCGCGGCAGCCGTCCCGGCAAGGGCAAGCGGGATGCGGTACCCGGTCCGGGCAAGCAGGGGGCTTGTAAACCCTGCGGTCTGTCCGTCCAGCGTAATAGTGCATGTCGTACCGGAGACACGTGCGGCATCGTCCAGCCGCACGGCATCAGTATGCGCCACCACCGGGATACCGGGAGCAAGCAGGAGACGCCGGCATTTTTGTGCGGATGCGACCTTTTCTGCAATCGCACTTTTTTTCCCGGCGGCGCACCGGTAATCGGATGGCGACGTGATGATGGCAAGGTCGCCGGCGCCGGTCACCCCGAGAGACTCTTCAGCGACAAGCCAGCCATTGAGGGACGCTGCCTTTTCCGCGGCCTCAAGCACAGAGGCCGGGGTGATGCTTTTTTTAAAGAGCAGCCGCCGGCCTGGCATCGCATAGGTCCCGGTCGAGGTGTGCAGGACCCCGGGGCCGGGCAGCAGGTGCGCGAGTGCATGGGCCGTGGTCGTCTTTCCCTGTGCCCCGGTGATCTCGATCATCGGCCGGGGCACATGGCCGGACAGCAGCTGCCGCACCGCTTCGTGATGGGATATCACCGGTTCCGAAGCGCTGCGTCCGGCAAGCAGCGGGTGAGCCGGGTCAAGGTGCACCGGAGCCACAACGAGATCATATGTCTCAAGTGCAGCCCGTTCTGCCGCTTCCGGCGTCGTGCCCCGGTACACGTCCACCATCTCTACGGTATTGCCGGCCCGGGCAAACGCTCTCCCGATCCCGCAGCCGCCATGGATCGTATCGAGTACCAGGATCCGCATATACCGTTTCAGATAAGCGTGAGCGCCTTATGGGCGTTTTTAACCATCAGCTCTGCAAGCAGCGGGTCGATCCCGATGGGATCTGCGTACACGAGCGGAATGGATTTTCCGTTGAGTGCAAACGTACCTTTCTTCGTGCCCTCGGGAAGACCGATTTCGGAGGGAATGTCTTTTTCGATATGGACGCCTTTTGCAAGAAAAAGAGGGACGACCACAAGCGTGTCGATATTTTCTTTTCTGAACTCGGCGAGTGCATCCCTGATGGAGGGTTTATTGATGTTCATAAAACCGCATTTGACCACAAACTCGGAGGTCTGCGCCGTAATCAGTTTTCCGGTCGATTCAATGAGCTCCTTGTTGTAGGGCATCGTGCTGCCATGGCCTACAAGTAACATTCCCTTAGTAACCATATAACAAACAGTATTACGGTAATTGTTAAAAATTATTACCAAACAATCTTCCTGCAGGTGCTTTCCATGACAACAGATGACTACGGTATGCCGCTTGCAATAAGGACTGAAGGCACCCCTGTCAGGATCATGATGTCCGATCCAAAGACATTTCTTGTGCGACCTGCAAAAGATATGAACTTATGATGGATGCATTCGAGCGCTTCGGCCTTATCGTCAACGATCACGTGGTCAGGACACCGGTAGCCATTGCATCCATGGCAGGGGTTGTGGATGCCCGGTACGTGCTCGACCGGAAAGCGCACGCGGGGGTTGCGTTCATCGGCGGGTACGCAATTGACCGGCCCACCATGGATGCAGCGCGTGAAATAGCGGCCGGCGGGGAGCGCAGGGAATTCCTGTATGACGATCCGGTGGCCGCGCTGCGTGCGGAGATCGATTTACTTAAGAAGAGCGATGTCGTCACCGGTATCAACCTGCGGGGCAGTTCCCCGGCCTCTTTTGCTGCTCTTGCCGATGCGTTCGGGGACGAGGTGGTCTACGAGATTGACGCACACTGCCGGCAGGCGCCTATGGTCGCAGCCGGTGCCGGGGAGTTTTATCTTAAGAATCCCGGTGCCCTTGTCGCCGTTGTCAAAGCCCTCAGGGAAAAAGAGGTGACCGTCTCGGTGAAGATGCGGGTCGGGGTCGCTGCCGACGACCGGGCGCTCGTGCGGGCGCTGTGGGGAGCCGGGGCCGATATCCTGCATATCGATCTCATGGATACGGGTGTGGCAAAACTCCGGCAGATCCGGAACAGCTGTCCTCTTTTGATCATCGCAAACAATTCCATCACTACTTTTGACCGGATGCGGGAGATGCTCTCCCACGGCGCCGATCTCGTCTCACTGGCGAGGCAGTCTGACGAGCGCACGCTCGCCGGGCTGGATGCGGCCATCACCCGGTACGCGGACGAAGAGGGGTGGTACAACTCCCCAAAGCAGCTCTGCCGGGGCGGCGATGTCAGGGCGCTCACGTTCTGCTGTATGCCGGTCAAGGAGTGCCCGCTTATACCCTCGCTCTCGCGCACCGGGCTCTCGAAAGAGGAGTATGTCAGGTTAAAACTGGACGCGGTGAAAGGTACGCCGCTTGAATGCGGCCCCAACACCTGCTTTGGCAGCCTTGCGTGGTGCTGCAAGACCTCCTCTCCCTGCATGTTCCGGGATATGACCCTTGCGCAGGACAAAATTTCAAAGAAAGAGTATATGCGCCGGAAACGTGAGCTATCAGATACCATAATGAGCCGTGTGTTCCATGACGTCCCACCTGATGAGTGCAGCTGAACGTGCACAGCTGGCGATGATGCTTGAGGTCTGCGCATTCCCCAAGCCCGGAAACGTGGACCGGTGCCATGATTACTCCGATACGAGGCTCGAACATTTCCTGGCATCGGTAATCTTCGCCCGTCCGGCACTGGAAGAGGCCGCGTCCGGAAAAGGAAGGATCGGCGAGATCATCGGTCATGCGGTCCGGCAGACGAACGTGCACACGGGGGGCAATACGCATTTTGGTGCCTTTATCCTCCTCGTCCCGCTCATGTATGGCGGCGGTATCGAGGGTGCGGAGAAGGCAGTCGCGAAAACCGATGTCTCCGATGCGGTAGCGTTCTACAAGGCATTTGCGCTTACCCGTGTACGGATGAACGCGGACGACGAGCTGGACGTGAACGACCCGCAGGCTCTCGACGAGCTCCGCGAACGCAGCATGAACCTGCTGGACGTGATGCAGCATTCGGCAGCAAACGATATGGTCGCCCGCGAGTGGATCAACGGTTTCATGCTGACCCGGCGCGGTGCCGATATCCTCCACCAGGTAGGGCCGGGCCGCGGAGCGATTGTCGAGATGTTTTTGACCCTGCTTGCAACAGAACCGGACACGTTCATCATTAAAAAGCACGGACGGGCTGTCGCTGAGCAGACCATGGCAAAGGCCCGCGAGGTGCTCGCCGGCCGGCGGGTGCTCGAAACATTTGATACCGAGTGTATTGATGCGGGCATCAACCCGGGCTCGATTGCGGATATCACGATCGCGGCGATCTACATCGCGCTGGGCGAGGGCTGGGAATGGGACTCATAAAAGGCGGTATCAACGAAGTGATCGCTACTACCGATTTCAATGCGGCACCTATCGGTATCCATTACCGGGACAAAATGGCAACCATGATCCTGTTTCCCGGCAGCCACACTGCGAAAAATATCGAGCGCTACGGCTGGGTGGTCGCAAACCTCGTCCACGATCCTGTGGCGTATGTGAAGACTGCATTTGAGGATCTCCCCCACAATGCATTTGTGGAAGAACCGGTAGCGGGAAAAACGATGTGCCGGCTTGCCGGTGCCGAGGCCTGGGTCGCGTTCACTGCAACAGTGGAGCGCACAACCGGCGGGGCGATGATGGTCCGGCTCACGCAGGAAAAAGAGATCGTTGAAGAGGTGGCAGTTCACCCGGTGAACCGGGGGTTCAACAGCATCATCGATGCGACCGTGCATGCAACCCGGTACCGGGAGAACCGGGACCCGGGATTAAAGAAACTCATTGACTACCATGCAGGCATTATCCGGAAGTGCGGCGGGAAGCACGAACTTGAGGCACTCGGGATACTGATGAAGTATATCGGGGAGTGAGCGGGATAAGAAAATCGCTGCCCTGCGTTCCGTTTTAATCTTCAGGACATGAGACTGTGCAGGGGTATGTCAACCGGTAAACAGGCTTAATAAAAAAATCAGGTATCGCTGGAAGGGACCGGTACCGTTCAGCACACCCGGGGCACCGGGTCGCCCATGGGCGGTTCGATGAACCGTTCGCCGCCGATCGCGGTCTCCATGATCACATGGGACCCGGCAACAACTTTCCCGATGATCGCGGCATCTTTGCCGTACTTGTGCGAACGGAGCGCTGAAAGTATGGCATCCGCATCCGCGGCGGGCACCCCCATGACTACTTTCCCCTCGTTTGCCACTTCGAGCGGGTCGATGCCGAGCATCCCGGCCGCGCTTTTTACATTCCTGCGGATGGGGATGCGATCCTCTTCTATCCTGACCTGCACCCGGCTCTTTTTTGCCATCTCGTTGATGGCGCTCGCAAAACCGCCCCGCGTTGGATCTTTCATCGCATGGATGGTACCTGCCTCGAGGACCGGTTCCATCATTCCCCAGAGCGGGGCGACATCGGACAGGATCTGCTCGCCGAGGTCGAAACCCTCGCGGTGGGCCATGATGGCGATACCGTGATCGCCAAGGGTTCCCGAGACGATTATCGCGTCCCCGGGCATCAGGCCGTTGTCCCTTACGATGGTCTTTGCGACGCCGATCCCGGCGGTATTGATGGCAATCCCGTCAAGCGCCCCTTTCTCGACGACCTTGGTGTCCCCCGTGACAAGGCACGCTCCCGCCTCGCCGAGCGCCTCGTCCATAGAAGCAACGATCCGTGCCAGGTCGGCCACATCAAAACCCTCCTCGATGATCATACCGCACGAGAGTGCCACGGGACGCCCGCCCATCATCGTAACGTCGTTTGCCGTGCCGCAGACCGCAATCCTGCCGATATCCCCCCCCGGGAAAAAGATCGGGCGCACCACATGGGAATCGGTGGTAAAAACGATATTGGTGCCGTTGATGGGAATCACGGCGCCGTCATCCAGCGCTTCAAGGCCGATCCCGCCGGCATTGTTGTGGGTGAATTTCGTGAGCGTCTGCAGGAGCTCGCCCATTACTTCTCCCCCGGCGCCATGCATCAGGTTGACTTTCATCTAATCCGCCACCTCGATCTCGACATTGGTTACGACAATCTCACGGCCCCGGACTACTTCCGGCAGGGCGCCGCAGCGGGGGCAGATGTAGATCTCGTTTCCCGCGTAGCCGCAGGAACATTTCGTCGCCGGTTCCACCTCGGTACAATCAAGGACGGCCGCCGAAAAAAGCGGGTCGTCCTCTTTTATGGTATCAAACAGAAAGATCACCTGTTCGGGATTTACCATTGCCATCTTTCCCACATCGACGCTGATCTTTTTTACCCGGGTGGCCCGGTGATCAAACGCTGCTTTTTTTGCCGTTGCGTACAAGTCGTAAGCGATGCTATATTCGTGCATCACTCCTCCAGCGCGGCATAGACCTGCCTGAAGATTTCCCGGGTCTCAAGCCCCTCCTCACGGGAAAGACGCTGGATTGCAAAACCTACGTGCACGAGCACGAACTCCCCGATCTTGACATCCACGAGATCAAGCCGGACTTCCTGTTTGAGGTCGCCGTAATCCACGACCCCGATATTCCCGTCCTTGATCTCCAGCACTTCAGCAGGAACTGCAACGCACATTGATGGTTCACACCTGTATCCGGTTATACTCTGTAGGTGTTCCTCCCTCATAAAAACAGTGATATTGCCCCATACTCCCTTCCCGTTGTCGTGGTGCCTGTTCCCATCATGTCCAGTTCTCTGGATTTTTATCGCGGGGTCACTCTGTGGCAGGTTCACAAAGGTGCAATCGGGTCACGGTATCTAGGCGTAGTCTCTGCCATGAACAGGATAATCACAAAAAACAAAAACAAAAAAAATAACAAAACGCCGGGGAAGAGATTTGAACTCTTGAGGTGCAGGGCACCAGTGGCTTTCAAGGCCACCGCCTTACCGGACTAGACTACCCCGGCATGTGTTTTTACTCTTTTGGCCGTGAAATATAAAAAAGGCTTCTTTACAAGTCCGGACTTTCCGGTCCTCGCCATTATGCCTGGGAGGGAGGGCGTCGGATAAGGTAATCCTCAAAAAGGCATCACGCATAATCAGCGTCTGCGCAGGTACATACAGGCAGCCGCCAGGCATACGGCAGCCACGCTGCCTGAAGCCGCAAGCGGGGATTTTGTCGTTGTTTTATCAGGTGGCGGGTTTGTCCCGAACACTCCGGGTACTGTCGGACTGACCTCAACCGAATCCGCATTCTCCGCGTTGAGGTAGACTACTGCATTGACCGAATACTTGTAGGGATATACCTTGAAATACAGGGGCCTGGCATCACCGTTTACTACAACGACCTCAGGGGCGTTTTCTCCCTGGTCATTGACCGTCTGGAGGTTCCCGTCCGCATCCACATATTCCACTACCCAGTCCACGGACGCTGATGTGGAGACGGTGACCGGTCCGTCACCGGCCGGCTGCACGATAAAATAGGCCGGGTTGTCCCGGGAAGACCTCCCGTAGGCAGACAGGATGGTGCCGGTCGTCGCGGTCGTTTCCGGCGCAACTGTTTCATTCTCCCCGATGATACTGATCGTCCGTGAACCCACGTATCCGCTATCATCGGTAAAACTTGCTTCATAATCACCGGTCTGGCTGACGGGGATCGTCACATCAAACCCTCCCTGTGAGTCGGTACCCACGTATTTCGGACCAAAAATGATACCGTTGTCCGGCCCGATCACTTCAATCTGGACACCGGAGTTTGCATCCACGCCAATTTTTCCGTCGATGTACATCCTGCCGGAGGACACCTGGGTTGTCGGGGAGGTCAGGGAGATCTCATCCGAACGATCGACGAGCCTGACCTGTCGCATGCTGATGGAATCGCCCGTACCGCTTGCCGGGACCTCCACCTTGTAGATCCCTTTGGGGAGGAGGGTAGTATCAAAGATTACGCGGAAGGTGCTATCAGACTGGATATAGGCAACCTTGCGCTCGATCTCGGTACTGGTAGTCACCTGCTGGTAGAGAACCACATCTATCGGCGTCCCGATGCCGAAGGTGGCTGTCCCGTTCACCACCAGGGGCAAACCTACGGTCAGGGTATCAGGTGCATAAATATTGACCTGGTATGCCGATACGCTGCCGGCGAGAAACACGATCCCCAGTGCCAGCAGGACGATCTTCTTCATCTATGTACAAGATCAACTATGAGGCTGTTAATGATTTCTGAAAATTTAAAAAAACCTCTTGCGTGCTGGCGGGGGAAAGAGCGGTATAACGGCGGGACGGTCGAATGCCTGACCATCATTTTTGAGTCCGGTGGGTGTTCGTGGGCCCGGTGCCGGATGTGCAGTTACCGTCACGAGAGGTACCAGGCGCAGTCATGCGACGAACTTGCACGGCATCTGCACGCACAGCTTGGCTGGGTACTATCGCAGTTTGCGCTTGACGAGTTTTCTATGATCAAGATCTTCACCTCGGGAAGTTTCTTTGATCCACAGGAGGTGCCGCCCGTATTCCGGTCAGAGGTTGCACAGGCGTTCAGGGGGAAAATCGTGATCGCCGAGAGCAGGCCTGAATATATAGTACCTGACACTGTCGAAGGTTTTGTCGCAGATCTCGACAATGGCACTCATGCAACCCCGCTCTACTGTGCCATCGGTCTTGAGACCACGAGCGATCAGATACGGGAGAAGTGCATCAATAAAGGGTTCACGTACGTGGATTTTAACCGGGCCGTGGCGGCTGCCCATGGAGCCGGGGCGGGCGTGAAGGCATACCTTCTCTTCAAGCCGCTTTTCCTGACTGAATCCGAGGCAATCGCTGACATGCGGTTATCGTTTGACGGGCTTGCAGGTCATGTGGAGATGGTCTCGATGAATCCCTGCACGGTACAGAAACGGACCGAACTTGAAGTGTACTGGCGTCAGGGGGCGTACCGGCCACCGTATCTCTGGAGTGTACTCGCTCTCTTAAAAGACGCACCGTTCGAGGTGACCTGCGATCCCTTGGGGGGCGGAAAGAAACGGGGGCCCCACAACTGCGGGACGTGCGACTATGAGATCACCCGGGGTATCCGCGACTATTCACTTACTGCCGACCGCGACCTGATCGGGGCGCTTCTGGATACGGACTGCCCCTGTAAGAGCGAGTGGGAATATGTGCTCGCCCGCGAGCAGCCGTACTGCATGCCGCTGACGCGGTAAGAATGGTTTAAGCAGATCTGGTATGGCCCGGCTTTTTTTAACAAACCCGAATTAACGGTCTCCGGTGTAACGGATCCCGGGTCTGAAATAAAAAAAGGTAATTGCAAAAGCATCCGCCCCCAAAAGATAATGGGAAAATCCGATACTCAATAAATTGAAGTTAAAAGATTCAAAAGCATGAAAAATTCGCTCTCGGGGGCTTGCGCCCCCGCCGCCTGGGCACTCCCCTTGCGATAGTGCTGTATTACCGGTTCTGGTGCCAATCGCTCATATCGCCCCGTCCCCCTCGGGGGACGCATTGGTGCAAAGAGGGGGGCAAGAAGGACACCCGAAAACGCTTTTCTACAGACTGAAAATATACGTTTTTCACCATGTTGGGGGCTGATTGTTGATAATCACCATAAAAAAATACGATAAATGCGACCCGCCCAAGGCAGGAAGCCCATGAGGTGGTAGAAAGTATCTCCTACTTCTTCCGGCTCTGTTTTTCGATCTGCTCGGCAAGGAGCGGGAGGAATGTCCCGGCATCGGAGACGACCCCGATGGCCTGGGTCGTGCCGCGGTCCATCAGTTTTGTCACCGATGCGGGATTAATATCCACGCAGACGGTTTTGACACCGGAAGGCAGGCAGTTGCCCACTGCTATCGAGTGCAGGAGGGTCGCGACCATCAGCACCATCTTGCACCCGGGAATGTACCTGCGCATCTCATCCTGCGCCACCATCGTATCCTGGATCACGTCGGGCAGCGGACCGTCATCGCGGATCGAACCGGCAAGGACAAAGGGCACGTTGTGCTTCACGCATTCGTACATGATGCCCCCGGTGAGAACCCCGTCCTCGACCGCTTTTTTCAGGGAGCCGGCCCGCATAATCTCGCTGATCGCGTAAATATGGTGCCGGTGCCCCCCCATCACCGGTCTTCCGGTCTTTATATCCATCCCAAGCGACGTCCCGAAGAGATTGTACTCGACGTCATGGGTGGCAAGTGCATTACCGGCAAAGAGGACGTTGATGTATCCTTTACGGATCATCTCCGCAACAGCCTTGTCAGCCCCGGTGTGGATAATTGCGGGACCTCCCACAAGGATGATCTTCCCGCCGGTCCTGTGGACTTCGAGCAGCTCTTTTGCAATCTGCGCAATCAGGGTCTCGCTCGGGCGCTCTGATGAAACGGTGCCGTGCATAAACTCAAACGTGCTGCTCGTCCGGGGCCGGTCAGGATAACTCACCAGCACGCCTTCTTCACCGACAACAACAGGATCGCCCTTCCTGATTTTTCCCAGGGGCACGCAACGGGCCTGCTTTTTATCAGGATCGACGACTATCAGGAAATCCATCTCGATTCCTTCGACCGGAACCCATTCGTCTGCAAGTCTCACCTGGGTCGGGTGGTTGGTCGTTGTATAGAATCCCCGGGGAGCGTTCCGATCCCCGGCCGCCACAACGTAATGGACGGACTGCACCGGGGGAAACCGGGCGCCGAGCCGGTGGAGCTCCGACAGGATGGAGCGCAGTTTTTCCTTATCCTGCGCCACGATCTTTAGCCGCGCATAGCTGGGATCGGTCTTTTTCTTACCCACGTCAAAGGTAAGGATCTCAAAATTCCCTCCCATGTCCATGACCCGGTCGAAGAGCTGGGTCATGATGCCCGAGTCGATAATGTGACCCTGCAGCTCGATCTCCTGCGACTCCACCATAACAGGGATATATTTGACCCCGCACCTTATTATTCATTCGTATTAAATACGGCAGCATCTGCCGTTTTTTGGGTGTAACGGCACGGATTGGGGTCAGTTAACCAGTATTCCGGTGCGTGCCGGTAGGATCTTCACACACGGTCAGGGTAACCTTCTGTTGTTTATTGAGGAATGTTTCTGCCGCTGTACGATCCCTGCGGGTGTTGACGTTGATAGCCAGCCCCGGATCGGCAAGCACCAGCTGGAGCTCGTCCTGCGGTTCGGCAATGCGGTTTCCCTGCAGGATGTTGAGTCCGGTCGGGCAGGCCTCGATGTCCCGGATTTTCGTGCGATAGGTCAGGCCTCCCCTGCAGGATTTGACAATATCCGAAGGAACCCATGTGGAACAGGCGTCTTTTCCCGATTCACGGTACGTATGACGGATCGTGGTGATGATTTCCGCATCAATGCAGGGAATATCCGAGACGCTCACAAAAAGCGGGTGTTTCTCTTCGAGCGCCTGCACCGTTTCGATCATGTCGGTAATGTAATCCGCCCCTCCTGCACCGTATGAATCGATGCCGTTTGCCCGGCACCAGTTCCGGGTCATGGGCGTTTTGGGCGACGTTGCAACAACCACTTCGCATCCTGCCCCGGAAAAGGCATCGATGACGTACCGGATCATCGGCCGGTTGTTTATTAGGATAAGTGGTTTTTCCCCGAGATTGAGACGGCTTCCGGCGCCTCCGGACATGATCAGCGCACGCATGCGGATAATGCCTCGATGAGCATCTTGTTTTCTTCGCGTGTGCGTACGGCAACCCGGATACAGGATGCGAGGCCGAACGATGTGCAGTCGCGGACAAGAATATCGTGGGTCTCAAGCTTCGCACACAGCGGTCCCGCATCGCGGAAGCAGTCCACGAGCAGGTAATTGGCAGATGAAGGGTGGCACCGAAGCCCGAGTTCGCCGATCCGCAAGAAAAGCCAGTCCCGTTCTTTTCGGATGTAGTCCCGGGATTTTTTCAGGTCATCCAGATGACGGAATGCCTCAAGGGCGAACGCTTCTGCATAGGCATTCACGCTCCAGGGCGGGCGGGCGGTCTCGATCTTTTCA
Source organism: Methanoregula sp. (assembly GCF_052325125.1). GTDB lineage: Archaea > Halobacteriota > Methanomicrobia > Methanomicrobiales > Methanospirillaceae > Methanoregula. Next base: position 82,421 of record NZ_JBKQWO010000048.1, on the reverse strand, counting down.
ATAAGGTCCGGTTCGCCAAAACCATACCCGAAGCGGATACCGGGAACAGCAAAACTCTTGGTAAGCGAGTGCAGGACAAAGAGCGGTTCCCCGCGCACATCCACCAGGCTCTCGGCCGGGTCTGCAAGTTCGATAAACGCCTCGTCCATAAAGAGCAGACCTTCGTGTGACGATGCATCCCTGAGGCATGCCGTCAGTCCGGAACGGCTGCGCAGTTCGCCGGTCGGGTTGTTGGGATTACAGATAAAGGAGACCGTGGCAGCCTTTGATGTGTCCGCCGCTGCCGCGCCTGCGAGACGGGCGGAGAGCGCGTACTCCCCGAACGTGGGGGATTCAGTAAAATAGGTCTTTTTCCCGGAGAGCACGACCGAGCAGAAGACACGGATAAGCTCGATGGAGCCGTTCCCTACGCAGATCTCTTCAGGATTCCGGTGGAATGCCTTCGCTATGCACTCCTTGAGCCGGGTATATTCGTTATCCGGATATGATGAAAGGTACGCGGGATCGCAGCTCCATGCAAACCGGGGGGGCAGGGGATTGAGGCTTGCGCTGAAATCCAGCAGGTTTTTACCTGTATTTTCCCGCTGTCGCTTTCCGGTTCCTCCGTGGACTACAGGTTTTGGGAAATCAACAGCCATCGAATCGCCCGCTTTTTTTCAAAAATACTTGGCCGGGAAGTCATAAATGCGTTTGGAGAAGAGACCGAAACCAAATCGGAAGGTATTTATATCATTGTGTTTCATTTTGGTTTATCTGGTTAAGTCAGACACAAGAGTTCCCCTTGTCAGACATATGAATGACATAAAGCAGACATATGTCGGAAATGGAGATACGATGATGCAACGAATCACGCTCCGGTTACCCGAACAACAGATTAGCCTGCTCCAGCAGATGGTGGACGCGGGCGAGTATCCCAATGTTTCAGAAGCGGTCCGGGCCGCTGTCCGTGAGCTCGTTGAGAAACGATCGGGCCGTGTCTTAAAGGATAATGACCAGGTTTCATTCAAGGTATGAGAGGGTAGAAATGCAGAGCATAATTAACGATGCGTTAAAAAATTCCGAACTTGAAAAAGAGGTAAACAAGTCCGGATCGAATGCACCGGATGATGACTTCCTCGGGCAGCCAAGAATTGTGATTATCGGCTGTGGTGGCGGCGGGAACAACACGGTAAACCGTATCCACCACATGGGTGTTTCCGGTGCGGAAACGATTGCCATCAACACCGACAAGCAGCACCTGGACATGATCCAGGCCGACAAACGTGTCCTTATCGGGAAATCCCTGACCCGTGGTCTCGGCGCGGGCGGTTATCCCGATGTGGGTAAGCGTGCAGCCGAGATGGCCCGCCCGACTCTTGAGGCGCTGCTTGAATCCGCAGACCTTGTGTTCATCACCGCCGGTATGGGTGGAGGTACCGGTACCGGTTCCGCCCCGGTCGTTGCCCAGGTTGCAAAGGAGCAGGGCGCAATCGTGGTCGGTATGGTCAGCTATCCGTTCCAGGTCGAGAAGGCCCGGTTGATCCGTGCAGAGGAAGGACTTGAAGCGCTTGCCGCATCAGCGGACTCGGTCATTGTTCTCGACAACAACAGGCTGAAAAACTTCGTTCCCAACCTGCCGCTCGGCCAGGCCTTCTCCGTCATGGACCAGCTGATCGGTGAAACGGTCAAGGGTATTTCCGAGACCATTACAGAACCCTCGCTCATCAACATCGATTACGCGGATGTCCGGGCGATCATGTCCAAGGGTGGCGTCGCATCCATGCTTGTCGGGGAGAGCAAGCAGCAGAACAAGGCAGAGAGCGTCGTCCGCGAGTGCCTGAGCAACCCGATGCTTGATATCGATTACCGCGGCGCAACCGGCAGCCTGATCCATATCACCGGTGGTACCGACCTTACCCTGCAGGATGCAGAAGAGGTCGCAACCTCGCTCACGTACGAACTGGATCCCCACGCAGATGTCATCTGGGGTGCCCGTGTCAGGCCCGACATGGAAGGCAAGATCCGGGTCCTCGCCATTATGACCGGCGTCAAGAGCGCCCAGATCCTCGGTACCCGCCAGTCCTACAAGACCATGGTCCAGGAGATGGATGTCAAGCGCTCGAGCCCAAAACAGGTCGAGATGCCCCAGAGCCGGAAGGTTGCACCACGCGACCAGACCAGCGGTGGCGGCGTCCTCGAATGGGTCGGATGAGATCCACGCACAACAACAAATAAAAAACTATTTACCCCGGTTCCGGGAGCGTTGGCAGTATGCCACCGCTACCGGGCATTTTTCGATGAATTATTTGAAAATCCCCTTTCCCCCGCATTACCGGAATTCTCGCCAGAGAATCCGGCGAAATGCTTAATAGGAGTCCCCGCCTTTAAAATATAGTACATTCGACCAGATCATCTGGAGGGAGAATGGTGGGCGACACCCCTCAAGGGTGTCATCCGTGTACCGGGAGTTGAACATCATGAACCGTGTGTCGAACAAAGGCTTCTCTTGGAAGTCTTGCAAACAATCTTCGCAACGATCCTTTTCTGATGTTTTTCGCCCTGCATCATGTATGCAGAGCGGTCACAGGAGAGATGCGCATCTTTTGCGCGTGCTCCTGCTGGTTAATGCCTCTGACACTGTGCCTGCACATCCCTTACAGGAGATAGGATGAGGAGTGGTACCGCATGTTGAATGACTTAATGGAAAAGCGAAAGAAGATCCTCGCCGAGTCTGAACAGCACAAGAACCGAAGAAACGAGCTCAATGCCGCCGCCAGCAAATCTGCGCGGGAAAGAAACACGCTCAACAACCAGACTCGGGAGTTTGTGGAAGAGGCCCAGAAGAACAAGGATCTCCGGGATAAGTACAACCAAGAAGTCCTTGACCTCAAAGGACAGCGTAACGAATTAAACGATAAGGCAAATGTGCTGTTCGAAGATATCGAGGCCTTTAAAAAAGAGCACGGGTCGCTCAAGAACCGGGGTATCAAGGAACTCCAGAAGCAGATAGAATACATGGAGTACCGGCAGCAGACCGAGGTCTTTACTACCGACAAAGAGCGCGAGCTTATCGAAAAGATCAAGCAGATGAAAGGCCAGGTCAGGGAGCAGGAAGCCGAACTCGAGCAGAACAAGGAAATGCGCACGAAGATTTCCTCTGCCCGGGATTTCCGCAAGCTGGCATCCGATCTTCATGCAAAAGTGACGGAACTCGCGGAACTTGCCCAGAAACATCACGATCTGATGGTCGAATCCTACCGTAAGGCAGACAAGTCACGCGAGGCTGCTGATGCGGCCCACAAGAGTTTTGTCGAAGCACAGGAATCAGCTGACGCTGAGCACAAATTCTTCATTGCCTGCCAGAAAGAACTGCGCGATTATGACAAGGTCATATCCGGCCTGCGCAAGAAAACAAAGAAGGTCAAAGTGACTAAAGAGCAAAAAGCAGTCCGCCAGGAAGCCGAACACCTGTTCAAAAACTTCCGGGCCGGGGAAAAACTTACGACGGACGATATTCTCCTGCTCCAGCGATCAAAACTCATCTGATCCCCTCCCTGTTAATTCTTTTTTCTTACCGTAGGTATAATTTAATAGATTTACGGTGATTTTAATATACGAATGACTGAAGGCCGGACTCTTGTTCTGAGTGTAGATCGGGACGATGATATCGGGTGGAAGGCAAAGATCGAAAGCCCGGTTATCGGGAGACAGGAGTGCCTGAAAGCTGCTGACGGGCTTGCCCTTGCCGACCCGGAAGACTCCGATGTCAATGCAATATTTTCCGCGGTAAAAATCTATGACGAACTCATCGCTAAAGGTGAAGAAGCGATCGTTGCAGTAATCGCCGGCAACCACCTTCACATGGTTGAAGGGGACCGAAAGATCGCATCGACTCTCGATGATATCATAAAAAAGACACAACCGACTTCCTGCATCCTTGTCTCTGACGGCGCAGAAGATGAATACGTCATACCTATCATCCAGTCCAGGATTCCGGTGGCGAGTATCCGCCGGGTGATTGTCAGCCAGATGCCCAACCTGGAGGGGACGTATTATATCCTGAAAAAACTTCTCGACGATCCCAAAGTTTCGAGAGTGGTTTTTGTTCCCCTTGGCCTTGCCATGCTGTTGTACGCAAGCGCCTTTATCCTCGGGTACCCGGGAACGGCAACCATTATCGTGATCGGGGTGATCGGGATGTACCTGCTCTACAAGGGTTTTGGCCTGGATGAAATTATCCACGGAATTCTTAATGCACTCCGGGCGTCTATGTCCCGTGGTAAATTTTCCTTTGTTACGTACTCGACCACCATCGTGCTTGTTGTCATAGGATTTACCATCGGTTTTTTTACGGTCCTGAATTATTATGCAGCCGACAATAGCTTGGGTGTCCTCCTGTACGTCATGAGTTTCCTGTATGGGGCAATCATGTGGCTGATCGTCGCCGGTCTGGTCACATCGCTTGGTGTAATCATTGACGTCTACATCAACGAGCGGGAGAATCTTGTAAAAGTTATCGTTTTCCCGTTTTTTGTAACAGCAATCGGACTCATCCTGTACGGTGCCAGCACCTATATCCTCGCCGTCAGCAGCGTCTCGGACTTTCCGGTAGGACCTGCAGCCGCCGGCATGTATATTATGTACTCGACACTCTTCGGGCTTGCCTGTGCAATCGTCGGTGTCTTCGTGCAGTATGTCCTTGCGAAACGACTGGCCGAAGAACAGAAAGAAGCCATTATCGAGACCATCTGATCTTCCATCAGATCGCCTGCAGTATTTTATCGAAAGCTTTTTTTTTACCGAAAAATACGATGGTTTACGAGAAAACCGGAATAATGCCGGGATATGAATTGTTCCCGGGAAATGCGTAAAAAAGCGGAATCCTGATTAAGGACAGGTAAATAATTCGTTCGCAAACGGCTGCAGATCTTTTTCCCGGCACCTGTTCAGGCTGACGTTTCATTTATCGTTGACGTCCCAAAATATCCCATTCCATCCGGGAACAGGTTCGTATTGGTGTAATTCCGTATAACCTGAGGCGATATGACCGTCAGTTTCGGAATAACGACGTTGAACTGGTGTGCGGGGTACCAGTATATCCCGTCGCCATATGAGTATGCCACCTGGTTTACTACAAACTCGGCATCAGTGAGATCAATATGCTGCATCTGGGCATCATTATAATTGAGTATTTTCAGCAATTTGTTTTTGAGATCCTGTTTTCCCAGCAAAAAGAAAATGAGTCGCGTTCCTTCATCAACAGAATAATGGACATCGACGAGTGCCGTATCGTTCATTAACTGGACCTGTACGGAATCGACGGTGATATAGCCGTATCGTTCATCATTGGCTGCGATTGCCGGCGCAATAATGAGTCCTACGAAAAAGAGACAGAGAAATGCGGCAGCACGTGCACCCATAGCACTAACAATTTGAAGGCACCAGTTAAATGGTTTACGGTTAATATACGCATCTGTATATTCGCCATATCGCAGGCTAATAATACCTGCAATAAATGAACACGGATCTGAAAAAATTTACTTTTTTGCTGCAAGAATAATCTCGATGCTCGAGACGTTGGTCTTGCCGGTGTCGGTATCGATGACCTCGGTTGAGGTAACGATATCCTTTTTTGTCACACCATCCAGGAACCTGTTTAAGGCGATCTCCGCCGTATCGACCGCCCGGGAGATTGCCTTGCCCCGGGCCTTGATGGCGACCTCGCCTGCACCGTTGTTGAATTGTGTCACGACTGCAAGTACGTAATTCATCACCGGCTTGTTTCCCACAAACACGGTGTTTTCCTTCATCGGTTGCATGGTGTTTTCCATAAAGATCACAGGTACTTTTTCTTTGCAATCAGTTCTGCATTCAGCACGCTTGCTCCCGCCGCACCGCGGATCGTATTGTGTCCCATGGCTACAAACCGGAGGCCTTCGCGCAACCGGCCGACTGAGACGGTCATGCCATGGCCACGCATCCGATCGAGCCGGGGCTGAGGTCGATCATCCTCAGAAAACAGGTGGACGGATTCTGCCGGCTGGGTGGGCAGGCCCTTGATGGGAGGCTTATAATCGATATAGGCTTTTTTTACCATTTCAACCGGTTCTTTAATATCTGCCCAGACCGCCATGGTATGTCCGTCAATGACCGGGACGCGGTGGCAGCTTGCGCTCACGTTGAATGCTGCATTTACTACTTTTTTACTTTTCAGGGTACCCATGATCTTGAGGGTCTCGGTTTCCATCTTCTCTTCTTCCTTGCCTATGTAGGGAATGACATTGTCATAGATGGCCATTGCCGCCACACCGGCAAAACCGGCTCCCGATATTGCCTGCATTGTGGCGACCCGGATATCGGTGAACGCAAATTTCCTCAATGGCGCGAGGGCCGTGACAAGCATGATTGTTGAACAGTTGGGGTTGGTCACGATAAACCCATCCCTGCCCGCGTCCCGCTGGACATCGATTAACCCCAGGTGCTCGGGATTAACCTCGGGCACTACAAGGGGGATGGTCGGTTCCATGCGGTGAGAACTCGCGTTGCTGCAGACCGCGATGCCCGCATCGGCAAAAGTGTTCTCAATATCCGTTGCGATTTCAGCAGGAAGCGCGGAGAAGACAAGGTCCACATCCTTCATCGCGGATGGGGTGATGCTGGTGACCTTCAGTTTCGCGATTTTCTCCGGAAAGGGCGTTTCAAGACGCCAGTTTACTACTTTTCCGTATTGCTTTCCCGCACTTCGTTCCGAGGCCGCGAGGGTTGTCAGATTGAACCAGGGATGATCCGCAAGGAGTTCGACAAATCGCTGACCAACCGCGCCCGTAGCCCCGAGCACTCCAACATTGATCATAGGTGACAGGTCCTGTGTGTGATTTTTGTGTTTCCCGTTTGAAATGATGGCGGGTTGTAAAATCCCATTTCACCTGCGATAATAAAAACATTGTTTTTTAACGTTTGCCCATCTGTTTTCCTGAAAAGCCAAAAAATCCTGTCGGATGATCAGGATACGGCAGGGGTCTCGAAACGGAAATACATGTCGTCCTTTCCCGTTTGTACCGTTAAAAATCCCGCAGGGGCGGTCAAAAAAAGATCGCTGTGCTGAGAGAAAATTATTCCATATGGATCGCTTCAGACGGGCAGACATCCACGCAGGTCTGGCAGTCCACGCACATATCCTTGTCAACCTTGGCTTTTTCGTTTTCCATGGATATTGCAGATGCCGGGCATTCACTCACGCAGGTTTCGCATCCGGTACATTTTGTCGTATCAACAACTGCTACCAAAGAGTTCACTCCATCGTTATAATGCGGTCAGAGATAAAAAATAGGTTTCGATTTAGACAGGGTGACGGCCGGTCAGGTTTTCTGGAGGCCAAGGACATCGTTCATGCCATAGATGCCCGGTTTTTTGCCTGTCACCCAGCGGGCAGCCCGCAGGGCCCCGCTTGCAAAGACTGACCGGTCGTATGCCCGGTGGGAAAGTTCGATCGTCTCGAAGTTCTTCGAGAACATCACCGTATGATCCCCCACAATATCTCCTCCCCGGATCACATGAACGCCGATTTCGTTTCCCCTCTCCATCATACCTTCGCGTCCGTAGAGCTTCCTGCGCGAGCCGATTTCATCATCAAGGATTTGCAGGATTGTCTTTGCCGTGCCGCTCGGGGCATCTTTCTTGTTCCGGTGATGCGCCTCGATTACTTCGATGTCGTAATCCCCCAGCAGTTTCCCGGCTTCCCGCACGAGCTGCCAGAAGATATTGACCCCGACTGAAAAATTACTTGAGATCACGGCGGGGACATGACCTTCGATGGCCGCGGCCATAACCTCGCGCTGTTCCGGCGTAAACCCGGTTGTCCCCACGATCACGGCCACGTTGTTCTTTGCCGCGGCTTTTACGTTCTCCACTGCCGCGTGGGCGACGGTGAAATCGATCAGCACATCGGGCTTTTTGCTTTTAAGAAGCGCTTCGATGTCCTGTGCTGCTACGATCTCTGCGCCAAAGAAACTGCCCGGGCGCAGATCGATCCCGCCGGCCAGTTCGAGATCCGGCGATTCCTTAACCATCCTTCCCAGCGTCTGGCCCATGCGGCCGGAGGCGCCGCAGATAACGACCCTGACCATGATCGGTTCACCTCCGGCTGCCTTTTGCGGCCGGTTTTTTCTTTGCGACAGTCTTTTTTGCTGCCGGGATCGTTGCCAGGACTTTTTTTAAGTCTGCGGTCTTTTTCTCGTCAAGGTTATCAAGCGGCAGCCGGACCGGTCCCCCTGCCATACCTACGAGTTCCACGGCTTTTTTGACCGGGATTGGGTTGGTATCGATGAACATCGAGCGGAAGAGCGGCGAGAGAGCAAAGTGCAGGGCAAGCGCTTTTTTCCAGTCTCCTTTTGCAGCCGCCTCGCACATGGCAACCATGCGTTTCGGATCCACGTTTGCAGCGACTGAGATCACGCCTTTACCGCCAAGAGCCATAATCGGGAGGGTGAGGTTGTCATCGCCGGAGATGACGGCAAAGTCCTCATCCCGGGTCATTTCGATAATCCGCGAGACCTGCCCGATGTTGCCGCTGGCTTCCTTGATCCCGACAATACCTGAGTGCTGTGCAAGCTCGGCAATCAGTTCGGGTTCGAGGTTCTGGCCCGTGCGGCCGGGGACATTGTAGATGACCACCGGGATGTCAAGGTCGGCAAGTTTTGTATAATGCTTTACAAGCCCCGCACGGTTAGGTTTGTTGTAATACGGACTGATGACGAGCACACCATCGGCACCAGCGTCCTTAGCCGCCTTCGTAAGAATGACTGCTTCCGCCGTATTGTTTGAACCCGTCCCGGCGAGGACGGGTACCTTGCCGTTGACGGTGTCAATAGTAACATTGACTACCTTTTCGTGTTCCCCGAACGTGAGTGTTGCAGACTCGCCGGTCGAGCCGCAGGGCACGATCCCGTGGATTCCACAGGACAAGAGATACTCAATGTTTCGTTCCAGACCCTGTACGTCAAGGTCCATCGCGGAATTACGTTTAAAAGGGGTAATTATTGCGGGAAGGACACCTTCGAACATAACTAGCGTTATGGGTGTCTTTTTGTATTAATTTTTCTTGTAATATACCCGGCGACGCGATTTCGGACACGCTTACTCTCGATTGATGCTGATGCCCCCAGCTGCTGCTTGTTTGCGTCAAAGTTGTTTGAAAAGTTCTCTTTCTGCGTGGAAAGGAGTGCGGTGCCGATAGTCTTGATATACGATGGCTTTATTCCCATGAAATATTCCTCAAAGTTCTATACGTATAATGCGGTTCGACAACATAATAATATTGCCCGCGACATTTGCAGGTTTTTCACCAAACAGGTGGACAACAGACGCACTTTTTGAAATGCCCGGATCGACAATTGCTTCCGGTACGCCCTCTTTGCAGCAGGAGGCCACCCCCCAGTCCATCGTACTTACCCCGGGGGATCTCATGCGGCTGTCAATAGTGCAGCACTCAAGGAACATATCTTCGAGGATGCGACCGACAGCGTCAGTATACCGGATCGTTGCCACACAACGTATATCAGGGTTAAATTTTAAGGCCGTGAGAAGGATTGTTGCAATACGGACATCCGCACCAAACCCGCACGCGCCTGCTGCATTGACGGTATTGCCCTGAACCACCAGCCCCCCGGAGACAGTAGCCACACCTGTACTGTCCCTGGCCCCGCTGACGGCATAACAGATGTTTGTACCGGTGCCGGCAACCAGTCGTACATCCATCGATTCCTTAAGGAGGATCACGGCACGCGTCAGATGGGTAAGGACTTCGTTTCTTTGCTGTTCCGGACTGGTCATAGTACCCGCACCTCTGTTGATCCGGGAGATTATTATGCTCTTCGGCGAGCTTCAGGCAGGTCAGGTAAGACCCGGTTCTTCACGTATTCCCATCAGCCCTTCGATTGCAACGGCATAGAACTCCGGCAGCGCCAGAATAGGCGCAATCAGCGCGATACGGCCGCGGTCGCACCCGGCAGCGAGGGATTTTTCATTTGCCTTTTTTGTCACGGTCTTTACAGTCAGTCAGAAAGTCTGCCCCCTTTTACAGGCGCGCACGCAATCACGAGGCCGGATGCACTGTCTGCAGCCTGAAGCGCAATCTCTACCGGTTTTTCGTAAGTTCCTGAATAGAGATGGTGATTGTGCCGCTGAACAATCAGGGCCAGACCGGGATCGATACCCTGCTCCCTCCAGGATCTCCGCACCTTTCTCACCATGCAGCTGCATATCCCCCCGCACAAGTTCGAAATCGATGTCGGGCAGGAGACCTGTTGTCTCCCGGACTGCCTCATCTTCCCCAAGATGCGCGGCAAGCGACTTCATCCCGGCACCGGTGGCAAGACAATGTTTTTTGAGCCTGGTATCATGTACATACTGTTCAAGCAAAGCAATCGCTGCGGAGCGGTCCCTGAACAAAGATATGCCGCCCGGTATCATCAGCATGACGGCTCTCCCTCACGGATATGCATATAACCGATAAACGCCAAAATGGTCTGGATGGATGCACGACTGCTTGATGTTCTTATAGGCGTGACCGGTTTTGTGGTACTGGTCATTCTTCTCGCGGTGCTCCCGCTGGTTATCAGCGCCGGACCAGCCTACCTGATTGCCATTATCGTCTTTATTCTGTTTCTCTCTGGTGCCGGGTATATGGTCAACGAAAAGATTACCTGAAAAACAAAAAACGGATTTTCTTTTTTCGGGTTTTGTTTAAACAGTCACAGGCTGTTAAAACCAGATTTTTCAGGAAATGATCGCGTAGAAAAATATTCTGGATCAGGAGCTGTTTTTGCGGAGCGGGAAGATCCGGATTTCTACGGTCGCTCCTGGTAACGAGATCGCGGTTGTACTCTTTTTTCCCCCATCTCTGACGTGAGATAGTTTGTAACTTTACAGCTTAACTGTTAAGTTACAGCTCAGCTGTAAGGTTAAGTACTATGTGCAGATCCGGATTTTTTTAAAATGCGCGGAAAAACATATTTCTGTTTATTGAGGAAATCAAGGTTTTCTTCAAGGCCATTATTCAGGAATTTTTCAAATTTTTATCAGGAACCTGTAGTTTCGCAGGTGCAGGTTTAAGCGGTCGCAATTTTTTCACCTTGTAGTAACTGAGCGGATGGCTGACCTTTTCACAGAGGAGATCACGGTGGACGCACAGACCGGTGGTCTGCATCGCAGCGCAGGCCGGGGTCGTGTACTCGGTGCCGGACCCCCCGCGTCCGGTTATATGCTCGACCTGGTACATGGTCTTCTCAATATCGAAATCCGGGGAACGGGCATAGAGTTCAGCAATTCCGGTTGTATCCATACCGATATTGTGGAGAAAAGCCGTTAGCGAGAACCGGCCGGCATGCGTGAGGTTTGTGCCGGCAGAAAGGGCAGTAATGAGTGCCTGCATACAGGGCGGAAAGGCACTTTCTTCCACTCTGCCGAACTGCCGCAACATCTGCTCCTGGTACACCTTCTTGATATCCGCCGCATGCGGTGCGAGCTGCTCGCAGATATCTTTTGGCACCCGGTGGGGAAGATCGCGGCGCAGGAGTACGCGGATACGCTCCCTTAAGAGTTCGTAGCGCTCGTTCTTGTTGACAGTGACAAATCCCTGTACCACATGCCGGTTGACAAGCCGGTACCGGTCATCGTGCAGGGGGGCGACGAGCTCCACGTAATCGGGGACCGGCATCCGGTCCTGTGCGATTCGTATGTTTAGTTCGTCTGCGATCGCCCCCCATAACCTTGAATACTCCCCATCACCCTGCACGTAACTACTGTTCCATTCCTCTTCATTCACGAGAAAATAATAAGCACGTTCGGCTTCATATCTTGTAAGCCGGTCGATAAGCTGTTTATCGTTGATGCAGGAGACAATGATTCGTGCGAGCGCATACGCGGCAATCTCGTCTTCAGGACTGGCGAGCACTTCCGGTACCCGTGTTTTTTTCGGGGTGACCGCTTCGCGGATGCGGGTTACTGCCTCTGAAACCAGGATCTCACCTTTCGGGGTGCCAAGAAGCTTACCGAGAGATGCGAAACGGGATCGGATTGGATCCTGGGCTTTTTTTAAAAACGGAAAATGGGAAAGTTCCTTGCCGGAAGGCACAAATTCCATTCATTCAGCCTCAATGCGAGGCGCAAGCAGGTACTCTACGTGCCCGTTGCCGCCGGCAATATCAAATGAGAACCGGACCGGGTGATCGACGCCAAGGCAGACCTCGACTTCGGCTGCATGTGACATCACCTTGCCCATGTCCCGGAGATAGTCAAGGGAAAAGAGCGAGCGTGCCTCAACCGGAATGAGGGACTTAAGTTCGTCTTTTCCGAATTCGCGCTGGATATGATCGGTATCGCCTTCGGCTACCATGTAAAAGGTCTGGTCCTTCGGGTTGATGCCCATGGCAATCTTATCCGATATTACCGCAGCGGCCTTGATCGCGTTGTTGAGGTCTTCACCAGCGATCACCACCTTTCCCGGGAGGTTGATAGTCGGGGAGTTGGGATCCTTCCTGATCGTATTCGTGTCCAGCAGGGTGATCGAGTAGTGGTAGCCGTGGACGCTGACTGCCATTTTCTGGGCATTGTCCGCGAGCTCAAGACTGATAAGATCGCCTTTCCCGCCCATGTTGAAGATGTTCTTCATCTTGGAAATATCGACCCCCAGCTCGCTTTTCGTTGCCTTGAAGGTATCAAACGCCTCTTTTTTGAGCGTAAATGCGATCATGGCGACATTGGCGGTGTCCACAGCACGGGTCGAGATCTCGTCTTCTGCCGTGTGCAGCCGGCACTCGGGAACGAGTGCCGAGATCGCGTCAATGGCCTCCCGGAATATCTCTGCGTCAATGGTTGCTTTTAACATCGCTTTCCCCTTAACAACTGTCTTATACAGTATATCGTCATACTTTAATTATAGCGTTTTGGGTTTGTTTTCAGGATTTCTGGTGGTCTGGTATGGGTTCGCAATGGTCACGGGACAAGGTTTATCTTCGGGCAAAACATGAAGGGTTCCGATCCCGTGCTTCTTTTAAGCTTATCGAGATCCAGGACAAGTTTGCCATTATACGCAGGGACGATAATATTATCGATCTCGGTGCTGCCCCGGGGAGCTGGCTTCAGGTTTTGCGCACGCTCACTGACGGGAGAGTCCTTGGGATAGACCTGAACCCGATTGCAACCCTCGAGGGTATCGACACTATCGAAGGAGACCTTACCGAACCGGTGATCCAGCAGAAGGCACTCGAAATGCTTGGCTCTGTCAGCGTGGTAGTCTGCGATGCAGCCCCAAAACTCTCCGGTCACAAAAGTTACGACCAGGCCCGGGCCATAGCGCTCGGCGAAGAGGCGCTCGCCTTTGCCTGCAACGTACTAAAGCCCGGCGGCAACTTTGTGATCAAATCCTTCCAGGGTGTGGATTTTCCCGAACTCCTTGGTCAGACAAGAGAGCACTTCTATGTCGTGAAAACGTACTCCGCCAAAGCAACCCGCAAGGGGAGTACAGAGATTTATGTTATCGGAAAGAACTTCAAAGGCTGAAAAGGTGATGCCCACGATCGCGACGCTCAAGGACACGTATGGACGACCGGTGACCAACCTCCGCATCAGTCTTACCTCCCGCTGCAACCTCTCCTGTATCTACTGCCATGCCGAAGGGGAGAAGAACCCGGCTGCTGAAATGAGCGCACAAGAGATCATTGAGATCATGAATGTCGCGGCAAAGTTCGGGATCCGGAGCATCAAGTTTACCGGGGGAGAACCCCTTATACGGCCGGATATTCTCGATATAATCCGGGCGGTTCCCAAAGAGATCGAGTCGTCCATTACGACAAACGGTATCCTGCTTGCAGGCATGGCTAAGGATCTCAAAAGCGCCGGGCTTCGCAGGGTCAACGTCAGTCTCGACAGCCTGAACCCGGAGACCTACAAGCGGATCACCGGGTGCGACCGGCTGGACGAGGTTCTTGCCGGGATCGATGCAGCGCTCAGGGCTGGCCTCACCCCGGTCAAACTCAACATGGTGATCCTCTCCGGGATCAACGATAACGAAATCGATGATTTCCTGAATTTCGTGAGGGGCAACCGGGACCTCGTCCTCCAGCTCATCGAGCTGATGCATTTCAATGACTGCGACTATCACGGTGACCTGCGCGGCGTCGAGGCGATGCTGGCCTCACGATCGAGCGAGGTACTCACGCGCAGGATGCACCACCGGAAAAAGTACTGTCTAGACGGTGCCGAGGTCGAGGTGGTGCGCCCGCTCCACAATACCGAATTCTGCGCCTATTGCAACCGGCTCCGGGTCACTTCTGATGGCAAGCTCAAGCCATGCCTGCTGAGGACTGATAACCATATCACGATCCGGGGCAAGAAGGGTGCAGAGCTCGAAGCCCTCTTCCGGCAGGCGGTCGAACAGCGGGAACCGTTTTTCAAATAACCATCCTGCAACCGGAAGGTGATGGCCGGTCATGGACGTTCCTGACCAGGTGCATAGTTACTGGGATTTATCTACAATTCCGGCATACACTAGGATCGTATGACCACTGACAATGAGTACGTCCATGTCCTAGCTCATCTCTACGAAAAATCCCTGATCCTTCATGATACGTCGCTTTTTGACAAGACCCTGTATTTCTTCTTTGTCGATGCCCTTGCCCATATTGACTACACCTGCAGCATCTACGCATACAACTACCAGTCACCGAAAAATATTATGGGCGCAGAGTACATGCGCTGGCGTATAGATGAGGAAAAGAAGGGAGATCGCGTGCATTTTCCCGCTTTTATAGCGTGGCTGAAAGGGGCACGGCCGGAGAAATTTGCAAAACTGCCTGCGCTCTGGCAGATCATTTACGACCCTGAAGATCCTGCCAGCTACCGGAGTTTCCGGATCGTTCCCGATCCGGATAGCAAGCAGGCCGTACCGACCAATTTCTTTCTCATCGTTATCGACGAATTTTTCGAGCAGGAGTTCCTCAAGAGCCTGTATGAGGGTGCATCGCTATCCCGGCTCCTTGTCGAATTCCTTGCACAGAAAAAAGCCTGACCCCGGTGCGGAGAATCCCTCTTGATGGAGCCCAAGAAGATCTGTTCGGACCTTGTCGCTCTCCGAAGCGAGAACCCGCTGGGTGATACCTCGGGGCCTATCGAATACATCAGGGATTTCCTTGAAGCCCGGGGCATCGGGGTGCAGGTCATCTGTACCCCGGGGGGGCGGTGCAACCTGGTGACCACAGGGAAACCACAACCGCTCATGCTCTGCGGGCATGTGGACGTTGTACCGGCCCTTGATGAAGGCTGGATCCATCCACCGTTTTCCGGCACCATAGAAGGCGGGTATGTCTGGGGCCGGGGATCAAGCGATATGAAAGGCGGCTGTGCAGCGATCCTCTCCGCGTGCGATGAGCTGGCAGAGGCAGGAGAAGCCCTTCCGGCGACCCTTGTATTTGTCTGTGATGAGGAAACCGGGGGAGAATATGGGATCAGGTACCTGCTTGAAAAAAATATGCTTTCTCCCTGTGACTGCCTTATCGCCGAGCCAAGCCCTGCACTCCATCCGTGTATAGGCCAGAAGGGGCTCTGCCGGTTGGAACTCAGGTTCACCGGCACGCCCGGTCATGGATCCCTGTACCCCCTTGTCGGTATCAGTGCGGTGATGGAGGCAACAAAGCTGCTTGATTATGTGCAATCCCTCCACAAACGGGAATTTCCCATGGATGAGAACCTCTTGGAGATTATCAGGACATCTTCACAGGTATTTGCCGGGGAGTTCATGATGGACAAGGGCAGCGAGATCCTGGAACGGGTCACGTTTAACCCGGGCGTTATTGCCGGGGGGGAGAAGGTCAACATCGTGGCCCAGCACTGCGATCTCGATCTCGAGATGCGTATTCCCTGGGGATGCGATATCCGGGATCTGACCAGGGAGATCATGGTGCATGCCCCCTATGCCTCCATCGTAAAAGAGACCCTTCACGAACCATCCCTGACCGATCCTTCGTGCGATTTTGTCTCGATTGTCTGCAGGGAGATTGAAGCGGTGCAGGGAAGACCGGCATCTCCCATTCTCCAGTGGGCGGCGAGTGATGCCCGTCACCTGCGATCTGCGGGCTTCCGGGTGATCGAATACGGCCCGGGCGAACTTACCACGCTTCACGGCACCAATGAACGGGTCACGGTGGCAGCGCTTGAAAAATCTGCAGAAATCTACCTGCGGATCATGAGGGTATATGGTTCACGCAGTCAGGCGGTTTGAACCGGGATTTTTATTGATCAGCAGGGCGGGTGCCTGATTCCCGGCATTTTCAGAAAAGAACCCGGTGGATATCTTTCGCGTGTCGATATTTCCCATGGCCCGTCAATGCACCACGGGCGATCCTGCTGGTTGGAAAAAAAGAAGGGTCCTGATGCATTTGCTCCCGGATCCATCCGGGTTTACCTGTTTTTCCCTTTCCATGCCAGTGTAACTGCCGCCGCTGCAAGCCCTGCGAGGGCAAGGGCCGGTGACAATGGTGAATACGTAGTCCGGGTTGCAACCGGCGTTTCCATGGTTGTCTGGGATATTGTGGTTGTCTGGGCAGCCTGCGATCCGGTTACTGTTGCTGGTGTCGCTACAGCCGGGGTTGTCGTTACGCTCGTCGGGGCCACCCCGCCAAGGTACCATGGCGCCATCGTAGGCGTTGGATTGCCCGTGATGATAACGGTCTGTCCCTTCCCGAGCGATGCATTCCTGTTTTCCTGAGCCTGGGTATAGGCCGGGTTCAGGCTGAGCGCGGTGTTAAAGCAACTGATCGCATCCTGGTACTGGCCGAGGGCAGCGAGAGCTTCCCCTTTATTATTCCAGATCTCGGCATTGGTGATCGTGAGACCGGTTGCCTTGTTAAAAGCGGTAAGGGCCGCCTGGTATTGGCCGAGGGACATGTCCACGAGACCGATCTGGTTCCAGATCAGCGGGTCTGACGGGTTCAGATTCGTACACTGGGCATAGGTTGTGAGCGCCATATTGGAATTATTAACCTGTGCGTACGAGTAGGCAAGATTGCAGTATGCATCTGCCTGATTTGTTACGATTGCTGTATAATTCACATATGCACCAATGGCATCGTTGTACTGGCCAAGGTTGAAGAGTGCATCTGCACGGGCACCCAGCGCAGTCGGACTCGATTGTATGGCGAGCGCCTGGTTTGCTGCCGTAAGTGCTGCTGAGTACTGGCCCAGGGCATTGAGCGCATCTGCCTCTCCGGCCATTGCCGCGTCATAGGTGGGATTTAGCGCGATCGCATTGTTATAATAAGTAACTGCATCCGTGTAATCCCCGTTCACTGCCGCATTCTGGGCTTTTGTGTACCACTCAAGGGAATCCTCAGCTGCCACGGCAGGAATGAGAAAAATAACAATAACAAGCAGTATGCCAACTTTTGCGCTCGTCTGCATAACCGAAAATTCTCTTTTAAAACAGATGAATCTATTGTATATTTTAGCACGCCGGCAGGTGATGCAGGTTTTATTGCGCCGGTTGGGGGTACGCTTAGCCAATCGAGAGGGCAACCGTTCCACCAAGTAATGCAGCGACAAGGAACGCATCGAAAAAACCTGCAGCAGCTGCTACCAGTCCGGCGATAAAGGGAAGGATCGTCATGCCAAGGTAACTGAATGTTGAAAAGAGACCCATGACGAGTCCCTGGCGGTTCCGCTCCTCGGCGAGAATTGCCATCTGGGCGATCATCACAATTCCGGCAAGAGCGCCAAGCACGATAAACCCGAGCGGGGACAGGTAAGCAAGAAGGGCCCCGCCTGTCATGAACACTGCAGACCAGCGGATGACCGGGATTGCGTGAACCGTAAACCGGGACACGATAAGGACAGCTGCAATGGTTGCAACACTCATACCGGCAATCCAGAGACCAAGGATATCCGCGGATTGACCGGAGAACTCCGGGTATAACGAGGAAACGACTCCCGTGATACCGACAAGGACAATTGCGGAATACCACAACCGGCTCCGGGATGTGACAAGCGAGACAAGCTCCTTAAGATCCTGTCTGTAGCACCCTGCAGGTTTTTGAGTCTGGATACCCGGCTGGAAGATTTGTTCCGGGATCTCGCGGGTAAAAATACCCGCGACCAGTACTACCAATGAAAGTGCAGCAAATAATCCAATCCCAAGAGCAGGCTGCATAAACCGTACGGCAAGCCAGCCGGATGCAACAAGCCCCGATACAAGCCCGATGTTAAGCATCGCAAGATAATAACCGCTCATACGGGTATGATCCGGCTGCGAATTGACGTAGGACATCCCGGCAGCGATAAAGAGACCGGCGCCGAGCCCTTCAAGCAACCGCAGCGTGATTACAGGAAGAGGTCCGGAGGTATAATAAAGAAGGATACCACTTATGACGGTCAGCATAAGACCGGTGCGGATGACCGGTGTCCTGCCATACCGGTCGGAAAGGAATCCTCCAGGGAGCGTCGAGATAAACGCGCCCAGAAAATATGCGGCATAGATGGCACCCTCCCATGCGGACCCGGTGGCAAATGCAGGCAGGACCGGGACAATCGCATTTGAGAGCGCCATAACGCAAAAGACGCCCAGGCAGACGACAAGAAGGTACGCCCTCATGGCGGATCCGGGCTATACCATGCGGTATGTCTCAAGATTCATCGGCGAGTGCGTCTGGATGTGGTACCGCTTGTAGATGGAGCTGGCAAGATCGATGGTGTTGTTCTCATCGCCATGGATGCAGAAGATTTTTTCGGGTCGCGGCTGGATCTGGCCGATATAATTCATCAGCTGCCGGCGGTCCGAATGACCCGAGAACCCGTCGATGGTATCGATCTCGAGGTTTATGGTGATCGTACCTTTACGGCCCATGGGCACCTCGCGCCATCCTTTCTGGATACGCCGTCCCTGAGTGCCATCAGCCTGGTACCCGACAAAGACGAGTGCGTTTTTCTCGTCCTCTGCCAGATTAAGAAGGTACTCCATGACCGGTCCGCCGTTGAGCATACCGCTTGTGGTAATGATCACGCACGGATCGCCATTGATCACCTTCTCACGGAGATCGGAAGAATCTACCTGCTGGAAACAATCCGCGAGGAAGGGGTTCATCCCTTCCCGGAAGATCAGGTTCCGGAGATCGTTGTTGAGGTACTCGGGGTAGGTGGTGTGGATCGCTGTGGCCTCACGGATCATGCCATCCAGGTAGATCTTGACATGCGGTATCTTGCCAAGGCGCATCCCCTCCTCAAGGGCGAGCATGACCTCCTGCGACCTGCCTACGGCAAATGCCGGAATAATTACCTTGCCGCCCCGCGACAGCACCTTATTAATGGTCTCGTAAAGCCTGAGCTCTGCATCAGAGCGTGCCGGCTGAAAATCGTTTGAACCACCGTAGGTGCTTTCCATAAAAAGCGCCTCCAGCCGGGGAAACTGGTTGATGGCGGGGTTGAAGAGCCGGCTTTTGCTGTAGTTGAAATCACCGGTGAACGCGATATTGTACAGTCCGTCGCCGATATGAAAATGGGCAATTGCGGAGCCAAGAATATGTCCTGCGTTATGTAAGGTGAGCTTGATATCCGGCGCAATGTCGGTCACGCTGCCATAATTAAGCGTGATCGAATGGCTGATGTAGGTTTTGACCTCGTTTGAGCTGTAGGGGATCTTGCGATCCTCCTTGTTGATGACATCCAGATAATCCAGCTGGAGCATTGCGGAGAGGTCCCGGGTCGGCGGAGTTGAATAGACCGGACCTTCGTATCCGTACTTGTAAAGAAGGGGGACAAGTGCACAGTGATCGAGATGCGCGTGAGTGAGGACAACAGCGTCGAGCTGGGCCAGGGGGTGGATTTCGGGAACGTAAAGGTAGGGCGCACCGTTTGAGTTGTCCGGTTTTTCCCCACAGTCGATGAGCACGCGGCTGTCCGGGGTGGTAAGCAAAAAAGCAGCCCGGCCGACTTCGCGACAACAGCCAAGGGTAGTGACCCTCACCCACTGATCTTTTCTGGTCGCATCCTTGTTTGCCTCGTCGCGGCCCGGAATGTCGCGGTGGATCCGTCGCCCGATAGTGCGCAGGAACTGTTTACGTTCTTCATTAACGGAGCGCAGGTACTGGCGAATCTGTTTAACGGTACTGCTTTCAATAGGGGGGGTGCGGACCACTTTGGGGGTCCAGCCGATGTGCTTGGTAATCTCCCGCAGCGTGATCCCATTTTTCCCGATGACGACACCGGGTTTTTCTGCTTCTATTAAGACCTCTCCGGTGTCCGGGTCGAAAAAAATATCGGTAATACCTGAAGATTCGGGAACAACTGCCCGTATTTCCGTTACCGCTTTCTCGGGGTCTTCAAGGATAGTCGGGCGGACGACAATCCGTTTCCGGAGGTCGCGGGCGAGGACCCGGATCAGGTCTGCTTCATCTGCAAACCGTTTGGGGTCATCCATATAGATGACCAGTTCCGGTCCTTCAAATTCAACCTCAGTAACCCTTATACCTGCGGGCACCCGCTCGTTAATCTTATCCCTGAGCTCTTTAAGCCGATCTTCAATCAACATAACAATGAACGTCCTAAAAAAAGATTATACTGGATTTTTGGCGAGGTATTTTTTGAGCTGCTCCTCGCTGAGTTCCTGATACTTGTCTTTGGTGATGACAACGACATGGATGCCCTCACCGGAACCGGCATCACGCTTCATTGCTGACTTGAGGGCCCGTACTGCAAGTTCGATGGCTTCGTCCTCATTCATGCCGGAGCGGTACCGGTCTTCCAGCACACCATAAGCCATAGGCGAACCGGAACCGGTAGAGACGATGTCCTCTTCTTTTGTTGCCCCACCCATGGCATCGACCGAATAGACCCCGGGCCCATGTTCATCGATACCTCCGACGAGCAGCTGGACGTAATACGGGAAATAACGGTTCTGGTTCAGGTAATTGGAGAGCAGGGTTGAAGCGGCCCCGACGGTGATTGCCCGTGATCTTCGTATCTGGTACAGGTTGCACTCGACGGTGATGATCCGGGCAAGCTGCTGTGCGTCACCCACGCCGCCTGCGATCGTCATGCCGATAAGGTTTGCAATCTGGTAGACTTTCTTTGCACGCTTGCTTGCAATCATGTATCCCATGGTTGCACGCTTCTCCGTGGCAAGGATAACCCCTCCGGTAAATATCAGACCCACCGTAGTAGTCCCTGTCATAGATTCCTGGTATTGTTCAGGCATATCACACCTCAAAAACAAATGAACGCCAAAAATCATTTAAAAGCGTTTTATGGTATTAGATGATATCAGGAAATTTAAAGGTTGTTATTCTGCGTCCTCTTTACAGAGAACGCGGATAAGATCACGGTCATAGAGCATGGCCACCAGGCGCTTATCACCGTTGACCACCGGAAGCTGGTCGACCCGCGACCGGCGCATCTTTAGCGCGCACTCGCTGACTTCAGAATTCTTGGGAACAGCCACGACATTCTTGACCATTGCAAGTTTTACCGGCCGGTTTGGCAGCTGTACCCGGGAAATACCGAAACTAATTGTATGGTTGTCCCGTATGCTCTCCCAGGTCCATTCGTCGTCATCGGTGCCGTTGGAGAAGTCACTCACCCCCACCGAATCCTCGATGCTTGAATTCCTGATGAGATCGCGTTCCGAGATAATGCCCTGCAGCACGCTGTCGGAGTTCAGGATCGGGATCGCATCCACCCCCGAGATTTCCATGACCCGCCCTACGAGCGGGAGCGGGGTATCCTCCCAGAGTGCGAAGGTCGTGCTCGTATAGGTGTCCTTGATCTCCTCTTTTATTTTCATCTGGGCGATAGCATGAATCAGGTCTGCGACCGAGAGCAGGCCGGCAAGCTTGTTGTCCTCAACCACCGGCAGCCTCCTGATGCGATGCGTGACGAGCAGCCTGGCAGCTTCGTGAATATCCGTATCAGGTTCGATCGTGATCGGTTTTGATGTCATGAGAAGGCCGAGCTGGGTTTCTTCCGGTTTGCGCAGAAGATCCTTGCGGGTGATAATTCCGACCAGTTTCTTGTTTTTCAGGACTGGCACACCGGATATACCGGTCCTTTTGAGGATCTTGAGGACATCGTCACGGTTGCCGGGGATGTCTACGTTGACGACATCCGAAGTCATGTAATCTTTAACAAGCATATCCGTTATGATCTCACCACCATGGTTGTGACTGTGCTGTGTGCGGTAATGTATGTGCTGACACTTCCGATAAGAAGGCGATCGGTCTGGCTCTTCCCGTGGGAGCCGGAAACGATCAGGTCCACCTTCTCTTGTTGGGCAAGCGCGATGATCTCGGTTCCTGCATGGCCCTGTTTCATATGCGTGACAAGAACAACACCGCTTTTTGCGGCAGTCTTTTTTGCTTTCTCAAGAACTGCGTTGCCCTCATTCTCAAGTACGCGGTACATGATCTCTACGGTGCTATCTGACGGGAGCGATGAAAAGAGGCCGGTCTCTACGACATAAACGGCATGAAGCTTGGCATTCCATACTTTTGCCTCATCGACTGCCTGTTCGAGGGCATGGTCGCTTGCTTCTGAACCATCGATTGCAACAAGTATGTTAGTAAACACGGACATCACCCAAAACAAACATGCCATTTTTATTGAGTTTTCAAATTAAAAACGTTATTCCCGATTGTCCCAAGTTGAGCACGTTTTACAATGGAAGTTAAGGGGTCGTGACTGAAAGCAAGCGCAGAATGGGTGGGATCGAGCGTAAAAAGAGCTGCGCGTGCCCCTTTGCGGATGAAAAACGGTGCGCCGGCAAACCGTGAGCCTGCCACTGCAGACCGGAGCACGGCCTTTGGATCGATTTTGTATATTGTCGAGACAAACGCCATCTCTGAAAACATATCCGGCGGCACAAACATCACATTGTCAGTACCAAGCATCACAGTACAACCGAGTTCGAGCATCATCTTCAGGGGTGGATACCGGGTCGATGCGGTAACACCCAGCACCCAGTTGGAGCGGGGGCAGACAGCTATGGGGACCTCCTGTTCCGCACATGCCCGGATCTGTTTTTTTGTCGCGTGGGTCATGTGGATGAGAAGATCCGGTTCAAACGAAAGTGCGGCATCTACGTCTTCGTTGTCCCGCTCACCGGCATGAAACGCGATCCGTTTGCCAGCGTTCCGGGCAGCCGCAACCTGCTGCTCCACCCCCTCCACATCGCGGGTACTGCTGACTCCGAGGCCGTCAGCAATATCTTCACCACCATCCCGGCCGAAAATAACAGGCAGGAAGTCGAGGCCTGTCGCTGCCCTCTGGAGTGCATGTACACCGTTCCTGCCACCCTCGCGGAAATCCGCGCATCCGAATGTTCCGGATCTTATCATACCCGCGACAGACGCCCGCATCGCCGCGATAAGATCTGCGGACGAAGCGGTGGCGAGGAGCCGGTGCTTGAGGCCATCAGGTGGCGTCACCATACTGTCCAGATCGCCAGTACTCCCGCAGTCCATGGCGACAGTATCGGCAAGGTGAGTATGGGCGTTAAAAAACGCCGGGCAGATCCAGATTGGGGGGGCCCGGGTTCTTTCATCAATTGCGGTGATCCGGCCTTCGTCGATCACAATATCTACCGGACGGAGTGCGAGCTCTTCACCGATCAGCGCCAGACCGGACAGAATCTGCGTGGGGTTCATTGGTTATCGTGACTCTCTTTTATATATCGAAAAATGAAATATATATGTATGGCAAAGAAACAAGGCGGAAGATTACTTTCATCGGCAGGTCTCGTTAACTATTACGAGAGCGAGGACCGGCGGGCGATCCACATCAGTCCCATCACGGTCATGGTTGTTGCTGCCATTATCGGTATTATCGTCATGATCTTCAATCTCCTCTATTCAACGCATGCATAACTCTGGTCTGTCAACCAGACTGGATCACCATTTTTCCTCATGAGGGACAGGCTTTTTTGAGCAGCCTGCGGGTAATATCCTCGTTCTTTGTGAAATACAGGCTGTCATGACCGGTCCATGGCGGGCAGTTGCGGAAGAGGACGGCCGGAACACCATTGTTGCTCTCGCCCATGACAAAATTAGCAAACCCTGCGATCTCATCTACCACTGCTTCCTCCGTGATCTTGAGTTCATGACCGAAGAGATCCGTATCTCCCCTGAAATCCCGGATCGCGGTAAACCCGCTCCATCCGATGGCGTGGCCGGTCTGCCCGCGCCTGAATGACCTCCCGCAGGTATCGGTGATAATTACGCCGACCTTTTTTCCCGTGATCACCTTGATTTCGTCACTCAACTCTGTCGCAGCTTTCATGGGATCCGGAGGCAGGAAGATTACCATGCCGTCATCTATATTGCTCTGGTCCACTCCTGCCCGAACTCCAATATGGCCAAACGGGAGGAGAGAGAGGATGAAAGGATGTTCCATGATAATATCCTGTGAAGCATCGAGCACAGCCTGGACAAACCGGGGGTCCTCCCCGTTAAGTTCTGCCAGCCGCAGTGCACGCGCCGAGGGCGTGATCTCAGCAAGAGGTTTTGTATAGCCCTTCGATTTTGAATACACCGTCGATGCTAAGGAGATAATATCGCCGTCTTCCACCGTTACCCGTTCGCAAATCATCGCCGCAATATTATCACCTGCCCTGATGAGCGGGAGTCCCCGGACCCCGGTCACAATAATATTTTCCATAGTACTGGTTCTATGGGTTGATGGCACGATATAGGGATTTCGTTTGGCCGTTTTACTGCAAGGGGCCGTGGGGGTACAAAACCCTCTGCCGGCATCGATTCCTTCTGGCAAAAATAACGCTGCGGACCGGCCGGTCGTTTGGACCATATCATCAATATATTTTTATACGGGATACACTGATGACCTCATATTTATGTACCATATTCTCCGCTGTCCGGGGTGCAGGGCTTTTACGTACGTAGATCGGTTCCAGAAGTGGAAACTGTGCCCGGTCTGCGGCCATGCCTACGAAGTGGCCAAAGTCCCGGCATACCTCGAGGTGGAGGATTATCACGATGCCGAGCACATCATCCGGCAGATGGAAAACCACCTTCACGCTAATAAAAAAAAGGATTTCACCCCGGAAGAGTCCGAAGAATTGCGCCGGCATTATGCCGAGTGGTTCAGGAAAAAGTGCCATTAAACCCGTTTTTTGCCTGCCTGTAAGGCTGCGGCATCCATGAAAAACCGGTCCGGTGGAACCGGAATCGGCGGGATTTTTTAAAGTCCGGCCGGATAAAAGGCCAGTACACCAAAAGGGAGCGTCTGTCCCACCACTCCGACCACAAACCCTTCACCCCCCCCCACACTAAAAAATGACCCGGGGGAAAAAGCCGGTCGCGGCCATTGACGAGGCAAAAAAGTTCGCGGAGAAGATGGGCTGCCGCTGGCAGACAAACGAACACCCGGACCTTGCGTACGACCACTTTATCTTCAAGCCGGATGCGGCCTGCATCGTCCGTGTCCGGCAGATCCGGTACCGGATCGACCCGAACACGATCTGCGAAAAACTGATTCCTGATGATCTCCGCGAGGTCCGTGCCCTGCCGTTCCCTCCATGGTTCCCAAGGAGAAATCCGGCTTCGTACGCAGCACGAGCGGGTGTGGCGGAGGCTCCGGGTTTATCCGACCGTTGTCGGTGAGATTGGATGATGGGGGCCGGATGATTACACGAACCCCTACTCCCGGGAGGTATCCCCCCAATCCGAGCGTCCCCCTTATAAAGGGCAGTATGGCAGGACCTACGGTTTCCCACGATCGTTTCTCCGACGGAGAGTCCTTGGGCCGGAACCGTGTCCCGGAAGTTCCAGTGGAAATGGCGCCAATCCTCTCCACGATTCTTGTTTTAATCGGTTGGTTTTTGAAACCGGGCGTTTTAAGCAGGAAAAAACCGTGCAATTTAGCGGCCCTGTACCGGTCGCGAAAAAACGGTAATTCCAAAGGTCTTCCGGGAGCCCGCCCCTGCCCGGAGGCCCGCTATTGCCAAAAAATAAAGGGGGTTCCTTGCCTAAGAAAAACGGCCCGTTTTTTCCCGGGAAAATTATCCTAAAGTGGCCACTCTGGTATCGACAGTGCGGAAACAGGGATATCCGGATGGTGGGATACGGTGGTTTTGAGGGGTTTTTACCTTCGGGATTGCGAGATTCATGGTGAGTGTTGCTGCCAGGGTTTTTCGAGCAGAGCATGCTCTCGGGGGCTCCGCCCCCGCCGCACGGGCATCCCCCGCTTCGCGATAGTGTGACAGACAGGAAAATGAGATTTGCGGTGGAGCGACATCCCCGGAAATTTATTCACTTGATCCGCCGCGGGGGCGTCCTTTCGGGGGCGGCGGAACTCCTCGTTCGTGGGAGTACAACTGATATTCGATGTGGTGAAAAACATTTTAAAAAAAGTCCGGTAAGGTTATCGAACTTCTCAAAAAATGTTTTGTGAAATTGCCGGACTTTTTATTAAGTCCGAATGGCGGGCTCGCGATTCAGGCACCAGACTGTAATGTTCATGTGTGATCAAAAGAGATACTCCGGTAAAGGTGGCCCGTGGAGCAGTACGACATCGCAGTCATGGGCGCCGGCCCGGCCGGTCTTTTCTGTGCGATCCATGCCGCAGGGCCGGATACCCGTGTGCTCCTGCTGGAGAAGAACCTGAAACCCGGCCTTAAACTCCGGATTTCGGGTACCGGTCAGTGCAACGTCACGCATGAAGGGGATATACGGACATTTTTTTCCCGGTACGGTGCCCATGGAAAATTTCTCCGGCCCGCATTACTGTCCTGTACAAACGTGGATCTCATACGTTTTTTTGAGGAGCGTGGCCTCTCCATGGAATCGACAGCGGAAGGGAAGGTTTTTCCGGTGAGCCGCAAGGCAGAAGATGTTTGCGATGTCCTCATCCGTGAATGCCGGAGCCGGGGTGTTGACCTGCGATGCGGTGAACCGGTGAACCGGGTCGAATATACCAATCCGGGATTCGTCCTGGATACGACAAAAAGCATATTTTTTGCAAAAAATCTTGTTATTGCCACCGGTGGCGTATCGTACCCGAAGACCGGATCGACCGGTGATGGCTACCGGCTCGCGGCATCTCTGGGTCATTCAATAACCGGTACAGGTCCGGCACTCACCCCACTCGTTATTGGCAATTTCCCGTTTGCAGATTTGGCCGGCATGTCGTTTCGCGGGCTGGCTTTTTCTGTCTGGCGGGAGAACCGGAAGACCATTGAACGTCAGGGTGACGTACTTTTCACGCATACCGGTCTTTCCGGGCCTGGTA
Organism: Methanoregula sp.; assembly: GCF_052325125.1. GTDB lineage: Archaea > Halobacteriota > Methanomicrobia > Methanomicrobiales > Methanospirillaceae > Methanoregula. The sequence continues at coordinate 55,163 of NZ_JBKQWO010000048.1, read as the reverse complement.
TCCTCGATTGTTCGCGCGATATCCGGGCAGAAGACGAAATCCGGCTCTCTTTTGCCGGTCCGGTGCAGCGGAACACATTTGCGCGGGAGTTTCTTTTTGCCCTCTCCCATGCCCCTACAAAATCTATCAGAACCATTATATCAGGAATGGGGGTGCCTGAACGGTTGGCCCGCATTCTTCCCGCGCTGGCCGGAATTCCTGCGGATTGTACTGGTGCGCACCTGACTGCGGCAGGCCGGACCTGTCTGATTAGCCAGTTGGTGGAATGCCCGCTGAAAGTTTTATCTCTTGGGGATCTTTCCGTCGCGATGGTGACCCGGGGCGGTATCGCACTTGAGGAGGTGCATGCAAAGACGATGGAATCCCGGCAGGTTCGCGGGCTTTTCTTTGCCGGGGAGGTGCTCGATATCGATGGAGACACCGGAGGTTTCAACCTGCAGGCCGCATTTTCCACGGGTTTTCTTGCAGCGCAGGGAATTAATAAACGAATCGGAGAGCACGTGTCATAATGCCGTGCCGAGACCGAAAAAGGGTACGCATTCGCACATCCTTATCCGCTCATCCCATGATTATTCTTTAATCCAGCCCAGCTTTTCCAGCACGTACCTTGTCTCGTCCTGCGCTTTGCATCTCGGTTTGCGGGGTTGTATGACGATAGTAATTGCATTCTTAAGCGGAATGCCGGCATCACCTTTTTTACCCTTGCAAAGCACGTAATCACCATTGAACCGGCTCAAAGCCCTGACAAAAGTGTTGGAAACCTTTTCCCGGTCTGCAAGATCGCTTTTTTTGAGTTTCATAAGATGCTCGAAGAGCGAGAGATCGACAAGTGTCGAGGCCATCCAGCCGATCTCGCAGGTATACCCGAAAATCCAGGCGATGCGTGAATTTTTCGTTGTGGAGAGAAAATCATTGATATTGTTCCCGATGCTGCATGAACCGATGACAACTCCCTCAATATTGGAATAGTTTGCGGCGGTCCTGACGGCCTTGAACATAGCCGGGATTTTTATTCCGGTCTTCGCTTTCAGCCCTCCGATACGCTTGCCGGTTCCGTGCGCCGCCACGTAGAGAAAGAGACGATCCTCCCGGGTATTGGTAAGGTCGTCCGAAAGCGCCCGTTTAAAACCGTTTTTTTCGTAGAAGTTGGAGTAATAGATATTGAAATCCCCACGGTAACTCTCCAGTCCTTCCAGAAAAGACAACACCGAGGGTCGCTTGGGCTTCTGCTCCGGGGTCCACCAGAGCCCTTCAATCACCAGAAGCGCGGTACTGCTCATGGTTCACACTCCACGTTCATCTGATTTCTTTTTTTTCCACCCGGATATGCCGGATCCGGATATACGGCACACCGCTATTGTTTTTGGAACACATCAAGGCTCGTTTAAGAAAAAGATGAGATCCTGCAGGATGCGTTCCGCTCAACCCAATATTCATGAAAGGTAACTTTTTTAAACTGCACTCAAAAGTATGAATGATGGCTATGGCCCCCACCACCCCCTTTCCTGCTGATATGGGAGAAAAAACGGGAACGGAAAACTCTTCCTGCCCCCCGCAGGATAAAGATCATTCTTCTCCCGGCGCATTCAGTATTCCTGACGTATCCACCGGCATGACCCTGGAACAGATTATTGATATAACCGGGGAATTCGCGCACCTTAACGAGCTGGTCGTGATACATATACAAAATGCGGGGGGTTTTGTTGGAACCGGTGCCTATTTCAGGATGGTTCAGCCTCTCCTTGATCTGCTCGAAGTCGAGATCCGTGCCCGGTGCGGGCCTGGCATAACGCAGCAACAGATGAAACTGATCGTGCATGACTGGATCGATCAGGAGATCAAGGCGTGCAGGAAAGGAGAAAGGGTGCGGGGAACATAACGAACATGTGCGAGGACAACCGATGATATTTTGCAAGCCAAAAAAAATCGGATATATTGTTCAAAACAGCCCCGTTGCCCATGTCCACATATTGTGGACACCGTTTGAGATTACCACGCCCGGGTCGATGTGGAGCAGCGGGAAGACAAAGATGAAGTACAGGACTGTCCCGATCAGGCTCCCAAGATTCGCAAGCGCGGCTACCAGAACCACCTTGAAAAGCGGGATGCGCGCCATCTCCCCGATGGATTCAGTCTCGTAAATTTTCCGGAAATCCGACACCGGTGGCTTTCGCACCTTCGCCTCAACGTATGCGGCAAACCATCCTGCGTGGAGAAGCGGGTTTAAGGAGGTCATCCACGCCACGCCAAAACAGGTGAGTGCAGAATACGGGTGGCCCCCGGCAATGAGGGTAAACACTGCGGCAAGCACCCCGTGAATAATCACCCAGAAGAGGAGCGCGTATAAGAGCACCATCCAGCCGACACCGGAAAATGCGATTGCCGCAAGCAGGAAGGCAAAAAGTCCGGTGACCGCAAACCCGAATATTTTTGCCCAGGGAAACGATCTTGGCTCTTTTGTCAGGGAGTCGAACGGCGGGAGTGTCTGGGGGTGTTCGACATAGTTTGTAATGCCCTGCCGGTGACCGGCGCCAACCACGGCGAGGATGCGGCCTTCCGGCCGCTGGACCTTTAACAGGACAAGCTGGTGGGCGATAAACGCGTCGCGTTCGTCAATCAGGGCGTGGGCGCCATTGGGCGAGAACCTACGGAACTCTTCCATGACGGCATCAATAATATTCTGTTCCTTGAGCGATTCGATGTCAAATTCCTGTCCCTTATCGACCTCTGCGACGGAATAGATCAACGCAAAGACCATCTTGATCTTCTCGATAATCCCCATCGATTTCCAGAACCTCAAAAGGGTAAGCCGCAGGTCCCTGTCCACGAGTGCAATTGTAATGCCTCTCGTCTCCGCTTCCGCAATAGCCGCTTTCATCTCGGCACCCGGTTCCACACCGACATCGACGCCGATCTTCCGCTGGAGGTAGGAAAGGAGCCACTGGACAAGAAGCGAGTTGAAGTTCTTTACTTCAAGGACATCATCGACCGTCGGGTCACGGGCCTGTTTTTTTAAGGCCGAGAACCGGGCCGGGTCAAGTTCTATGGCCACGACATCCGGATGGAATTCTTCAATTGCAGCCCGGACTTCCTCGACACTCTTCTGTGAGACGTGTGCAGTCCCGATGATCTTTATCTCAGCCATCTGCCACCGTAATTCCATTCCAATTGGTTTTTTAACTTCTTTAAGAGTGAGGTACCCGAAAGAGCTGGCGGGGTATAACGGGATACCCCAACGGTGCCCCGGAGTTACCGGAAAGAAGAGACCGGAAAAACACGCGCATCACCGCTTTTATTTCCTAAAAAAAAGGATGTACTGGAAGGAGATATGCTGCATTCGCGGATCATTGGTACCGGGACCGGGTTATTAAGCCGGTTTCACCCATATATCCGTGATACAGTGGGGGCGGCATGAAGATCGCGGTAGCCGGGAAGGGGGGAGCAGGCAAAACGCTGGTGGCCGGCAGCATTGCATTCCTGCTGACCCGCGCCGGTTATACAACCCTCGCCATTGATGCCGATTCGGCGCCCAACCTCGGGTTCCTGCTCGGACTTTCCTCCCGTGAATCAGGTGCGATTCTCCCGGTCTCAAAAAACAGCGAGCTCATTGCCGCAAAGACCGGTACGGCGTATCCCGGGGTCTATTCCCTGAATTTTACAGTGGATGATATGGTAACGAAGTATGCCGTGCCGACACCGGCCGGGGCCTCCCTGCTGGTCATGGGCACCGTGACATCTATGGGGTCCGGCTGCACGTGCCCGGCAAACAGCATAATACGCGCCCTGCTCCGTCACCTTTTCGTCGAGCGGGATGAGATGGTAGTACTTGACATGGAGGCTGGTGTCGAACATATCGGTCGGGGGACCGCAGAGAATGTGGACATCATGCTGGTCGTCAGCGATGCACACCGGCAGTCGCTTGCCACAGCGGGAACAATCCTGCAGATGGCACAGGCTGCGGGCATTCCCCGGACAGCGCTTGTCGGGAACAGGGTCATGGATGCCGGGCAGGAACAGGTCATACGGGATTTTGCACGTGCTCATGATATCACCGTTGCAGGCATGATCCCCTTCGACGCGGCCGTGGCCCGTGCGGGTATCGCGGGGGACTCAATCAAAACCCTTCGGCATTCGGCTTCAGTCCATGCCATCGGGGGAATCCTTGACCGGGTTTGCCAGGATTTGAAAGAACGGCCGGTTGTCCGGGATGATACGGGGAAAAACTCATGAAGACGCTGGTGACCATGGGCCGGGGAGGGACCGGCAAGACGAGTTTTGTCGCGCTGCAGACAAAATTTTTTATCGAACAAAATGAGACGCCGCTCCTGCTGGTGGATGTCGATCCCGACCAGAACCTTGCCGAGATGGTGGGGATCGATCTCGAACGCGAAGGCATAAAGACCATCGCCGAACTGGTCACGGATACCTTCATCAGGAAAGGCGGGACGATGACGGGGATCGCCCCGGCCGAACGAATCGAGAGCCGGGTACTTGAAGAAGGTCTCTACGAAGGCAGCAGGTTTGATCTTATCTCAGTCGGAACCAAGTGGATCGAAGGCTGCTACTGCATGCCCGATGCCGCGCTCAAAGGTGCGCTCGAATCGCTCACGAAAAATTACCGGTATGTGCTGATCGACTCCCCTGCAGGTCTGGAACACCTCAACCGGAAAATTACCGCACAGGTCAATGATATCTTCGATGTGATAGGCCCTTCGCACAAGTCATTTGCCCACGTAAAGAGGGCAGACCGGATTACCCGGGAGGTCGGTATCGGTTTCGATCACTTTTTTGTAATCGGGGGTTGCATGTTTCCTTCGGGCCTTGAGGCGACGGCGCAGGAAGAGACAGGTCGGCAGTACCTGGGAAAGATCGTTTTTGATCCTCTCGTGCAGGAATCAGTGATCACCGGCCGGTCGCTTCTCGATATCCCGGAAGATTCCCCGGCGTATCGTTCTGTCTGCGCACTCATGGAAAAGGCCGGTTACGGGAAGGTGTGACGCATGCAGGGATGTGAACCCGGCTGCCGGCCCCCCGGCGCTCTGGCGATTCGATTAAAAACCGGTAAAATAAATATCTATCTGCATTCCTGTATTTCAGATGAGGATTTCTCCCGGTCGTGCTGCTGTTGACAGAAAAAAAGATTTCGCTTACCATAAAGGAGCTGGATTCCGGTCTCGGACGTATCAGGGATCTCTCTATTTCCATAGGGAAACTATCAGCAGCAGACTGGGCTGAACCCGAGGGCCCCACGCCTTATCCAACGCTCGCCACACTCCGTAACTGGGACCGGAAGCTTCTCTCCCGGTACCAGCCTTTCTATATGCCGTTCTGCGATCTCTGCTGCCTGTGCACGTACGGAAAATGCGACCTGACCGGTACAAAAAAGGGAGCCTGCGGTATCACGATGCCGGCCCAGCAGGCCCGCACGGTACTCCTGGCCGCCAGTATCGGTGCTGCCACCCATACCAGCCATGCGCGCGAACTCGTCAGCTATGCGATAAAAAAAGCCGGCCGGGACTGCCCCATCAATCCCGGCGGAAACGCGATCGGCGTGGAGGCCCCGGTCATCCGCCTCGTCTGCGGAGAAAAACCGAAAACCATTGCCGATCTTGAAACGGTTCTTGATTATTGCGAGAGCCAGATCACTTCTCTTCTTGCGGTGACGCATACCGGACAGGAAGGCGATCCCCTCGATTTCGAGAGCAAAGTGCTCCATGCCGGCATGATCGATCAGGTCGGCATGGAGGTGGCCGATCTAGCGCAGATATCGGCCCTCGGGTACCCGAAAGCCGACCCGGACGCCCCGCTTGCTGCACTCGGCATGGGCACGGTCGACACCACAAAACCGGTTATTCTCGTTATCGGCCACAACGTGCCGCCTTCGGTCGCTATTATCGATTACCTGCACAACGAAAACCTGGCAGATCGGGTCGAAGTGACCGGCATCTGCTGCACTTCAATCGATGCGACCCGGTACTCACTCCGTGCAAAGATCATCGGCCCGATGTCATGGCAGCTCCGGTACATCCGGAGCGGAATACCGGATGTTATTGTCGTGGACGAGCAGTGTATCCGCACCGATGCGCTCGCAGAGGCAGAGGCCATACACGCGCCGTTTATCGCAACCTCCGACAAGAACTGTCTCGGCCTGCCTGACCGGACGCACGATCCCGCCGATGCAATTGTCGCTGATCTGGCAGCCGGCCGACAGGCCGGTGTCCTGATCCTCGATCCGGAGAAGGCCGGGGAGGTGGCAGTCAGGGTAGCCCGGGCTGTTATGCCGTCCCGGAAAAAAGTCTCGACGATGGCAGACCCGGAGAAGATCCGCGAACTGGCGACTGCCTGCACAGAGTGCCGGCTCTGCCAGCGGGCATGCCCGAACGACCTTGCGATCCCGCGGGGTATGAAAGCTGCCGGTGCGGGCGACCTTTCACGGCTTGCCGGCCTGTACGAGGCCTGTGTGGGCTGCGGCAGGTGCGAGCAGGCGTGTACCAGGAAGATCCCGGTGCACTCTCTGATTATGTCAGCGGCGGCAGAGAGGATAAAAAACGAGAAATTCGTGATCCGAACCGGGAGAGGTGCGATCCAGGACGTCGAGATCCGGAATGCCGGGGGACCGATCGTGCTCGGCGAGATCCCGGGCGTAGTGGCATTTGTAGGCTGCGCCAATTTCGCAAACGGGGGAAAGGAGGTCGCTGAAATGAGCGTGGAGTTTGCGAAGCGCCGGTATATTGTATGCACCTCGGGCTGCGCCGCGATGTCGATCGGTATGTACCGCGACGAGGAAGGCAAGACCCCGTACGAGCAGTTCCCGGGAAGTTTTACGGCCGGAGGGATCGTGAACGTGGGCTCCTGCGTCGCCAACGCCCATATTGCCGGGGCGACTATCAAGATCGCGAGCATCTTTGCGCGTCGCAACCTGCGCGGGAACTATACCGAGATCGCAGACTACGTCCACAATCGTGTCGGCGCAGTTGGCGTGGCGTGGGGCGCGATGTCCCAGAAGGCAGCAGCAATCGCCAGCGGGTTCTGGCGCCTTGGGATCCCGGTGGTAGTCGGCCCGCACGGCACCAAGTACCGGCGGATGCTTCTGGGGCGTGCCGATCATGATGCCGACTGGTACGTGCACGACCAGCGGACGGGAGAAGATGTCTATGCAGGCCCGGCGCCGGAACACCTCTTTGTCGCGGCAGAGACCAGGGAAGAGGCGATGGTGCTTATCGCAAAACTCTGCATGCGGCCTAACGATACAAGCCGGGGCCGGTCAATGAAACTCACGCACTACATCGACCTCTATCAGCGTCACCATGGCACGTTGCCTGACGATATTCCGCGGTACATCCGCACGAGGACCGATATTCCGGTTACCCTGAAAGCGGAGATCACCCGGATCCTCGCAGGGTCTGACTGGAAAGAACGGCCTATCCCGGATCCAACCCTGCTCGAATACGACCGCCCCATGCCCTCCAAGGAGCGCTGATATCCCATGACATCTGCAGATCCCTGGCAGACCGCCGAGATTGCCGGGCCGAAAAAGGCGGCAGTCATTACGAAACCGGCAATGGCCCGGGCGGTCATCCGCCGGGCACAGCACCCGGTGCTTCTCATCGGGCACAGTGCCGCATTGATCGATCTCGGGGGGCGGAAACTGGTCGATTACCTCCTCGATCTGGCCCGGGCACAGAACATCCCGGTGATTGCGACAGGCCATATCAACCGGGCACTCAGGGAACGCGGATACACCAGCGCTGTCATTATGCCGGCAGTTGAAGCCGGCCACCGGATTGCCGACCCCGGCTGGAAGGGGCCGGTGGGAAAGGGACCCTGCGATCTTGCAATCATTGCGGGACTGCCCTATCCTATGGCATGGACGCTCCTCTCCGGGCTCAAACATGCGGCCCCGCACACAAAAACAATCACGCTCGACAACACGTACCAGCCCAATGCAAACTGGTCGTTCGCAAACATTCCTGCGAAAGACTGGATGGAGAACCTCGTGGCAATCGCGGCAGATACCGGGACGGAGGGACCGAACGATGTTTGAGGATATTCCGGTGGATGTGGGGCTGGTCCATGTCGGCGAGCGGATACGGAAAAACGACATGTATGTGGAGCTGGGCGGGCCATCCGTGCAGGAAAAGTTTGAACTAGTCCGGGTAAAAAAACCCGAAGAAGTCCGCGATGGAACAATCACGATTGTCGGCCCGGATCTTACCGAAATGGAAGAGGGGATGAAGTACCCCCTTGGCATCCTTATCGAGATTACCGGCCCCGAACTGGAAGAGGATATCGAAGGCGTTATCGAGCGTCGTATCCATGAATACACCAATTACATCGAAGGGTTCATGCACCTCAACCAGCGCTACGACATCTGGGTGAGGGTCGCAAAAAAAGCCTATGCCCGGGGATTTACGACGCTTGCGTATGTCGGGAAAGTTCTCATTGCACTCCTTAAAAACGAACTGCCTATCATCGAACAGATGCAGGTCACCTTTTTTACAGACAAGGAGTCGATCTCCGCCCGCTACGCCGAGGCAAAAGCGGCTTACGGGGCACGGGACGCCCGGGCACGTGGACTGACCGATGACGACGTCGACGTTTTTTACGGGTGCGCCCTCTGCCAGTCGTTTGCACCCAGCCATGTCTGCGTGATCACACCGCAGCGGTACGCAAACTGCGGGGCCATCAGCTGGTTTGACGGGAGGGCGGCAGCACGGATCGATCCCAAGGGCCCTATTTTCCCCATAGAAAAGGGAGAGTATCTCGACCCGGTGAGAGGGGAATACGCCGGGATCAATGAGAGCGCGAAGAAACGATCGCTCGGTACCGTTCACCGGATCTACCTGTACAGCGCGTTTGCCTACCCCCACACCTCCTGCGGCTGCTTCGAGGGGATTGCATTTTACATCCCCGAGGTCGAAGGGTTCGGTATCGTGATGAGGGGATACAAGGATGTGACCGTGAACGGTCTGCCGTTCTCAACAATGGCGGATTCAACAGCCGGCGGCCGGCAGGTAGACGGTTTCCACGGGATCTCGCTTGAATATATGCGATCCCCCAAATTCCTTGCCGCGGACGGGGGATATGCCCGTATTGCGTGGATGCCGTCCGGCCTGAAGGATCAGATGCGGGAATTCATCCCGGCGGACCTCTTGTCCCGGATCGCTACGGAAAAAGATGTCGGGACCGTGAGCGAACTTCGGGATTTCCTCTCCCTGCATGCGCACCCGGTCATGGAGCGCTGGACGGCAGAGGAGACGGAACCGGCTGATGGGATAAACGGTGCCGTCCCGGTTTTTTCCGGCGGCGATTTCCCGGTCACCTCGGGGGGCTTCAAGATCATCTTCAAGAACGCCCGGATCACCGCAGACAGGGTGATCATAGAGCCCATCCAGCCCAAAAAACCGGGGGCTGATACTTAAATGGCCGGCAGGACTGCCCGCGAGGGGGAAAAACTACAGGAGGCGACGCAGGAACAGGATGCAGTTCCCCGGCTTCTTGCGATGCTCTCGGGAAAAGAGCGGCTCGAACTCGAGAATTTTTCGATGGAGATCGGAGACCTTGAACTGTGGATCCCCACCGGGCCTGCAGCCGCACCCCACGGGCTGGCCGCCACAGCATACCAGAAACCCGCCTCGCTTTTCCCGGAGATATTTATCCCGCCGAAGGAAGAATTCGTGGGCAGGATACGCGAAGTCCGGCTTGGCGCGACAAAAAGTGCGGGGGGGAGCCGGGGCAGCACCCTTGTCATCGGGGGATCCGATTACCCGCCGTTTGTCAGCGCTGAGCACCCTGCGGCTCACCCGCCGATTTTTGCTCTCGATGTCTTCGATATGGAAGTTCCGCTTCCGAAAGTGCTCATGGAGAACGTTAAGGATGTAATAAGCGATCCTGCCGAGTGGGCGCGGATGAATGTAACAAAATATGGCGCCGATATGATCACCGTTCACCTCATGTCCACCGACCCGCTTATACGGGATGCATCTCCTGAAGCGGCGGCACGTACTGTTGAAGAGGTGCTGCAGGCCGTGGATGTCCCCCTGATCATCGGCGGGTGCGGAGATCCGCGGAAGGACGCGCAGGTCTTTTGTAAAGTTGCAGAAATCGCCGATGGCGAGCGGGTCCTTCTAAACTCCGTCACGCTCGGCATGACCGAGACCAAAACGCTGGATGTGGTTGCCCGGGCGGCAAAGGAGCACGGGCATGCCGTGCTCGGCTTCACCGGCCTCGAACTCAACAAGGCAAAGGAACTCAACCGCAGGCTCTACGAGTATCTCCCGCCGGAAGATATCGTGATGGATCTTACGACCGTTGCCCTCGGGTACGGGCTCGAGTACTCGTTTACCATCCACGAGCGGGCCCGTCATGCGGCGCTGATGGGCGATACCGAACTCCAGCAGCCGACCATCTCTGCGTCCACCAATGCATGGGCGGCCCGCGAGGCATGGATGAAGATGGACAAAAAATACGGCTCGCGGGGGCTTCGCGGCCCGCTCTGGGAGACGATCAATGCGCTCACGCTCCTCCTTGCCGGGGTTGACATTTTCATGATGATGCACCCTGCCGCAATCCGGACCTGTAAAGATACGATAAGGATGTTTGCGGAAAAAGATGCGCCGGTGCCGGACGGAATAGCCCGCTGGGCAACGATGAAGATCTAGGAAGGGACCACGATGTCGGAACGCGAACCCAAAAAGACGATCAAGGAGATCAGCCCCATAGACATCTACAAACTTCTTCCCAAGACCAACTGCAAAGAGTGCGGGGAGGCAAACTGCATGGCGTTTGCCACACGAGTGGTCAACGGGGAGCTCGCGGTCGATAACTGCCCGCCGGTCACCAAGGAAGAATACCGGGCCAACTTTACCAGACTCGAAGGTCTCATGGCCCCTCCGGTCCGGACCGTCATTGTCGGGACCGGCGACCGGGCGATGAGGCTGGGAGGAAAGTACGTCCTGTACCGCCATGAATTCACCTACCACAACCCCACCCCTATCGCTATCGATGTTTCCGATGACCTGTCCGAAGATGAGCGCACCGCACGCATCAGTGCCATCGCCGATTTCTCCTATAACTATATCGGGCGCGAGCTGCGTCTGGACGCGATAGCGATCCGTTCGACCCGACACGACCCTGCCGCATTCGCGTCCGCAGTAACTGCAGTTGCCGCACAGACCGAACTGCCCCTCATTCTTTGTACCTACGATACGGCAATCATGGCCGCCGGCCTCGCGCACATCCGGGAACGCCGCCCGCTTCTCTACGCAGCGACAAAGGATAACTGGAAGGAGATGGCGGAACTTGCCCTGCGCTATGAATGCCCGCTTGTCGTATCGGCCCCCCACGACATCGCGCTCCTGCGGTCGCTTGTCAAAACCCTTGTTGCCTATGGTGTGGCCGATCTCGTCCTTGATCCGGGAACGGCAGTCGAGCCCGGTATGTCAGGAACGATCCATGCCTTCTCCCAGATCCGCCGGGCGGTCTTTGCCGATCGCGACGAACTCCTCGGGTACCCCCTGCTCGGCGCTCCGATCACCGCATGGCTCTCGCCCGAGATCTCGCACGAGCTGATCCAGTGGAAGGAGGCCTGCGCCGCATCGATGCTGCTCTCCCGGTACGCCGACCTCCTGATCCTCCACAGCCTTGAAGGCTGGGTGCTCCTGCCCCAGCTGATCTGGCGTTTCAATATCTACACCGACCCCCGGAAACCGGTCTCGGTCGATACCGGCATCAGGATCTTTGGCTCGCCCAAGAAGGATGCTCCGGTGCTTATCACCACCAACTACGCGCTCACCTATTTCACGGTCGAGAGCGACATCAAGGCTGCGGGCATTGACTGCTTTTTGATTGTCGTGGATACCGGAGGCAACAGCGTGGAGAGTGCGGTCGCCGGCCGGTACCTGAACGCGGAGTCGATAGCGGCAGCGCTGAAAGATACCGGCATTGCCGACCGGGTCAATTACCGGTACCTGATCATTCCCGGGCTTGCCGCCCGCCTGAGCGGTGAGACCGAGGAGGCAAGCGGCTGGCATGTGCTGGTCGGCCCGAAGGATTCGTCCGGCATTCCTGCCTTTTTAAAGGCGCACTGGCCGCCGAAGAAATGGTAAAGGCATCCGCCGTTTCAGGAACAGGAAACATGCTGCCCCGGCAGGAAAAACCGGGCGATATGAATATTGAGGCAAGTGACACCCATGCAGATACCGGAAACAAGAGATGTCAGGGTCATCTTCCAGCCAATGAACCGGGTGCTTACTGTGCCGGAAGGTACGCCCCTCTTTGCCGCAATAGGAATGGCGGGGATCGCAATCGAGGGTATCTGCGGGGGAAAAGGCACATGCGGAAAATGCCGGGTCATATTAACGACAGGAACCTGCTTGGCAGGACCGAAGACCGGGACGGGTTGCCAGCTCACGCAGAAGGAGCGGGATGAGGGGTATTATCTCGCCTGCCAGGTGACGCTCTCCGGGGATGCCGAGTTTACGATCCCGGTGGAGAGCCGGATCGACTCCCCCCAGATCCTGATCACGCAGCCGGTGGCACCCGGCGGGATCGAGCCTGCGGTCATGCGTTACCGGGTGGAAACGGCGCCAACCGAAGGCCTGCCCTTTGCGTCCCGGTCGATACGGTTCGCGGGATACTCCGGGCTCCGGCCCCGTATGACCGATGAGCAGTACCATGCGCTGCTTGAAGCAGAAACCCCGCAGTCAGCCACGCTCTCGACCGTACGGTCGCCCCCGGCTGTGCTCTCCCTTTCCCCTGCCACCGATACAGCACCGCTGTACGGTATCGCCATCGATCTCGGCACCACAACTGTCGTCGGCTGCCTTGCCCGCCTCGACACCGGTGCAATTATTGCCACCGGCTCCACGCTGAACCGCCAGATTACCTACGGCGAAGAACTGCTCACCCGGATCGGGTACGCCAGTTCGCCTGCCGGGCTTGCCACGCTCCAGAAGGCTGCCGCCACAAGCATCAACGATGTCATCGAAACCCTTGTCCGTACCGCCTGCATCGACAGCTCGGATATTTTTGATGTCTGCGTCGCGGGAAACACGGTGATGAACCACCTGCTCTGCGGGATCGATCCGCGGTACCTGGAACTTGCCGATGCTTCGGTCTCACGGACGCCGCTCCAGAAAACCGCGAAGGAGCTCGGACTTATGGTACATCCCGCAGCCGGTGTATACTGCCTTCCCAATGTCAGCAGGTTCGTGGGCGGGGATGCGATCGGCGACATGATCTCGGCCGGGATGCATGCGTCCGATGAGGTTTCCCTCCTTGTCGACCTCGGGACAAATGGTGAGATCGTCCTTGGTACCCGGCACTGGACCGCTTCGGTCTCCTGTGCATCCGGTCCCGCATTTGAAGGCGCCGGCATCCGGGCCGGGATGAGGGCAATGAAAGGCGCGATCGACCACGTGCGCGGGGATCCGGCGACCGGCGGGATCTGCTGGAGCACCATCGGGTCAGCCCCTGCCCGGGGCATCTGCGGCTCGGGGATCATCGATCTGGCCGTTGCCATGGTGCAGACCGGTGCCCTTGACTTTGCCGGGAAACTCAACCCCGGGCACCCCCGGGTCAGGGCCGGGCCGGAGGGGGCGGAATACGTGCTTGTTCCGGCCCCGGAGAATGGTATAGGCCGGGATATCGTACTTACCCAGCAGGATGTCGACTACCTCATGGACTCAAAGGCCGCCGCCTGCGGAGCGATCGCGGTCCTCCTTGCAAGATACAAGTGTCCTGTAGGGGCTATCCGGCACCTCTACCTTGCCGGGGCGTTTGGCGCTTATGCCGATATCGGTAATGCCGTCCGGTTCGGTGTCATCCCCCGGTTTCCCGCCGCTGCCGTATACTCACTTGGCAACGGCTCGCTCTCGGGGGCATATGCGGCCCTGGTCTCGATACGGTGCCGGACGGCCGCCGAGACACTGGCGAAGCACATGGTGTATATCGACCTGATGGTGGACACGGCCTTTGCCGAAGAATATGCCGCAGCTCTCTACATACCGGGACGACCGGACCTCTTCCCCCCTTCACCCTGAATACCCGTGTGCCCGGTTCATGCAGGTTCATCGTTTTTCCGTACAAATGACGCTTCAGCCTGCACCGGAGGTTCGGTCAGGAGCTCGTCCCGAAGCCCCTTTGCGATGCCCATGACCATGATGATCACCGGTACGATCTCAAGCCTTCCCAGCCACATCAGGACGATGAAGATCCATTTGATAGCTACCGGGCTCGTCGCAGTGATAAACCCGACCGTTATGCCGCAGTTGGAAAGCGCGGAAATGCACTCGAAGAGCACCTCGTCGAGGCGGAACGTGGTGATGTACAGGTGCAGGCAGAGAATGGTCGCAATAAATACCGTAAAGACGTACAGCGCGATCACCAGCATATTCTTCGATATCTCCATCTCCGACATCTCCCGGGAGAGCATCCGACCCTCGTACCTGAACGGCACGATCACCCGGCTGCTCACAAAGAACCGCCGGAACCACCACTTTACCCCCTCGTACGCAAGCGCCATCCGGTTGATCTTGATCCCCCCGGCCATGCTGCCCATTGCACCGCCGATGAATACCAGGAGCGAGATCACGGCGAGCGGGATTGCTGCCCATACATGAATATCAGCATTCTGGAGACCGCAGGTACAGAGGCCGGCGACAGAGACAAAAACACCTTCCCGGAGCGCGGTGAGAGGATTGAGGCCGTTGAAGAGGTATAGTTCCAGCGAGACGATCGCCGACCCCGCGAGGGCAACCAGGAGCAGGAGACGTATGGTCTTGTCCCGGAACATGGCATCGATCTTTCCCCGGTACATCAGGAAATACAATTTGAACGGTATCGCGCCGGCAAACATTACCGGCAAAAGCAGGACTTCGAGCAGGGGGTTGTTATAATAGGCAAGTCCCGCAGAATGCAGGGTAAATCCCCCGGTTGCAATGGCAACCATGACCAGGTTGAGCGCATCCCAGAGCGGAATACCGGCAAGCATGACAAGGCCGGTAAACAGACAGGTCAGAAAGATATAAATTTTCCACATCTTCCAGCCGGTGGACCTGAGGTTTGGCATGAGATCTTCGGGTTTTCCCTCGGACCGGAAGATCTGGAAAAGCGTCACCTGCGTCTTCCTGCGCATGGAGATCCCAAACGCAATGATGCCGATACCGCCAATCCATTGCATGAACGTCCGCCAGAAAAGGAGTGTCATGGGTACCTGGTCGAGCGACTGGATCATGGTAAAGCCGGTGCTTGTCCAGCCGGACATGGCTTCGAAAAGGCTGTCGGTATAGGACATCCCCAGCCCGAAGACAAAGGGAAGCGCCCCGATTACGGCGATTAAGAACCAGGCGACCGCGACTGCGACCAGCGTTATCGAAACGGGCGGCTCAAAGTCCCGGACCGGGACCCGGGTCAGCAGGTACCCCAGAACCAGAAAGACCAGGGGAGCGCTTGCCATGGGCAGCAGCATATCCCATTCCTGGAATATCACCAGTACCGCAAAAGGGACAAGGGATACAAATCCGAGGAACCGGCAGATCCGTCCCACGTCATGTACAATCATTGAGAGATGATCGAGCCGCTTCATCTGATAGGAACATAATTAGTGTCCGGGTATTGTTATGGGTTGTGCTGCGCTCATCCCGATCCTCTCCTCTCACGCACCTATTAACATTACTGCGGTCAAACCATCTGATAAGCTATGAAATGCATAAACAGGGAACTCTACCCGTTCCTCACCGTTCTTTTTTTCGCGGTAGTTGTCCTTGTTCTCTTATGGCCGGTCCTTGATATGGTCGTCCTGAGTGCGTCGCTTGCGGTAGTACTGATGCCGCTTCACCGCCGGCTGTCGCACTCGACGCACCCTGCCCTGTCGTCAGTGATCATCACCTGTAGCCTCTTTATCCTTCTTGCCGTGGCGGCTTACGTGACGGTGATCATTCTCAAGGCCAATGCCGGGCTTACAAACCAGATATTTGCCACGATCGGTTCGTGGCTGGGTAATCCCGCCACGCATCCGGGTGCCTTCGGTATAACGATCAGTAAAGATACGCTCGCCGTATGGCTTGTGAAAGGAAACGCACTTTTTGTCAATTACTGGACAACGCTCGCCGATAATTTCCTGCTGATTGCGGTTAAGGGACTTGTCTTTTTCATCGCATTTTTCCTGTTCCTGCTCAAAGGTACCGCGATCAGGGACCTGATATTCCGGCACCTGCCGCAGCCGGTCAGGAACTACTGCGACCAGCTGACCCCGGTGACCGTGGATACGCTGTATGTTATCTATATCGTCCAGTTTGCGATCGCGGCGCTGACCTTTTTTATTGCGATCCCGGTCTTTTACCTGCTCGGTTACGGGAATATTCTTTTTTACTCGTTTCTCGCCGCGTTCTGCGAGGTCATCCCCATTCTCGGATCGTCGGTTGCCTTCATTATTATCGGCGCATACGCGTTTGCGCTGGGAGACCTGCGTGGCGTGCTCATCATGTTCTTCCTGGGATATCTTGCCGTCTCTGCGCTGCCGGAGATCTACGTGCGCCCGGTGCTCGTGGGCCGGCGGGTGAGAATCCACCCGGTGATCATGTTTGTCGGGCTCATTGGCGGTCTTTTGACCCTGGGGCTTGCCGGGTTTGTCCTGGGGCCGTTGATCATCGTTCTCCTGATGAGGAGTTACCGGATCTGGAGCGGTGACTGCAAGGGTGCAGAGGAAACCCCGGATCCGGGGGCTGTACAGGAAGCCGGCCTGTAGTTGTCCGGTTTAAATCTCAAGCCCGTTCCGGGGCTGTACGGCGAATAAATCCTCAAAGAGAAAACAATATACCCTATATGTCCCCACGCGTAAAGCAGGAATGCTCAGGGATCATTTTGCAATGCCCGCGATCGTCAAATCGATGGGTCTCGTGTTCGGCGATATCGGGACAAGTCCCATCTATACGTTCACCGCCATCTTTTTTCTGATCCCCCCCACGCCCCAGAATATCATGGGTATCCTGTCCCTGATTTTCTGGACGCTCACGCTCCTTGTTACGGTCCAGTACACCTTCCTTGCCATGCGCCTGGGCAAGAAAGGCGAAGGCGGGACGATCGTGCTCAAGGAGATCCTGCTGCCGATGTTAAAATCCGGCAACCAGATCGCTTTTGTTTCTCTCCTATCCATCATCGGCATCTCCCTTTTTATCGGCGATGGTGTCATCACGCCGGCGATCAGTATCCTCTCCGCTGTGGAAGGCGTGCTTTTGATCCCCGGTTTTGAGCATACCGCACAGATTATCCTGATGCTTGCGGCCGCGCTCATTGCCATCTGCCTCTTCGCTTTCCAGGCCCGGGGCACGGAAAAGGTGGCGTGGGCGTTCGGGCCGGTCATGGTGATCTGGTTCTGCGCTCTCGCGGCTTCCGGTATTATCGCTCTCTGCGGGGCGCCCCAGGTGATCCTTGCAATAAACCCGCTTTTTGCGATCGATTATCTCACGCATAACGGCCTTGCAGGGTTCCTGATCCTCTCTTCCGTGATCCTGTGCGCCACCGGGGGCGAAGCGCTGTACGCGGATATGGGGCATCTGGGCAGAGAGCCGATTGTCAAGGCATGGTATCTTGTTTTCATCGCTCTTGCGATCAACTATTTCGGGCAGGGCGCATTTCTGATCGCACATCCCGCCGCCCAGAACGTCCTCTTCGAGATGATCTTCTCTGAAGCAAAACTTCTCTACATTCCCTTCCTCCTCTTAAGCATCGCGGCGACAGTGATTGCATCGCAGGCGATGATCTCCGGGATATTCTCCATCGTATACCAGAGCATCACCACCCGGGTTCTCCCGCTGTTGCGGATCGAGTACACCTCCCCCCACCTCAGGTCCCAGATCTACATCGACAGCGTGAACTGGATGCTGCTCTTTGCCGTCCTGATGGTGATCCTGATATTTAAGAGCTCCATCAACCTTACCCAGGCGTACGGGCTGGCGGTCTGCGGGACGATGATGATCACCAGTATCCTGATTGTCTGGATCCTCCTGCTCCGCGGCGATATCCTCAAGAGCCTGATCGCGGGGTTCGTGCTGATCGTAACCGGGTCTTTCCTTGTCGCAAATCTTCACAAGATTACACAGGGGGGGTACTGGTCGCTCCTGATTGCGACCATTCCGCTCACGATCATCCTCATCTACGTACACGGCCAGCGCCGCCTCGCGACTTCCTTAAAACCGGTGCCGCTCGACGAGTTCCTGCCGAGATTCAACGATCTCTACAAATCGGTGAATAAGATCTCGGGTTCTGCACTCTATTTCGCCCGTGACTTCCGGCAGATCCCGCAGTACATTCCCCGGACGATGTTCACGAACAATATCGTATACGAGGAGAACATCATCATTTCGATCATCCGCACGGAGCAGCCGTTCGGGGTGACCTGGGGGGTGACCCGGGAACTCACGAAAGGGCTCTCGATCTTCGAGATCTACCTCGGGTACATGGAGATTGTCGATATCTCGACCATCTTAAAAGAAGCAGACATTGACGAGAAGACCATCTTTTACGGGATGGAGGATATCGTCACCAACCACGTGGCCTGGAAGATCTTCGGCGCAATCAAGCACCTCACGCCTTCAGTCGTGCAGTTCTACCGGCTGCCGTCGGACAAGATCCACGGTGTCGTGACCCGGGTGGAGATGTAGGGTTCTCCGGCTTTTGCGGTTTTTTATTTTTGCCGCGGCACGATATGCTCTTAATTCAGCCAGACAAATAGAGACGGTACGCGAGGGTAGCCAAGCCCGGTCAAAGGCGCCGGATTTAGGGTCCGGTCTCGCAGGAGTTCTTGGGTTCGAATCCCATCCCTCGCATTTTTCGGCCAGATTCTCCGAAATGAGAACGTTTAGGAGAACAAAAAATGAAAAACTAAATCGGATCAATTGCATCAAGGAATTGATTCACCTGAGCGGATACGATATTTCTATGGTATTTACTTTCTGTAAAAGATTCGACATTAAAAGAGCCTCTCATTGTTCCATCCTTAAATAAACGTCTTATTGCAGAGATGGAATCTTTCGCGAGATCTTTTTTCTCTCTGGATAATGCTTTCTTGGCAATTTCCTGATTAAAGTGCCGGGCTGCACGATCAGGTTTTTCCATAAAGTGAGTTAATGCAAAGATATCATAAGCATCTTTTGGATTTTTTCGGCCGGTTAATGCCTGGCCTTTTAAAATTATTGAACCCGTTAATCCAAGAACTTTGAAAGACATTCTATCCCTTCCATTTTCAGGTAATACAGTTTCTATTTCTGTCTCGAAATAATAATCAAATGCGATATCAGCGCCTTCAAACATGAAAGCCTGAAGATCAGGTTGTACCTTGAATAAATATCCCAGATCACATTTATCGCACAAAAAATCAACGTGAATCGGATAATACCTGCCATCGACAGGAGATTTTATCTCTTTCTTAAATCGAAAGGGGCGTTCCTCAATATACCCAAGATCCGTTACGACTTCCCGGATACTTTCATATTTTGGTAATATAGTTGTCTTAAGAACAAGGTCGATGTCAACACTTCCACAATGCTCAAAATATTTTTCTGTAATAAAGTACGGTGCCCATCCACCTGATAGGATCATATCCTCTCGGTAAGTTTTCAACGACAAGCCAAGTTCGAGAAGTGCAGATTTTGATGTTTCTGTGATTTCACGTGAGTACATTTCTTTTATTCCCTCCTTCCCCACTTTTTTTCAATTTTCTTATATAATTCATCTGCAGCTTCTCTACCTCGCCCGGGATAGTTGTACAGATCGACATATAACTGAATATCAGAGACGACATTAATTTTATCGATTAGTTGCGCTGCATAAAAAATTCCTTCACTTGGTGCAATGACAAACTTCACATTTCCATTTTCTTCAATGGGCATAAGATCGAGATGATGAGCAAATTTTCTTGCAGAATCCTCAGTTTTAACATAAATATGGATGTTTGTTGGTCGGACAAATGGTTCTACAAGTAACGCTCCAGCAAGTCCTGTCAGTGCATATTCTCTGTTTTTTTCATCTTTGAGTCCTTTTAAAAACGTCTTAATATCATCGACATTGGTGTAATATTCGATAAACGTTGATCGGGCCACAAAATTGGCAAAAGTTGCCCATCTTATTAGTAGTTCTGTTGGATCTATGATTTTCAGCTCCGCTCGTGCAGAACTGCGAAGTGCTAACCGCTGTTTAATCAACGCTTTTGATACACGAGATGCGTATCCCAAAGCGACGCCAGACTCCTCTGCAAGATCCCGCATCGTCCACGTTTTCGGATAATTGATCAATAAGACTCTGATAACATCTGTAGATTTTTTGGCAAACGGGTTTTTTAATTGATTATCCCTACGTTCACTTTGTAGCCTTTGTTCATTTTTAGTGAACATAAATACTCTATACGGTATGTTCACTATTTAAACATTGTTCACTTTTTGTGAACATAACCTTGACTGAGTATGAGTCAGAATTAGACACTTAATAGACGCAACGCACATGACGAACGAGGGTCCAGTCAAAAGGCGCAGGGCTTAAGACCCTGTCTCGCAGGAGTTCTTGGATTCGAATCCTACCCCTCGCATTTGTGGTTTACAATCCTAGGGATTATGCCCGTGGTCAAATTAATGAATCTCTCAATTCATCCTTACCCTTTTTTTATGGCCTCCAGAAATTTGGGATGCTTTTTTTCCAGTTTTTGTTGGCACTAGTGAGCGATTCCCTTGATCTGCGATTCCATCCCCCTCCCTGCTTCGCGAGAGTCGCTCGGGCGCCTCGCCGGGCAAGCTCCAGCTAGGTCTTCCTTCCTGATGCCGCCGGGGGGGGCGGCGGCACTCCCCGTTCGTTGGGGTATATGGACATCAGCCCCCATGATATCCTCACCACATAATACGGATCCACCGGCCCGGAGATTTCCGGAAAAGTCCGGATCATGAACTGCGGATTTTCCAAAAAGATCGATCCGGCAGCTGATAATTTCAAAAAAAGTCCGGCTCACGAGCTGAGGATTTTGGAAAAAGAGCGACTCAGTTGCTGGTGATTTTGAAAAAAGATCGGATCACAAGCTGAAGATTTCAAAAAATGAACGACCCGCCAGCTGAGGATTCTCAGGAAAGATCGATACGGCTTTGCGTCAAAACAGGCCGACCCACCAATAATCATCAAAATCTCTGACGAAGGCCGCGCTGACCCTGCGTTCATACAGAAAAAAGTCCGGCCAGGGACCCGAAGATTTTAAAAAAAGAGCGGGTCGTGAGCTGAGGATTCCGGAAAAAGAGCGACTCAGCTGCTGAGGATTTTAAAAAAAGAGCGGGTCATGAGCTGAGGATTCCGGAAGAAGAGCGACTCAGCCGCTGAAGATTCTTATAAAAAATCAGATCGCGACCCGGCAATTCCGGAAAAAGTCCGATCCCCTCCATTTCCCAAAAAGCCTGCCACCCCCCCCTCCTCCATCAGCATGAGGGGGGACTACCCCCCTTTGTTCTAGCACCGGGACGTGTGCTTCGCGTGGAGCCTTTCGTCGGAAGAGGGGGAGGGGGTAGTTGGGAGTCACCCTCCTCCATATGCGGGATGCCCGCAGTTTTTGGGAGGCTCGCCCCGGAAGAAAAGAGGGCCACAGATTCGTTCGGTGGCAGGATCTCCCGTCCGGCTGATGTATTCGTTGTCCGGAAAACACCCCTTCCGGAACACCGCTAAAGGGAAATTATTTCTCAAAGGATTTGACTTATTTCGTTGATTGCGGTGATATAATGGGACTTTTCCCCGGCGGTGGACAGGAATGCTTCCGGATCGTGTCCACCACACCACCTTGTCAGGAAACGGGGGCTGATTCAGGCCCGGATTTGGGTGGGGGTAACGTATCCTCCATACCATTTACAAAAAAGCATTGGATCTCGTTAAGGATGGCCGGTTCTGGCCCGTCCGGGACACGTCAGCGCCGATCATTGGTCCCCTGTCAAGGATACGCAGAGGCTTACGGCGAATGGAATTTTTTACGGCGCAGTGGTGGTATCCCATTTTTCCGGGACTGCCTCCATATCTGGCGTGCCCCAGTCGCGATTATGCGAGGTCTCCTTTTCATAACATTGTGCAATGGAAATGAGACCGCAGGAATAGATGCTGTCTCACGAGCAGGGATGAAAGGGTACTGCACTTGTCACCCCGCTAAATTCCGGGCATATGATCATGTGAATGGGCACGCAGAAGCGTAACCGTCCGGACAACAGCAAACAGCAAACCGAGGATACAATAAAAAGAGATTAGATTGTGTTTTGAAGGAGGACCTGAGAGGATCCATCCATGAAATACCCAACAACAACTACGTTATTCTGTCCCGGTTTAGCTGCAGAAGCTGAGGAAGATGCCCCAATTGGTATCGGCACATTAGTGGCCGATGAGTTCAACCATCCTGCTGAGGTACCATCAACTACTATGTTAGCAGCATATATGGAGCCCGCATCTTGTCCCCCATTATTCATTACATTGACAGCAGAGGAATTTGGTCTTGTTATTGTCATTGAAACGACGTGCGTCTTCTGAATATTCCCTGCCATGCCGAACACGAACGCAGCGATGACCGCTGCGAGGATCACGGTGATCGCGACCATCAGGATAACGCCGATGACCGGTGATACTGCGTCTTCATTTTTTCTGGTAAATGCCATTCAAACTCACTCCGATCTCCATATCCGCTGGCCGGATATGACACTGTATAAGCAGATTATTATCTCATTTAAGTATTTAAATACTTTGATTTAAATTTCAGGCAATGTGGGGTAGTGTGGTGGAATCCGTGCGGGAAATACCGTGTGCCGGGCAGCGGGCGAGGGGGGAGAACGGATAGAAGGATGACGGCATCGGCCGCGGAAAGGGTAGTCGGCCTGACCAGACCGGTGGGAAAATCCCTCCTCATGCCGTATCCGGTTCCCTTCCCGAAATATCTAAAAACATATAAGAATGCTCACCCATGGTATGGTGTACACGTGATCGTCATGTCAGTATCCGGAAAAAACAAAAAAGCTCCAGATAAGGAGGCCCTCGGTTCGGTGCTTGAGGAGCTCCGCACAAAGGATTCCATCCTCGCCATTATCCTTTTTGGCTCGGTGGCCCGGGGCCAGGCACGGCCAATCTCCGATATCGACCTTAGTATCATCACGGGAGGAGATGTACCGGCATCAGAGCAGATCGACCTGCTTAGCTATGGATCGGACCAGATTGACGTAAGTCTCTTCCGGGATCTGCCCCTGACCATCCGGTTCAGGGTCATAAAAGAGGGTGTTACGCTCTTCTGCAGGGATCCCCTCGCCCTCCATCGCATTAAGGTTGCCACGGTACGGGAATACCTTGATACCGCGCCGCTCATCCGGAAGTACTGCCTGCATGCACTGGGGATCGCGGGGTGAGCGAGGAGATGGATGATACCATCCGGTATGATCTGGAGCGCATCGGATCGATCTTTTGCGATATACAAACCTACCTGCAGGATCTGGACAGTCTCAACATCCGCCGAAGGGAGGACCTTTACGACAAGCGTAATTTCTATGCCGCATCCATGATCCTTTTTTCCTGCCTCAACCGCGTCATCGATCTCGGGAATGAAGTAGCAATCGCACATAACTTTGGTATCCCCTCGACGTATCGTGACGTTTTTATCCTGCTTCAGAAAAACGGACTTATCGGTAATGATCTTACAAAAGAGTTGATCGGGCTGGTAACCTACCGGAATCTCCTGTCACACGAATACCACGGAATAACTGATGAAAAACTTTTCAGCTTAATACAGAAAATCCCCATAATACAGGAATTTACCGATACGATGCAGGATACCATAAAAACCAGAGGCAGGCGGGATTGATCGGAGTCTTAAGGTGCCTGCGGGGCAGGATAAAGAAAAGCTGTTAATGACCTTACCCCGCATACCTTTCAGCTAACAGCATGAAGATCGCCATATTCCAGCACACAGCATCGGAACCGGCAGGGTATTTCGAAACGGTCTTTGCTGAGCACGGTATCCCGTTCGAATATTTCCGGCTTTATGAGACTGGCGAAGTGCCGGCAACCGATGCCACCCATCTTGTGTTCATGGGCGGGCCGATGAGCGTGAACGATGAACATGAACTGCCGTATCTCAAAGAAGAAAAGGCATTGATCCGGGAGGCAGTGCGACAGGGCCGGCCGGTCCTTGGCATCTGCCTTGGCGCCCAGCTGATCGCTTCCGCGTTCGGCGCCCGGGTCTACCCGTTCATCCAGGAGACCGGCTGGCGCGGGATCCGGAAAGAACCTGCCGTGGAAGGAATCTTTACAGCGTTTCCAGCGCAGTTTTCTGTCTTCCAGCTCCACGGGGAAACGTTCGACCTTCCGGCCGGTGCGCACCTCCTCTGCACGGGGGATGCGGTGAGAAACCAGGCGTTCTCTTACAAAACCGCCCTCGGGCTCCAGTTCCATCTCGAACTTACCGACGCGATAATCCGGGAGTGGACCCGGGACATGGATCCCGCACTACGGGATACGATACTTGGGGAAACCCCCGGCTTCCTTGCAGAGAGCAACCGGCTCTGCCGGATGATTGCCGGGGACTTCATCGCGAAAAAACAAAAATGAAGCCGGGCAGCTTTTGCTGTCACAACTTTTTATTCACGCAATTTTCCTTGCCGGGTCCAGCTGGACTTCGTGCGGGAGCCGGGCCAGCGCAACTGCGCCCAGCGCCCCGATAATACCGTTTCCCCCGTACAGGACGGCCCCGGTCTGCCGGGCGGTCTCCTCTGCCATCGCACGGTCAACCACCTCTTCCCGCACCCTTCTCCCGTACTCCCTCAGATTTGCAGGAATGGTCATCCCCGTCCGGAACGCAAGCCCCCATTCCGGGGAGAGGGATTCGTTTTCGACAAATTCCCGGCTCTTTGCCATCACCCGGTCTATCCGGGCCGGGAGAACGGCCACCTCGATGTAGCTCGCCGAGTTCCCGGCCGTCTTGTTCTTTACGCTCTCGTTGAGCATCACAACGTGATGGCTGATGGGGAGCACGGCCCTCCCTGTCACGAGCCTGGTGAGCAGCGCAAGGGCAAGGGCAAACGTCGCCCCACCTTCTTTCGAATCGGTATCGTCAACTCCTATCGTGAGATGGGCATGTGCCTGCGTCCAGACGTTCCCTTCGACAATTCCCCCGGTCTGGTCCAGCTCGACGCGGGTCACGCCTTCCGCCTGTGACATCATGTCCGTGAGCGAGTACGCCGGGCCCCCGATGCAGCGGATCCGCTGGACGATATGATCTCCCGTGTACCCGACACCGCAGATCCCGACCGCGGAAAGGGGCGGGAGCCCGATGGGTACCGGAGAGTCACCGATACGTGCACATTCCCTCAGCAGCGTCCCGTCGCGTTTCACGTCCGTGAGCACACCGCCCGCACGGGCATGGTGGTAGCCGCAGAACGCCGCACACGCACCGCTCATGCAGTCGTGGAAGATCTCGACTTGTTCTCCATCTGTCGTGGTAAAGATCCTCCGGCAGGTGCTCTGCGGAACAGCGGAGATGGAAGCGTAACGGGCCGCCGCTCTCCCCGATTTCTCTTTTTTAATAAGGACGCATCCTTCCCTCACCAGCCGCATTACCCAGTCCTGTGCCGTGCTCCTCGGGATGCCGGCGGCTTTCTGGATATCGGTCACGGTAAAAAAACCGGCGTCCTGCGTGAACTGGCGCATCAGGCGCAGGTATTCCCGCCGGTGTTCAAGCACGCTCGCCATAGTGGTTGCGGATGTACAGGATATCGCCGATGATCGCGCTTGCCGTCTCTGCCGATCCTGCACCTTTGCCAATCAGCGTGATCTCCTTTGCCATATCGGTCTCGAGGGTGAGCGCATTCAGCGTTCCTTCGACCACCAGCGGGTGGCTCTTCTCGATAAGGCGGGGGGAGACCCGGAGGATCTTTTTCCCCGGGATAGCCTCTGCAATCAGCCGGATGGTACAGTCTCCCTCTTCGGCAAGGCGCAGTGCATCCGGGGTGAGCAGGTCGATGCCGGTCAGGTCGATATCGGCAAGTTTCGTCCCGTTTCCCCAGATGGTGTTTGCGAGTATCACCAGCTTGATCGCCGCATCTATCCCCTTGACATCGTAGGTAGGATCGGCCTCGGCATATCCCATCTCCCGCGCCTCCATGAGCGCCTGTTCGTACGTGAGCCCTTCCGCGGCCATCCGGGTGAGGATATAATTGCAGGTCCCGTTGAGGACGCCGTAGATCGCGATAATCTCGTTCCCCAAAAGACCGTCTTCGAGCGTGTGCATAATCGGGATTGCACCGCCGACCGTGGCTTCATACCTAAGCGCTACGCGATTCGTCTGCGCGAGCGCAGACAGTTCCCGGTACGCAAGGGCGATCGGGCCCTTGTTGGAGGTAACAACGTGTTTCTTTTTTGCAAGAGCTGCCCGGATATACCCGATTGCCGGTTCCCCGGTGAGCGCATTGGTGGGTGTCACTTCGATGAGGACGTCATAATCCGCTTTTTCAATCACGTCAATGGCGCCAAACGATCGGTCTCCGCAGACCCCGGTCCTTTTCTTGGTTTCGAGCACCGCCGTTATATCGAGGCCGTCGTTGCAGATGCAGCCGCTCTTTGAATCCGCAATACCGGTGATCGTGATACCGGGATCTTTTGTCGCGATCATCTCCGCGACGCCGCGTCCTACCGACCCCAGGCCGATCAGTACCGCCTTCATGCGATCTCCTCCAGCGGCTCGATGAGAAGAAGCGATTTCTGGTCCGCGACCCGGCGCAGGATGGCAAGCGCTGCATCCATATCCGCCCGGTTGGTTGCCTTGATGGTGACCCGGGATGTCGAACGCTCGTTGATGGCAGGCATGCTCATAGAGATCTCGCAGACTTCGGCAAAACCCGTGGAATCAATCCGGTCGACAGTATCGGACAGATCCGTGTGCATGAGATGGCCGATCAGGATCACGGTCCGCTTGTAAAGCAGGCGCTCCTTACCTATCCGCTGGATGTGGACGCCCTGCTCTTTTAAGAGCGCTACCAGGTTGTCAAGACGCCCCTCGGGAAGCGCAAGCACGATCTGCACGTTTAACATATGGTGGCTGGAATCCGGGTCACGGTGATGGATGACCGCAATAATATTCCCCCCCACGTCAGAGATTGGTTTGAGGGCTGCGACCAGTTGTCCGGGAGAATCCTTCATCTCTAGCTTCATGGAGACCTGCACACGTACCACCTTATCAACAAGAATAGAGCCGCTCATCAAGAAAAGCTTGTTCTTTTCTCATGCGCGATCAGGGTGGACTAGAGTTTCCGGAGCTTATCGTCAACTTTTTCAAAGAAATTGCGGTGGGCATCGATAAACAGCGCCGGCTGCTCTGCCTTCTGCACGATAAGAGAGACCGAACTCCCCAGTTCTACGGTCTTCTGCCCGTCAATGACCAGTTTCGCGGGTTTTGAGCTTTCCAGGCGGATCTCAAGCCGGCGGTTGCTGCTGATGAGATGAGGGCGGGCCGAGAGCAGGTACGGGGCGAGCGGGACAAGGAGGAAACCCTGTATCCGGGGATCCACAATCGGGCCCCCGGCGCTCATCGCGTAGGCGGTCGAGCCGGTAGGCGTGCTGACCAGCAGGCCATCGGAGCGAAACCGCTCCGAGACCACACCGTCAATGATAATCGAGAAACGCAGCATCTTTGCCGGGCGGGTGGTAACAATGAGTGCCTCGTTCAGTGCGTCGCCGAGGGGCATGTTGTCCCGCAGGAGAGAGAGCCTCATACGCTCCTCGACAGCAAATCCGCTGGAGAGAGATTTTATAAAATCCCAGGCCCCCTCTGGTTCGAGATCCGCGAGAAATCCCACTTCACCCTGGTTGATCCCGATAATGGGGATCTGGCGCTGCAACTGCTGGATGGTGTGCAGGATCGTGCCGTCTCCACCTATCACTACTGCAAAATCTGCATCGGTGTGGTGGCAGGGATGGCCGGGTTCGCCAAGGCGGGCTGCGGTATCCTTCTCAAGACAAACGGTATACCCCTCATTTTCCATCGCAGTTTTCATCTTCCGGGCACAGTCGAGGGCTTCAGGCAGGTCAATGCGGGAAACAAGCAGGCATTTCATGTCCGATCACCGCAGGTACTCGATTACCTTGTGGTGCAGTTTGCCGTTCGTGGCAATAATGCATCGTCCAACCGTCACTTCATCCGGAAACTCAAGGGGGTCGCCGTTTAAATCAGAGACCATTCCGCCGGCTTCAGTACAGATAAGCATCCCCGCTGCGGCATCGGTCACCCTGAGGGTTCCCCGCAGGTCGACGAAACCATCGATCCTCCCGGCGCCGACATAACAAAGCTCAAGCGCGGATGCACCAAGAAGCCGCCACCTCCGGATCTTGTGGCCGAGCTGCATCATCCGGGTAGGATCAAATTTCCGGCCATATACGCTCATGGCGCAAGCATCCAGCCGCGAGGTTGATGAGACGCAGATCGGTTTCCTGTTGCAGTACGCAGATTTACCCCGGATTGCGGTAAACGTTTCTCCTGAAGACAGGTCCTGGACGAAAGCCTGGTGCACGACCCCGCCGGTTGCCCATGCAAGGGAGAGGGCATAGAACGGGATGCCGGCAACTGCATTATAGGTACCGTCAACCGGGTCAAGAAAAATCGTTCCTTTTCCGCCATCAACCGGCACCTTGCCGGCTTCCTCGCTGATCAGGAGGGAACAAAGATCGTGCTTGCGGACATACCCGATCACGCAGTCTTCCGCGACCTGATCAATCCTCTCGGTCGGCGTGTGGTCGGCACCCATCCGGATAACCTGCCCTCCATCCGGTGAACCAACCAGCGGACGGATACGTTCGCGGACGAGCGCGGCCATCTCATCGCAGGCAGAAAGGAAGTCCATAGCGGTAAAAACCTCTGGATACGGTCAACGTTGTATTTATGTACGGCAATAAAGATAAATTACTTCTGCGTTTAAGATATGGATACGTTTTAGGTTGTGAAGTACAATGAAGGAACAGACCGAAATCGGAAAGATAAAAGAAGGACGCTATATTGTTGTGGAGGATGAGCCGTGCAAAGTGGTCGGCCTTGCCACATCCAAGCCCGGGAAACACGGGGCTGCAAAGGCACGGATTGATGCGGTCGGTATCTTTGACGGTGTCAAACGTTCGATCGTCCAGCCTGTATCCGCAAAGGCATATGTTCCCGTAGTAGAACGCAAGAGCGGGCAGGTTATCTCCATAGCCGGCGATATGGCACAGCTCATGGACATGAAGGATTATTCCAACTTCGAGATCGCCATTCCCGCAGATAAGAAGGGCCAGCTTGAGGTAGGAAAGGAGATCATGTACATCGAGTCCATGGGAAAGAGAAAGCTTGATTGATAGCGCCGGATTGTAACTAGAATCCTTTTTGCTGGATTTCCTGGTACTGCATTACGTTGTGGGTGTTTTTTAGGGATTTACCGTATCTGTGCAGTACGGGACAGCCTTATGCTTTTGATAGTTATGCTCAAACCCTGGTGAATGAACCGGGACGCGGTTTTACATGAACAGCCCCGGTCGGTTCCATCGATTCCTGCAAATCAGTACTGTCCGATATACCGTGAAGGGATGAGGATCTTAATCGTGTAGGAATTGATATACTGGGAATTGATGATGAAATAATAACCCCGCTGGCCTTCGAAAAATTTCTCCAGCCACGGCCGGGGATCGGTTGTGGGGGATGTCGGTGTGGGGGCAATCTCCCCGTACTTCTTCGGGGTTGTCGAGGTTGCCACCGGTGTCGCCTGTGTAATGCCTTCCCAGAGATCGGGGTTGATCCCTCCGGGAGGTGAAATGGTTCGTACGATACGGTTGGGGTCGGATGCATCCATGACCTGGATCGAGAATTGCGGGGTCACGGCGGAATACGATCCCTGGATCCCGCTGTGCGAATAACTACTTCCCAGGGTCGGGGTTATTGCCATGGATACTATCGAAGGTCCGGATTCGGGGCCGATCATGGGGTCGATGGTGTAGGATAATTCCCAGTAAGGAAACGGGATGTTTATGATCTGGGTGGTACCGCTGTATTGTCCTGATATGGTTGCGTATACAGTCCGGTTGACGTCGGGCTGGGTTGCATTGATCTGTGTTCCCTGAGGCAGGGACTGGTTGGTGGAGATCTGGTAAGTACCCGGATTGACAAAGCCTACCGTCTGGGTCTTCCCGTTCCATGTTGGCACCGGGGTAAGGGTGGTCGGGGTTGGAAGTGTGGTGATTTTCGTGGGGATGGTGGTAATATTCGCGAATACCACGCGGGGGGTTACCGTTATGGAAGGCGTGGGTGTCGTAAAGGAAAGGCCGGTATTGACTGGCTGGCCGGTGGCTATCGGTTTGATGACAAATGCGATGACAAGGACCATGAAGAATGCCGCAATGATATAGGTGATAGCTTTTTTATCCATGACTGCTGTAGTCCTTATTGGAACCTTCATAAATAAAAAGGGGTTACGTCAGGATCTCCTCGTCCGGATGGCAGAGGAGAACCCGGGGCTTGGAGTATTAATATAAATCCTGGCCTTATTCTTCCGTACGCGCATCAAATTTTAAAAATAATTGCAAAAAAATTGCTTGAAGGGATTCAGATTTCTAATAAAACTATTTATACAATAAATACCTTTTAACACAGTAGAGACGCTGGTATCGACTAGTGTCTACTAAATTCACAGAAGGTGAATTCATGAGTTCGTGTAAACATAATGATGAAGGGTTCACCGGTCTCGAGGCAGCGATTGTGCTCATCGCATTCGTTGTCGTTGCGGCGGTGTTCTCGTATGTGGTGCTCGGCGCCGGGTTCTTCACGACGCAGAAGGCACAGCAGACTGTCCACACGGGTGTCAACCAGGCAACATCGGCAGTGGAACCATCCGGGCCGGTTAGTGTCCAGGCCGATAGTAATGGTGATGGCGGAATTGGCAATATTACCTTCTACCTCCAGCTGGCTGCTGGCGGTAATGCGGTGGACATGAGTAAAGTAACGTATACGGTTTCCACGCCTACAAAAGTAGAGACCTTCACAAATTCGAGCGTCACTTACTCGTGGGTCCAGCAGAATACCCCGATAGATCCGGGCCAGACCACCCATGCCGGGCTGCTCAATCCCCGCGAGATGGTTCTTGTATCGGTTTCACCGGGGTTCGGGGCAACGGATCTGGGTGTCAATACCCAGTTTATCGTCCAGGTGAATCCACCGATCGGTGCAGCGCTCCCGATTGCGAGGACAGTGCCTGCAGGGATGACGTCAGGTACATGGTATGAGGTATACTAAAGGAGGGTGAAAAAAATGAGAAATCTTTACTCAGAAAATGCATTCACCGGCCTTGAGGCTGCGATTGTACTCATCGCATTCGTCGTCGTGGCTGCCGTATTCTCGTACGTAGTGCTTGGCGCCGGGTTCTTCACGTCACAGACTGCACAGTCAACTGTCCATACGGGCGTCAGCCAGGCCAGTTCAAGTCTGCAGGAGGTCGGGAATACCTACGGGGTTGCAAATTCAGGTACTTCCCCAACCGGCATTAGCTATGTCAACGTGACCGTCGCACTCACTGCCGGTGGCACCCCCATCGACCTGTCTTCGATGGTAGTCTCCTACACGGACAACAACGGAGGTCACCTGCCAAATATGACCTATGAGGGCATAGGGACAGATGCAGGAGTAACCTGTCCTGGCGTTGGCTCCGGATCCGGTACGTGGTGCATTGGACAGAAAATCAATAACATAACGACGGGCGGAATGCTCGACAACAATGCTCAGATGATTCTTATGGTGGGACTGCCGGCATCAGCAACTCCCAATACGCAGTTCTCGATTAATTTCCAGCCGTCAGTCGGAGCAGTCCTCCCCATCCAGAGGACGATCCCCGGTGGCCTGACCGCGGTTCAGCCACTCTACTAAATCTTTTTTTTTTTAATGTGCCCCTCTTAAATTCAGGAATATGTACTTTGCTTGGAGTTATACGGGCACTTCCGGATAACAACCTCCTTCACAGGAGACATACTGGATTTGGAGGCGGTAATCCCGGGACAGCATTTTAGCCAGCCTGAGTGAAGAGGATGTGATTGTGCAAATTTTTATATAAGATTGCGTCCTTTTAAAAGGAGGCACATCCTCACAAGCATCTGACGCACAGGAGTTGAAACAGATGGATCTGCTTCCAACCTGCGAAAACGGTTTTACCGGCCTTGAGGCTGCGATTGTACTGATTGCATTTGTTGTTGTTGCTGCATCGTTCTCGTACGTGGTACTTGGCGCCGGGTTCTTCACGTCACAGACTGCACAGTCAACCGTCCATACGGGCGTCAGCCAGGCAAGTTCAAGCATGCAGGTGGTCGGGAATACCTATGGGATTGCAAATTCAGGTATTGCCCCGACCGCCATCAGCTATGTCAACGTGACCGTTGCACTCACCGCAGGCGGCACTCCCATCGATCTGTCTGCGATGGTGGTATCATATACTGACAATAACGGAGGCCACGATGCAAACCTGAGCTATGGGGGCATAGGGACAGATAGCGGAACCTGTCCTACCCTCACCACACACAGCAATTATTGGTGCATAGGACAGAAAATCAATAACGTAACGACGGGCGCCATGCTCGACAACGACGCCCAGATGGTTCTTATGGTGGGACTGCCGTCATCGGCAACTCCCAATACGCAGTTCTCGATTAATTTCCAGCCATCGGTTGGAGCGGTTCTCCCCATCCAGAGGACGATCCCCGGTGGCCTGACCGCAGTCCAGCCACTCTACTAATCCCTTTTATTGAATGTGCCCGCCCTGAGATCACCGGTATCACGGAGATACCACGGGACGGGTATAACGTTCCGCTGGCACAACCGACATGGCATTCCCGTGCCTGGATAGTACCAAAATGCAATTTTGTAAATACGTCCACGATTAAGGTGAGTTCTACGATATCCCGGTAATCTTTCGAAAGGTCCTCTTTTGAGGACCAGGATGGCGGGTAACCGGTACCGGTATTTCCGGGTGCGCCAGAATCACCACAGTACATCGCCCTGTAACTTCCTGTACTTTTGCAAAAAACCGGTTCCTGGACTCCAAAACAGGAAAAAATCCCTGCCAATCCCCGGGTCCCCGGGGGAAAGTATATTAACGAAAAACGGGATAATAATTGAATGTTATGGCGGTAAATCAGGCTCAGGTCGAACACATCATCACCGCGGCTTCTGAGGATGATCCCGAGGTCAAGCTCCAGAACCTCGAACGGGAAGTAGACCTCATAAAAACCTCCATCAAGCGCCTGTTAATGGACATCAGGGAACGGATGAACGAACTGGAGAACCCGTTTACCCTGGCAGCATCCGGAGGGACCGCTGATGCCGGCGGGATTGCTGATTCCACCCACGATGCAAAAAAAGCCGCACTGGAGGCAAAGGAAGCGGCTCTGGATGCACGTGAATCAACACTTGATGCCGCTGATGCCGCCGCAAAGGCCGAACTTGAGAAAGAAAGCAAAAAACCGGAGCCGAAAGTAAAACCGGAGATGCCGCCCCCTGCAATTTCTGATGAGAAACGGATTACGGACGAGCAGATGCTCTCGCTCTTAAAGGCCCAGATCCCCGCAAACGGCCATAAGGCCGGCCAGAACGCGCTCGCCAATGAAAAACTCCGGCTCCAGAAAGTATACAAACTGTTCAAGTGGACGAACGGGGCCATTCGTAAATTCGGGCATGACCGGCTTGATATCATTCTCGAATCGTACCGGATCATGGGATATATTTCGCGGGAATCCTGTGATGAGATCAAGGAGATCTCCCGGCTGATGCCGGCAAACCTTGGAGACGAGCACGAGGTCGGGCCGGACGAATTTGTATCCGAACTGTATGCACTCAACCGGATCCTCTCGCCCAATGATTCCTCACTCGACCGGGACATGATTGAGGTCATGATGGAACAGCGCCAGCAGGTACTGCCGGCAAAAGAAAGACCGGAGGCAGCGATAGTACCGGTCAAAGAACAGGAACCTTCACGGAATGTGAGAAAAGACGAAGAATGGATGAACCTGCCGGACAGGATATAACCGATGTCTGCAGATACCTTCACGACCGCCATATTCCTGATTACGGCAGTGATAGCGGCCGGTGTACTCATCAGTGCTATATTCCCGGTTGTCTACCAGATGGCCGGGACGTTTTCTTCCGCCGGTCATGCGTCGGACCAGCAGATCCGGACTGATTTTAAGGTTGTCCTGGCCGTGGTAAACAACAGCGGGGATGCCCAGATCTGGATGAAAAATACCGGGAGTGTGCAGATACCGGTTTCTGATATCCAACGATCTGATGTCATCTGTGGTGATGCAACGAATTTTAACCGGTTGAGTTTATCCCCCTCTGGTTCTCTGAACCCCGGGCAATGGACGTATACGCTGAGTGATCTGAACGGCAATAATTACTGGGATCCCGGTGAAACCCTGGAGATTGACGCATTGCCCTCACTATTAAATACGGCGGGCGGCCCGAATTACTTCCAGTTTACCCTGCCCGACGGGATCTGGAGATCGGACCAGTTCACGGCAAGTGTGACCTCCACTTAGGGTGACCCGGTATGGCAGTCGCAGATCTTATCGGGGCCGCAATAGGGGTGCTTCTTCTGGTGATCGTCGCATACCTGCTGGTCGGGAGTACCATATCCACCGCCCAAATCGTCACAACCGCCCAGAAATCCGTCACCCTGCAGGAGCAGATACAATTACGGACCGATTTTACCATTACCGATGCGACCCCCAGCCTGTCAGGTTTCAACTGCACGATAAAAAACACAGGAACAGAGATCATCTCGGACTTCACGCATATGGATATCATTGCCTATGACAATAGTTCCAAGAACTATCAGCTATATACCTATAGCAATAGTAGTGGAGTTTACGGAACATGGACGATCAGTTTTTATGGCAATGAGGTTATCCACTCCCACGAGCTCGATCCCGGGGAATCCTATATCCTGCAGGTCACGACATCGACAGGTACGCCTCCGTCCTGGTTCCAGATCACCACAGGAAACGGCGTTTATGCATCGGAATTCCTCTGAGGCGGTACGGGAACATGGCAGCTAATATTTCCGACCTGATGGGGGGCGAGGACCGGCAGATCATCTCGACCGGTAACAGCGAACTGGACAAGAAGATTGCCGATGGCCTTCCGGTAGGGTCCCTCACCCTTATCGAGGGCGAGAACGATACCGGCAAAAGTGTTCTCACCCAGCAGATTGTCTGGGGCGCACTGAAACAGGGAATGTCCGTCGATCTGTTTACTACGGAAAACACCAGCAAGAGCTTTATCAAGCAGATGGAATCGATGAGCCTTGATATCTCCGAATATTATGCATGGGGATATCTCAAGGTCTTCCCGCTTCACGTTGTCGGTTTTGAATGGAAAAAAGAGGAGATGGAAGGCATCCTGGCCCGGTTGATTACCCATATCAGGAACAGCAAGTCGCAGGTTGCGATAGTCGACTCACTGACACTTTTTACTGAATATGCCCAGACAGATACCATCCTTACCTTCTTTACTAACTGCAAGTCGCTCGTGGATCACGGCAAGACCATCCTTGTCACGCTCCATACCTACGCCTTTGAGGAAGATACCCTTGTACGGATTCGTTCCATCTGTGATGCACACCTCAATATGAAAAAAGCTCTTGTCGGCGACAAATATGTCATGGTCATGGAAGTTGTCAAAGTCCGTGGTGCGCGAAAGACCACCGGAAACCTTGTCAGCTTTGAGGTTCATCCGGGCTATGGCATGAAAGTAATCCCGATGAGTTTTGCGAGGATCTGACATGGGCTCCCTCTCGGTCGCAGTAAACCTTCCGTTCAAACCCGAACCGGTCGATGCAGATCTCGATCTGTACGCAGATCTCGAATCGGACGCATTGTTCAAGATGCTCCCGGCAAATGCAAAGGAGTATGTCCAGAACAGCCCGCATCTTCTCGAATACCTCCACACGTTCCCGGTAAATACGTATGGCATCCCGCTTTTTTTATCGGAATTAACCAAGGATGTCCGGTCCATGAAGAATCCCAACATCATCTACCCGGTCAACGACACTACCTTTGTCCACATCCTGCCTGACCCGGATGATGTCAGGAACTTCTACATCCCCATCGAACCCTCATTCCTGCACAGCGTCAGCGAGCTCCTGCCGGTGATCGAGACCAAACTCATCGATCTCATCGACGGCCTTGACACAGATCCAACCACCGACAAGGAACGGGCAGATGTCATAAAAAAGATGCTGGCCTCCGTTGCGGTGATCAAACCTGTCGGCGTGAATATCGCAAGCCTGACAAGGACGGAAAAACAACAGGGGGCGGCATCCAGACTGGTCAACTTCCTCAACACGGATTTCACCGCTCAGGATAAGATGAAGTCCGGTAAGAAGAGCAGGAATATTCCTATCACCCCGGCCGGTAAGATCATCCTTTCCCATGTTGAGTACCAGGCTATCGAGTATCTCCTTATCCGGGATAAAATCGATATGGGGGTCCTCAAGCCGTTCCTTTCCGACCCTTATATCGAAGATATCTCATGTGACGGTGTAGGGCCGATCTTCATCGAGCACAAGGTCTTCAAGGGGTTGAAATCCGTGATCGAGTTCAAGGTATCAAGCGAACTTGACGAGTTCGTGATAAAAGTCGCGGAACGGATAAAACGGCCGATCACCTACCGCAACCCTATAGTCGATGCCACCCTTCCGGATGGTTCCCGTATCAACATCGTCTACGGCACCGAGATCAGCAAGCATGGCAGCAACTTCTCCATCCGGAAAGTCAACGAAGTCCCGCTCTCCGTTCTCAACATCGTCGAGAGCAACGGTATCGATTACCTCGCCGCCGCATACCTTTGGATCTGTATCGAATACGGCATGTCCCTGTTTGTGAGCGGTGAAACAGCAAGCGGCAAGACCACGCTTTTAAATGCCATCACCACCTTCATCCCCCCTGAGAATAAGATCATCACTATCGAGGATACCCCCGAGCTTACCGTGCCGCACCGGAACTGGATACGCGAAGTGGCCCTGGCAAAAGGCAAAGGGGAAGGGGACGGCACGGGTGGTGGCGGGGTCACCATGTTCGATCTCCTCAAGGCTGCCTTGCGTCAGCGTCCCAACCAGATCCTTGTCGGTGAGATCCGCGGCGTTGAGGGAAGCGTCGCGTTTGGTGCGATGCAGACCGGTCACCCGGTGATGAGCACCTTCCATGCGGCTTCAGTGGAGAAGCTTATCCAGCGTCTCTGCGGGGATCCTATCAATATCCCGAAGACCTACGTTGACAACCTCAACTTGGTCATTATCCAGAGTGCGGTCAAACGACCTGACGGGCAGACCGTGCGCCGGATGATCAGCTGCAATGAACTGGTGGGGTACAATGCTGAGACCGGGGGATTCACATTTGTCCAGATGTTTACCTGGGAACCGGTTACTGATACCTTCGTGTGGTCCGGGAAAGGCAGTTCGTTTCTTCTTGAGAACAAGATCGCGACCATGCTCGGGATCCCGGACAGCAGGAAGTCGGAGATCTACCTTGAAGTGGAGAAACGCGCAAAGATCCTCGAACGCCTGCATAAGGCCGGGTACGTGAAATTCTGGGATCTCTTCCATATGATTACCAAGATCAAGAAACAGGGTCTCCTTACCATCGGTTCATAATATGCCTGAAGAGACTGTTCTGCCTGAACCCCGGAAAACCCCCCCGGCCAAATCGCTGCCGTTTGCCTCGCAAATCGGAAGGCTTAAAGAGATACTTGCCGGTATCACGGAAAAAAAGAAGATGGGGGCGGATCTTCTTTTCATGACCACGTATATGGCATCGCTTGCCATTGCCAATGCGACCCGGCCCGAAATTTTTTCCTTTGCGGCGAACCGCCATGAGTATATCTCGTCAAAATATATCGGAAAAGTGGACACGTTCGTAAAAAAATGGAATTTCAGTTACGCCGAAAGCCTCTCCATAGTTGCCGAACGGACGCAGAACGAGATTCTCAAGAGCATGCTGAACAGGTATGCAAACTCCATCGAGTCCGGTGTCCCGGATGAAGATTTCCTGAGCAATGAACTCTCGACGGTCCGCAGTGTCTACCGGAACCAACTGGAGCAGGGAATGTCCATGCTGCAGAAATGGGGGGATGCCTATGTCGCCATGCTCCTTTCAGGGACGGTTATTGCCATTATCATCATGATATCGGTCGTGATCTATTCCCCGGGGGATCTCCAGTCGACCTTTGACATGTCGTATGCGATCATCCTTGCCATCTGTGTGTTTGGTATCACCCTTATGTATACGTCAGTCCCTGACGATCCCAAAAGCCACGGGCTCACTGAACGCACATCAAAGGAGCAGGAGACGATTCACGCCATGGAGAGGATCATCGTCCCGCTCGCGCTTGCCATCATCGTTATCCTTGTGCTTCTCGGGATCTCGGCAAGCCTGATCTTTATACTCGTAGGTATCCTGATGGCCCCGCTCGGCATCATCGGTTTTATTGA
The DNA here is from genome assembly GCF_052325125.1 of Methanoregula sp. Lineage (GTDB taxonomy): Archaea > Halobacteriota > Methanomicrobia > Methanomicrobiales > Methanospirillaceae > Methanoregula. Next base: position 16,635 of record NZ_JBKQWO010000048.1, on the reverse strand, counting down.
CGACCACAACATTACCCTGCGGGACAATGACTTTTCCGTGTTTATAAGGAGCTTCGGTGCGGTGATGGGCGGACAGGGAACAACTGCCGTGTATGCGCTGGGGAGCGTCGACCGGAAATCGCTCACGGCTCTCGAACCTCTGGTAAATTCCGTGTATTCAAAGCTCAACCTGGGACTCGATGAGAAACAGTGCTGGGACAAGTTTATCGGGGAGTCCGGGAGTAACCTTATTTATAAATACCTTAACATTTACCGGGATACCGTTGCGCTCGGGGGACCGCCGGAACCTATCGGCACTGTCGTGGGCTCTTCGATGCTCGAACAGACCCTGCTCCGGGAGAAGAAGGATATGCTTGCAAAAGGCTTTATCGTACTTCTGGTACCAATGCATATCGCCATGATTGGCATTTTTGTCGCGCTGTACCAGATCCTTCTGGTGCTCACCGGATCGGTGGCGAGCATGATGAACCAGATGCAGAATATGTCATCAGCATCGGGCGGCCAGAGCGCCGGGATTTCCATGGGGGGCATATTTGGCGGTGGCATGAACCTCTTTACCAACTTCCCGGCAGCTGCGATGCAAACCTATGTCATCATCACGCTCACCATTCTCACTGTAGCCAATATTATCGCAGCGCGAATCGTGGGAGGGGGGGATCGATACATGTATTATTTCTACGCGGCAATATTCTGCACACTGACCGGATTTGTTCTTCTGGTGGCACCAATGGTGGTTGGTCTCTTCTTCAGTGCGCAGGCGCTGACGAATATGGGGGGCGGGGTATCCGGGACTGGTGTGTAACATGAAGGAAACTACCCATAGGCTGGTTCTCTTTGCCGTGATCGTGGGAACCGGTTCTGTCCTGATCTTTGTAGATATTCCACTTATCTACCTGATTCCCCTGATCATGGCGGTGGGCTTTCTCCTGCTGATACTTCTCGGTTCGATCACGGTCGCAGAGATTAAAAATGCCCTGTCAATACAGTCCTTTAAAAAAATACGACAGCAATCATCCTCCAAACGGTCCGATTCTGTAAATCTCTCCGGTAAGAAAATATCTCCCCAAAAAGATGACGGGGGGAAAAAGGCCGGGAAGAACGCCCCTGCAAAACCGGCGGAGAAAACAGGCGGGATTCGCCACCACCTCTCGTTACTGGCATCATCCACCAAATCATTCGGGAAGATCCTCGCAGGGCGCAAAAAAACTGCCAAAAAACCCGAGGAGATCAACAAACTGCTGGAACATACGATAACAGAAAAAATCCACCGGGGATCTGCGCCCGAAACCGTCACAGAAGCGCCGACAGTGTTTGGATCGAAGCAGGGTGGCGCCGGAGTAATGAACACAGAGAGCGGGTCAGAGATCGACCCGTTTCTGGCACTCTCCGGCGATGAACTCGAAGCCGGGTTGCTTGATGATCTGGATGAACCGGAACCAGCAGAAAATTCACAACCTGGTCTTGGACCCGAAGGAGCAGATTCCAGCCTTTCCATGATGGATCTGGAAATGCCCGACCTGCCGGATGATACTGCCGCTGACGCCGAGGCGATCCTCAAAGCGAATGCAGATGACGGATCTGATGAGCTTAGTGGTTTTGACGGTGTAGATGCAGCCGATGGAACACTGGAAGACCTGGATAGTATAAATCTGGACGATATCGACCTGGGGGATGAAAGCGGGATGCTGGAACCGGCCCCCCCGGTTCCCGACCTTTCGGCAGAGGATTCAGCTCCGGGACCCGGTGGTCTTATTACAGCGCCCGCAACACGTGCCGGTGGACCGGAAAGCAGCGCCCAGGGTAGTCCGTCAGATATATTGTCAGACACCGCCAAGTGGTCCAGCCAGGGATCTCTTCTTACCGTCAAGCTCGAAGAGGATCATTCAGAAATCTCTGCATTTGCAGCAGGTACCGCCTCTGGCTCTGATGAGGATATGCTCAGCTCCCTTGCTTCCGATATAAAACATGTGAAAAAGGAGAGGGATCTCAGCCTGCTCCGTGACTTAAAGGATTTCAAAGCGCCGGCGGCAGATATCGAAAAAGAACTTTCAGAGATGTCCGGGCAGCTCAATACCGCAAGCAAAGGTGCAACGAAGAAAATCCCTACATCGCAGGGAATAAAATAAACATTTGCAGTACCTAATCACGATATCTGAAAAATCCCTGCAGCTAAGATAACCCCCCTCGCGAGTTTCCCATGAAAGAAATCCCCTTGAAAATCGAACATGCCGGCAAATGGAGCGTTATAAAAGCCCAAGTCGGCGAAGACCGGATCTCGTTTCCCGCACCGGTTGATAAGGAAATCCTCTTCAAATCCATCTTTGATCTGGAGGAGAAAAAGAACATCCTCATCATTACGGTCAAAGGAAACCCTGATACCGTTATACGGATCGCCAGTATCGAAAAAGTCCTCGTCGTATTAAAACGGCTTATCCTTGCCAGCTGTAATGCTTACCGTCTTATGGCGTATTTTATGTCGCCGGCGATCCGCGGCGGGGTACTGGCCAAGAATGCGCAATGGGAGAAAGGCAGTATTGCAGTAGTAAAGACCGGAATCTGGTTTGTAAGCGCAACAAAACAGATCTGTGTACCTCTTTCGGATGTTGCGGCAATCGAACTGACAAAAAGGGATGTTCAGGGCAAACCGACTGATGTCGTCCGGATTGATCATGTTGAGTCCGGAGAAGTTGTATCAAGCCTCGTACTCTGCCCCCTTTCTACGCTCCAGGTACTTGCAAATTTCCTTAAAGATGCCACAAAGGGGATGGATATGAAAGGCAACGAACTGGACGCCGTTGGCCAGCAGGTTGCAATGCTCGTGTATTCCGGGATGGATTCCCACGCCATTGAAAATATGCTTAATATCCCCCACAAGCAGCTTGACGAAATCTATGACCGGATCATAAAACTCGGGATCGCGGAAGTGATCACGATGCGGCGTGAAATTCAGCTGACCACCAAAGGAGTGCGCTATATTTCCGACGCCACAAAAACCCAAACAAACTAACATTACCGCTTTTTCCCACTATTGATTTATAGCATGATATACCAATACTCTCTCTGATATTCCATGGGAAATATTCTGATCGTGGATGATACTCTCTTCATGAGAACCCTTCTAAAAAATATACTCTTTTCCGGAGGCCATGCCATTGCGGGAGAGGCTGCAAACGGTGAAGAAGCGATAGCAAAGTACAAGGAACTGAAACCTGATCTCGTCACAATGGATGTGGTCATGCCCAAGGTGAACGGGATTGAAGCCTTAAAAGCAATCAAGCAGATCGATCCTGCCGCCCGTGTGATCATGTGCACCGCCGTCGGGCAGGAACAGATGGTCAAGCTGGCTATAAAAACCGGGGCCAAAGGGTATATCGTCAAGCCATTCCAAGCACCAAAGGTTCTCGAAGAAGTCAAGAACGTGCTCGCGTCCTAGATGCCATGGCAAAAGTTCTCATTGTCGATGACTCCGTTTTTATGCGGACGGTCATCCGGGACATGCTGCAAAAGGATCCCTCCCTTGAGATAGTGGGAACTGCTTCAAACGGAATTGAAGCACTGGAAAAGATCAGCACCCTTAAGCCCGACCTGATCACGCTGGATATCGAGATGCCCCGGATGAATGGCCTTGAAGTGCTGCGTGAACTTAAGAACGCCGCGTGGCGCCCAAAAACCATCATGCTGAGTTCGCTTACCTCGGAAGGTGCAGAGATGACCACCGAGGCAATCCGTCTGGGCGCTGATGATTTCATGCTCAAGCCAAAGGATATCCCGCAGCTCCGGCTTATTGCGGATGAACTTGTAGCAACGATACGCCATCTCATCACCACCTCTCACCAGCTCCACGAAAAGATTCCCGTTCTCTCGCAAAAAGACGGGAGCGCTGAACGGGTGGTCCTGATTGGGTCATCCGCCGGTGGACCGCCGATGCTCGATGCACTCCTCTCAAAACTGCGTGCAGATCTCCCGGCCTGTGTGATCATTACCCAGCATATGCCGGTTGGTTTTACCGCGCCGCTGGCAGCCCGTTTCAACCGCATAGCCCATATGCCGGTGAAGGAAACAGAGAACGGGGACATGCTCAAAACAGGTACGGTATTTATTTCCAAGGCCGGCGTCCATACCATGATAGGTGCAGCGCTGACTGCGGATAGGAAACGGACGGGAAGGATCATCCATTCCAATGCACCGCCGGTTCACGGCGTACGGCCTGCTGTGGACAAGACCTTTGAGTCCGCGGCACAGGTCTTTGGGGAAAATACCGTTGCCATCATTTTGAGCGGGATGGGAAACGATGCCGGGGCCGGGGCGGCAGCCATCAGACAAGCCGGTGGAACGAGTATTATCTGTGATCAAAAGGACTGCCTTGTCTATGGCATGGCGCGATCTGCCATCCAGAAAAACGCTGTGGATAAGGTGCTCCCGCTAGCAAAGATCCCGGATGAGGTGGAGCGGATTGTGATGAAGATGGCAGAGGTTTCCCATGTCTGAGTTTGAGCAGTACCGGTCGCTGTTTGTGGCCGAATCCCGTGAAAATCACGAAAATCTTGTCAATAACCTCCTGGTTCTGGAAAAAGGTACCGATCAGGACGCCATTGACGAGATCTTCCGGTCGATCCATACGCTCAAAGGTGCATCCGCATCCATGGGTTTTGCGGACATGGAACGTCTCTGCCACACGATGGAAGACGTTTTGCAGCTGATACGGAACGGCAGTGCGGAGATGTCTGAGGAACTGGGAAACATCCTTCTTGCCTGCACCGATCTTATCGAAGAAATGCTGGACGACATCGAATCCGGCGGTGACTCCTCTTCTAAGAATCCCGACACGCAGGTACAGGCATTACGTACCTGGCTTCAGCAGGGGTCCAACGGGGGGGAGAAAACCGGGCATCCTGCGCGACAGGAGACAGAGATAAATGTCCCGGAGGGGATCCCGTGCGCAGAATCTCCCGCATCAGATAACGGGCAGGAATTTGCAATGACCATAGTGGTCGACCCTGATTGCATGATGAAAGATGTCCGGGCACTCATAGCAATCCAGAACCTGGAAGAGCTGGGCACAATCCGGTCGCTGCAGCCGTCAAAGGAGGCGATTGATGAAGGGAAGTTTGACGGAACGGTACATCTCACGATTGCCAGCGATGCCGGTGAAGAGGCACTGAGGACCGCCGCTCTGGGCACCGAGATCGCATCCGTAGAGGTACGGCCTCTGGAACCACCGGCTGCCCCCCTGTCGACAGAACTCGGTCTGGCAAAAAAGGTAACAGAACCTGACAGGAAGCAGTCGGCGGCACCGGATAAAAACCGGGAGATAAAAAACCTACGGGTGGATATTGTCCAGCTCGATCATATTATGAACCTCGTCGAGGATCTGGTAATTAACCGGGGCCGGCTCAAGCAGATCGCGGAAGAGCACAGGATAAAAGAGATGGACGAGGCAATCAGCATGGTGGAGCGGTCGGTCTCCGAGCTCCAGAATCTGATGATGACCATCCGAATGATCCCGCTCTCCCATATTTTTAACCGCCTTCCCCGGGTTGTCCGCGATGTCGCCCAGTACGACCATAAGGAAGTCGAGTTTATCATGGAAGGCGGGGAGACAGAACTTGACCGGAGCGTGATGGACGGCCTCAATGATCCGCTGCTCCACCTGATCAGAAACGCCGTGAATCATGGTATCGAATCACCCGACATCCGAAAAAAAGCCGGGAAACCCGAGAAAGGCCTCGTAAAACTCACCGCACACCGGGACCGTGATAATGTCATCATCAAACTTACTGATGATGGTGCCGGTATCAATGTTGACAAGGTCAAGAAAAAAGCAGTGGATAAAGGGCTGATCACCGCAGAGGTTGCTGCAACGCTCACCACGGATCAGGCCATCGACCTGCTTTTCCAGCCGGGCTTTTCCACCGCGGATACCATCACGGACATATCGGGGAGGGGGGTAGGGCTCGACGTGGTGAAGCGTTCGATCGAATCGCTCAAAGGTACCATAAAAGTAGAGACGACACCCGGTAAAGGAAGTGTATTTGAGCTTCTTCTTCCCCCTACCATGGCAATCGTCGATGTGATGATTGTCCGGATCCACAATAAGCGCCTCGCAATCCCGATCAGCAGTATCGTTGAAGTGGCAAACTTCAAGAAGGATGGCATGCACCGTATCGGGAACGGCGAAGTGACCATGATCAGGGATGAAGTGCTCCAGATCCTCTGGCTTAACGATATGGTCGGGAGCTCGGACCGGTGTGAGATTCTTATTGTAGTCCAGTACCATAAACGGAAATGCTGTATTCCTGTCGATGCTGTCGAAGGCCAGCAGGAAGTAGTTGTAAAACCGTTGAGCACTTTTATCGGAACCACGAAAGGGATAAGCGGGGTTACTATCCTCGGTGATGGGGATGTGGTGCCGGTTCTTGATGTAAATACGATGCAGGAATGAATAAACCATGAAATTATCATCAGTTCAGATGGATGCGATGCAGGAACTGGGAAACATCGGTGCGGCTCACGCTGCAACCACCCTGTCACAGCTGCTCTCAAGCACGGTCGAGATGAGTGTACCCAGGATCAAGACCATAGATATCGCCCAGCTCGCAAGTTATATCGGGGAGGAATCGGCAGCGCTTGTGGTCTTCGAGTTGCAGGGCGAGATTCCCCACGGAGGGTACATTATCATCTATATCTCCCGGAAATCTGCAGTACAAATGACCAATACGATGCTGGGGCTGACAGACCCGGACCGCCCGCTCAACGAAATGGATGAAAGCGCTCTTTTAGAGGTCGGTAATATTATGGCTTCGGCATTTCTCGATGCCACTGCAGAACTCCTCGGTTTCGTCATGCTTCCCTCACCCCCGGCGCTTACCATCGATATGGCGCATGCCGCCATGCAGTCACTTATTGCGCAGATGCAGGAGGAAATAGACGAAGTTCTGTTGTTCTCCACAGAACTGGTCTGCGAGGAACACAAGATTGACAGTGACATTATTATGATGCCGGAGACAAGCACGCTCAAAACCTTTGTTGAACGTCTGGAAAACCTGATGAAATCCAGCTGAAATTACCGGAACCGGAATGTCTGAACCCCTCTCACAGAATAAAATGCCGGTCATGATTGGCATTGGTGAATACCATATAGGTTCCGAACCCATGATGGCGATTGGCCTTGGTTCCTGCATCGGACTGACCATCTATGGTAAAGATCGCCACATCGGGGCGATGGTGCATATCATGCTGCCCGAAAGCTCCGGGCGCACGGATCGGCCGGGCAAATATGCCGATACCGCAGTCCCTCTCCTGCTCAATAAACTATCTGATATGGGTTGCCACAGGTCATCGCTCGTGGTAAAAATGGCCGGTGGGGCATGCATGTTTGAATATTTTGGCAACAATCTCAACATCGGGGAGCGAAATGCAGAAAAAGTTCGGGCCATTCTCGCAGAGAACCAGATCCGGATTGCTGCGGAAGACGTCGGGGGAAAAGCCGGCAGGACCGTGGCATTCTATCCGGTGGATGGTGGCAAAGTTACTGTCAGGAGCGCGGATGGCGCTGCACACGAAATCTGAATTGTTTTTTTGTCTCCTGCTTTTTGTCTGCCTTATGCCGGTTGCGGCGTGTGCAGAAAATGTGACGGAAACCGCCATATCTTATTCCGGCCAGCAGTACCAGGGATCGATTCATCTTTTTCGTCCGGCATCCGATTCCATCCCTTCCGCCCAGGTAAACGATATGATTAACGGCCTGCAGGGGGAAGTCCTTATGGCCACGCCGTTAGGTCTTTCGACCTATAATGGAATCTGGAGTACGCAGCATATAAACCTGAACAATGTTTCCGAAGGCCTGATGAATAACTATGTTACAGCTCTTGAGTACGACAGCTCCGGTAATCTCTGGATCGGGTACGGGAGCGGGGTTCAGATCTATAACGGGCACGTTTTCCAGGTAATTGGTGACCAGCAACTCTTCAAAAGCCTCCGGATCAGGTATCTCCAGCGCTGGAATGATGACATGTGGGTGGCAACCGGGAATGCGGGTCTGAACCGGTACCATAACGGGACATGGACATGGTTTGCTCCCTTCTCTCATGACGGACCGGGTTTCTATGAGGCTGACAGTATGGCACTTGACAGTGCGACCGATACACTCCTGATAGCGACAGATGGCGAAGGCCTCTGGAAAGTGACACCATCGGACGATACGGTCTGTTTCGATAAAATAGAAGATGAACATGATCTTTTCGGCCTGCTCGGCCATGTACGACGTGACCCGCTCGGGGGCGCGTACTTCTTCAATTCGACGCAGGTGGCACACTACGATTCCACCACCGGGTTTACTACGCTCCTGACCGAAAGAGATTTTGGCGGTGGACCGTATGCCATCGACGATGTGACCGGTGGATCAGACGGGGCCCTGTACGTAGCCACTGATAATGGCATTTATGTCTGGGAGAACGGCCAGATCGCCCGCCACCTGGGTACTTTTGAAGGATTCGGAACCGGCTCACACCGCGTCAGGACAGTCTTTGCCGATGCAGGTAACCGGCTCTGGTTTTCCACGCTGGATAATGTCGGCTATTATACTATGGACCTGTCAACAACGCCCCTCATCACCATTGAGACCGTGACCTCCACTTCTTCTCCGACCCCGGTACCGGTGAACATTTCACAGGCGCCGACACCAGACGAAATGCCCCCTCCGGCAGCCATGTCGCCACTTGACCGGATCCTTGCATTCCTTTCCGGGCTCTTCCCGTTCCTGCAGCCGTCCCGCTAATTGGGATAAAGGATTCCTGAATAAGTGAACCCCCTAAACCGTTTCAATAATGAGGGGGGAGCGGAATTATTCGTCATCTGCGGCGTAGTAGTAATATTCGCCCCGGCTTTTTTGCTCCCGGTCAAGGAAGGAGTCGGGTTTGTTGATCCTGGGCCGGCCCGTCTGGTCCCGACGGAATGTGACGTCCAGCGCCTTTAAAAACCGGTTCATGCCGTCCCGCATGGCAAAGGGGCCGGCCGCGGTGCCTTCCACGCCCGGTTCTCCTTCAAAGACGAGTATCCGTTCGCTGATCATGTCAATGAGATATATGTCATGATCAATGACAAGAATTGCCACTTTTTTTCCCTCTGCATGGTGCTTGATGAGACGGGTCGCCTTCACGCGCTGTTCAACGTCGAGGTGCGCACTTGGCTCATCAAGGATATAGAGATCCGCGTCCCGTGACAGGCATGCAGCTATTGCCACCCGCTGGAGTTCCCCCCCGCTCAGGGAATCGACCGGTGACTGGAGAATGGCCTGAAGCGAGAGTGGCTCAAGGATCTCGTGCTGGTAATAGGATGTATCAAATTTTCCTGTACATTTACGAAGATATATCTCGACAGAATCCGAAGTTTCCGGTTTGATATACTGCGGCTTGTACGAGATCCGGAGCGTCGTGTCCATGGTGCCGGTATCAGGTTTCTCCACACCGGCAAGCACCTTGGCAAAGGTGCTCTTCCCCATACCGTTTGCCCCGATAACGCCAAGTACTTCTCCTGCCCTTATCGTTCCTCCCGAGATCGTGAGCCGGAATGTATCGTACTTTTTGACAAGGGCGGGAATTTCTACCAGGTCCTCACGTTTGGAGCCTTTCTCGTGGGCCCGTTTCTCGAAAATGACCTGGGACTCCCGGAACCGTACGTTCTCCTCTGCAAGATATCCTTCGAGATACTGGTTAATGCCGACACGGACGCCTTTTGGCCGGGTTATGACCCCAAAGACCGCCGGCTTGCCGTACCCTATGTGCACCGTGTCGGCCAGCATGTCGAGGATGGCGAGATCGTGTTCGACAATCACGACCGGGCGTTCCGTTGCCAGTTCACGGATCTGTTTGGCTGCCGAAATGCGCTGGTAGATGTCCAGAAAGGGGGTAATCTCATCAAGGAAATAGAGATCGGCGTTCCTCGCGAGGCAGGCGGCAATCGCTACCCGCTGGAGTTCTCCCCCGCTCAGCGTACCGATCGCATGGTCAAGGATTGCCTCAAGTTTGAGCACGGCGACAAGCTTTGCAAGTACTCCCCGCTCATCGGTGGTCATGAGCAGATCGCGGACCGTTCCGGTAAACACCTTGGGGATAAAATCAATATACTGCGGCTTGACCGCGATTTTCCTGCTCTTCTTTGAAACGGTCTGGAGGTAATCGAAGAGCTCGGTTCCGGCATAACGTTTTAGGATCTCTTCCCAGGCAACCTCGGAATCAAAATTCCCAAGGTTCGGCCGGAGCTGCCCGGAGAGGATTTTTACCGCAGTGCTTTTCCCGATACCGTTTGCGCCAAGGATCCCGGTAACCTTACCCTGTACCGGAATGGGGAGTCCGTAGAGTGCAAACCCGTTCTTCCCGTACCGGTGGGTGGGGTGCTCGAGTTCTTCGGGAAGGCTGACAATGTCTATGGCCTCAAACGGGCACTTCTTGATGCAGATTCCGCAGCCGACACAGAGCTCTTCTGAAATAATCGCCTTGCCATCCTCGCCGATAACAACCGTTTCGTCACCGGTGCGTACCCGGGGGCAGTAGATGATGCACTCGGTCCCGCACTTCTTCGCGTGGCAGCGATCCTTATGGACGATGGCTATTCTCATGGGTATCCACAAAAACAGGTCAGTGCGACACGGTCGAGAGCAGGAGTGTCCATGACATGAACCAGAACGCAAACGTCATAAATCCCTGATAGAGCCAGTCTTTTGCGCCCAGTTTTGAGGTGTCGATATGCATGAGCATGAAGATGTGCCGCTGGATGACCACCCCGGCAAGCATCAGCATGAAGGCGAGAAGCCCGATATCGTTTTTTACCGTAACCTGCAGGTAGTACGATACGATCCCGACAAAGATGCCTATTATACAGGCCATTAGCGTCTTCTTTATCCGGTCTATGTGTTCAGCCTGCTTTTCCAGTCTGGTCTTCTTTTTCCTGGAAAGAACTGGCTGTTCTTCTTCATGCACATCTTCGGTCATCCGGCTACACCCAGTAGTCTTATTTTTTAGTGCGCAAGCCATATGTAATTTGGTATAAATCCATGGCGACTGCACAGGGTATGAGCGGGATTGACGTAAGGGCGGTAACGTACGAGCTCTGCGCAAAACTGCCGCTCTGGATCGACAAGATCTACCAGTTCGAGACCCGCACGCTTGGGATCCGCATAAACGGGGAAAATCATGCAAAGTACCAGCTGCTCATTGAAGCCGGGCGGCGGGCACATCTGGTGAAAAATTTCCCGCCACCCCCGAAAAATCCTCCGCAGTTTGCCATGCTCCTGCGTAGATATATCTCCGGTGGAAAAGTCCTTGCTATCCGCCAGCACGGCCTGGAACGGATCCTCATTTTCGATATCGGGAAAGGCAATCTTACGTACCGGCTCATCGTCGAACTTTTCGATGAGGGAAATGTCATCCTTACCGACGAATCGTACCGTATTATAAAACCTCTCCGCCACCACCGGTTCAAGGACCGGGATATCGTGCCCGATGCCGTGTACACACTGAGCAGCACCGACCCGACCGGCTCTCCCGATAACCTTGCAGCAGTTCTCGGCAGTGACGACCGGGATCTCGTGCGTGCCCTTGCAATTGCCGGCATGCTCGGCGGAACCTATGCTGAGTACGTGTGCCGGACTGCCGGGATCGATAAAGCCACGCCGGCTTCGAAAGCAGATCCCGGCCCGGTGTTTGATGCCATCCGGTTACTCTTTGATAAGGTGGAGCATGCCGGCCAACCGGTACTTTCTGCAGCAAGCTGCGAACCGGTCGCACTTGCCGCAGGATCCAAAAGTACACCGGAAGACACAAACCGGTTCTCCGGTTTTTCCGAGGCGCTTGAAATGTTCTACCCGACCACCCGGGCAGAAAAAGTCCGGGTCGCTTCAAAACCGAAACTTTCCGAAGAAGAGCGGATTCACAAGTACCAGGAAACGGCAATAAAAAAATTTGACGATAAAATCAAAAAGACCGAAGAGATGGTGGCGGCCATCTACGAAAATTACCCGTTTGTTGCGCAGGTCATCTCCTCGCTTGATGCTGCAAGTAAACGCCTTTCATGGCAGGAGATCGAGCACCACATCAGGGATACATCCTCGGCAGATGCAAAACGTATTGTGGCCGTCCACCCCAAAGACGCGGCAGTAGATCTCGATCTCGGAAAAAAGGTGAAGATCTTTGTCCATGAGAGTATCGAACAGAATGCCGGCCGGTACTACGATGTCATAAAAAAATTCAAAAAGAAAAAAGAAGGCGCCCTCGCGGCAATGAAAACCGTCAGGCCGAAGAAAAAAATAATCCGGCACGATATTGTCCCGATGAAAAAACTCTGGTACCACCGGTTCCGGTGGTTTGTCACCAGTGACGGCATCGTCGTGCTGGGAGGGCGGGACGCCTCGCAGAACGAGGAACTGGTCAAGAAGTACATGGCCGGCGGCGATCTCTTCGTGCACGCGGATGTTCATGGCGCAAGTGTCGTTATCGTAAAAGGCAAAACAGAGAAGATGGAAGAGGTGGCGCAGTTTGCCGCATCGTATTCCGGGGCGTGGCGGAGCGGGCATTTTTCCGCCGATGTGTACAGCGCACAGCCCAACCAGGTGAGCAAGACTCCTGAGTCCGGGGAGTTTGTCGCACGGGGTTCGTTCATCGTCCGCGGAGAGCGTACCTATTATCACAACATTCCTCTCGCGGTGAGTGTCGGTCTTGTGCTGGAACCGCAGGCTGCGGTGATCGGCGGACCACCTGCGGTGATCAAATCGCGGACAAAGACGTTTGCAGAGTTAAAGCCCGGCCAGTACGAGCCAAACGATGTGGCAAAGAAAGTGCTGCGCCTCCTGAGGCAGAACATAACTCCCGATGAGGAAAAACTGCTCAAAGGAGTCCTGAACACCGAATCGGTCGCGGCGTTTGTCCCGCCCGGCGGTTCTGATATTTTGGGGACGCCATGAAAGCGGAGCAGGGGGACCTCAGGGACAACGCCGGCGAAATACGGCTCCTGCCGGAGAGCATCGATGACCTCTGGCACCTCGAACATTTAATCTTCCCGGGGGATCTCGCATTTGCAACAACGTTCCGGAGCGTGGAATCTGCCACTGACAAGATCCGACCGGAAAAGGTGGAAAAACGGCCGGTAAGACTGGGTATCCGTGTTGAAAAAGTAGAGTTCTCCGGGCACGGGGTACGGCTCCGGGTTGCCGGCACCATCGAACACGGCGTGGACTGTGGTGCGTACCACACGATCAACGTCGAGACCGGTTATGAAATCTCCGTTATCCGGCAGTGGAGACCCATCGATCTCGAGCGAATCGATCGGGCGGTAAAAGCCTCGGTCTTCGGGGTCATCCATATCCTGACCATCGAAGAGGGTGAAGCGGAGCTCTTCCGGCTCCGGCAGTACGGCCCCGAGAGTGTGATCACTCTTACGGCGGGAAGCGGTAAGGGTGGGGAGACTGATACCCGGACCGGTTTTTTTGATGCCGTGCTCAAATGCATTGCGGAGATATCCGGGCCGCTCATTATTGCAGGACCCGGTTTTATCAAGGACGATTTCGTCAGGTATGCCAAAAACAAAAACAGCGCTCCTGCCGGGCAGGCGATTGTCGTTGAAACCCGGAGGATCGGGCGCGGTGCGGTGCAGGACGTGATTGGTTCCGGGACGCTCGAGAAACTGATGGGAGATCTCCAGCTCTCGCGCGAGGTTAAACTGATGGATGAGGTGCTTCTCCGCATTGCACAGGACGGGGCTGTCGCCTACGGGAAAAAACCGGTGGAATCTGCGATCGAGTACGGTGCCGTGGAAGAAGTATTGCTCGCCGATACCCTGATCAGGGACCAGACAATAGTGCCCTTAATCGAGAGTGCCGAAAGGATGCAGGCAAAGATAGTGGTGCTCTCCACAGAGTTCGAACCCGGGGAACGTCTGGACGCGCTTGGGGGCATCGCGGCGCTGCTCAGGTATAAAGTAGGGTGATGTAGCGGGCACTCATCGCTCGTGGGGGTATGGGGGTATCAACCCCCATCATACGGATCCTCCGGCCGGGTGGTGGGGCAGGATCCTTGAGGGGGTACCCCCTCCCTTCTCCCCTCTTACCCTCCGCACCCTCCGGACCCGCACTCTGCAACAGGCTTGTCCCGGCCGTACGCCGGCTCGCAAAAAAAAGACTCGAAAAAATAATGTTTCAATAACCGGCCCACGGAGTCGTTGCCATTGCCGAGTGCAGGAATGGCAGGTAAAAGACGACGATCAGGTAAACCAGGATAATGAGCGGTATTGCGACCCCGATGATCATCGCGAGCGCTGCTTTACCGGTACTGAGCCCGCCAAGCTCGCGGACGCCGATGATATCGAGAATGAACGACCAGATCCCAAAGAGGAAACCGATGAAGGGAATCCACCCGAACGCAAGCGAGGGGGTCATCCCGTACACGATCGTTTTCATGGTCTGCATGATGCCGTTTTTCCCGCCAAGGATCCAGACCAGGAGGTGGATCCATGCGCCGGCAACGAGCGTGAAGATAGTGCAGAAGATAAGCACAATCACAAAGACGAGGACCGGCATCAGCACGGCAAAACCCATCCCGTGGGCAGGCAGCATCGCGCTGTACATCCCCAGAGCGCTCATCGCAGAAACGGTAAGGGCGGTAACAATGGCGCTCAGGAGTGCGTAAAAGACGAGAAGCACGCCGAAATAGGAGAACACGGTTTTTGCCGTGTCGTCCCGCGAGGCCTGGAAGGTCCCGACAGGATTCATAAGAAGCCCCTTTGCCCGGGCAATGACAGTGTCAAACATACATGAACCAACAGCGGCCTGATATTTAAATAAATTTATTCGCGTTTTCCTGATTTCCCTGAGGCTGCCGGACGGGATGGCAGGCAATCTGAACCATCCATGTCTTCCCGGCACGCCGGGAAAGGTGTTTTGCGAAGCTGGTGCATCTCCCGGACCGGGAAAGAGGGTACCTGAGGGGGGAAATTACGGTTTCTCCGGCAGGCAACCCGGGAAATGACGGCAAAAAAGAGTGCGGTGTTCTTCTCATTCCTAGAAAAGTGTATAGAGCAGGAACATCGCACAGACAACATAGATGATGTAGAGGATGACCGGCACTGCCACGCAGATTGCCGCATTCCGCAGGGTAAGCTGCCGTGCGTGTTTCATGCCATAGATCCAGCAGTATGCGCTCCAGAGCAGGAAAATAATGGAGACTGCCATGGTAATCCGGGAGAATTGTATCATCGTAGGATCGCTCATGAGCGTTTTTGTTGCGCCCAGTATCGCCTGCGGGTTTTTGAGCGATTCCGGAGCGATCTGAGGTACGGAAATCAGGGGAATGTACACAATTGTTACGACGAAAATAATAAGGGACCCGATAACCCGCGGAAGGAACCCGTACCCTATCACCCCAAGACACCGGAAGAAACTACCGTTGCCGTTAAAAACGAGGGAGATCACGTAGAATATTCCCGTCACAATAGCCCATGTAACAAAGATGCCGATAAATGCGCCAATAACAGAAAATGCGACAGCAAAGCCGGTTCCTAACCCGGCCCACCCCATCATCTTCGAAGTCAGGCTGCTCGTAAGGTAACCGGCCACCGCGCCAAGAATGGCTCCGGCAAGAATGATGAGAGCCGGCTTGACGAGGTTCTCTTTCTCTGCCATCCTCTTCTGGAAAAATGCATCCGGCTTGATCAGGAGATCGAATAGATAAGAGGCCATAGATAACCTGAATTCTCCATGTTTAATAAAATTTATGCTCTGTAGAAATCCTAAATAAAAACGAGTTGTACCGACGACCGAAAGATCTAAGGTACAGCGTCTCCTTACTATGATGTGTCGTCATGTAAGGAGACAATTAAGAGATTGGCAAGCCGGAATATCAGGTTTATCCAGGCAGCCACATCAGTAGTGAAGTCAACACATCTCAAGCCATATTCCTGCAAGTATTCAAAGAAGACGTTTACCCAACATCAACTTCTTGTCCTTGTCCTCTTCAAGGATTACCGGAACCAGCACTACCGGGAATTTATTGAAGATGTCGGAGACATGGAACGAATTCAAGAGATACTTGATCTGTCTATCGTACCTCATTTCACAACTCTCCAAAAATTTCTCTGCCGGATAAAATCCCTCTATCTTCGGTTCACTTTCAGAAAGACGTTGAACCTGTTCTACTCCAACAACGATAGTATTCCCATAACAGCAATCGATTCATCCGGCTTTACGAGCGGGTACTGCAGTCATTATTTCTCCGAACGAACCGGCAAGATCCGAAAACATTTCCTCAAAACTTCGATCTCGGTTGATACCGAACAACAGGTAATCACCGGATTCGTTGCCTCCAACAGCCGGGTCCACGATACCCGACATGCAGTAAAATTACTCCGACAATGTCACAAAATCCGGAGGTCTGATTGCTACGTTATGGACAAGGGATATGATTCCGAAGCGATTCACCGGTTGATCCGGGAAGACCTTCATGCCAATTCAGTTATCCCTATCCGCTCCTGGAATAACGAAATTATTGGCGGTACTTATCGTCAGGAAATGGCTTGTCAGTTCAATGATTGTATCTATCCTCGAAGACAACTCGTGGAAAATAAATTCTCTGTCCTGAAAAGAAAGTTCAG
>NZ_JBKQWO010000047.1:0-19839 GCF_052325125.1 Methanoregula sp. | reverse complement strand
CATTAAAAAAATACCCGGCAAATACATGGGATACACTTTTTGCTGAGGTAGTCTAGCGGTAGGGCGCAGGCCTGGAAAGCCTGTGGTGCGAAAGTGCCTCGGGGGTTCAATTCCCCCCCTCAGCGTTGTTGTTTTCCGGGACTCCTGCGCTTCAAAACCGGAGTGCCCGGATTACGCGTGCATACCATGCCCCCATTACGGTTCGGGAGGGTAAACCCCCCGTTTACCGGGACCGCAGGCCTTCCTGTGCAAAGGACACGTATTCCGGGACGACCTCGAAACCTAAGAAATGCCGGCCTTCCTGCTGTGCGACAACCGCGACCGTGCCAGAGCCAAGGAACGGGTCGAAGACAAGATCACCCGCGTTGCTGGAATACCGGATGATCTTCTGAACCAGTTCCTGCGGGAGCTTTGTCGGGGTCTTTTTCTTTCCTTTCCAGTACTCGCGGTTGATCACCCAGACGTCCTCGGGATAATGGTCGAGCTTGTTGAAGGTGTATTTCTTCGGGTTTTTCACCACATAGAGGATGTGGTAGTGACTGGTGACGTACTTTTTTTTTGTGAACACCCCGAACTGGTACTTCCAGATCAGGTGGTTGATAGTCGTGAGCCCGGCCGCATCGATGCCTTCGAGGATATCGCGGAGCCGGTTCCAGCCGGAAAAAATGTACATGCTCCCGGCGGGCGAGAGCACCCGGGCAGCCTGAGCGATCCACCGGCGCGTAAACTCCCGGTATTCTCCGGCAGGGATCTCCCGGTAGCCTTCGATGACGTTGCTGCCGGTCCGGTTATAGTTGAGCCTCTGTGCGGTAAAATCGATGGCAAACGGCGGGTCGGTCACGATAAGATCGACTGCACAGTCCGGGATCTGCTCCATGAGGAGAAGTGCATCCCCCTCGTACAGGGTATCCGGTTCAAATGCGCCGATGGATCGCATCAGCGCGTCCTGCCAAATGCCCGTCCCATCTCGAAGGCTTTTGCGTTTGCCTCGACCGTCTTTGGCGGGACGAGTTTTTTTACAGCGGCAAGCAGGGATTCTGCCTTCAAGGGAATCGACCACGAAGCCGCCCCGAGGATCACCACATTCTGGGCGAGGATGCTGCCAGCCTCTGTAGCAATCCGGTCGGCATCGATCAGGCAGGGTGCGAACCGCGCAAGCTGTGTGATGATCCCGTCTTCGGTCGGCGCCGGGCTTTTCTGGGTAAAGACCGAGGTGGGGAGGACCATGTGCCGGTTGACCACCATCTTCCCGCCGGTTTTGAGGTAGTGGGAGTACCGGAGCGCCTCGAGCAGGTCAAAGGAGATGAGGAGATCGGCGGTGCCGGGTACGATCAGCGGGCCGTACTGCCCGTCGATCCTGATGTGAGTCTCGACCGACCCGCCGCGCTGCGCCATACCGTGGGTCTCGGCGCCTTTCACGCGCCGGCCTTCTGTCAGGCAGGCTTCGCCGAGGATATTGGACGCAAGGATGGTCCCCTGTCCGCCGATCCCGACGATCAGGATATCGAAACTTTTCGTCATCGCTTTCCCTCCCGGGCGATGGCCCCCACCGGACAGAGCCGGGCACAGACCGCGCACCCGCTGCACAGCTCGTTTATCCGAGCCTTCTCGTCCACGAACTCGATCGCCGGACACCCGAATTTTACACAGGTCCCGCAACCGGTACAGAGATCCGGGTTTACCGCATAGCGGCCCCGCTTTACCCCCGCACGGCGGGCAGCGATTACACACATCTGTTTTGCGATGATAACCCGGACGCCCTTCTTTTTCTTTGCCTCTTCAAGGACCCGGAGCATCCCGGTCAGATCGTAGGGATCGACTGTTTCGACAAATGTCACACCGCAGGAACGGCAGATGGCGTCGAGGGATATCGGGGGCGACTCTGTGCCGGTTGCCGTTATCCCGGTGTTCGGGTTGGGCTGGTGGCCGGTCATCGCGGTGATCCGGTTGTCGAGGATGACCACGGTCATGTCCGCGCCGTTGTAGACCGCATTCATGAGCCCCTGGATGCCCGTGTGCAGGAAGGTCGAATCGCCGATCGTGCAGACCACATCGTGGGACGCATCGGAATGGGAGATCCCGCTCCCGACCGTGATCGAGGCGCCCATGCAGATAGTGGTATCCACGGCGCCGAGCTGTAATCCCAGCGTGTAGCACCCGATATCGCTCGGATAGATGGCGGACTCCTTGAAGACCCGTTTCATCGCATAGAACGCAGCGCGGTGATGGCAGCCGGCGCAGAGGATGGGAGGCCGCAGCGGAAGGTTCTGCACGGGCTCCGGTGCTGCAAACGGGTTGTCCGGCAGGAACCCGGCCTTTACCATGATGAGAGCGACAACGGCCGGGGAGAGTTCGCCTTCGTAGGGCGCGTACCCGTTGATCTTCCCGAACACCGGAACGCATCCGGCAACCTGCCGGACTGCCTCTTCCACGACCGGGGCGAGCTCCTCGATCACGAGAATCTTCTCGTGCTTTCGGGCAAACCCCCCCAGCCATTCCTCGTCAATCGGGTACGCCCCGATCTTCATGAACGAGACGCCGGGCGGCAGGAGTTCCTGAACATAGGATGCGCCGATTCCGCTTGCAATGACAGCCGTCGGTCCCCTGATGGTGAAGTGGTTGAGCCCCCGATCCACCAGTCTTTTTTTAAGGGCCGGCTGCTTCTCGTTGAGTTTTTTGTGCAGGATCCGGGTATGGGCAGGGATCACCACGTACTGCCGGGGGTCCTTGTGAAATTCTCCTTTCCGGGTACCCGGCACGGCAGCGTCCAGTTCCACGTCGCCCTTCGAGTGGCAGATCCGGGTCGTAGGGCGGAACAGCACCGGCAGTTTGAATTCCTCGGAAATTTCAAATGCGGTGCGGATCATGTCATGCGCTTCCTGCACCCCGGAGGGATCGAGACAGGGAAGCCGGGCGAAATGGGCATAGCACCGGGTGTCCTGTTCATTCTGGGAACTGTGCGCGAACGGATCGTCTGCGCTCATGATGACAAGGCCGCCGGTCACCCCGGTATAAGCGCTTGTCATGAGCGGGTCGGCTGCAACGTTGAGGCCGACATGCTTCATGGTGCAGATCGCCCGTATCCCGCACCATGCAGCAGCAAGGGCATTTTCGAGGGCGACTTTTTCGTTCACCGACCATTCCACATGACAGGGCAGATCTTTCTGCACGCGGAGCACATCGACCACTTCCGATGACGGGGTGCCGGGGTACCCGCTGACAAACTCGATACCCGATTCAAGACATGCATGGGCGATGGCTTCATTTCCGAGGAGATAGTGTCGTTCCATGATCCCAGATCCGTACAAGGATATGTATTTTTTGACACCGTGCCCTATAGCATTATCCTGTCCGCAATGGTATTCACAACCTATAAAAACTCAGATGAAATAACTAATAAGGTAAATTTCAGGCAATCCTTTTGGGCCCGTAGCATAGCCCGGTGGTGCGCCCGGCTGATAACCGGGAGGTCATGCGTTCGAATCGCATCGGGCCCATCCATCGCATTTTGGTAGTGGTTTGAACCTGCAAAAAAGGCAGGAAGAATGTTTATTATGTCCTTCTTATGGACGGTTCCCACATCCGGATACCACTCTGTTTAACCGATATCTGTCACGGGACGACCGGTATGGGTACATCCTTACCCGTCTGACAGAGGAGGCAGAAAGGCGTGGCCGGTTTTAATGATATAAACAGAAATGTACGCCAGCAGCAGATCTCCCTTGCCGGCGCCGGGAAAGAATGATGATCTCCTTAAGCCGATGTTCCCGCTGTTTAAGGAAGTAAAAAAGAGCTGCCGGTCAGGTTGTACGGGGCGTAGCAAAGATATACCCGATCACTTTTTCAAGTGCGGACAGAAGTTCTTCTTCAGATTTCATGTAGTCATGCATCCCCTGGTACAGCATGAACATGACATCATACCCGTATACCCCTATCGCGGACTTCGGGTCGATGGGATTAAGGTACGAGTCGGTGATGAACCCGTCGGAGCTGTACATCAGTTCGTAGAACTTTCCTTTTTCAGAGAGGACGCAGAACTGGTCGGCGATCTTTTTTGAAGGGTCATCGGGGCGGAAGGCGGCAGGATCACTTTTCCCGAGGACGATCATCTTCTCCGTATAATAGTTCGCATCGTAGAGCTCGTTTTTCGTATCCTGCTTCCCGATTTTGAGCAGGTTAAGACCGACGGATTTCACGACCGGTTTTGCCATGGCAGCCATGCGCCCCAGCAATTCCCCATCGTGGGCCTTTACCTGTTCGGACAACGTGGCATCCGTCTTTTTCATATCCTCGATCTTCTGCATGATCTTCTTAAAACCGGCCTCGATCTCATCCATACTGTATCACCATATTCCTCCTTTTGGCGCAAAACAAGAATAGTTAATGTTCCGGCTATAAAACCACTCGTCTTTTGCGGCCGCCATTTTTTGCGGGACTTACTTAACAAGATCCCCCATAAAAAAATACTTCCGGTCTTTTTTGAGGATAACTGCTGCGACCGTCCCTGTCGGAAGATCCTGTCCGATAACTACACCCTGGTATGTGGCAGTCCTGGCCATAACCGATCCCGGACGGAGTTTCTCTGTTACAACACAGGAAACCGTGGTTCCAAGGAGCGGGCGGTTGATGGCGGAGTACTGTTCTTCCGCGTACGCGTTGAGGACCCGAGACCGGTCTTTTTTCACTGAATCGGGAAAGTCTTTTTCTGCAAACGGACCGGTGAGCGGGCGCGGTGAATACCGCGTGACATTGACCTTGGCAGGTTTGATCCGCCCGATAAGTGCCAGGGACCGGGAAAAGTCCTCATCTGTTTCTCCGGGAAATCCGACGATGAAATCCGTCGCGATGCTGATGCCGGGATACCTCCTGCGGAAGGCGGAAACAATCTCCTCGAACTCCTGCACGGTGTATCCCCGCCCCATCTGTTCAAGGATGCGATCGGATCCTGACTGCACCGGCAGGTGCACGAACCCGAAGATCCGGTCGCTGGCAACGGCATCCACAAGATCGTCAAGGACAGGGAAAACGGTCGCCGGGTTCATCATCCCGATGCGGATGCGGTAATTGCCTTTTAGATCACTGATGGTGGAGAGAAGCTCCGGAAGGGAATCTCCCGTGTCCCGTCCCCACGCACTGGTGTCCTGGGCGGTCAGCTGGATCTCGTACGCTCCCGCGTCCACGAGCGCCCGGACTTTTTCCCGGATCTCTTCTGTGGGGAAACTTACAAGCGACCCTCGTGCCCTGCGCGTAATGCAGTACGTGCATCGCCCGAGGCAGCCCTGCGCGATCTGGACGATCCCGACACCTCCGGGCGCAACCGTTCTCACGGAGAGGTACGCTTCGCGTATCCGTTCCGTGGGAATAATGACCGGAGAACAGACCGAGAGGATCGCCTCGCGCTGGACAAGCGGCATACAGCCGGTGACAAAAAGCGGCTTTTCCCGCAAGGCCGCGAGACGCCGGAGCATCCGGCGTTCGGTAGGGCCGACAACCGTGCACGTATTGATGACGACCGCATCTGCATCTTCGGGAGATGAGACGGGAATGCTCCCGTAGTGCTTAAGCACCTCAAGGAAGTTTGCCGTATCCCCGAAGTTGTAACTGCACCCGTACGTCTCGATATAGACCCGCTTTTGTGCGAGCGCAAGAAACACGTCCGTCATCTCCGGAGACGAATTACCTGAACGGTTCTCTTCCATGCGTCTATCCTCATCGTTGGGAGACAGAGCAGTTAAAGGTCATTTTCCTGCATCACACCGGATTTGCATCCCGGCGCTTCCTTAAGGATAACCATTAATCCATGATACCCATAACCTGTTTACCATGTTGCGCATCGGACTGCTGGGCTGCGGCAATATCGGGCATATCATTGCCCTGCACGCAGAGGGGTTTGGGATCTCAGCAGTCTACGATAAAGTCCCTGCACGGGCCGGGGAGATCGCCGGTATCTGCCATGGCAGGGCCTACGGGGATTTTGCAGCGTTCCTCGAAGCGGATACCGATCTCATCGTTGAAGCGGCCTCGGTCGGCGCGGCGCGGGCGCATGCGAAGGAGGTTCTCCTCCATAAAAAGAATCTTGTTATCATGAGCGTGGGTGCGCTTACCGACCCGGCATTCAGAGACGAGCTGATGGCAACTGCGAGAAAGACCGGGACAAAGATCTATGTCCCGAGCGGTGCGATCTTCGGGCTGGACAACCTGAAGATCGGGCAGATCTCCCCGATAACAAAACTGCTCCTGAAAACCACCAAAAGCCCGCAGTCACTGGGCCTCGACGTAGCCACCCGGCAGCGGATATTCGCCGGTAAAGCCCACGACTGCATCAAATCCTATCCCAAGAACGTGAACGTCTCCGTTGCGATGGGCCTTGCCGCAGGCCTGGATGCGGATGTGGAGCTCTGGGTTGATCCGGCGGCGGCCGGAAATACCCACGAACTCTTTATCGAGGGCAGCTTCGGTGAGACCTACATCAGGGTGACCAATGTTCCCAGCCCGGATAACCCGGCGACCAGCTATCTTGCGGCCCTCTCCATCCTTTCCCTGTTGAAAAATCTCGACAGCCCGCTCGTGGTCGGGACATGACGAGTGCCGGGAGATACTCCATGACGGTACCGCTGGAATACCTGCTGAAATTCATCTCCGAGGACGCACCTTCCGGGGATATCACCTCGGACGCAATCCTGCCGGATGTCACCTGCCGCGCCGTTATCCGGGCCGAGCAGGAGGGAATCGTGGCTGGTCTTTCTGAGGCAGCGGCGCTCTTTTCCCACTTCGGGGTAGACGTCCTGCAGGATGCCCGCGACGGCGAGCCCGTAAAGACCGGGAATGTCCTGCTTTCGCTCTTGGGAGATGCGAAGAAGATCCTGCTCGTGGAACGTACCGCGCTCAATATTATCGGCAGGATGAGCGGGATTGCAACCCGGACAGGAACGTTTGTGGCGCTGGCGAAGGCAGAAAACCCCCGATGCCGGGTGGCAGGGACGCGCAAAACCTGCCCTGGACTGCGGGTGCTGGACAAGAAAGCCGTGACTCTCGGGGGCGGGGATCCCCACCGGTCGGGCCTGAGTGATGGCGTACTTATCAAGGACAACCACTTGGTCCTCGTACCGGTCAACGAAGCGATCCGGCGGGCGAAGGGGGCAAGCGTCTACCGGAAGATCGAGATTGAGGTGGAAACCGCAGAGGACGCCCTTGCAGCTGCACATGCCGGTGCGGATATCCTGCTGTTCGATAACATGACACCGGACAGTGTCCGAAAAACCATCCAGAATCTTGAACAGGCCGGCCTCCGGGACCAGGTCACCATCGAACTTTCGGGAGGGATCACATCAGAAACGTTCCGGGAGTATGCGCGGACCGGGGCTGACGTGATCAGCCTCGGCACACTCACCCATACAGTCAGTAATTTTTCGGTAACGCTGGAAATCCTGAAGTAGTCTTTTACTTGTGATTCCGGCCATAGGAACGTCCAAACCTGTATTTCCCGGAGGAGGACAAATGTTAATTACCCCCTATGGCATACGGAGGGGCTGAGGAGAACGGGATGGAAAGTTCAGGGGCACCCTCCGCGGTTCCGCTTCAAAAAAGGACGCTGACACCGGAAGAACTGGCCGGGCAGGAAGAAAACCGAAAACGACGGGTGCAGGAATATCTCCGGTTACTTAAAAGTGAATACCTTCATTTTCGCTGGAACGCTGCAGAGGCGCTGGGGGATGAAGGGGATCCTGCTGCCATCGAACCGCTTATTGCCGCATTAAAAGACCCGTATGTGGATGTCGGGTGGCTTGCGGCAAAATCGCTGGGCAAAATCGGGGACCCCCGGGCGATCGAACCTCTGCTTGCGCTCCTGAGCTCAGATGAAAAATGGCTCCGTACTGGTGCAGCGTGGGGGCTTGGAAAACTCCGGGATGCCCGGGCTGTCGGACCGCTGATCCTGCTCCTGAACGACACAAAAAGGGGTGTCAGGAAAACAGCCGCATGGGCACTGGGGGAGTGCGGGGATGATCGGGCCGCACCGGCACTGACGGGAGCGCTCAAGGATCCGGATGCCGGTGTGCGCGCTGCAGCGCAGGAAGCAATTGACATCCTGGCGCAGAAAAAAACCAAACCCATTTCAGGTACTGCCGTAAAGTAAATGCACTTTTGCGGGACGTTCTGCTTTTTTTTCAGGAATTACTGGATCTCCCTGATATCATCTGCTGAACCGATGAGGATCTCTTTTTTACCCTGGTAGGTCTGGACGGTCCCGTACAAAGATACGGTCGTCCCTTTCACAAAGGACCGGTCACCGGCAACAGTCGCGGGAACAAAAACCGTGACATTTTTTATCGTGAGCAGCACGTGTCCGCCGTTCCTGAGAACGGTTGCCTGATCGATGCTGCCCGACAGGCTGACCAGAGTCCCGTCGGCAGACTGATCGGTATACACGGATGCAAACGGCTCTTTTCCGATCTGCACGAGCACGATGTGGGCGGCAACGACCGCAAGGGTAACAGCGATCAACAACAGGATCGCGACCCGCTCCTGGTGCCCGAACATAGGTGATGGTTGAAACCGGGGATATAAATTACCGACAGGTTGATATGTTAACACTGTTAACATTATTATCATGTATCAGCAAACATTACCTCCCTCATCAAGGACGGTCCTCGCGATACTGGGTACCAATGGTGCCATGACTCACAAGGATCTGGTCAAGAAAAGCAGGCTCGCGCCGCGGACAGTGCGATATGCCTTAAAAAAGCTCAAAGAGCGCCACCTCATCATCGAGAAGTTCAACTTCCGGGATGCGCGGCAGATCATCTACCAGAACAGACCTGTTACCACATCTGAATCCCTGCCAGCACTCGTATGACGAAGCACACCTGCACGCTCATGCACTGCGACACCATGGTCAGGAGCCTCCTGCCCCCCATGAGAGCAGAGATGGTCTTCCGGCTGGTCAACAAGGAGGGCCTCAGCCAGAGCGATGCAGCAAAGAGACTGGGCGTCACCCGCGCCGCGGTATCCCAGTACATGAGCAGGAAACGGGGTTACGGGGCAATTGAACTGTCATCCGAACTCGATGCGATGATCGATCGCTGGGCGCTTGCTGTGGTTACCGGAGAAAGCGACATCAACCTGTGCGATGTGTGCCAGTGCGCACTGAAAAAATTCTAAAACTTCCTCAAACATTCGTTCAATCACCGGTTCTGATCGCCGGTTCTGTTTTTTTGGCTTCACCAGCCAAGAAGCGGGCTGCCTCTTTAAAAAAAATACCTGTGCCTTACCGGATGTGCCGCCGGTAATACAGGACAAGGAGCAGGCCGATGACCGCGATGACGCATGTAATTTTCAGGTAATCCGTTGTTGGTTGTGGCGAACGGACCGCCGGAGTCCAGTCTGCATCGAACACCGTGCGGAAATACCGCGCCACCTCCGGCTGTTCGACAATGACGCCGGCTTCCCGGTTGAAATCCGGGGAGTTGGTGTTCCAGTTGATGCTGCTCACCAGCACCGCACGGTCATCGACAACCACTCCCTTGTTATGGATCTTTTCTAAGCCGCTGGCATCAAGATCGGCACAACGCGCTTCAAGCGGCAGGTGATCGCTCGCTGCGATCCGGTTGATAAGCGCAACCATTTCATCGTTATCTGCCTCGTCTTCTGTATTGAACCAGTATGAGTCAAGGAGCACCCGAACATGCACCCCGCGCCGCGAGGCATTAATCGCAGTCACAAGGTATGGGTTTAATTTGGTTTTTGACTCGTTTGTGATATACGCCTGCTCGATCTCGATACTTTCCTGCGCAGAATCAAGCAGCCCCGTTATCGCGCTGCTGGTATCCGGGGCGACGACCGGGGTAACCTGTGCACCGGTAAAGGTGGCAGGGGCAAACGGTGCCGGATAGGAGACCACGCTGTACACTTCCGCCGGGCCTTCGCTCCCGTACACCGGAACAATCGCCGGACCGCCGGTATCGGCCTGGTAAAGATCGCTGAAATACGCCGCAAGACGCGGATCTTCCAGATAGACACCCCATCCCCGGTTCCCTGTCTCCCCTTCGGGAGGAAAACCGCTGTGCCCGAAGTTCTCGCTGGTTACAAGGACCGCGCGGTCATCGAAGACCACATATTTTGCATGATCATACCGGTACGGCGCATGCCCGCTTCCTGAAGTAGTCATCTCAAAGACAGGAATTCCGGTCTGGTTCAGTCGCCAGATCGCCGCTTTTTCCACGGGACTGATTCCCCCTACAGGTCCGCCTTCAAGAAGGAGTTCCACATCCACCCCGCGCTCTTCTGCATCGATGAGAACATCCGAGATATTAGCACTCGAGATTTCGTAGACATTCACCAGCACCCGGTGCTGTGCCGACGCAACCGCACCGGAAAATACCTCAAGGGAACTATCGGGTGAGACAAAGGCGGTTACCGTCACATTCTCAAAGGACTCCTGAACAAGCCGTGACTGGCCGAGCATGAGCGGGCGGGGGTCCCAGACACCGTTTTCAAGAAAATGCACCTGGCCTTCCCGGGGTTTGACATCCCCGGGCCAGGTAATCTTCTGCACGAGCCGGCTGTTCTCGTAGACCATCAGCTCATCCCCTGCGTTGGCCAGTCGCAGCGTCGTGCCTGATATAACATCCGGTACCAGCGGGGAATAATTCTGCCATTCAAAATCCGGGAGACGCCCGTGAGTCTTTTCAAACGCGGGTGCATCCCGTGCGATGGTCAGGGTGCCGTCGATTACGGTGCCGGCAGGGAACCTGAAACCGCCATGGTTATCGGAAATGGCGATGCCATCAAGAGACCCGTGGCCTGACAGGACCACGTATTCATCCATATCATCGGCAAGATAGGGATCCGGGCAGAATTCGATGATCTGCACGGCACCGCAGGAGACTATCCAGGCGCAAAAGAACAGGAAT
Organism: Methanoregula sp.; assembly: GCF_052325125.1. GTDB lineage: Archaea > Halobacteriota > Methanomicrobia > Methanomicrobiales > Methanospirillaceae > Methanoregula. The sequence goes on along the minus strand of NZ_JBKQWO010000047.1, from coordinate 8,929 downwards.
ACAACAAGGCGGCACGCAAAAGACACGGTATCTTCCCTTTTTATAATCAGGGGATATAATGGTTGGGAGATGACAGGTCAGGCGCACCATGGGCCGGACAAAAGAAAATCTTCCGTTACGGTCGTGAAACTGGGTGGCAGCCTTGCTCCCCGCATCGCGGAGATCATCCCGGCCCTGCGTTCCGCCCGTCGTCCCCTGCTGATCGTCCCGGGCGGGGGGACTTTTGCCCATGCAGTCCGGCAATCGGGGGCCTGCACCGATACCGACGCTGCCCACTGGATGGCCTGCGCTGCCATGGACCAGTACGGGTGGACTCTTGCAACGCAGGGAATAAGAACGACCACGAGGATCGCACGCCCCGGACGCCCTTGCGTCCTCCTTCCCTACTGTGCCCTGCGCCGGTTGGATCCCCTCCCCCATTCATGGGACATCACGTCCGATACCATCGCCGCATGGGTCGCCGGCAGGCTTCGTGCCGATCTGCTGGTGCTCAAGTCCGTGGACGGCATCGAATCCGGAGGGAAACTTCTCGCACGCATCGATAGCCCCCTTCAAACCGATGTCGTCGATCCCGGTTTTGTTCCCTATGTGCTCGAACACCGGGTCAGGACATTTATCCTCAACGGTACCGATACGGCACGGATCTGCCGGTGGCTTCGCGGGGAGCAGGTCCGCGGCACCGGTGTTGGTACAACCTTTTAAAAGTACTAAAAGAGATACTATAGGAATCCTTACAGGAGCGGTTATCATGTCAGATAAAAAGTGTACGTCCTGCAGCGCTCCGCTTGCAGAAGAGGGCTCAACAGTCTTTGCATGCCCCGCGTGCGGTGTCGAGATCACCCGGTGCTACCGGTGCAGGGAGCAGAGTATTCCCTACGTCTGCCCGAAATGTGGATTCGGGGGACCGTGAGGTATGGGCAGCGTTGCCGTGATTGTCAGGGTCATGCCGGAATCTCCCGAGGTTGACCTCGAAAAACTCAAAAGCGCGCTCAAGCAGAAACTGCCGGGCATTCAGGATATCCAGGAAGAGCCGATCGGGTTCGGACTTAAGGCACTCAAACTTGTCGCAGTCGTCAATGACGCGGGCGGCGAGACTGACGCCATCGAAGGGAAACTGAATACTATCCCCGGTGTCGAACGGGCAGAAATCGTTGAAGTAACGCTCATGTAGAACAGGGATCGCTTATCCTTATTCCCGTTTTTTAATTCTTTAACATCAGAGACCGGATTTTCCGGGCTGGGATCTCTTCGGCTTTTTGGGGGCACCAAGATCCTTTTCGCTTTTGAGTTTTTCGACAATCTCATGTATCGTTGCGCGAATCTTCTCGACGGATTCCCGGTATGCGATGACCTCGGACTCGTCGATCCTGATGGTCACCGGGAACGCACCGTTCCGGTTGATCCGGGCAGGTACGCCGATACAGACACCGCCGATCCCGTGGACCTCGCTTTTCACATAGGAAGAGACGGTCAGGATCCGGTTTTCGTCGCCAAGAACGGTTTTAACAAGCGACGCGATAGCCTCACCGGGGCCGTACACCGTAGACCCCTTGTTCTTGATGATCTGTTCGCCGCTGGACTTCACGGATTGGATGAAGTCCTGCACCGGGAGGTGCGCGAACGCCGGCAGGTTGGAGATCTTGATCCCGCCGATCGTGGTCGCCGACCAGAGCGGCACCATGCTGTCACCATGCTCACCGATGATACGGGTATGGACTTCGCTCACGTGCACTTTAAAATAGGTCGCGATCAGCGACTTTAACCGCATCGAGTCAAGGTGGGTGCCAAGGCCAAAGACCTGGTTGGGCTTGAGCCCGGAATACTTGAGGGCAACACACGTCATCACGTCAACGGGGTTCGTCACCACGATGATCTTTGTATCAGGTGCAACGGTTCCGATTGTCTGTGCCATAGGCGCAACAACGCGGGCATTCCCGAGCGCCAGATCGAGACGGTCCTGTCCCGGGCCGCGGGGAGCACCTGCAGTAATAACCACGATGTCGGAGCCGGCCACGTCCTTGAGGCTGGTCGTCCAGGTGATCCTGATATTTGTCCCCCGGGCGGCGAACGAATCGATAAAATCCTGCGCAATTCCTTTTAAGAGAGATTCACGTCCTTCGCGCCCGTACAGCTGGATCTCGTGAACGTGGGGATTTGCAGAAATAGCGTAGGCAGCGAACATTCCGACGTTGCCGGTTGCACCGATAATGGTGACTTTGGACATAGTATCACAAGAAACGGGGACGTGTTATCGGTCGACTGTACGTTGCTCCTATTGCCAAAGTATCCCTCCTCCGCCCCGTTACCCCATGGGCGCCGGATGTCTGCGGTAAGTCTGCTCCCTTCCGGGCCTGAACCGGTTCCCGCAGCGACAGGTCGCCATTCCCTCCGGAATTTTGATACCTGGCCATCGACCTCATGGGACGAGGTTTCAACGTCAGAATACAAGAGGCTCCAGCAGATCGTTGCAGCCTTCGTCAAACTTCGCCCCCCGCATACCGACGGTTTCGGGTTACAAGTGACGCCGAGCCACCCGGGCTAGTCCCCATATAACTTTGTCTACCGGTCAATAAATCCTTGTCACCTGCCTGAACGGTTGAATCTCCGGGATGGCCCGGACACCGCTCCCGTAGTGATCCCTTTTCAAGGAATGAACGCATTCCCTCCCATGCGCCCCTTCCAGTCACGGAGCAGGGCGGATACTTCTTTCTTATTATCCTTGTCAAAAATGTCCAGCACGGCCACCGGGTGTGCATCCCGGGGGATCACCCGATCCAGGTGCCGGAGATCTCCCTGGTAGACTTCAATTTTCTGCCGGCCCACAGTTTCGGCAATTTTGACGGGATCCCGGACGACCGGATGACGGGCCATATCCCCGAGATGCCCGAAGATTCGCACTTCTTCTGTATCCAGGTAACCATGGTTGACATCCAGATTGAACGCCGACCAGAACGCTGAGGCATACCAGGCATCGTTCATAACCACATGCGGGACGCCAAGGCACGCCGCCGCGAGGCCAAGTGTTCCCGGCCCCGAACAGGCATCCACAAAGAGCGGGACCGGGGGCGTTCCCACATGGGCAGCAACGGATCGGAGTTTTGGATATCCTGCGCGCGGGAACTCTACGTGGATAAGGGACTGCTGCTTGTATACAACCAGAGGCCCGGTGGCAAGCGGGTAGATATCGGCCCTGACATCGCAACCGGCAAGGAGTGTGTAGACCCGTGGCACCGTCTCTTCATCGAGAGAGACAAGGCCCGGGATGTAATCTGCAGTTTTGACGACCCCCCGGATCTCGGGGACTTCGGCGAAAATCCTCCGGGCCGCCTTTTCCTGCACTTTTCCTGACAACAGCAGCAGGGATTTTGCCGGAAGGAACGGTGGCCGGTCCATCGCAAAGCCGGGGTGAACAAGCGGCGATCCGACTGCGATAAGCGGATCACGGGAGGTAAGATCACCTTCCTCCTGCATGATCACGTACATGTGAGCAAAAACTTCGTCGATAAACCGTTTCCCGCAGGAACAGGGTTCTGCATACTCCGGTGCAGGGAGCGGGACACGTTTGTCAAGAATCCGCATGCTGCACCTGGCGCAGGGAAGGAACCGCGTGGGAATATCCTTGAGGATCTCCGGCGCCTGATGGACGCAGTCGCTGCCGCACGCGGGGCATTTCATGGAGGTTGCTGGTATCTCCTGCCAAAAGAAACTTTGCAACCGCAAAGGTGGAATGCGGGCAGACATAAAAACACAGATACGTAGCCGTCCGACGAAAAATTACAGGAGAATTGCCAGAGCGGGGATTGCAATGGGCCTGATGCGATTCGAACGCATGACCGCCCGGTTATGAGCCGGGCGCTCTAACCGGACTGAGCTACAGGCCCATAAGCGCCGCCAACAGGACTCGAACCTGTGACATGCTGGTTAACAGCCAGCCACTCTACCAACTGAGTTATGGCGGCAGCATTCATCTGTGCCTTATTAGATTCTTTGTGAGGCTTTTTAAAGGTAACTAAGGGAGAAATGGTGCCACAGGTCTGCCGGAAACAACGGAACAATGACAATAAAACGGGAATCCTGCGGGAGAATTACCGGTCAGGGTTTTTTCATCGCGTTCACGAGCCGGATAATATCATCCAGATCCTCGTTCAAGTGCGCGAAGAGTTCCCGTGTTTGCTCGGTTGCAACTGCACCCTCTGACGATGCGCGGATATATCCCAGCTGCTCGAGTACGTGAAGGGAGTACCGTATCCGGTGTGACGGGAGATCGAGTATCTCGGCGAGCTTCATGATACCGATCGGCTGGTGTTCTGCCACCGTCCGGGCCACCTCGATGTGCCGGCTGAGGAGCTCGATCTCATCCTTCATTCTCCCGATCATAGTATCGCCGCGGAACTTTCCCGTTCCCTCTATTCTTACCTTTCCTTCAATGCTCATCAAGCCATGCCTTTGTCGACCGGTAGCTCATGACAAAGTTCCATGAAAGCACGAGAGCGATGACCAGCATGACGATTGCAGCGGGAACCCCGTACGGAGGAGGGAGGAGAAAAACGGATAGAATCGCGAGCGCGACGAGCAGTATGATCGCATTGAGCTGGACTGCCAGCCGGTAGAATTTCCACTTGAACTGTTCTTTTGTTGGTTCGTCCATGACTCGTACGTTGAATGCGGAAATAAAAGTACTTGACGTTTCAGTGCGTACATATACGGCAATGGATCCACTGGACGCTGCGATGAAGATGTGCGGGGCGGATGCCTTTGTGCACTATGCTGCGGGAGATGACGCCGATATGCGCTACCTCACCCGGTTCGTGATGCATGACTCCTTTGTCTTTTTCAAGAGATACCGGCAGCCTGGTACCATCATCGTCCCCCAGATGGAAGCGGAGCGGGCGTCCCGCGAATCGATCGCCGGTGTCATGACCCGGACGCAGGCAGGACTTCCTGAGATCACAAAAAAAGAGAAAAATCCCTGGGAGGCGGCAGCCCAGATGATCGCAGGACAGGCAGGAAAAATCATGCTCGTCTCACCAGCACTTCCCGCAGCACTCCTGCGGGCACTCGAAGAGCATGGCAGGGTATTCGTAGATACGGGAACCATTGCGCAGGTGCGGGCAAAAAAGTCTCCCGAAGAGATCCGGCTTATGCTGACGGTACAAAAGAAAACTGAGCGCGCGATGGCCCTTGGGATCTCGCTTATCAGGCATGCAACGGTCAAACGGGATATCCTGTTCCATGATGGTGCTCCCCTCACTTCGGAACTGGTGAGAGTCGCGATACACAAGCAGCTCATGGATGATGGCTGCCGTGCAGTGGAGACAATCATCTCCTGCGGCGAGGACACCGCGTTTCCGCACATCATCGGGAGCGGCCCGCTCAGGCCCGGTGCGCCCATCGTGATCGATATGTTTCCCCGGGACGAGGCGACGGGATATTATGCGGACATGACCCGGACGGTCTCGAAAGGAAAGCCAGACGGGCAGGTCATTGATATGTACGAGGCAGTTAAAGAGGCCCAGCAGATCGGGATTTCACACATAAAAACCGGGGTGACGGGAGCGGAGGCCCATAACGCGGTCGTGGACTATTTCAAAAGCCGGGGCTATGAGAGTGATACCCGGGGGTTCATCCACAACCTTGGCCACGGCGTCGGGCTCCAGGTTCACGAGCTCCCCACAGTGGGACCGGCGGGTACCGCACTCGAAAAGGGTTTTGTTGTCACCGTCGAACCGGGGCTCTATTATCCTGGTATCGGCGGCGTCCGGCTCGAAGATATCGGTGTGGTGCGTACACAAAAATTTGCAGATTTTACGAAATTTGAGGAGACCCTGATCGTATGAAGGACGAGATACTCGAAAACTACCTGGCCGCAGGAAACCTTGCCGCCACCATTCTCAGGGAGAGCGCACAGGAGATCCGGGTCGGCAGGTCATACCTCGAACTGGTCGAGTCCGTGGAGGCGCGGGTGAAAGACGGGGGCGCTGATCTCGCCTTCCCGCTCAACGTTTCCTTGAACGAGGATGCAGCACACGATACAGCATCGACCGGAGATGAACGGATCTTTGGCAGGGGGGATGTCATCAAGCTCGATCTCGGCGTGCAAATCGACGGCTACATCGCAGATACTGCAACTACGGTCGACCTTGGGAATAACGAGCTCCTCCTTGAAGCGTCCCGCGAGGCACTCGAAGCGGCGATCCGCATCGTGAGGCCGGGCGTGACTACAGGAGCCATCGGGGCGGTTGTGGAGCGCGAGATTGTACGCCGGGGTTACCGGCCCATCGCAAACCTCACCGGCCATGGCCTTGACCGGTATGTACAGCACCGGGATCCACCTATTCCCAACATCGCTATCAACGGCGGTTCAGTTCTTGAAGAGGGCATGGCATATGCGATAGAACCGTTCGCCACGACCGGGAGCGGCCACGTCGGCGAGAAGACGCGGGTCGAGATCTATTCCCAGATCGCGGAAAAGCCCGTACGGATCCCGTCTGCCCGTGCGGTCATGGAGCAGATCAGGGACCGCCAGGGGCTCCCCTTTTCACGCCGCTGGTTCCATGACAAAAAGATGGAATTCGCACTCTCCGGGCTCGTGCGGTCCCAGGTTCTCCATGGCTACCCCGTCCTTGCGGACGTCCCGGGCTCGCTTGTCTCCCAGCATGAGCACACCCTCGTCGTGACTGCTGACGGCTGTATCGTGACGACCCGGTGATGGGATAGGTATAAGGATTCAGGCGTTAAATAATAAAGGTTACAGCCATGTCCGGAGATTTGGAAAGCCTGCGCATCATGGAAGTCCTTCTGACTGCCGAAATTTTCAACCAGAACCCGACGCTCGATCTCAATGACCTGACACCGGTGTGCCGGGAGATGTTCTGTTCCGGGGATACCAAGACCATCAAGCGCCCGGTATTCGTAAGCGACGGGTTGATCAAGCGCACGCTCGATATCGCGGATGCGCACGGGAAGATTGCCAAAAACCCGTTCGTGTCGTACGAGGACTTCGGGCAGCGTATGAAGATCACGGCCCTCAGGCCGGCCGCGGAATGGTTCCTTGCGCAGGGGGGAAAAGCGCTCGTCGGGCAGAACCCGGCCCTTGCCTATTTCTTTGAATCATTCAATGGCACGGGGATCTCCTACAAGGAAGTGCGGAAAGCAAACCCGCCCTACGAGGACACCAAGGCAAGTCTCGATACCAGGATCTCCAGGCTGATCGGCGAGGATGAGAAATTCCGGGGAGCCCTCGATCTTGTTATCGTGAGTGCACCTGAAGAGGTTGAGCAGCGGATGGACGATCTTGTCTGCTCGCCCGAGCAAACCGCAATTATAGAAAAAATCCATCATGCGCTGCACCACCGGGATTTCCTGAGCCGTCACCGGATTTACGAGGTAGGAAAACTCCTTTTCGTCGGTCCGCCCGGCACCGGGAAGACCTCGCTCGCCCTTGCGATGTCCCACTCCATGCACATGCCGGTTCTCGAAGTCAGGCTCTCGATGATCACCTCCCAGTACCTGGGGGAAACTTCCAAAAACATCGACAAGATCTTTGAGCTCGCAAAAAAACTCTCGCCCTCGATCCTCTTTATCGACGAGTTCGATTTTGTCGCAAAGAGCCGGGTCACTGATGACCACGGCGCGATGAAGCGGGCGGTCAATGCACTCTTGAAAAATATCGACCGTATCAGCCTCGTCAAAAACGGCGTCCTTTTGATCGGCGCCACGAACCACCCGCAGCTGCTTGATGAAGCCGCATGGCGGCGGTTTGACGAGGTCGTGGAGTTCGCCCTGCCCAATGAAGAGATGCGCAGGGAGATTCTAAAGAGTGTCACCTCGTCCATGGCCTGCACCTGCGACTACCAGGAAATGGCAGCACTGACCGAAGGTTTCTCGGGTGCTGATATACGACTCATGGTAAAAGAGGCTCTCCTCTCGGCGCTCATGGACAAGCGGGAAGCCATCGACCACAAGGACCTCGAAAAAGGGATCCGCATGGTCAAAAACCGTGAAGCGATCCGTAACCTGAACTGGATGTAGGATGAAGTTTACACTATTGGGTACCGGGGATGCAATCGGTACCCCGAAGATCGGGTGTGACTGCCCCCAGTGCACGCATGCCCGGGAGACCGGCACCGGCCGGCTGCGGACATCCATCCTGATCGAACACGACGACCGCCATATCCTTGTGGATTCCTCGCCAGACCTCAGGCAGCAGCTCCTCCGGCACGGCTCCCCCCATATCGATGCCGTGATCTGGACCCACGGGCACTATGATCATTTCATGGGTTTTGGCGAATTTTACCGGGTGCAGAAGGTTCCCCCGGTCTTTGCCGCCGACCCGGTGCTCCGTTACTGTGGGGAGACATTCCGGTTTCTGGACTTTGACCGGAAGCCGGTGGAGCCCTATGTACCATTCAATCTGTTCGGGATCACAGTCACGCCATTTCTTGTAAAGCACCCCCCGGCGTATACCTGCGGCTTCGTCTTTAATGCATGCGGGGCGAGGGTGGGGTATACCTCGGACACCAACCGGGACATCCCGAAAAAAAGCCTCGACCTGCTCGAAAACCTCGACCTGCTCCTGCTCGACGCCCTTGTCCCCTCGCATATCACGATCACCAAGCACATGAACTATCTCGATGCCTGCACGCTGGCCGAAAGCCTGCACCCGAAGGCATTCCGGTGCGTCCACGTCAGCCATGTGATGCCATGGGAGTATCCTCACCTTGGATATGACGGGGAAATCTTCAGCTTTCCATAAAAATCAAACATACATCGATCGGGTTACACCGGAATTATTAAAAATCATGCTCTGTAGAAAACCTTCACCCGGAGAAATTGTAGAAATCTGTGAATGTTACAGACGATCATTTTGTTAGCGATTTCTTTCGTCTGAATCAGGAATCTTCGAGATTTGAGATCACCGCTGAACTTT
>NZ_JBKQWO010000046.1:0-49427 GCF_052325125.1 Methanoregula sp. | reverse complement strand
TTTCCTTTCATCTGCTGTTTGATGTAGCGGGCGATATCCGTGGTGGCCGCGATATTCCCGTCCAGTTCCTCGCGGACGTTCTTTCCCTCAAAGTTGAAGAGGTGCGAGGCATCGATGGCAAACGAGGTGTACCCGGCTTTCACCTGTGCATCGATCAACTCCCTGGTCCCGGCGATCTCGGCGGCATCGCCTTTCTTGATGGAAATATGGTCGGCGTGCAGCGCCCAGATGTCGCAGCCCGTCGCTGCTGCCGCTGCCCGCATCTTATCGCCAAAAACCTGCGGAGTCATGCCGGTGTAGCCCCCCTTAAGATCGGACTCGGACCGTGCGAGTTCCATGAAGACCGCCGAGTCGGTATCTTTTGCAGCCTTGAATATCCCCTCGGCAACCGTGGCGATACGGACGTTGGCCGCCATGACGATGGCTTTCTTTCCTGCTATCCCTGACAGGATCGTCGAGCCGGGGATCGGGCCATAACTGTGTGTATTCATACTGGTGCTCCCTTGTACTTATCCTTCCTTCATACAGGTTTCAATCTTTGCGATCTCCTTTCTGCCACCGATGTAGAGGGGCGTGACCTGGCCAATGGTTTTCGGTTTGATCTCCCGGTAATCTTTATGCCCGTCACTCACCGCACCGCCGGCTTCGCAGACGATCATGCCCATGGGGTTTGCCTCGTAGAGAAGGCGCAGTTTGCCTGCCTCTTTTCCCTTGGAGCCGGGATAGGTAAAAACCCCGCCCTTGTGGAGGATCTGGTGGACGTCGGCGACAAAACAGCCGGAAAACCGGAGTTTATACCCGTCGCCTTCAAGGCATTCGATCCAGCGGGCGTGGGGGGCGAGATAGTCCTTGCGCAGGGCGCCGGGGGAGTGGATCTTCCCTTCCGGGATCTTCAGGTTCTCATGGCGCAGGGCAAACTCCCCGTTCTCGCACCGGACAAACTCGTGCACACCGTGCCCGGTGGTAAAGACAAGAAGCGTCGTGGGGCCGAACAGGATGTAGAGGGCGGCGATCATCTTTTTTCCCTTTTCAAGGACATGGCCAGGGTAGATGCCGATGATGGAGCCCACGCAGAGGTTGACATCGAGAAGCGAAGAGCCGTCAAGCGGGTCGATGACCACGCCGAAATCGTTCTGTGCGCCGCTGATCTCGATCACCTGGTCCTGCTCCTCGGTTGCGATGTACCGGACAAGGCGCGACTCCTGGAGCGCATGGATAAACACCTCGTCGGCGTACTTGTCAAGGGGCTTCTGGTCTTCCCCGAACATGTTCCGGGTGCCGCAGGCCCCGGTGTTCATGCAGGTGGAAAAAAAACCCTTCTTTACCACGCCTGCCTGTTTGCTTAAGAAGAGGATAAGCCCGGCAAGTTTCTGCTCTGTCCCCTCTTTTGCGAGAAATTCAGAAAGCATCATGGTATGAATCCTGATGCTGCCATACACAACTCCATCTCTGATCACCGGGAGGGGTTATGCGACCGGCGGCATCCGTGGTTAGTCCTTTGATCCTGATCTTTATCAGGATTATTGTCCGGCAGTAACAGGGTTTCTGCCATAATACGCAGTATGGATTAAAAAACCCCAAAACAGCATTGTATACCGGGAGATAATCATACAAAAGGCAGTGTGTTTGTTCAAGGGTGACGGGTTCCACCATCCATAGTCATAAAAAAAGGGAATTTTTGTTCGTGCCGGGGTTTGAGTTGCACCTGGAACCTGTCCCCTTATTGCAAGGCAGGTACCGGAGCGTTTTAGCTCTATCATTCCCTCAGGCTCCCCCCGATTCTTAATCGATGAATATTTTTCCCCGTGGTTCTTTCGCGATCTTTTTCAGACGGACTTCCAGCACGCCGTCCCTGAACGTTGCAGATGATCCAGCATCAGTCACCGGTTTTGGGAGGGGGACTACCCGTGTCATCGACCTGGACATACGCTCACGCGGGCAATACCTCTCGTTCTCATCTGTTATCACCTCCTTTTGTTCGCAGGTGATTTCCAGCGCATGAGGATTGATCAGCTCGAGAAAAATGTCTTTTTTCGTGATACCGGCACTCATATCTGCGGTAATTACCACTTCGTCATCGTTCTCAAAAACATCCACACGGAGAGTTGTCGGTTGCAGAGGCAGCATCTTTCTCGCAGACCCTCCAAAAGCGGGTAATAACGCCGCAGGGGTGGTCCCGTATATCTGCCGGTTCAACACCTCCAGGTATTTCCTCATGTCTTCAAGTTCATCAAAGACAGACCGGTAATACCATTTTACCATGTGTTTTTCCCCACACCGGATTGGGAATCAACAGTATCTGAATCCCGTCCTGATCCTTTTTGCCGATCAAAACCTGCTGCCGGTTCTTTCTCTCTGGTTCCCCGTTTGGTCCGCGCCCCTGAAAAACAGGTGCGCCGGGACGAACGCGGGTAATGAACCTCAAGGTCAGCGGTCCCGATCATGGTTCATCCCGCCGGCCCGCCCACGAACGCTTCCTTCATCAGGTCCTCCTGCTTTTTTGTCAGGTCTGCAGGAATCTTCACGATAACCTTTACCATAAGATCCCCCCTGTTGTCGGAGTTTAATAACGGCATCCCCTGCCCCCGGAGCCGGAAGAGGGTGTGGCTCTGCGTGCCGCGGTGAATTTTTAAGGCCGCACTCCCGGTAATCGTCGGAACGGTGATCTCTCCCCCAAAAAGTGCGGTGGCGAGGCCGACAACTGCGGTGGAAGTCAGGTCCGCGCCCTGCCGCTCGAAGACCTCGTGTTTTTTTATGTGAACGACAACGTAGAGGTCGCCGGGAGGCCCCCGGTTCTCTCCCGGTTCTCCTTCCCCGGCAATGCGCAAAAACTGCCCGTCCTCTACGCCCCGCGGGATCGTCACCTCGATCCGCCGCGTTTTCTGGAGCGTCCCTGCCCCGTGGCAGGTCCTGCAGGGTTTTTCAATGATCTTGCCGCTCCCGCCGCACTCCGGGCACTGTGCGATGCTCATCATCTGGCGGTTACCCACTTTCTGCGGGGTCCTGATCTCGCCGGTTCCCCGGCAGGCAGGGCAGTCCCGGAAATAACCGGGCTCTGCACCCGTTCCATGGCAGGTACCGCATACGAAATCATGCGGGACCGCCACCGTATTTTTCGTGCCATAGAATGCATCGGCGAGCGTTACTTCAATGTCATAGCGGAGATCTGCCCCTGACCGTTGCCGTGCCGTCCGGGATCCCCCGGAAAAAGCATTGAAAATATCCCCGAGACCATAGTCCCGGAAGAGGTCATCGTAACTGGGTGGGCGGTACCCGGATGTGTCCCCGGGCCCGAACTCGATATGACCCCCCTGGTCGTACTGGGCTTTCTTCTGGGGGTCGCTTAATACCTGGTACGCCTCGTTGATCTCCTTGAATTTTTCTTCCGCGTCCTTGCTCCCTTTATTCAGGTCCGGGTGGTATTTTCGTGCGAGGTGCCTGAATGCCTTTTTCAGATCGTCTGCTGAAGCATCCCGTTTTACGCCAAGGACCTCGTAATAGTCGCGCGTCGCCATGAGTCGGGGAAAAATTATTTTTCATCCTTTACTTTGAAGTCGGCGTCAACGACATTCTCGCCGCCAGGTCCGCCGGCATTTTGCGAAGGTTGTCCGGTGTCCTGCGAAGCGGCCTGCTGTTGTGCCTGCCGCTGGGCGGCCTCCTGGTACGCGGCGGTACCTGCTTCGCCGAGGACTTTCTGGAGTTTTTCTGTTTCGGTCTTAATACGGGAAGTATCCTTACCCTCCAGTGCTGCCTTGACCGCGGTGATCGCGGCATTCAGCCGTTCAACCATGTCCGGGTTCAGTTTACCCTCAAGATCGGTTTTGGTTTTTTCCGCCGTGTAGACAAGAGAATCCGCGATGTTATGGGCCTCGACTTCTTCCTTTCTCTGCCGGTCCTGCTCTTCGAACTGTTTTGCCTCGTCGACCATCTTCCGTACATCGGTTTCTGCCAGTTTTGTCGAAGCGGTGATGGTCATCTTCTGCACTTTTCCGGAGCCGAGATCCTTTGCAGATACATTGAGGATACCCGATGCGTCGATATCAAAGGTGACCTCGACCTGCGGGATCCCCCGGGGCGCCGGGGGCAGGCCGACAAGGTTGAACTGGCCGAGGCTCACGTTATCGGATGCCATGGGACGCTCACCCTGGAGAACATGGATCGTGACCTCGGTCTGCATATCCGCCGCAGTTGAGAATATCTGGCTCTTCTTTGTCGGGATCGTGGTATTCCGGTCGATGAGGGCGGTGCGTACCCCCCCGAGGGTCTCAAGGCCGAGTGTTAAGGGGGTTACGTCCAAGAGCACCATGTCGCTGATCTCGCCGCCAAGGATCCCGCCCTGGATCGCCGCACCCATGGCCACGCATTCCATCGGGTCGATGCCCCGTTCCATCTTCTTTCCCACATTGTCCTCGATAAATTTCTGGACAACCGGCATCCGGGTGGGTCCCCCGACAAGGATCACTTTCTGGATATCGTTCTTGGTCAGTTTTGCATCCCTGAGTGCCTGCTCGAACGGGTTAATACACCTCCTGATGATCGGGTCGATCAGCTGCTCGAGTTTTGACCGCGACAGTTTGATGTTGAGATGCTTTGGACCTGACTGGGTTGCCGATACATAGGGAAGGTTGATCTCCGTCTCCATGACCGTCGAAAGTTCGATCTTGGCTTTTTCAGCGGCTTCTTTTACCCGGTTGATGGCCATCCTGTCATTCCTGAGATCGATGCCTTCCTGTTTTTTGAACTCGTCTGCGATCCATTCGTAGATGGCATTGTCCATGTCCGTACCGCCCAGCTGGGTATCGCCTGAGGTCGCAAGAACGGTAAACGTGCCCCCGCCGAATTCCATGATGGTGACATCGAGCGTGCCCCCGCCGAGATCAAAGACCAGGATCTTGAACTCGCCGCCCTTATCGAGGCCATAGGCCATGGACGCCGCGGTCGGTTCGTTCACCAGCCTGACCACGTCGAGGCCGGCGATCTTTCCTGCATCCTTCGTCGCAGTCCGCTGGTTGTCGTTGAAATAGGCAGGGACGGTGATGACGGCCTTGGTGATCTTTTCTCCCAGGAACGCTTCGGCATCGCGTTTGATTTTCTGGAGTATGAACGCTGAGATCTGCTGGGGGGTGTACTCCTTCCCGTAGATCTTATAGACGTGGTTTGTCCCCATCTTTCTCTTTGCCGCGGTAACGGTACCCTCCGGGTTGCTCACGGCCTGCCGCCGCGCCGGCTCCCCGACGAGGAGCTGGCCATCCGGGGTAAATGCCACATAGGAGGGAAACATTTTGCCGGCAACCGTTGCTCCTTCCGCGGACGGGACGATAGTCGGTTTACCGCCGACCATGACGGACGCTTCGCTATTCGATGTACCAAGGTCAATTCCGATAATTTTCTCATTAGCCATTGTTCTCACCAACGTTCTCTGTTACATGTTCTGCGATCTTTACCTTCGAGGGCCTGATGACTTTGGATTTCAACTGGTAGCCTTTCCCGAAATCTTCCAGGATCGTATTCTGCTCTTGTGGACATTTCTCTGTACATAATACCTCGTGAAAACGGGGATCGAATTTTTTTCCCACGCAGTCTATCGGTTGCAATCCGTAGTCGGACAGGATTTTTGCAAATTTTTTATAGATCATTTCCATTCCTTCCCGGTTCTTCTCCTGCTCTAAGGATGGCAGGGCCAGTTCGAAATCGTCCAGGATAACGAGGAGGTCGTGGATCAGTCTCTCGTTTGCAAGGGTGGTGATCGTGTCCTTTTCCTTTGCACTCCACTTGCGGAAATTGTCGAAATCTGCCTGGAGGTATTTCAGCTGATTGAGACGTTCCTCAGCGAGCCGGGTCTGTTCTGCGAGTTCTTTTTTCAACTCTTCGATGTCTTCCATTGTCGTACCCCCTCACCCTGATTTTTTTTAGCAGACCGGAGGTTCGGGATCAGGCATTCCCGAACACCAGTTTTCCTCCTTTCTCATCGACAACGATCTCCTTGTCCTTCTGGACTTTCCCCTCAAGGATCATTTTTGACAATTCATTCAGCAGGTTTTTCTGGATCACCCGTTTGATCGGGCGTGCACCGAACTGAGGGTCAAAGCCCAGGGTGGCGATAAACCGGATGGCTTTTTTTGTTGCCCTGATCCGGATTTCGCTTTTTGAAAGCATTTTCTGGATGCCCTCAATTTGAATCTCGACAATTTCCCGGATCTCATCCTCGGTGAGCGGTTTGAACATGATAACCTCATCGATCCGGTTATAGAATTCAGGAGGTATTTCATTCTTGACCTTTTCGATTACCTCTTGACGAGTGATTTCGAATACTTCTTCTGGACTTTTCTCGCCAAGATCCTGTACTTGCTGATGCGTTCCCGTTCGCAATAGGAATTCGGATTTCTCTTTCCGGTTCTTACCACCGGCATTCTCCAGATTTCGCTGGATAATATCAGAGCCGATATTCGAGGTCATGATCACGATAGTATTTTTGAAATCCACCGTGCGGCCCTTGTTGTCGGTCAGGCGACCGTCGTCAAGCACTTGTAGCAGGATGTTGAATACATCCTTGTGGGCTTTCTCGATCTCGTCCAGCAGGACCACGGAATAGGGCTTTCTCCGGACCGCTTCGGTCAGCTGCCCGCTCTCTTCGTACCCCACATAGCCCGGCGGTGCGCCGATCAGCCGTGAAACGGTATGCCGTTCCTGGTATTCCGACATATCGATCCGCACCATGCTGTTCTCGTTGTTGAACAGGAATTCGGCGAGCGCCTTTGCGAGTTCCGTCTTCCCGACACCGGTCGTCCCGAGGAAGACAAACGAGCCGATCGGACGTTTTGTGTCCTGCAGCCCGGCACGGCTCCGGCGGATTGCATCGGACACTGCCCCGATTGCCTCATTCTGGCCGACGACACGCTTGTGGAGTTCGGCTTCGAGGCTGAGCAGTTTTTCCCTCTCGCTCTGCAGCATCCTGCTCACGGGGATCCCGGTCCAGCGCGAAACCACTTCGGCAATTGCCTCTGCATCCACCTCCTCGTTCACCATTGCGGAATCCTTTTGCAGCACTTTTAGTTTTTCCTTCAGGCCATCGATAATCTTATTGATCTCCGGGATACGGCCATAGTCGATCTCTCCCACCTTTCCGAGGTCACCGCTGCGGATCGCACCTTCCCTCTCGAAATTCAGGTTTTCGATCTCATCCTTACGTGACTGTATCTGGTCTGCAAGATCTTTTTCCGACTGCCACTTTGCATTCAGCCGGTTTCGTTCCTCGGTCAGGTTCGCGATCTCTTCATTGAGGATCTGCAACTTTTCCCGGTCTTTTTCCCGTTTGATGCCTTCCGTCTCAATTTTCAGCTGCTGGATCTTGCGTTCGATCGTTTCCAGTTCTTCCGGTTTCGAGTTTCTTTCGAGGCGAAGTTTTGATGCAGCCTCGTCGATTAAGTCGATCGCCTTGTCGGGGAGGAACCGGTCGGAGATATAACGCTGCGAAAGTTCAACGGCGGCAATGATCGCCTCATCCTTTATTTGTACATGGTGATGGATTTCGTATTTCCCTTTAATGCCGCGAAGGATGGAGATGGCATCCTGTGAATCCGGTTCATTGACCATCACCGGCTGGAACCGCCGTTCGAGCGCTTTGTCCTTCTCGAAATACTTCTGGTATTCCTTCAAGGTCGTTGCGCCGATGACATGGAGTTCTCCCCGTGAAAGCGCGGGCTTGAGGATATTGGCCGCGTCCATGGCGCCCTCGCCACCGCCGGCCCCGACCAGGGTGTGAATCTCGTCGATGAAAAGGATGATCTCCCCTTCAGCGGATATCACTTCCTTAACCACGCTTTTCAACCGTTCCTCGAATTCTCCCTTGAACTTGGCCCCGGCGATTAGGGCTCCCATATCGAGGGAAAAGATCTGCTTGGACTTCAGGTTATCCGGTACATCCCCGTCAATGATCCGGTGGGCAAGACCTTCGGCAATGGCGGTTTTTCCCACGCCGGGCTCCCCGATGAGGATCGGGTTGTTCTTCGTTCTCCGTGAAAGGATCTGCAGCACCCTGCGGATCTCTTCGTCACGCCCGATCACCGGATCGAGTTTTCCCTTACGGGCAAGATCATTCAGGTTCCGGGCATATTTTTCGAGGGCGTTATAGGTCTCTTCGGCGTTCTGGCTGTTCACGGTCTCACCTTTCCGCAACTGGCTGATGGCAGTCTTTAAGTCTTTTTCCGTTACCCCGTTCTCCTTGAGGAGCCGTGAGGTGCTGTTCCCCACCGAAAGAATCCCAAGGAGGATCTGTTCGAGCGAGACAAATTCATCCCCGGACTCCTGGGAAAGAGCGGTGGCTTTCTGCAGGGCTTTTGTGGCATCACTGGAGAGGTTCTGATCCCCGCCGGTTACCTCGGGATACGCATCGATGATCTGGTCGAGTGCTGAAGTGAAACCATCGAGGTCCACATTCAGTTTCCTGAGGAGGTACGGGATGACGTTCTCGTCAACCAGGAGCATTCCTTTGAGGAGGTGCGACGTCTCGATAGCCGGGTTCTTTTTTGCCGTTGCTAATTCGATTGCCTTCGAAACGGCTTCCTGCGATTTGATGGTGAAATTGTTGAAATTCATGGTGCTGGTTGTTTTTTTCGTTGTTCGTGATCCGCTACCGGTAATTCGTAATAGCGCTTCTTCCTGTCAAATAGTTTGGCAATGAGGAAGCTGGTCCTGTAAACACCGGGGGTGAGCCCGAGCCCGTCAGGCGAAGCGGGCACCCTCGCCGGACAGGTTCACCTTGTCTATCACCTGCCAGGGCGGGATCGCAATGTTTCGCCCACCCTCCTCGTTGCTCATTGCTTTCCTGACGGTCAGTTTTACGCCTTTGAAATCTGTCATAATCGTGAATCTCCTTTGGAAGATTAACCATTAGTTAGTCTTGTCTAGTATATAAAAGGTCTGTTGGGGGGTTCTGTCAAGTCTGCGGGGGGTAAGGCATTACCCAAAGTGCTGTCAAAAGTCGGGGGTATAAACGGCTGAGGTACTATATACCTCTAAAAATAGATCCAAGAGTTAGTGATAAGAATGGCTAAAAATATTATGGGCGGTTTAATCGTTATCTTTGGACTTGTTGTATTATTGGCGGTGTTCCTTATACATTATCCCATAACTCCGTTTAGTTCTACTGCAAATAGCGGTCAATCAACTAATGCCCCAATTCAAACCTTCGCAACACCGCTCCAAAATATTACGGATATAACAGCATCTACTGAATCTGATAATAATTCGGGATATCTCATTATCGGCGCAATGTTGGCATTTATCGTTCTCATAGCCGCCCTAATTGGGTATAGTGTATATCGAGAGCGAGAAAATCAAGGCGGACGTCAATAAAGACCGAAAAATCGAGAGCCGGAAAAAAAGCCGATACAATAAGATACAATCCCCATTAAAAAATACAAAATGCAAAATTCCTTAAAAAGCCTTTTTTGGTATGCTATACACTCTTCAGCGCTTTTTGTAGGACATGGACAAAGAAAAATATGTTTAAATCTTTTAGCGAATGGCAACATGTCAAATCTTTAACTTAATTAAGCCTCTTTTTGCCAGATCTGTGATATTTGGGTTGGTTATGTTAGATTCAACCCAACGCAATGCCAAGTTTCGGATCACTTCCCCCTCAGAACTACCGAAATATGGCATAAACTGTTGGAACAACTCTTTATGGGTTTCTTCTAACCGAATTGAAACAACAGCATCTTTCATTACATATGTTTACTTATGTAAACAATTTATAACTTTCTGTGGGAAATTAGAGTTCTGTTAACTCGAAGAGGTGCGATAGGGGGGTAGTTATCAGAGGAGAATATCTAATTCTTTATGGTCTAAAACAAATAGAACGATTATCATGGATAATATTGACAAAGATATCGAATTAGCACGAATCGGAAAAAGGAGAGAGCCATTACATGATATTATCCTTCATAAGAAAAAGGCAGAAACCAATCTGCCCCCGCTTCCATTAAAACCAAAAAAAAGACCGTCGCAACCATAAGAAGTAAAACCCGTTTTCGATGACGGTCTGTGTTCAATGAGGGTTAGTATAACCGGCAAAGTAACAAGATGCAATAAGAATCCGACAAAGATTTGTCCTGACTGCGGCAAGAGAGTTTGTTACGATCACGAGAATTTTCATAATTGTACTAAAGGTAGGTTCGAGCAATTGCAAAAATAGAGGGTTATTTCGCCTGCGCTGCATTCTGGATCAATGTCATCCACTTGTTTTCCCCGTTAACCACAATCCCGCAGGCTTCCGCCGGGGTCTTACCCTGTAATCCTTCGTGCGGTTTAATGAAGTTATGATAGACCTGCATACCCTTTAAGATCGGCGTGCTCTTCTTTTTCAGGCCGCGCATGGTCTTTTCCCTGTCGCGGATCTCGCCGTTGATTCTTTCCATCTTGTTGTTGTTCTCATTCCACGCATTCCCCGTAAGTTTGATCGCGTTGATGTGTCGGGATTGGGGTTTTGTATTGCTGTAATACTCTTTGTTAAAGGCGGTGCGGTAAGATGGCAGGCCATCCGTAACCAGAACCGCCGGTACTTTGTCCATAAGTTGTTTGCCTTCGTGGAGTAATCCCGCCGCGTCGTGCATGTGCTTTGAATCCGCGACTTCCTGCGCGATCCAGTACCGGGTTTCGTCGTCAATCAGGGCAAAGAGATATTTTAGGTTGCCCTTGACTTTGATCCAGACTTCATCCGCTCTCCACACATCTCCGACATTCGGGCCGATCTTGTCAACGTACCCCTTCATCAGATTTGTGTACTTTTCGATCCAGTTTGCTATTGTCTGGTGGCTGACTTCCGCGCCGAGAAGTTTTAACGAGCGCTGTGTGTTCCGCAGGGATTCCCCGGAGAAGTAAAGCTGCATCGCTGCCGTGATTGCCTTCGGATTGTGTTTCATCTTTTCAAAGCCGATGTTGACGCTGAACTGCTTGCCGCAGTCAAGGCAGATGTACCGCTGAATGTCGGTGTTCTTGTTGTGCCTAATCCCAAACTTCTGAATGTTTGCCGTTCCGCAGGCGGGGCAGTTTGTCAGGACGACCGGATCAAGGGTTACGTTTGCCTTGACCTCTTCACGGAGAGCATATGAGAGTTTAACGGCGATGATGTGTTTGCATTCTACTCCACGGTTTACGTGGTCAGGGCAAGTGCATTTCCATCCAAGATCAGTTTTCTGTACCTGATACGAGCCGTGACCGGACTGCGACATGACACGGTACAGGCCGTTACTGTATCTCCAGATTTGGCCTTTCTTTTCAGTGATCGCCTTTCCGCGTTCCTCGCGGGTTGTGTTCAGTGGTGCAAAGGTTTGGGGCATTTTGTTCACCTTCCTATTTACTCTCTATTTACATATAGAACGGCGAACTATTTAAACCTATTTACATATACAAAGGCAATAGACTATAAATAGAATGGCGGCAGATGCATAACTATGCCAAGAAATGTACGGGCGGATGAATCTGTATTACATCCCGCGACGGCTCAAACCACGTCGTTACGTGTTACTGTTCCTGCGTTTGTTGTCGCCAAACTCGATCTTAAAAAAGGGCATCGGTTCCGATGGTGTATTGAGAGTGAAGGATTGAGGATTGAAGTGATAAAAGAAGACACTATCTAAAACTACCTCATTTATTAATTTAAAACTCCGTATATCCATTTTGATATGGATGGTATTATTGATGATTTGGGATATGGTATTCTCAAACCGATAAAAGATGCATGTGCCTCAATAGTATCAACCATCCTGATATCAACATTTACAGATTTTGCTTATAAATATACAAACCAAGTTTTCGGGCTTTCGTTCAATATGGTAACGTTCACTTTTCTTTTTGTTTTTATATCGTTTTTTGATGACATAATAGGGATAATTGTTTATGATTTTAAAAAGTTATATGAGCCATTCGATGAAGGATTACGATTATTTGGTATACTAATAGGGATGTTCGTTTTTAATGCACCGTTAACCCTCCTTTATTCTGCTGGAGGGGGATCTCTGGGAGTGGCGATAATCTCATGGATTATCTCTTTCGTTGTATTGGTAATCTCCGCCATAGTTCGTTATAGATCTAAGATGGGATGGTGAAATAAAATATAAGAATTGAAATGCCTTGAAT
This sequence comes from Methanoregula sp., assembly GCF_052325125.1. GTDB lineage: Archaea > Halobacteriota > Methanomicrobia > Methanomicrobiales > Methanospirillaceae > Methanoregula. The sequence goes on along the minus strand of NZ_JBKQWO010000046.1, from coordinate 37,289 downwards.
TATCAGAAGAGGGAGAATCCCTTGAAATAAAAAATTGTAATATTTTCTTTTAATTACGTTGTTTTTTTTATGCCTAATATAAACACCAACAGCAACAAGCGCGGTTATAAAATCAGCATACCCAAAAATTAAAAGTATAGTTGTCCATCCTTCTACTGTTAAGATCATCTCAACCCCCCCATCAGGTGAGATGGGTGTGATCCCCCGACTTTTGACAGCCTATTTCTCATTTACATACCCCCCCGCAGACTTGACAGAACCTGTTGGGGGGTTCTGTTAACTTGGTGTGGGGTGAAAGCAAGTGTTAACCAGAGTGGGATTGTAGAATATCAATCGTAAATTATATTGGCAGATAAAGGAAAAAAGGTCGATTATGTATGATCCGACTGATGATATAGAAAAGGCAAAAGTCGGGAAAAAAAGAGAGTCGTTGCATGAGGTTATAATCCACAAGAAAAAAGCCGAGACAAATTTACCACCGTTAAAATCTGTTCGGAAAGGATCGCCAAAAAAGAAAAATATTCCGGGCGGTAGGTATTGCAACTATCCGGGGTGTTATTTTTGCAATCAATGCGGTATGAGATTCTGTCAAAAACATCGTCTTGGTGAGAATCACAACTGTACCCCAAATAACATGAAAAAGTGAGGATATACAACCACAATCCCGCACGCCTCAGTCGGGGTCTTGCCGTCAAGTGTTTCGTGTGGCCGTACATAGTTATGATAGATTTGCATCCCCGGCAGAACCTTTGTATTTTTCTTCTTTAATCATCTCCCCGTTTTTTCCTGTTTGTTATGCTGCGATAGAGACATTCTCGACAGTTATGTGATATGTATCGTGCGTTAACGTATACTCGGGTATCAGGAACGTAAATCCCGAAATGCCATAGGGAGAAACCATCACCGTGTCGTAGGCCGTGGCATTTGGTGTATCTGGAAGGGCGAAAGTACCATACAGGTCCACTCTCATAAGGACCTGCAAGGGATACCCTGAAGTTGACTGAATCACGCCTTGTATCGTTATGTTCCCTTTCGTGATCTTTTGACCGGCACTATCCCAGGAAAGCGGAAAAATCTGAACACCGGCACTTTCGATGTATATCGACGAGGTGGCAGGAGCAGGAAGTGGTTTTAACGTCGGTGTGGCAACCGGTTTTGACACGGGCACCACCGCAGGAGCCGTTGTTGGCAGTTGTGCCTGCGGGGTAACATTCCCTGTAACCGGGAGCGGTGCAGGGGTCGTGGGAAGAGCACCCGGGGAAACTGTTGGCTGCACCGTGGTATTTTCCGGGGGCTTTGGGCCAACGCACCCGGCCGCAAGGAGGACAAAGATGATGAGTATCCCCGGAAGGAGCTGGATTTTCTTCATATCAATCATATCCCTAGAGTTCCTTTATGAGGAAACCGATTTTGGCAGGGGCACGGTTCTGGTGCATTGCCGGGACTTTTTTAAGTAAATGTACCAGGAGCGGTGCGTGGCGGGATTTTTGAAAAATGGGATTATTTAGCCGGGGCCGCCATTTCCGGTTTCTTTTTCATTGCCAGTACAATTGCCAGTATAATTGTCAGGATACCGGCAATTATAAGACTGACACCGGTTATATAGAGCGTCATCATGCTCGTAATCCCGCCAATAAGCAGGAAGAGCCCGACCAAAAACCACAATGCAACCATTACCATTTTACTCATTTTCATACCTCCAACTAAACGTGTGGCAGCCCGGAACTTTCACGAGGGAGAAGTTCAAAGGATAAGCTACCAGACACGCATATGGGTAATTCTCCTGATAAAGATATGTTCGATTTTCTCTATTTGAAAAGTCGTGTAAAAGAAAACAACCGACGAGGGGCCCTGATGCGGTGAGTCCTCAATCCTGTTTTCTGAAACCCCGGTTTTCACTTTTCGGTGCGAACTCCCTCATATAAGATCAGTGGGCGGGACCCCCTCATGCACGATCCAGTGACCCCCCGGGGGGTCCCATCACTGCCAACAAAAAAGTGCCGCCCCATTCTTTTTTTTAAGGGGGTAACCCCCATCGCCTCGTCTGGATCGTTCGGCGTGAGATGCCGGATTTTTGTCACATGTACATGTGATAATTGGATATCCATGCGATTATTGCATGCACATGTGACAACTGCATTTCGCGCTTTTGATCCAAACGAACCGGGGGTGGGGGTACCCCTCCCGAAACAAGGACCACAAAATCATAAGAAATCTATATGAATGATCGGACGCACTACAGATGGTGGGAGGGTTCGTGCGCCTCAGGGCCCCTCTCGGGGCACGGCGGGGCAAGGAAGTTTTTAGTATTTTTTTAGTCACTGATCCGCCGCGGGGGCGTCCCTTCGGGGGCGGCGGAACTCCTCATTCATAGGGGTATGGGGGCATCAGCCCCCATTAACCTGTCCAAAACAGTAAAAAGTATAAAAAATTACGCTGCCGGGTTCTTCCGGATAAAGGCTTCAAGCGCCTGCCTGAGTTCGGCAGTGCGCTTCTGGATCGTATCGAAGGATTTTCTCTGCCAGTAGACCAGATCCCTCAGATCATCGGCCTTTTTCACAATTTTACCGTCGACTGCATATTTCCCTTTCAGGTACTCTGCCTGGTTGACAAGGTTGACGGCCTGGTACAGGATATCGCGCTTTCCTTTTGCATACAGGAGATCCCAGGACTTCTGCTCGAATCGCTCGAAATCCGTACCGTCGAGAGTACCTTTGACCTTCTCAAGCGCGGTGTCGAAATGCCGCCGGGTGATTTTTATCGTGTACTCCGGCGTTGTGCTGCATTCACCCGTGGTTTCGTCCCGGGTCAGTTCGTCGATAACGAGCGCCTTTACCTCGCGCACCAGCGCCTCAAGATCTGCCCCGACAAAGAACCGGGTTTTTGCAGCCAGTTCATCGAGGTGTACCTCTGGATCGAGAAGACCTTCCAGATCCTTGAGATAGGTGGCAAGGATCGCCTTCCGTGCCGCTTCGTCAGGCGGGGAGATGTAGAGGTGTTTTTCCAGCCGGCCGGGGCGGAGCAGGGCCGGATCGAGCAGGTCGGGACGGTTGGTCGCCCCGATGACAAACACCTCCTTGAGTTCCTCGACACCGTCCAGTTCGGTTAAAAACTGGGAAAGGACACTCTCCGTGACATGCGTGGAATCATTGACCGTCCCCCTTTTGGGGAAGAGCGCATCGATTTCGTCAAAGAATATGATGCAGGGCGCAGACTGCCGCGCCTTACGGAACGCCTCCCGCACATGCTTCTCGGAATCGCCCACCCCTTTTGAGAGTAGCTCGGGGCCTTTTACCGAGATAAAATTGAGATGGCGCTTGCTTGCGATCCCTTTTGCGAGCAGGGTCTTTCCGGTCCCCGGCGGGCCGAAGAGCAGGATGCCTTTGGGGGGTTTGTAATGTAACTGTTCGAAGATCCGGGGAAAACGCAGCCTCCCCTCGATAATCTTGATAAGGGTGTCCCTGGTCTCGTCAAGGCCCGCGATATCTTCCCACGACACATCCGGGACCTCGATAAGAACCTCCCGCAGGGCACTGGGCTGGACAATTTTTCGTGCAGCGTCAAAATCGGTTTTCGTGAGCTTGAGCTGGTCGATGACTTCGTTGGGGATCTCCTTGTCGATATCGATGAGGGGGATGATCTTCCGGATCGCGTTCATCGCGGCTTCTTTTACGAGGAGCGCGATATCCGCGCCGACAAACCCGAAGGTGGTCTCGGCAAGGGCGGCGATATCCACGTCCTTTGCAAGGGGGACACCCCGGGTATGCACCTGGAAAATTTCAAGCCGGCCTTTCTTGTCGGGAATGCCGATCTCGATCTCCCGGTCGAACCGCCCGCCGCGCCGGAGGGCCGGGTCGATGGAGTTGGGGAGGTTGGTGGCCGCGATCACGATAACCTGCCCCCGGCCGGCAAGGCCGTCCATGAGGGCGAGGAGCTGCGCGACGATTCGGCGTTCAACCTCGCCCTGCACATCTTCGCGTTTCGGGGCGATGGCATCGATCTCGTCAATGAAGACGATGGAGGGCGCGTTCTCTTCCGCATCGTGGAACTTGTCGCGCAGGGCCTTCTCGCTGTCCCCGTAAAACTTGCTCATGATCTCGGGGCCCGAGAGGGTGCTGAAATGGGCGTCGACCTCGTTTGCCACTGCTTTTGCTATCAGGGTCTTTCCCGTGCCCGGCGGGCCGTAGAACAGGACGCCTTTGGGGGGCTTGATCCCCAGTTTCTCGAAGATCTCCGGATGGCGCAGCGGGAGCTCGATCATCTCCCTTACGAGCTGGAGCTCGCGTTCGAGCCCGCCGATATCCTCGTACTGGATCGTGGAGATCTCCCGCTTTCCCTCCTCCGGGTTGAAGGGTTCGTCTTTGAGTTCGATCTCGGTGTCGTCGGAAACGATCGCGATGGCCCGGGGGGAGACCCGGACGATCACAAAGGTCACGGAGTTGCCGATGATATCGACCCGCAGCGTCTGGCCCTCGACCACCGACCGGCCCCGCAGGACCCTGGAGAGATACTGTTCTCCGCCGACCAGCCGTGTCTGCTGGACCGGCTGGACCACGATCTTTGTGGCATATACCGCCTCGGACTTGCGGATCTTCACCTTCTCATCGATGCCGGCATTTGCGTTCGCCCGGATGCTCCCGTCGATTCGCAGGATGGCAAACCCGATATCCTCGGCAAAACCCGGCCAGACAATTGCTGCCGCGTGCCGCTTTCCCACGATCTCGATAACGTCTCCGGAGACGAGGTTCAGTTTCTTCATCGCATCGACACTGAGCCGGGCTATGCCACGACTTGCATCGTTGTGCGCCGCCTCTTTGACTGTTACCTCAAAAAAATCCGTCTCTGCCATCGCGGCCCCGCAGTGCTTCCCACCCCTCTGGTTTGGCGTGGTGACCTATAAAAATACCAGTCTGGGCAGCAGGAGCCGGAAGGACAGGTCTGACCAGCTACCGCAACAACGACTAATTTTTCTAAAAACAACTTTACTTGTTTACATAACAAGCCAGATTTCACCCGTAAATGCAAAACCGAGCCTTTATTTTGTTCTTTTGCGGTACTGTTAAGGTATGAGTATTGTTGCTGATGCCAAGCGTGGCATCGTCACGGATGAGATGAAACTGGTTGCGGCACAGGAAGGAGTCACCGAGGACTTTGTCCGGCGCAGCGTTGCCGAAGGCCACATCGTGATCCCGGTCTCGCCCTACCGCAAGGTGAAGATCTGCGGTATCGGCGAGGGCCTCCGCACCAAGGTAAACGCCTCGATCGGGACCTCCACGGATATCGTCAATATTCCCGAGGAGATTGAGAAAGCACGGCAGGCCGAGCTTGCAGGCGCCGACACCCTCATGGAACTCTCGACCGGCGGGGACTTTACCGAGATCAGGAAACAGGTGATTGCCAATACCGCCCTCTCCGTAGGGAGCGTCCCGCTGTACCAGGCCTTCATCGAGGCGGTGAAAAAGGACGGCGCAGTCATCCACATGAAGGAGGACGACCTCTTCCGGATCACGGCCGAGCAGGCAAAACTCGGCACGAACTTCATGGCGATTCACACCGGCATCAACCGGGAGACCGTAAAGAGGCTCCGCAACCAGGGCCGGCATGCAGGACTTGTCTCAAGAGGCGGGGCATTCATGACCGCATGGATGCTCCATAACGAGAAGGAGAACCCGCTCTACTCCGAGTTCGATTATCTCCTGGAGATCATGAAGGAGCACGAGGTCACGCTCTCGATGGGAAACGGGATGAGAGCGGGAGCCATCCACGACGCAACCGACCGGGCCGGTATCCAGGAGCTGCTCATCAATGCGGAACTCGCGGACAAGGCGCACGCGCAGGACGTGCAGGTGATCGTCGAAGGGCCGGGCCATGTGCCAATTGACGAGATCGCAACAAACGTCCAGTTGATGAAGCGCGTCACCAACAACAAGCCGTTCTACATGCTCGGGCCGATCGTGACCGACATCGCACCGGGCTACGATGACCGGGTCGCGGCCATCGGTGCAGCGATCTCCTCGTCCCTTGGCGCTGATTTCATCTGCTACGTCACCCCTGCCGAACACCTCGCCCTCCCGACTCCCGCAGAAGTGTACGAGGGTGTCATCAGCTCACGCATCGCCGCCCATGTCGGCGACATGGTAAAACTCAAAAAGACACGGGCGGCAGACCTCGAGATGGGTCACGCCCGCCGCGATCTTGACTGGGACCGCCAGTTTGCCGTTGCCATGAACCCGGCCCGGGCAAAGCAGATCCGGGCGGAACGGATGCCAGCCGATACCGACGGCTGCACCATGTGCGGGGATTACTGCGCCCTCAAGATTGTGAGCCGGTATTTCAAGTTCTGATATACCCTGCAAATCTTTTTTTGATACTGTACCGGGGGGAATTCAGGGAGGGGTGCGTATCAGTCCCTCCTCCACCGGCTCTTTCTTCTTATGACCCGTGATCGCGAAATATTCCGGGTACGAAACGCAGGTGGCTGCCGTTTCCTTTCTTAGGGTGCGACAGACGCCGCCGCCCCCGAAAGGGCGTCCCCGCGGCGGATCGGAGACGTGGACCAAGAAAACCAACGGGCCCGGACAGATTCTTGCCCCGCCGGGCCCCGGAGGGGCCCTGATGCGGGATGCCATCGTAATCTGTCGCGGTATTTTTGCCGTTTTTCATAGTTCTGGCAGAAAGAATCGTTTCATGTACTATTTTCCCCGCATTTTCTCATCAGTACCGGGATCTGTCACTCTCCTGCAAGGATGCACCTGTCCTGCCCCCGGCTTTTTCTTTCTCCCACCAGAGGCGCAGGATTATGCATTCCGGTATCCAATAAACACCTGCACAAGCCGGTCGATACCATCATGAAAAAGACCAAGCAGGAGATCCGGGCGGAAGTAAAGCGGCGCCGGCAGGCACTCACCCCGGAAGAGAGGGAGGAGAAAAGCCGGCGTATCTGCGGTGCGCTCCTCGATCTTCTTGACGGTACCGGCCCGGTCATGGCGTACGTTGCAAAACCCCCGGAGGTGGACACGGCAGCGCTCATTGCCGGCCTCCTTGCCCGGGGCACCCGGGTGATCGTCCCCATCATCGAGCGCGAGACCGTCAGCCTCCGGCTCTCGTATCTCGAAGACCCTTCAGTTCTCGTCGAGAGCACCTTCCATGTCCCGGAACCGACAGGCCACGAGATCCCGGCCCGGCCCGATGAGGTGAAGGCAGCGATCATCCCCCTCCTCGCCTTTGACAGCGAGGGCAACCGGCTCGGCTACGGCGCGGGATACTACGACCGGTTCCTCGCCGCACACCCCGGCATGAAAACGATCGGTGTTGCTTTTGCCTGCCAGGAAATGCCGGACCTGCCCGGGGAATCAACCGATATCCAGATGGATATGATCGTGACCGAATCCGGGATCGTCCGTGTCCCCTCCCCCCCCTTTGAGACCACGCATGCTAAATAATCCTGTCTCACAATGATCCCTAACGGTGATGCTATCAGGCTGAACTATGGCGGTTTTATCCCGCTCTCGACCGTGGACTGGCGGGGCCGGTCGGTCTGTACGGTCTTTTTCAGGGGCTGCCCGCTCCGGTGCTCGTACTGCCAGAATGCCGCAATCCTTGCCGGGAAGGATGAGCGGGACACGGACGAAATTATTGCACTCATCGGAGGCACGAAACTGGCGGCAAGCGGCGTTGTATTTTCCGGGGGAGAGCCCACGATGCAGGAGGACGCGCTCCTTCTTCTCGCCCGGGCATCAAAAGGGCTCGGCCTTGCTGTCGGCCTCCAGACAAACGGCATCTTCCCCGATACGGTCGAAGCACTCGTAAAGGAACGGCTCGTGGATAAGATCGCGATAGATTACAAGACGCAGTGGGAGGGCTTCTCCTGCGTGGGGGACGACCGCGGGCCATCCTGTCCGGATTACCGGAAGAATGTCCGGCGATCGATAGAGATCGCGGCAGAAGCGTTCCGGAAAAAGACGCTGCCCGAATTTGAGATCGTAGTAACCGTATTTTATGAGAATGCAAAATACTTACAGGAGATTTCACGCATGTTTTGCGATATCCCGCTCGTCCTCCAGCAGGGGGAGCACAAGATCCCGATGGTCCCTGGCGGGGTCGCAAACGCTTCTGCCTATCTCGCCCGGAAGCAGGACAGCATCGGGCAGTACACTCCCCTCACGCTTGCAGAGATCCAAAAGATAGCCGACGGGCTGAAACGGGATGTCCGGATCCGGACCCGGGAGATCGGCGAGATAGCGTACGACCGGAGGTATCTCCTGTGAACGTGATCGGCGTTGTCGGGCTTCCTGCAAGCGGTAAGGGAGAATTTTCAAAGATAGCGGAGGGGCTGGGGATCCCGGTGGTTGTCATGGGCGATGTGATACGGCACGCCGTAAAAAAGGCCGGCCTTACCCCGACTGATGAGAACCTCGGTGCGATGGCCAACCGGCTCCGCGCCGAGCAGGGCATGGACGCGATCGCCATTCTCTGTGTCGATACCATACGGGAGCGCAATGCCCCGCTTGTCCTTGTCGATGGCATCCGGGGGGACGCGGAAGTCCGGGTCTTCCGGGAGCATTTCCCGGGTTTCCGGCTTATCGCCATCGAGACCTCGTTTGAAAAACGGCTTCTCCGCCTTCGCGAACGCAGGCGCAGCGACGACGTGGGATCTGCTGAAGGATTAGCGACCAGGGACGAGCGCGAGCTGGGCTGGGGTCTTGGAAACGCCCTGGCACTGGCGGATATCAGGATCAACAACGATGGAAGCCTCGAAGAATTTACCGCCCGCGTCACGGACCTGATAAGGAGCATGGAGCGTGAGGCATGACCCTCCGCCCGTACTTCTCCTCATCGGCAAAAGTCTGGGACGACATCCAGTGGGTATACGGTATCGAAGAGGCAGGATACGCGGGTTGGGAGATCGTAGCGGACGGGAACTACCGGCTGGAAAAACCGGACAATCTTGGAAAGATCAAAGAGGTGATCGCAAGTACCCGCCTCGGGATCACGGTGCATGCTCCCTACGGGGATCTCAATCTCGCCACCCTCAACGATCCTATCTGGCGCGAGTCCATCCGGCAGATCGAAGTCTGCATCGAACAGGCCGGGGATCTCACCGACCGGGTCACGATCCATCCCGGGTACCTCTCCCCCGCAGGAAAACTCCTGCCAAAGAAGGTCTGGGAACTCCAGAAAGAGGCCCTGCGCCGGATCGGGAAGTGTGCGGTCGAGCATGGCGTGCTTGCCTGCCTCGAAAACATGATCAGCCAGAAAGAATTTCTCTGCCGGGACGTCGGGGAGCTCATGGGTATGGCCGGGGGCATCGAAGGAATCGGCCTCACGTTCGATTTCGGACACGCACACACGCTTGCGAAAGTCCCCGAATTTCTTGCACAGGTCTCCTCGGCAAACCACATCCATATCCACGACAACCATGGCATTTCCGACGAACACCTTCCGCTCGGCGCCGGTACCATTGACTGGAAGACCGTGGGGAAAACCATTACCGCCCGGTACAGCGGTGTGATCGTTATCGAGGGGCGTTCGGTTGAGGAGGCAAAAAAGAGCCGGGCTGTCTTTTCGGAGTGTTTTGTATGAGCGGCGAGACGCTCCAGGTGTATTTTCTCGGGACGGCCGGGGCGCTCCCGACGCCGGTGCGCAACCCGCCCTGCATCATGATCCGGCGCGGTACGGATACCCTCCTTTTTGACTGCGGGGAAGGGGCACAGCAGCAGATGATGAGGGCACGGTGCGGGTTTACCGTCGACGCCATCTTCGTAACGCACTGGCACGCGGATCACTTCCTTGGGATCTTCGGCCTTGTCCAGACTATGTCGTTCAACGGGCGCACCGGGCCCCTCTCCATCTACGGCCCCGTATGGGTGCACGAGTTTGTCGAGACCATCAAAAAGATCAGCCGGTTCAACCTGAAATTTACCCTTGATTCTGTCGAGCTCTCGGATGGATCATGGGTGCGTTTTGACGGGTATACGGTGACCGGGTTTTCCGTAAGCCACGGCATGCCGGCACTCGGGTACGTGCTTGAAGAGGATCCGCGCCCGGGCCGGTTCGACCGTGAACGCGCAATTGAGCTTGGCGTGCCACCCGGGCCGCTCTTTGGACGGCTCCAGCGCGGCGAGACGATCCGGGTAACAAAAGACGGCCAGGAACGGGAGGTACAACCTTCGGACGTGATGGGAGCACCGCGCCCGGGCCGGAAAATTGTCTATACCGGGGATACGCGCCCGGTGATCCCGGTGCTCATCTCGTACGGAAAGGAACCGGATCTCCTCATCCACGATGCGACCTATGATGAGAGCGAGGCAAAGCGTGCCGCAGAATTCTACCATGCGACCGCCGCGCAGGCCGGGCAGGCAGCAGCAGCAGTCAATGCCCGGACCCTTGCCCTCACGCATATCAGTTCCCGGTATACGGATACCGCAAACCACGCAAACGAGGCAAAATCTGCGTTTGCCGGGACTGTTCTTGTGCCCGAGGATCTGTTCATGCTTGAAGTCACCTACCGGGACTGACCGGTCGTGTTTTCTGGCTCAAAAAAAACAGGTATGATACGATCTCCCCCGTTTCATATCTGAATTATGAACATTGGATGATGTTGAAAATTGTGGAGGGAGACTGCGATTTTATATATCATTGCGAAGACCACCGCCGCCCCCGAAAGGACGCCCCCGCGGCGGATCAGTAAATTATAACCAGGGATAACATCACCCCCTTGACCCGCCGTGCCCTGGAGGGGGGCTGGTGCAGGGGGCTTTCTCTCACCGGGTTTTGCCGAATTTTATCGTCCTGAAGTGAACCGGATCGGTTTATATGCGGTTCTCTGGAACAAAAACAGGGCCTATATCCGTATCTTCACGAGAAGTATGCGGCTTCTTCCGGAAATTAACCCGATGATCGTACGACCAGACATCGTAAAACATCACGGTTTTTATATGCAACACACCAGTAGTACGTGTGAACAAGGGGGATATTTACACACTGGTTGGCGGTTTCGTGGTCATCCTGCTCATTGCTGTGATTGCAAACCCTGGCGCATTTTCAAAAGTTCAGTTACATCCATTTTCCGGGAGCAACCAGACAGCACAGGTAACCAAAGTACCTGCGACCCCGGTTACCGTTGTGACCACGTCGTCACCCACACCCACGCCCACCCAGGTTCCTGAAGTGAACCAGACCCCCCAGCCCCCGGCGGCACCTTACCGCATCACGTATATGAGCAACCCGTTCACGTACCCGGTCATCCACCTGCCTGATCATATGGAGTCCTTTGGTGCCTCTGATGTCCCACTGGCCGGGCCGAGTGTACCGTTCGCGTATATTGAGGAATCGCGGGGAGGTATCACCAAGGTCTTTTCGGTGCCCTACGGGATATGGGCATTGAATATGAGCGTCACCGCGAACCGGCAGCCTCAGTATGCGATGTTCCGCATGGCGCTCTGCGATGCCAGGACCGGGAACATCCTCGAGGGTGCCGAAATACAGAATCCCGGTACGATGTATAAGGTCGTCCGGGTCTCAAGCACGGGGTTGTATATGATCATCAGCATCAATAATGTCGATTCGTTCCGTATCACGCTGGAGACACCACTACCGGTCTATGAAAAAGGCCGTTCCCCGACCTGACATCCACGATGCAATCCTGTCGGCTGGCTACTGCCACCGTCTTTAATCGATTTTTTCCACGGTTACCCGGACGCGGTCACCGGCTTTGAAAAGATGTCCTTTGGAGATGTCAATGTTGAACCAGAGAGCGCCGGGGTCATCCTGGGTCGGATCCTGCGACATCAGGCAATCCTTCTGTTCATTGATGTCAGCGACAAATTCAATGGATGATTCAAATTCGATTTTTGGCATAATAAAAGAAGGCGGGGATGATTAAAAAATTTACAGGGCACGGGGCGTGACCATCCACGTCGTGCTGTTCGAATAGCTCCACCTGATAATGGACAACTCCTTGCACATATCGGCAAGGATCGCCATGTTTGTTCCTACTTCTTTGGGGGATAGGCCCAGATCTTTTGCAATGTACTTGGACTTGAAGTAGTGTTTGCCTTTGGTTATCCCAGAATGGAGATAGGAAACGATTTTGTGCTGGGTTTCATTGTACTTATCACGTATCTTCTTACCTGTTGACATGTTTCGCCTCAGCATTAGGAATGCATATAGATCAGCACCTATATATAAATAACTGATGATACTGGTAAGATTTATGCTTTTTTTGACGATAGCGGCACAAATCTGACAAGAAACTATTTAAATCGGCTGAATTTCTGGCTGATTTTTATCCGGCTGAAATTTTCATTATTTTCCTGATTCCGGCAATGCGATTGCGTTCGACCGGAAAAAGGTATAGCCCCCCTCTCACTGCTGTACCGGTGCCTCGCCGATCTTTTTGATCAGGGCCTCAAGCACCACGTCCCGCATTCCCTCGACAAACTTGATGCTGCCGACTACCAGGTGCCCGCCGCCGGAAATGCCACCGCCGGGGATCTCGTTGTGCAGGTCACGGACCATGCGGGGGATATTCATATGCACCCCCCGCGAGCGCAGCACGGCAAAGTCCGGGCCAAAACCGATCGTGACAACCGGCTTCCCCACATTCTGTTTACAGAGCCGGTCGTGCACTTCACCTGATGTTTTACCGGGAGGCGGAAAGGTGAACTTGTGGGCGTGGATCTCCACATCGATCAAAAAGAGTCGTGCATCGTTTGAGAGTACCCGGGCGACGACATGGGGCATGCACGCGCTCATCTGGTCCTCGATCATGGTATTCGCACCTTCGACCAGCAGATTCACAAGTTTTGTGTGGCGCTCGTGGTTCCCGACCAGATCGAGTATGTCCTTGACAATCTCCCGCCCATCGTTGAACCGGAGCCAGAACTGTTCGTAGTCAAGAGCGAGCGCGATGTCCTTGCAGGCCTGCTCGGGGTACTGGTCGCGCACGAGGGCGAGATAGAGGGCACGCTCGGGCGCTTCGCTCCGGTCGCCGACACCGGCAACTGCCGGCAGGTGCCTGATGACGGGTTCGACCCGGGGGTTGATGAGCCGGGCCACTTCAGTCCCGAGCATCCCTGCTGTGACACCGAAGTCCCCGCCCACATGGTACGGGTTGACATGCCCGACAAGGTACTTGTCGATAGTCGCATCCGGGTGGTGGTGGTCGATAACAACAAACGGGATATCATAGACGCTTGCGATCTTGTAGGATGGTTCGTCTTCCTCGGTGGAGCCGTTGTCGGTAAGGATCACAAGAGGCAGTTTCTGGCCGAACCGGGCATGGTCCTTGAGTGCGAAGTCCAGGTCCCGGGTGATGTCCTCGATTTCGTAGAACGGTGCCTTTGACGGGGCGCGTTTGAAGAGGTAATAATCGGCGTCAAAATCACCACCGGATTCCCGGATGAGCGAGACGACTGCCTGCTCGATGGCGACCGCTGAGCAGATACCATCTGCATCCGCGTGGTGCCGGAGAATAATCGGCTGCGCGGTAAAAACCGCTTTTCTGATGATCTTTGCAACCTTGCGCATCTCGGGCATCAGGCTGTCGAGAACATCGCTTTTCACCAGCGGCTTTATGTTCTCCGGTTCGGCACGGGCCTCAAGTGCTTTTTCGATCCTCAAACGGACGGTTGTCTCCTCATCTCCGGTGAGAGCGGCAACTGCATCGGCTTCGATCTGGAGCTGGTTGTTGCGCATCATCACCTCGCCGATGACTTTCACGATCATATTGAGCTCGACTTCTGGATAGGCCCGGACACCCGCTTCTACGAATGCAGCGACATTCTGGGTGCCGGATTCATCGACGATGGTAAAAATCGTAGGCCCGCTTGTCTGCTTGATCTGGGCGACTTCCCCTTCGATGGCAACGGTCTTTCCCTGCCTGGTGGCGAGGTCGGCAATCCTGACTGTCGTTGAAGTGCGCTCGACCTGCTGGACCTGGTAGACCTGGATCAGTTGTTCTTCAAGATCGATGTTCCCGTTGGGGCGGATCTGCCTGACCCGCACGAGAACACTGTCTTTTTCCTTGTGATCGGCCTTCATGCTGGTCTTGTGCACCAGTCCCTTGATCCGGTCGTTGAGCTGGACAAACATCCCGAATGTTGCAAAACCCTGAACTTTTCCTTGATAGATTTTCCCTTCTTCGACATCGGACAGGTCACAGCCTGCGGCCAGCCGGTAGACGATGGTATCAGTATCTGTATGCATTTTCTTTTCTCCACACGCAAGCGAAACGGACGATATAGTTAGCGGCTTATTTTTGTATTTCGTATCGTTCAGCGTTGTCAAGCACGCGGCAGTGCTGCGTGTACCATGAATGGTTACCTGAAGGTTATGTTAGTTGTCATCTCTCTTATCCGCTGTTAGTAATTCAGCTACCGGTACGGAAAAATGACACAGGAAGGGCTCCGGGAAACAATGATGGACCGATCCGGTGAATACCTGAATTATATGCATTGGAAAAGACCCGCTGAGGGCAGTGAGGGTTCCCCGAGCCGGGGCCCCTCCAGGGCATGACAACGCAAAAAAAAAGTTTTTGTATCGCTTTACCGTCATCGATCCACCGCGGCGCGGGAATACTTTAGTATCTCCATGATGCATATGGATGGATATGGAAGTTCCCGGCCTGCGGATGTGGATAATTTTTTACCTGATCTCCTTTGTTGTTCTCCTCTGGGCGGCGTTTCTTACCGTAAATGGCACGATGCTCTGGGTGAGCCTGATGCTTGTCATAATCGTCGTCGGTGCCAACTTTGTCACGGTCTATAACCAGATAAAACTCCAGACTTCACGAAAAGCCCTCCAGAGCGAGCTGACAAAAGACATCGGAAAAGATTCTAAAAATGAGGCGGACGATCGCCCGGTGCATTAAACCCAAAAGAAAAATGGTTCAGTCTTTTTTCGTATAGATCTTCTGGATTGAATTAATCGGACTGAAAAGCCCTTCCACCTCACGGCCGAGGTATTCGGTTTTACCCATCACATAGATCCCGCCGGGCACGAGCGCCGAATGGAATGTCCGTGCAAGCTCGTCTTTCTGTTTCTCGGTAAAGTAAATGGTTACATTCCGGCAGCTGATCATATCAAGGAACCGGGATACCGGCTGGCCGCTCATGAGGTCGTGGGGGCGAAAACGGATCAGCTCCTGCAGGTGCGGCTTTACCTGGTAATTCCCATCGGGCAGTTTGGTAAAATGACGGTGGATCTGCGTATCGGTAAGTTTTCCCATCGATTTCTCCGGGTAGATCCCATCTTTTGCTTTTTTCAGCACGACCTCGTCGATATCAGTTGCAAAGATCTGGCCGGAGAGCGTCTTGTCGGCGGCCATTAAGTCCGAGAGGATCATGGCAAGGGAATACGGCTCTTCACCCGTTGAGCAGCCGGCGCACCAGATGCGGATGGTCTTTCTGCCGCGGAAAAGTGCGGGCAATACCTCTTTTCTGATAAGATCGTACACGTCTGCGTCACGGAAAAATTCAGTCACGTTGATGGTGAGCGCATTCCTCAGGTTTTCAAGCTCCGGCGGATGCTCATGGAGGTATTTGAGATACTCTTCATACGTGGTCGTGCTTGTCGAACGCATGCGTGAGAGCAGCCGCCGCTTGATATAGTCTTCCTTGTAATTGGAGCACTGGATCCTGAGGGTCTGCTCGATGAACCGTTTCAGGAGGGAAAAACCGTCGTCTTTTGTCGTCGTCATGGAATGCTTCAACTCCCCGCGGACGGTGACGACAGGGTAAAAACACAGGGAATTACCCCGCACCTTCCCTGTCTGCACGTCCCTAAAGGCCACACCCTCATCAGGTATGGAACTCCTCCATCATCCCACGGCAGCGCTCTGCCATGGTGGATAGTTCTGCAGATGCGCTTGCGATCTCCTCGGTAGATGCACTTGTCTCCTCTGCGAGCGCTGCCATGTCTTCCATACGCTGCTGGTTATCCTCGGTGGTTGCCCTGACCGATTCGATTCCTGACATCAGGCCGGTTGTGGCCTGGGCCTGGCTTTCGGTCGCCCTGGTAATTTCGGTGACACCCTGGGATACCACATTTGCCTCAGCAATAATCAGGCTGAGCGATTCAACGGTCATGTTCACGCTCTCGATACCGCCCTTGATCTCTTCAAATGAGTTCTGGATGGATGAGGCAGTTACCTCACTCTTTGCCTGGATGGATTTTATAAGGGTCTCGATCTGGCTGCTGGCTTTCTTGGATTCCCCGGCAAGGTTTTTCACTTCTCCTGCGACTACGGCAAACCCGCGCCCGTGCTCACCTGCCCGCGCCGCTTCGATGGCAGCGTTTAAGGCCAGCAGGTTGGTCTGGTTTGCGATGTCGGTGATCAGGTTAACGATCTTCGAAATCTGACGCATCTGCTCGTTTAAGGCCGTGATTTCATCGACACTCTGCTGGGAGATCTTCTCAACGGCCTGCATCTTGTCGGTCGCCGTCTTGCCGACACCGGCAGCACGGATACCCTCCTGTGCCGCTTTCTCCGCATGCGTCATGACCTCGTGGGATGTGCTTGCGATCTCCTCGATCGAAGCCGAGATGTCGGATATGACCTCTGATATTTTCCCGACACCGGTAAGCTGGGTCTTTGCATTATCTGTTGCTTTCTGGGAGGAGATGGCCACCTGCTCGGTCGCCTTGGCGATCTCGCCGGTACTACGGATTGTATCCTGTATGGTCGTGTCCAGTTTCCGGATGGCCTCCATCAGTTCGACAATAACGGTCCGGATCGCCACGACCGAAGTGTTGTAATCTTTCTTAAGCCGTACAAGAGGATCCGCATCGTCGATACTGAGCTGGAATGTGAGGTCTCCGCCGGCGATCTTCGAAAGGCCGGTCTGGAGTTCTGCCGCACTCGCGGATAACAGCTCCGCGCTTGCCTTTGCCTCATCCATCATCGCCTGGATCTTCTTTTCCTGTTCGCGCCGTGCGGTTACATCCACGTAGACGCACAGGATAGTGGAGAGATTCTGCTGTGCATCCAGCATGGGGATACCGTATTGATCGAGAATGCGGACACCGGTCGGGAACTCGATAGTAATTTCCCCAAAACTCCGCTTTTTCTCGGCGAGAACTTTTTTGAGCCCTTCACCGGTCTGTGAAAGGATTTTAAACTCGCGGGCGTTCATGCCATGAAGTTTTTCCTTCGAAAGGCCGGTAAGGGCAAGATACGCCTCGTTTGCCATGATGATCTTGAAGGCAGGGTCCATGAGCATGATGGGGATCGGGTTCTGCATGACGATAGTATCGGAGCGCTTTTTTAAGGTTGCGGCCTCTTCCATCTTCTTTGCAAGGTTCTGCTGGCTGGCGCGCTGTTCGGTTACATCGTTATATACCAGGAGAATGTGCTCGATCTCGTTTTTATTATCGAGAAGCGGCATCACGTACTGTTCAAGGATATGGGTACCGCTGGGAAGATTCACCGTAACCTCGCCGAACGCCCGGCGCTTGTTCTGGATCGCGACCTTGGCACCTTCGCCTTTCTGTTCGACGATCTTTATGTCACGCAGGTTCATGCCCACAACCTGATCCTGCGCATATCCGCTCATCTGCGCATAGGCCGCGTTGGCCTGAACGACGGTAAAGGAGCGATCCGCCATCAGGATGGGAATCGGATTCTGCTGGACGATCGTCTCGGACATCCGCCGGGCTGCAAGGGTCTCGTCCATCTCCTTCTTCTCATCGGTGATGTCGTTGTAGACAACAAGGATACTCTCGATCGCGCCCTTCTGGCCGGGAATAGGAATGCCGTACTGCCGGAGCCGGCGGGCCCCTTTCGGGAACTCCACGACGACTTCCCCGGTGGAGCGTGTGCCGGTCTCAAGGACCTGTTTTAACCCCGCCCCGGTCTTTTCGAGTATCTTGAAATCCGCAAGCGACATGGTAAGCAGCCGGCTTTTTTCGATACCGCTGAGCGCGATGTACGCATCGTTTACCACACGGATTTTAAAGCCGGTGTCAACGAGCACGATCGGCATCGGGTTCTGCTGGACAATCGTCTCCGATCTGGCCTTGAGCCTTTCAATCTCCTCGTTCTTTTTGTGTCTGGTGGTAAGATCGTCATAGAGCAGGACAAGAGACGTGACCTCTCCGGCGCTGTCAAGCACCGGGAGGCAGTACTGTTCCAACGTATGCACGCCCGAGGGAAACGTCACGGTGAGTTCCCCGACGGCACGCCGCTTTTTGTCGAGAGCGACTTTGGCACCTTCCCCGGAACGCCCGGTGATGGCAAAATTATTATGGATATTGGTCTTGAGGATTTCACTTTCGGGGATCCCGCTCATCGCAAGAAACGCGGCATTGGCTTCAACAATGTCGAACGAAGGCGTGACAATGAGCATGGGCACCGGGTTGTTCTTCTCCATGAACTCGAGGCGTCGTTCGAGCACGTCTATTTTTTTCTCGTATTCATCTGTGCCTGCTGCCGGCGTTCCCGAAGGCGCCGGGACACCGGACGCCACTGCCTCCATCCGGGCAAGAGCGGTATTCACAGCGTCTACAAGAGTGGAGTACTCGCTCCCGAAATGCGATATTTCAAGAGGCTTTACCGCTTTTTTTGCAGCGGCGCCCTTGAGCGCAAGGGCAATCTCTTCATTCAACTGCCGCACATGCTGCGCGATCTCATCGGGAGAACTCCGTCCTGCCGGAGCCGGTGCTCCAACAAATAATGCTTTCCGTCCCGGTCGTTGTTCTGTCATTCGAATCCCTCGCTTTGTTCCTCGCTCCGGACCTCTTTATTCTGCCTCACGTACGCCACCCGCGCCCGGGTTGCCTTTTGACCAGTTGCCAAGATCCGCAAGCACTTTCTCCATGTCAAGCCAGATGATGAGATCTTTTCTCTTCTTCTCTGCATCATCTCCGGAAATCTTGATAATGCCTTTGACAAACTGGGAGAACTCCGACGAGATCCCGGTGCCGATGTTCTCAATATCCGTCTCGGGCACCTGGCGGACACTGGAGACATCATCGACAATAATCCCGATATTGTTTCCTTTTGCCGCCTCGGGTACAAGGACAATGATCTTCTGGTTCTCCCGCACTTCCTTCCCGGGAAGCCCGAGAAGCGTGTTGAGGTTCATGATGTTGGTGATCTCCCCCCTGAGGTTGATGACGCCGGAGATAAAGGGTGGTGCACGGGGAATGGGAGTGATCGGTATCATCTCCACGATCTCGCGGGCGAGGTTGATATCCAGTGCATACCGCTCCCCGCCAAGCTCAAATTCCACCACCTCAATTGTTGCAGCCATAGCTCACCTCACTCTGAACTTTTCTGTAGCGGCCTTTAATCGTTCTGCCATATGCGAGAGCTCCGCTGAAGCACTTGCGATTTCCTCAGTCGATGCGCTCGTCTCCTCGGCAAGCGCTGCCATGTCTTCCATGCGCTGCCGGGTTTCCCGGGAGAGAGTGTTGGTCTGGTCCATACCCTGCATCACCCGGTTTGTAGCTTCGGCCTGCGCCTCGGTTGCCTTCGTGATCTCGGTTACACCCTGGGCGACGACGTTTGCCTCGGCGATGATCCGGTTGAGCACATCGATAGTCTGGTTCACGCTTTCGATGCCGGTCTGGATCTCCTGGTAGGAATTCCTGATAGCCGCTGCGGTCTTGTCGCTGTTGTTCTGGATAGAGCTAATCAGGGCCTCGATATTGTTGGTGGCGCTCTTTGATTCTCCGGCAAGGCTGCGCACTTCGCCTGCGACAACGGCAAACCCGCGCCCGTGCTCTCCTGCCCGCGCCGCCTCGATCGCCGCGTTTAAGGCGAGCAGGTTGGTCTGGCTGGAGATGTCGGCGATCAGCTTGACAATATTTGAGATCTCTTTCATGCGCTCGTTTAATGCGGTAATCTCAGCGACACTCTCTCCCGAGATCTTCTCCACGGTCTTCATCTTTGCTGTCGCGATCTTGCCGAGGTCTGCGGCCTGGTTACCCTCGCTTGCCGCTTTCTGGGCATGGACCATGAGATCGTGAGTGGTGCTCGCGATCTCCTCGACAGATGCGGAGAGATCCGAAACTTCACTGCTGACTTTTTCGATCTCTGCAAGCTGTTTTTTCGCTCCTTCCGCAGATTCCTGTGTTGAGATCGCCACCTGCTCGGTGGATTTGGAGATTTCCTGCGTGCTCCTGCCAGTTTCGGCAGTGGTGAGATCAAGCTGGCGTGCTGCTGTGGAGATCTCCTCGATTACGGATTTTATCGAGAGTGTTGCCTTGTTGTAGTTTTTCTTTAAGATTACGAGCGGATCGTTTTCCACAATATCCGCGGTGAAGGTGAGGTCCCCCTCAGCCAAACGGGAAAGCCCGATCTCGAGCACACCGGCACTCTCGGAAAGTGCCTGCGCTTTCTTCTGGGAGTCCTCCATGAGAGTTTTAATTTCCTGCTCCTGACGGCGCCGTTCGGTGATATCGTTGTATACGACGAGCAGGCTCTCGACTGCACCGGTTTCATCGAGAAGCGGGATATAATACCAGTCCAGCGTGAGCGTACCTGAGGGGAACTCGATCACCGATTCGCCATGCCCGCGCTGCTTTGAGGTGATCGTCGCTTCGACACTGGCACCTTTATTCTTTTTATACCGGAAATCCTTCATCGAGAGACGTGCGACTTCGTCGCGGGAATACCCGGTCAGTTTCAGGAATGCGCCATTTGCGGATCGCAGGGCCAGGCTGGTATCGATGGTGAACAATGCATACGGGTTTTCCTCGATGATACGATCCGCCCGCAGTTTTACTTTTTCAGCTTCTGCTATTTTATCATGAAGGTCTGTCGTATCCACCCAGAAATAGAAGGCCCCGTCAACCTCACCGGCCGTATCCAGCATCGGCATCGCCTGCAGGGTGAGATACTTCTGGGTGCCGTCAGGCCATTTCACCAGGCATGCACTCACCGCGAGTTTTTTTGTCTCAAAGCAGGCATAGATGTGCTCACCGGAGAGAACGGTGATATCAAAATCGTACAGCCGCTTCCGCATCAGCTCCTCGCGGGTTCCACGCCAGAGCGATTCGTATTTTTTGTTGATATTGACGATCGCACGGTCTTTTTTAAGGATGGCGATGGCAAGCGGGTTGTACTTGATCATCGTATCCGCACGGTGCTTTTTCTCGGCCGTATCTGCGGCCCTTGCAATGAGCCGGTTAACCTGCTGTACCAGCGGACGGATTTCAGTATCTGCACGACTCTCATCGAAGCGGACGGTCAGATCGCCGTCTGCAGCTTTTTTTATAATCTGTTCAATACCTGTTACGTCCATTTCATCACTTCTTCTGCAATTGTCTTATATACGCGCCCGGCGCTGCTCTCCGGAGCGACATGCGAGATCGGCATGCCCCTTTTCTGGGCTTCATAAATCTCAGGAGAATAGGGCACCGTATGTACTTCGGGAAACTTTTTCCCAATCTCGGCAAGCATACCTGCAAGGCGTTCATGCTCCTTTTCATGCTCTTCTTCTGCCTTCTTTTCTTCTGCGGTAGGGACATGCGGCGGGACAAGGAACGACCTGAGCCAGCTCACCAGATCGCTCTTCCTGTTTTCGTCCGGTACCGGGCATTCCATCTCCCCGCCCTCGCCCCAGCGCGAGATGATCGCCATATCCACGCGGAGCGCTTTTCCCAGATCCTGTTTCATATCCTCAAAAATAGTAAAGAGCGGCCCCACTCCGTTGAGGGCAAACGACCCGGAATCGAGCGTGATAATAATATGATCTGCGGCAAAAAGCCCGTTGATCACGAACTGCCCCATGCTCGGGGGCGTGTCGATGAGGATAAAATCGTACGTCTGCCGGAGGGGTAACAGCGCATCGCGCAGCACTTCCGCCCGCGAAGCAATCCCGTACAGATAGGGTTCTGCCCCGACAAGGTCCAGGCTCGCCGGGGCAAGATCGATCCCGGATTCCGTTGACATGACGATTTCGGCCATTTTTACCTGGGGAAAGCCATCCACCCGGCTCATGAATACGTCATACATGTTTTTCTGGGCTGATTCCGGGCTGATACCCAGGCCGGCCGTTGCGTTGGCCTGGGGATCGCAGTCAACGACCAGCACTTTTTTTCCCGCCAGAACGCAGAATCCGGCAATATTCAGGCAGGATGTGGTCTTACCGGTTCCGCCTTTATGGTGGGAGAATGTGATGGTTGTAATAATATCACCTTACTGAATTCTATGAAGTGTTCCTTTATTAGGTTTGCTTTTCCGTAAGCACGGATAAATTTCGGATTTATTGTTTTATCTTCTGCAATAAGGATTTTTTTTGCGTGTTTTCCAACAGGTACTGTACTGGTTGTCCCGGGCGCACGCTTCGGAGGGGAGGAGGGTGTGGTTTTGAATAAATGCAATAAAAATTCCGATCGGTTCAATATACAAAAAATCACCGATGACGCAGGAAGAATAGATGTGCCGTTGACTGCTATCCGGAAGGCTTTTCCTGATATACAAAAAATTTTCTTTTGAAATCCTGGAAGAGAATTGTACGAACGCTCTTTTAGGTCTCCGGCACACCTTCGCCCCCGCCGCGTGGGCATCCCCCGCTTCGCGATAGTGTTGTATTACCTGTACTCATATCCGCATCCCGACACAGGTACTACGGAAACATCGCATACGCCCCCGCCCCCCATGCGGGCAGGGCTGGCGTAAGGGGGGCGATTATTTCTCAAAACTGGATTTCTACAGAGCACAAAAAATTTTCTTTTGAACCAAAAACCAGATTCCCGTACCGGTAGACCGATTCCTGACCGAAAGGACAGTCCGGGTTATCCAGGACAAACAGGGAAACGGCATTTCAATGGTATAGGTTTTTATGGATGCAGTCTGACAACAGAAGTATGACCGGACGTTCATGCCTGCTTATTATTTTTTTGCTGGTCCTGCTCCTCGCAGCAGCAGGCTGTGCTACTCTTTCAGTCGGGAACGTCTCGTACAGCACCGGCAATCTTTCCGTTACGATCGCGGGTTCCGGAACTCCGGTCGATACCGGGGTCCAGGTACGGGTCTACGAACTGGATGAATTCGGGCAGCACGAACTTCTCACCACCGGGATCACCACCACACTTACCGGCACAGAGAACACTGTTGAGATTCCGTTGCACCTCGATCCGGGCAGGTACAAAATCTATGTGTACCTTACGACTGACGGACAGCGCGAGGCCGCCGTAATCCGCGATATTGCTGTGTGACGTCAATGACGCTGTCATATGCCGACCTGATCCCGGCAGCACGCGGCATGGAGCCGGCGGACGTTGTGTTCCGGAATGCAGAGATCTTCGATGCTTTTTCCTGTACATGGGAGAAGAGCGATCTCGCAATAAAATCCGGTATTATTATCGGTATCGGCCGCTCGTACCGTGGCATACGCGAGCGGGATCTTCGCGGGGCGCACCTGGTCCCGGGCCTGATCGACGCCCACGTCCATATCGAAAGTTCGCTGCTTGTCCCGCCGGAATATGCCCGGCTTGTCGCATCCCACGGGACAACAACCGTGATTGCCGATCCCCACGAGATTGCAAATGTCGCCGGTATAAGGGGGATCGAATACATGCTTGCCGGCCGTACCAACGCCCCGGTGGACATCCTGTACATGCTGCCATCCTGCGTCCCGGCAACTCCCTTGGACATTGGCGGTGCGTCACTCGATGCTGAAGCGCTTGCCGCATTTGCAGGGTGCGAAGGTATCATCGGTCTGGGCGAGATGATGAATGTCCCGGGGGTGCTCGCGGGAACCCCGGCAATCCTGCGAAAACTTGCGCTCTCGCATATCCGCGACGGCCATGCACCACTCCTTTCCGGGATGGACCTGAACGCGTATATCCTTGCCGGGCTCCAGAGCGACCACGAATGCACGACGCGGGCAGAGGCAGAAGAAAAACTCCGGCGCGGAATGTATATTTTTATCCGGGAGGGATCGACTGAGAAGAACATCGCGGCGCTCATCCCTATGGTCACACCGGAAAATGTGTCCCGGTGCAGTTTTTCGACCGACGACTGCCATGCCGATCTGCTCGCCCGGGAAGGACACATTGACCGGTGTATCCGGACTGCCGTGAATTGCGGGCTTGAACCGGAACTTGCGATCCGGATGGCGACACTTTCGGCCGCTGAACGTTTCGGGCTTTCTGATCGCGGGGCGCTCGCACCGGGCCGGCGGGCGGATCTCTGCATTATCGATGACCCCGTCTCGTTTACGGTTAAAGAGACGCTTCGTTGCGGAAAACCGGCGGCTGCCTATCCCGCCCCGGCTGCCACGGTTTCCTTTCCTTTAACGATCCGATGCACCACGCCAACCCGGGACCAGATCCGGCTGGACGGGAACGGCCCGGCGCGGGTCATCGGGCTTGTGCCCGGCCAGATCATCACCGACTCGCTTCACTTTACCCTGGACGCGGCCGCACTTCCCGACCGTGAACGGGACCTCCTCAAGGTCGTTGTCTGCAACCGGTACGGCAAACGCCGGATCGGTGCCGGGATCGTGCACGGCTTTGGGTTTAAAGGTGGTGCGATTGCTGCAAGCATCTCCCACGATGCACATAACATTATCGCTACCGGTGCGGAGGATGCAGAGATCCTTGCCGCCATCGATGCGGTGATCCGGGCGCAGGGAGGGATGGCGGCAGTAAACGGGCCGGAAGTGATCGTGCTCCCGCTGGATTGTGCGGGGCTCATGTCCACGCTTCCCGCCCGCGAAGTTGTCGCACGACTGGATGCCCTGCGGGAAGCGACCGGAAAAATGGGGGGCATCGCAGAACCGTTCATGTACCTTTCGTTTTTGGCACTCACCGTGATCCCGGCGCTGCGGATCACGGATCGCGGGCTCTTTGACGGTGTTGCGTTCCGCGACGTGCCGGTGTTTGGGGATGAGGAGAATTCTGACTGATGAAGGGTAATGGGATCATCAGCCCGGACCGCACGGGAAGATGCTTAAACCTGTCCCATTTCACATTACCCCCATGACCCCCAATCCGGGCTCAATTTGAGCCCGGATTACCCCGGGCCCCACCCAAAAGAAGCCCGTATCGGGCTCCGTTTAAGAAAGTCCTCAAATTGGGCTTCTTTTTGGAAACGGACGAATTAAAACGGACTCGATAACGGCCCTTTTTCGGCCGATCGCAGGTCAAATTGACAATTGCACGATCCGGAAAAAAGAGGCCGCCAGAACGCGAATACGGGGCTGTAAAAGGCATTATATGGGGCTCAATTTGGGGTCATTTTGACGAATAGAGGATTATTTGGCCCCTGAATTTCTGAAGAGGGAATCGGACGGTTTTGCGGGCGTTTTTCGGAGGCCTTACAGATAGGACAACGATCCTATCTAGTCCATCCCCATCATCTGTTTCGGGGTGAGCAGCCACTGGAGATCTCCGGACGGCCGTTTGTTAAAGGAATAATTCCGGATTTTTGCAAGACCACCTTTGGCAAGAACAAGAGATGCAGAATCCCCACCGCTAATGATCCGGCCGATCAGCATGGATAATGCCGGCTCGTGCCCGATGATAAGGACTGCAGCATCACCGCCGTACTGTGCAGCGTGATAGCAAATCGTATCCGGATCGCCACCGGGCGAAAGTTCTTCCCAGATTTCGAGCCGGTCTTTCTCGCCAAGCGATCGGGCAACAATTTCCGCAGTCTGACAGGCACGAGTCAGCGGGCTCGTGGCAATGACATCGAACCGGATTTTTTTCGACCGCATCCACCGTGCCACTCTTCGTATCTCGTTTTTGCCCCCGGCCGTAAGCGCCCGGGTACTATCATCGGGACCCTCATAAGACTGTCCCGCCTTGCCGTGCCGGAGAACGAAAAGATCCATAGAGAACCACACCCTTCCATAATGTCAATATCTGTTCTTCATATTAATTCTCTTATTGAAAATCCCTCTCAGCGTATCAAACCAAATACTCGATCCGGTTGCGTTTGGTCTGAAAATTTCAAAACGGTAAAATGCCGATCAACGATCCTGGCTATAACAGCACCTCGCAGGGTATCACTGGCACCCGGACTTATTGGTCAAATGTCAGTTTATCAGAACTCCACTGGCGCAGGTGTTCGATAAGTTCCGTGGGATTCTCCACCACCACGGGGACGATCCCTGCATATATCTTCCCGCTCCGGCCATCGAGAGTGATGTAATCACCCTCAAAAAGTTCGCGACCAGGGAATATGCATGCCCGCCGGGCAGGATCGATCTTCAGTTCCCCGCAGCTGACGATACATACCTTGCCCATCTGTCGTGCGACGACGGCTGCATGGGAGGTTCTCGCCCCTCTTACGGTGAGGATACCCCCTGAGGCCCCGATACCCTGGATATCATC
Organism: Methanoregula sp.; assembly: GCF_052325125.1. GTDB lineage: Archaea > Halobacteriota > Methanomicrobia > Methanomicrobiales > Methanospirillaceae > Methanoregula. The sequence goes on along the minus strand of NZ_JBKQWO010000046.1, from coordinate 10,997 downwards.
CGGGGTTGCGGTTTCCCGGACCAGGATGACCGGTGAATTTTTGGCAAATTCAATTGCATGTTCCGTGGTGAGTGCTACTTTTCCGGATGCGACACCCATGGAGGCGGAAATCCCTGTGGCCAGCGGAAGTTCAGAGGTCATAACAGTCTGGACGGTAATGGCTCCCGTATCGATATCCCGGAGCCGGCCGAGTGCTTCGTCCTGCGTTATCTTTTTTTCTTGCACAAGATCAACGGCAATCTTCAGGGCAGCGAGAGGGGCCCTCTTCCCGGACCTGCCCTGGAGGATGAACAGTTTCCCCTCCTGGACCGTGAATTCGATATCCTGCATATCATGGTACAGGGATTCAAGCCTCTTTGCCGCATCAGACAGTTCACGCGCAGCAAGAGGGATCCGGGCGGCGAATTCCTCTTGCGATACGACACCCATGAGTCCTGATACGATATCTTCGCCCTGCGCACCGAACTTGAAATCGACCAGAAGTTCGTTTGCCCCGGTCCATGGGTTCCGGGAGAATGCAACACCCGCCCCGGAGAGAGAACCCAGGTTCCCAAAGACCATCGCCTGTACGGTCACGCCGGTGCCGCGTGCACCTGAAATGAGATTCATCTTCCTGAACATCTTCGCACGTGGATTGTTCCACGACTCGAGGATTGCAGTTGCCGCGAGTTCAAGCTGTGAAAAAACATCATCCGGCAATCGCTTCCCGTTGGTCCGCGGGTACAATTGTTCATACTGCTCGGCGATGGTTCTCAGGGCGGCAAAATCGAGACCCGCATCATCCGGTACCTGCTCATTTTTCATGGCACTGCGTTCAATTTTCCGGTATAACTCCGGATCATGGGAGAAGACCACGGTCCCGAAATTTTCAAGGAACCTCCGGTATGAGTCCCAGGCAAATTTCGGGTTCCCGGTCTGTGCGACCAGTCCCCGCAGCGTCTTCCGGTTGAGCCCGATATTGAGAATAGTCTCCATGGCCCCGGGCATACTCACCGGTGCACCGGATCGGGCCGAGACAAGGAGGGGCCTGCGGTCTGCGCCGTACCGTGACCCGGTGGAGCGTTCGATAAATGCAAGTCCCTGGCGGAGCAACTCAGGAACGTCATCGGGAAGAACCTGATCGTTCTGGAAATATTCCTCGCATATATCTACCGAGAGGGCAAATCCCGGCGGGACCGGAATGCCCAGGGCCGACATCCGTGTAAGCACCGATGCCTTATTCCCGAAATCATCCGATGCCGCCTCTGTCTTGATATCAGGTCCGAAAAATACAATCCGGGGTGGTTTATCTGGCATTTGCGAGTCCCTCCTAACGGTTCATGCTTTCAATCATGTTGTCCCGGACGTGGAAGGCGACTTTCAACAGGGTATTGGTGGCCTCCTCCAGTGTCCGTGCAATCTCCAGGTACAACTGGAACTCCTTAAAATCGGCACACTGCTCAAAGATCACCCTTTCCGTCCTTCTCAAGGATTCATCGCTGAGACGTTCGACAGAAAAGACCTCATCAACGGCAGTCAGCAGGTCTTTTAAGTCCTCGCGTTCGCTTGTGCGGTGGAATTCCTGGAAAGCGATCAGGATCTTCAGGTACCCCCGGCATCCCTTCAGGACCAGCTCCGAGAGGTTCCTTAGCTCAAAGAAAATATCTTTCGAGTCGCTGTGATCGGGTATCAGCGTAATAAAGAAACCGGACTCTTCGAGATAATCGGCAATGTCATCTGCGGTTGCGATAAGGTCAATAAAGAATTCAGGGTTCTGGATCCTCTGGGAGATATTCCTCATCCGGTTCACAAGATCGTCTGCTTTATGCTCCCATTCCTTGCTCCGGGATGCGTTGCGGGAGACTGCCGTGGAATCGTGCTGGTCTGAGGCGATCCATAATGATTCAAGAACGATTGACGCGATCTCGATGGTATATGAGGCATGTTCCTCGCAAAGGTCCATCATCCCTTCGTGCGCAGTCCGGAAATACCGGAGCAGCTCGGCGCGGATCTCGTTTGTGAGGAGGAAGCGGGACGTACCTGCCAGAAGCCCTTTCGATGCAGTCCTGATAACAAACTGGAGATATTCCATTGTCTGCTCCCTCCCGAGAATTTCATGCAGCGGCTCGCCATACCGCAGTGGGATACTCGATGCGAGTTCCAGCGCCTCGTAGATCAGCCGTTCACCCCCGAGCTCTAAAAAGGCCATATGCCCGGTCTCCTCATCTGCTGCGCGGGAGAGGATATCGATTGCATCTGCGTTTGGCACAAAATTACGCAGCTTTTTCCTTGCCCGGTTCCAGTCGATCAGAAAAACGATCCTTGAGCCGGCATGAGTAAGGAAATCCCGGGCATCCGTTTCATCGCGGGCAGCAAAGGTTCCGACAGAGAGATGGTATACCGGGGTCTCGAATTTTTTTTCGGGTGTACGGGAGATTGTATCGCTCCATTGTACCGGGAACGATGAAAAGAGGCTCTGGAAGAAATGGAGCCGCGGGAGGTGAATATCCGTATACGTAATGGTAATCGTCTGATCTTTCACTGTCACCACGAGCACGTGCGCATCGGTAAGACCGATATCGTTCTGGATGACCAGTTTGTCCCCGCTCCGGGTTGCGATTGTTGCAAGGCCCAAGTGACCGAATTTGAGGGGGGCCGTGCGGTTGATCCCGGCCATGAAGGCACGCACCATCCCGCGGTCGGGGTCGGTGAGGAGGTACCCGAGTGCACCATCGATATCCTCGTTTGCGAGCTGTGCCTGCAGGGCGTTGATGGCTTTGTGGAGGTCCATTACCAGCTGGTGGAGACTGTCGGTACCATCTCCCCGGTCCGCGATCGTGATGGCGTTGATGAGACTGCCGGGGACTGGTTCTTCCCCGGATGAGGCCAGGGAGGTGCGAAGACGGGCGAAACGGTCTTCAAACGTTTTTGCGCCGGCGGGATCCTGTGAGGCAAGGGGGGCGATCATCTCTTCTACGGCAGTTGATATCTCCTTAAAGACAGAGGCGGCGAGCGGGATTGCATACCCCGTTTGTCCGGCTCTCGTCGCCCCCCCGACAACCGTGTCGAAATCGGGATCGGTAATCCCGACTGACTCACGCTCTGCCCTGAGATTCGAATGGCTTTGGCCCGGGTTATCTGCATGGCTCCTTGCAGCCTGGAGGAGGGTAAAAAAATATTTGATCCTGTCGTTTGCCCTCAGCGCAGCATTGACGAGGGCAGGAAGGAGCAGTTCCTCTTCACCGAGCTCATGAAGGATCTCGCGTTTTTCAGTCATTGATTTACTCCATATACCAATAGATGTTTTTAGAACACAATACAGACCAGATGCCGGATCCGTATTCTTCATCGACTAAAAAGGTTTCCATGAAAAGCATCCGGTGATTTATACCGGTTTCCGGAACCGGGTCTTAACTGCTGATTCAACAGAGCGACATTTTTCACAAAAACCGGTACATATCATGCGGGAATTACGAAAAAAGCACGAGGAGGTCCCAGTCCAAAATAGTGGGAAGCACCCCCTCACTTCCTCACCACATATCCACTTTTCGTAAACACCCGGATCACCAACTCGTCCCACCGGTCGTCGTCCGGCTCCTTTACCGGGTCGATGCACTCTGCAAAAATCCGAAGCACCATCGGATCCTCCGAGCAGAGGTATCGCGAGAACATGATCCGGCCCACCCGCCGGCCCAAGCGGTTGACAATCAGCATCCGCCAGCAGCTGTAGTCCCGGCAGATATCGGGCCGGGTCAGGTGCACCGTGCAGAACGCTTTTTCCGAACCCGGCTGGTGACGGAAGAACGGGCAGGCCTCGGGGAGGCTGGTAAAGATGCTCTTATCGTCAAAGAGCGCGTGCTTTTCAGCATCCACGGTCACGACATTCGACTCGTTCGTGTACCGGTTGAAGACCACGAACTCGTAATTCCCCCGATCTTCAGTGATGCTGTGTACCAGCCCAAGATGGCTGCAGCACTCCCCGCATTGCTGGCAGTCAAAGACCATGCGTAACCGGCCCTTTTCGTACTCCGGAGTGTGCCGTCCGCCATTTTAATAGCACCGGTGCCGGCCAGCCCGTCCGTGCGGGAGACAAACGGGATTTCGGAAAAACCAAAAAGATGCGCAACGTGCACCAGCTACAGGGAAACGGTGCTGTTGTTTTTTGGCGTTTACGGTCGATATCCACTATTTTACCCCGGTTCCCATGTTCAAAACCAGATGCTGACCCGAACACAGCTCTAAAAAGGGAGATTTTTAAAATAAATTTGTTCTGACAAAATATGACGGTGTTCAAAGGGAAGCCGCTTTATTTCACGCGCGGGATAGAATATCTGTTATTGTACCATCATGCGATGGTATCGGGGGCAGTCCGGGTGAGCTGCCCCGATACTATCCCTTCGTAAAAAATCACCGGGGATTCTTTCCTGTCACCACAGGGTTGTCCTTATGGGCCACCCACTCCGTGAACGAACCCTCGAAGATTCGGACGTTGGGGTATCCGAGGTACCACCTGAAGAGAATAAATTCGTTTGTCGCTTCGCGACCGGTACCGCAGGAGCAGATGATGGTCTTTTCCGGAGTAACACCTGCTGCCGCGATCATTGCCTGGATCTGGTCATCCGGTTTTAAAAGTTTCCTGTTCTTGTCATCCATCAGGCTCTTCCACGGAAGATTTACCGCACCCGGGATATGCCCGGGTTTCAGCCATGGGCCCTGCCCCTCGTAAAACGCCGGTGGGCGGGCATCGAGAAGGATCACGCCAGGATCATCCTTGACCTTTTTGAATTCATCATACCCGATAAAGAAGTCCTTTTTCAGCTGGACCGGGAATGCGGACGGTCTTGTCATGCCATATTCGCGGGTCAGCGGCCTTTTTTCGTCTTTCCATTTCTCAAAACCGCCATCCAGGACGTACACCTTCCTGTGACCGTACCGGACGAGGGTATAGGCAACCATCGTCTGCTCCAGCCCGTCTCCGATAAACGTGCCACACGAACTGAGTGGACCGCTGCTCGAATAAACTACAATGGGTTTGTCAGGTTCGAGCCCGAGTGTGCCGAAAAGAATCCGGGCAGCTTCAGGAGGTATCCATCGCGTAGGGATACTCCCCTCATGAATGCGAAATAATCCCTCGTGCCAGTACACAGATCCGGGAATGTGGTCCTGGATGTACTCGTGGATGTTAGGCTGGCAATCGAGGATCATCAGATTTTTATCATTCAGATGGCCGGACAGCCAGTCGGTGGAGACCCACTGCACAGTCCCGTCACCTTTGGCATAAGGGTAGATTTTTTCCATGAATGTCACATCTCCTTCCCCCCATAGGGAGCATGAATAACTGCACTTCACGGTTTACAATATTTATATATTGTGGCAGAAGGTTCTGTCAGGTTGCCGGCAGGCAGCCTATTGCAGAAGTCTCTGTCAAAAATCGGTAGCTACAATTTGCTAAAAAATAAGGATTGGGCAGGTATTATCGGTTTGCTTTGCGGCATATCCGATTATCCCAAAAATTATCAGGTGATGAGTTAATTATTCTGGTTCAAGGGCCCTGATTGAGACCGAAAATTTAGTTCTGCCATCTTTTTTTCGGTTTTCGATGAATCGCAAAAATTCCTCTCTTTCCATTTATCTTTGTTTCATGTTTCAGTTATCTCACTAAAACTACCCCATTGTCTCCTTCATATCGACAATATGTTTTAAATGGCACCCATTTTTCTTCGATCCAAAACTTAGCAACGATCCTCCAGCTCAAAAATCATGGAATTTTTGGCTCCTGTTAATCCTCAAATCCGGGGCCCGTATAGTACTGCCTTTCCTGGAAATCAACCGCAAATACTACGATTGGGGGGGAAATGATTTTACCGGAGCCGATTTTAAAATAAGGTGAATACGGACAAGAAAAAATGATAAAACTCCAACGATACTTTGAAACTTTTTATCCGTCAATTCTTTTCCGGTTTTTTAGGTTAAACTTTGCCGCTTGATTTATCCGAAAAGATGAATAAAAGATGATGTCTCGTGGGCCAAGACACATGAATGCGTGAACAATTTTCTAAAGATATCTGATTTCCTGTTTTAACCCGTCTTTGACTGCTCGCAATCAAAAATCCAATAAATTGGCCAAATCCGGTTCTGGTATTAAAGGGATTATAACTTTGTTAAAAATTTTGAAGAGGTTGTAATATATCGTTTCCCTTTTTATTTCACTCATAACCGGTGAAGATTGTATCTTCTGGAATAATCCGGGAAACTTCACTACACAAAATCGGAATGTTTCCCACAGGATGAAACTGCATTAAAGACCGGCGGACAAACAGGAGGTAATGAGAAAAACCATGTCTCACAGAACTACCTTGCTCATCAACCCGTATACCGGAGAACTAAAGTGTAAAATCTGCGGAAACACCTTTTATTCTTCAGTGAAGCCGATCGTTGGTGAAATCTACTACAACACCGAGTTCAGCTGCCCGAACGGATGCAACGTTAATCCGGCCCTCACGCACGAGTTTAAATAGCGATATCCGCAAAGGGGGGAGCAGGGCAGCCATTATCTGCCCATTCCCTCTGTCCCACGACAGGCATCTGCCAAAGCCTGACATACCTGATCCTTTCCGGATGCGAGTAAGGCTGCTTGTTACAAAGGCCGGACGAAATGCACCAACCAGGGCATCCGTGACATGTTTCGGCATGGACGATTCATCAGCGGTTTGCCTGAAAAGAGATGATTGAATAACTCTCTTGGCAAGGGGAAAGGAGCGCGTGATTGTTGATTGAGATTGAGAAAAGCCCAATCCTTGCGGCATCCCGGCGTTGAACATCTGGATCAGTCCAATGGCCGGGCGGAATAGAGGTATTGTGTTTATCTTCCGTTTAAAAAACACCGGGGATTAAACGTGACCGGGGAAATAATTCAGATCGTAGAAGATGAGGGGCTGATCGCCCTCCATCTAACCGAAATACTGGAAAAGGCGGGATACCGGGTACTCGACCCGGCTTACTCCGGAGAGATGGCACTCCGGGTGCTCGAACTGTTCCCGATTCCCGGTCTCATCCTGATGGATATCGGACTTGGAGGATCACTCGACGGCATTGAGACTGCCCGGCAAATCCAGAAGCGTTTTACCGTCCCCCTGATCTTTATCACCGCCTATACCTCGGAAAACCTGCTTGTGCGAATGCTGGAAGTCGCACCAGAGGGGGTTATTACCAAACCATTCGTCGATACAGATCTCCTCGATCTTGTCGGAAAAGCCCTGAGTCACGCAGCAACGTAAACACGCCCGGGAAACGGCAACGGTGATCCTCCCGTATCAGCTCTTTTTCCTGAACCGCAGGGATCCATTGTGCGTCGATGACTGATATTTCGATTCTGGAGAAAAACTCAAAACCTCTTTCTCTTAATGTTCCTGAGAGTTATGGCAATTATTACCCCGTTTCCCTGCCGCATGATACCTCTCCCGGGGGATACAGGTCCTGAAAAGGGGTTACCATGAACCTGTATTGAGCCGGGATTTTCCCAAAGCGCCGGTTTTGCCAAGTTTAATACCGGTCCGGCACCAACATAATTCCGTTCCATGGATATCCTCTCCATCCTCCTGATCATTGCCGGGCTCTGCCTGTTCGAGACCATAACAAGCATTGACAATGCCATTATCAATGCCGAAGTCCTCTCGACGATGTCAGAGAAGGCCCGGCGCTGGTTCCTTGTCTGGGGCCTCCTGTTTGCCGTTTTTGCGATCCGGGGCGTGCTGCCGTGGCTGATAGTCTGGATATCTGCGCCATCCCTTGGACCGGTCGGGGCGCTCACCGCGACATTCTCAGGCGACCCGGTCGTTCTCGCAGCAATCAGTAAGTCCGCTCCTGTCCTTTTAATCGGAGGAGGCACATTTCTCGTCTTCCTCTTCTTCCACTGGCTTTTTCTGGAGAAGAAAGAGTTCGGGATCCGGGGCGAACGCTACATCTCGACAAAAGGCGTCTGGTTCTTTGCCGTGGTCTCGATCCTCCTTGCCGCCATCGTCTGGCTGGCTCTCGGGAAAAATCCGATGATGGCATTCGGGGCGGTAATAGGGTCGACTGCATTTTTCATCGTCCACGGTTTCCGGCAGAATGCCGAGGAACAGGAGAGAAAGATGCTCTCGGGCGAGCTTTCTGATGTGAGCAAGATATTCTATCTCGAGATCATCGACGCCACGTTCTCTGTCGACGGGGTACTGGGTGCCTTTGCCTTTACGATGGCAGTCCCGCTTATCATTATCGGCAACGGCATCGGGGCATTGATCGTCCGGGAGATCACGGTGAAGAACGTGGACTCGATCAGGAACTACCGGTTCTTAAAGAACGGTGCGATGTACTCGATCTTCTGCCTCGGCATCATCATGATCCTCGATAGTTTCGGCTTTGAGATCCCCGGTTTTGTCTCTCCCGTTATTACCTTCGGCGTCGTCGGGTACTTCCTGTACAAATCCATCCGGGCCGGACAACCGGCAGGTACCGCCTGAGGACGGGAGACACTGCCACCCTTTGCCGGGGATGCCAAACGTTCACTGCGATCCATAGGACCGGATATGATCGGAGGCGCGGCGGTACGGATCGGAGACTGGGCTTTTTTCATCGTACATCCTCATATCTTCCCGGCCGTACTGCTTCCGGTCTTTTCCGACCGGGCAGACCTTGATGCAGCACCCGCACGGGGAAAGAAACCGCCGGTGCAATTCCTCTGAACGCGTAGCGCAGGCAAGCTTGTCGGTAGATTCCTGCGGATAGCCCCCTTCAGGAATGGCGAGCACCGGGCAGACGCGGACGCACCGCCGGCACTGAGTGCAGAGAGGTTCCCCGAGAACCGGGTCTGAGGGGAGTTCGGCAGCAGTCAGGATCGAGGCAAACCTGACCCGTGGGCCGTATTGCGGGGAGAGAAGCATATTGTTGAGACCGAAGTTCCCGAGGCCGGCGCAGTACGCCGCATGCCGGTGCGAGAAGAACGCAACCGGGTTCTCCTTAAGAATACCGATAGACCCGTACCCGTCACGGGGCACCCAGACTGAAGGGTAGCCCTTCTCAGTAAGGAACGTGGCGATACGATAACCGCAGGAGTCCAGGAGGGCATTGACCGTCCGGTAAAGCTCATGGTACCAGATGGATGGTGCAGTATCTACGATCGGCAGGCTGACCGGAAACCCGATCACGATCACGGTTTTTGCCCCGGGAAAAAGGGATGCGGGCCGGAATGCCTCCGGCACCCACGGTTCAAAGGGGGGATCGTTCCAGCGATCTGCCGGGGCAAATCCCACGAGCGGGATATCCATGCCGTTGCATTTCCTGATGATCTGACGCCGGAGGATCGTGCTCATGGATCAACGGTTGCATGGATAAAGATAAGAGGGTTTGTCCGCACGCCGGAGATTATCGATCTCCGGCTCCCACAGTTCAGGAGTATGTTTGTTTTACCCTGAGCACCATCGTGAAGATCCGGGTAAGAGAGGTTTAACGCGAACAGTGAGGGGTCGTGCAGAAAACGCGATCTTCTGCCGGAGGGCGTATCAATGCACTATTCACCAGTCACGGTACAGATCACCGAGCGTTCCCGGCCCGCATTCGCATCCAGTTCGAGAAGGACGATCTGCTGCCATGTCCCGCAGCATAGTTCGCCACCCGCGACAGGGACCGTGAGGGACGGGCCTACGAGTGCCGCTTTGACATGCGAACGCCCGTTGCCGTCCCCCCATTTCGTATTGTGTGCATATTCGGCATCATCGGGCGCGAGCACCGAGAGCGCCCGCACGAGATCCGCGAGCGCCCCTGGCTCATACTCGATCGTGGTAAGCGCAGCGGTCGAATGCTGCACGAAGAGATGGACCTGTCCCTCCCGGACGGTACTCTCGCGGACCGCTGCCACTACCCGGGGTGTCAGGTCGATAATCTCTCCTTCGCGCCGGGTTGACAGGTGAATAATCTTCCGGAACATCGGCATCACAATTCCCCGTTTCCTCTTGTATGCAGATAGTTCTTTTGCGATCCTCCCCCTCAGCGGGTTCACACTGATAATTGATCTCCAATCGAAGATTGGGAGTTTGCAGGTTGCCATCGGCACTTCCATGGTCGCACCGGTTCCATTTTTTACAGGGGGTTAGGGCATGACTCATGGAAAACGGGAGACGCATCAATCGTCCAGTGAGCAGGCACTCACCCGGGTACGGATCCTTAAATGGGAAGTTTATCGGGCAATCCGGGAAGGAAAAAAAGAGAAGTTACGGTGCGGCCGGGACGTCAGGCTCGGGTTCAGAACCCACCCCGACGTCAGACTCCGGGTTCACAATCGCGACACCAACAACCTTATCGTTTTCGTCAAGGCGCATGATCTTGACCCCCTTGGCGCCACGGCCGGTGATCCGGATAGAGTTGACCGATGTCCGGATGACGACTCCCGATGCGGTCATGACAAAGATCTCATCGGTATCCGAGACCGCACGCGAGTGTATCACGACATCCCGTTCGACCTGCATGTTCTTGACACCCATCGTTGCCCTGCCATGACCGCGGAAGTCGTCGAACTCGGTTCTCTTGCCAAACCCGGCATCGGAGATGGTCAGGAGGTGGTCTTTCTCCACGAGCGTCAGCGCGACAATAGTATCGTTACCCCGCAGCCGCATGCCGATAACACCGGAGGCCCCACGCCCGACGACCCTCACGGATTCCTCGTGGAACCGGAGGCCGTACCCGAACCGGGTCGAAAGCACGACTTCTCTGGTGTTGTCGGTCGTGATAACATCGACAAGCTTGTCGTTGTCTTTCAGCCGGATCGCGTTGGTCCCGGTCGAACGAGGGTACGAGAACTCGTCCTGCGGGATCTTGATGACCTGACCGAGCTGGGTTGCAAACAACAGATAACGGTCCTTCCGGAACTCCCGGATCGGGATGACGGTCGTAACGACCTCGTCCTTTAAGTTGAGGAGGTTGACGATCGGCTTGCCCTTCGCGATGCGGGAGCTCTCGGGGATCTGGTAGACCTTGAGCCAGTA
>NZ_JBKQWO010000045.1:0-13862 GCF_052325125.1 Methanoregula sp. | reverse complement strand
GCTCGCTAATCTTTTAGTTGTCTCCTTGCTTTTTGGACTCACAATCGAATGTAAGGAGACAATGTACCTTAGATCTTTCGGTCATTGGTACCGTCTGTTTTGGATAGGATTTCTACAGAGCAAAAATTAGGACAAAATAGTATTTTTGACAAAATTTTCAAGGAATATGAACACCATTTCAAGATTTGTGAGCCTCAATTTAATTCTCCAACGTTGATTATTGTAGATAAAACCTATTCAATCGGCCTTTCAGATATTTTTGGGGCATCTGATTTGAGTGTCATCTATAAAAAATATCAATTCCCTGAATATTTTATTGGGATCTTTGATAGAACTCATTACCCTATCGATACGATTCTTGAAATTCTAAATCGAGCGAAGCCCGATCGGTTCTATATTAACCCACGATATAAGGACACACTATCATTAATTCCGGTTTTGTCTCACTTATTCTCTCATAACAAAACAGATTCACGATAACATAGGCGCTCCTGAAGATGGGTAAGAGAAGAATCCCGGTACACCGCCCTCGCCCAGCGAGGCCCCGACGAGGCGGCCGAGCGACCCCCGAAGGGGGTGGGAATCCTCGTTTTTCCCGGGAATGCACAAACGACAAGCCGATACGTAGAGGATTGGCTCATAACTGTTATGAGCTCCTGAATCAACAGTTGCCTGACCCCGGTTTCACACAGGGTCAGGAAAAAATCATGACCTGTTTGGATCGCCGATATTCTCTCCTCCTGCTTGCCATTCTCCTCATTGTTTCCGCAGGCTGTATCACCGCATGGCCATCATCCAACACAACTCCGCTTGCAGCCGCTCCGGCGGCATCACCCCAGGCCGGCGTTGCGACCGCAACAGTCAGTCCGGTCCCGACGTTCAGCGACCACGGGAGCCTGAACGTCCTGCGGGGCGAGCCCTTCACCGTCACCGGCACGGTGCCCAACCGGGCAATAACGATGGTGCAGGTCTGGCTGCTGAACGGCAGCATCTCGACCATACTCGAACCTGTTATGCCGGACGGGACCTTCCGGATCACGCTCGATTCCGGTGTGACCTCAGCACTCTCCCGTAATTTTACCTCAGCGATCGTAGCCCAGTACCCGTCTCCACCCGATCAGTTTGCGGTGAACCTGGACCCTGCCTCCGGCCACGTGGTTGGTTCGTCCGTGATACCGGCCCGGATCCTTACCGAGGTCAACGATAAGCAGTACTATCCCACGACACAGGAGGATTTTCTCGGCCAGGCCATCGAATCCCCCGGCACGAACAACTCGTGTATCATCACCTTCCTCAACGGGATCGATGCCACTCTCGATATTACGCCGATTCCGCCGGGGTCCCCGGGCACCATGACTGTTTCCGGGAATACCAGCCTGCCGGCCGGGACCCCGCTCTCCATCGGGGTCGGGACGGTCAGCTTCCACCCGACGTCCAAAAATTACGACTTCTCACATGAATCCGCCGAAGGATCTGCCGTTGTCACCGCGGGTCCCGTGGGGATCAACCATTACTACGGCACAGTCGATACGTCTCGTCTCAATACCGGAAAATATTTTGTCGCCGTCAACTCCGGGAACCAGAGTCTTCAGGCCGGTGCGACGATCTATGCCGACGTGATCGCGCCGCTGCCCGCACAGCCGGGCCCCGGGAACTACATCAACTGGTCCGCGCTTGCGTTGCCCACCCTTGCGACAAACGAGACCATGGCCCCGGTTCTCCTTGCAGGGGAATGGACGATCGTGCCGCCCGGCACCTCCACGCAGGACAACGAGGTGCCCTATGGCTCGATCATCGATTGCGCACCGGACGGGATCTGCCGGGTGTACGACCAGGCCGGCGTCCAGTTCCTCGCAGTGTACAATTCGAACGAAGAGCACATGATGGGAGTGCCCAACGGTGCGATGATCGATTCTGCGGCCGGCGGCAATGTCACGATCATCAGCCTCGATGGAAAAGTCATCCTGACTAAAATCGATGAATATCCCCGGGGGAACTAATGTTACTTTAAGAGCGACCCTCCCTCTCCTGGCGAGACCCAGACGAGGCAGCCTTTTTGGCTCCCATCAGGGAATGGGAATTCTTGTCATTTTTCAAAATCATACACTGTTGGTGGTGAATTAACTAAAGGAGTTTCAATCTCAATTCAGCAGAGTTTTTTATTAAGTTTCACCGATAAACTCAAAAAGCCTTTTTCTATTAACAGACCCACACTGACGACCCCCCCTGCACACTCATTTTTTGAATGAAAGAAATACCGTAAAATCCGAAATCTCATAGCCTCCTGCTGTAGATATATTTATGTGCCGCGTAACCTACAATCCATTATTAAAAAATGAGGTGTGATTGTGAATCTTTTGACAGTAGGTGTTGGAATTATCCAGTTGATCATCGCGGTCATCTTTGCCGTGATTGCACTGTATATCGGATTCTATGTCTTTGGTAAGGTCACCAAAGAAGTTGAAGAGCAGAAGGAACTTGCAAAGGGCAATGTTGCATTTGGTATTGTTGTTGCCGCAATCTTTGTCGCAATCGGTATTGTTGTCCAGTCCGGCGTTGCCGGAATATCGGTTGGCATCAGCAAGGCTTCGGTACTTGGATTTACATCAGTTGACGGCCTGATCGTGATCGTCGTTGCGATCATCCAGCTGGTGCTGGGCGTTCTCCTTGCGATTGGTGCCATCTACCTGGCCTTAAGCATCCTCGACAAGCTCACCAAGGAAATCAGGGAGTTTGAGGAGCTTAAAAAAGGCAATGTCGCGGTTGCTCTTGAAATGGCCGGTGTCATCATCGCAGTTGCCCTGATCATCCAGTCAGGTGTTGCAGGTATCACAGCAGCACTGGCCTGATGCGCCCCTGTTAATTTTCTTTTTTTTTGGATTTTCTTTGGAACGGTGCATAAACCAGTAACGTTCATACCAAAAACAATAAACCCGATAAAATGAGTGCGGGGCGAAGATTCAGTTCCGGTAATTTTTTTAAATTAGTCCGGGTCATGGGCTGATAATTTCAGGATATCCCGTATTCTCCCTCGCTCAAGGGGGTCAACTTCCCGGCCCCGGATAATGTACCCGCCCGATCTCCCCTCTGAACGGTAATGGACTGGCAGCGACCGGGTAAACTCCTTACATCCCTTCGAGCGCCCGCAGGCTCGCAACAGCGCCGTCAAAGCGTTTCACTTCGATGACCGCGGTTGCGTGCTTCCTTCTCATCGCGGTCATCACCGGGCGAAAATCAATTTCCCCTTCTCCAACGGCACTATGGGTGTCCCGTTTCCCGTTATTATCGTGGATGTGCATGTGGCAGAACTTCGTTTTAAGAAATTCCGGCAGGCACCGGTTGAGGTTCGCATGCCCGACATCGAGCGTGAACCCGGTACCGTCAATGATCGCGAGGTCTTTCGGGGTCCGAAGGTTAAAAAAATTCATGTCCCCCATGTTCTCGAACGAGAACACGACCGAGAGCTCGCGTGCGGCGCGGGAGAGCTCGGCAAGGGATTTTCCAAACTGCCGGTCGGCCTGCTCCCGCTCTTGCTCCCAGGCATAGTAGCCCGGGTGAAGGACAACAGCGGCACCGATCTTCGCGGCCTGCCGGAAACAGTCGGTCATCACCTCGACGCTCGCCCTGCGGACGGCTTCGAAGAGGCAGGCAATATTCATCCCGTGGTACGGGGCATGGAGGATAAAGTCAGCGGAGTAACTCTCGAAAAGTTCCGGGCGGTCAATGAAGTGGGGGCCCTCGTCCATAACCTCGATGAGGCCGGTGAAGCCGGACAGCCGGTCCAGCGCAACCGGAAGCGGCTCGTCAATGAGGCAGTAGGTCGAGATGCCGATCATGATGAGCGGTAGCGCGAGTCTGAATAAATAAGTATGGATTACAAGAGGGAGACCGCGGCGGTACCCCCTCCCGTCAAGCGGCAATGCAGCCACGGGGGTGTTCAATATACCGGGATCAACCCGGGATTTTTCCCGGTAAGAGACCTTCCGCCCCGGGGCGTCACGGCAAAGGTATTTTCGATGCCCACGAGCCCGACATCCCGGATCCCTTTCTTTGGCTCAATCGCAAAGACCATCCCTTCCTGCAGCGGCTCGTCGAACCCTTTCGCGATCACCGGTATCTCGTCAATCCACAGCCCAATCCCGTGGCCGAGAAACTTCACCGTGTGCCGCCCGTACCCCATGAAACCGTTTAAAAATTCCGGGCTGAGCCCTTCAATAACCGAGGCATAGATCCCGGAAGGGATTGCCCCCGGTTTTAAGAGTGCCGCTACCTGGTCCTGCACAGCGACGCACTGCTCATGGACCCGGATGGCCGCATCCGGGAGGGGTCTCCCGAACATGTAGGTCATGGTCTTGTCGGTCTGGTATCCCTCGACACCGCACCCGATATCGATGACGACAAGATCCCCTTTTTTGAGTTTTCTCTCCCTGCTCCCCATCATCGGGGCTGACGGGTGAAGCCCGGAAACTCCCCCGGGAGTGTCAACGCAGATGGGCGCAATCGAGCTCGTCCCGAATCCGATCTGGCCGAGAAGCATTTCGTTGAACATGCCAAACCGGATGATACCCTGGTGGCCTTCCTTTACCATGACTGAATAAAGATCAGTGGCAAGCGTGACTTCATCGATCCCTTCCTGCAAAAGGTCGGGAACGCAGTCCTCAAGGACATGCCGGTGGATGGCGCCGGCCCGCTCCATAAGCGAAAGTTCGTACGAGCTTTTCACCGACCGGACGGTGGCGACTTGTGCGTCGAGTGCCAGTGCACGGGTAAAGGAAAAATGTTTCTGCATGCGGCCGTACTGGGCAAGCGGAACCGAATCGAGTTCCAGGTACACCGGTTTTTTTAATTGGCCGGTAACGGCAGCCGCATCCCGGTAGCTCGTCATCTTACGGATATCCGGAAATTCTGATTCGGCAACTGCCCGGTCAAAGCTTTTCCGGACCCAGAATACGGCATCGCCGTTCCTCAGGATAAGGAGCAGGCCGTCCTGGATGGTGCCGGTGAAATAATAGATGTTGATCTTTTCCGAGATGGCTGCAACCTCCCAGTCCGGGTGGTCACGATCCATCCGTTCCCTGAAGCAGGCCATTCTCTCCCTGAGTTCACTGGATGGGACTTTCATGATCGTGCGAATAAAATTGGCCGACCAAGCTATTTATCGCTAGTGAATTGCGGGACGGCAGCCGGGGATTTAAAAACCGGGAACGAGAAAAAACCATCAAAAGACAAGAGAATAGCGCTTGTAAAAACGAAAATGGGAGGGTACCCCGCCTCAGGGCCTTTCCGAAGCACGGCAGGGCAGGGAGTATTTTTCGTAATGCTTTAGTTATCGATCCGCGGCGGGAACATTCCTTCGGGGGTGGCGGCACCCATTGTTACCTTTCAGAAGGACGAGATGCATCAGAGGGACAAAAAACATGGATTGAGATCCAGAAGATGAGGGGCAAAAAGGTTATTTCTGTTTCTTGTCCGCTTCCCACCGGTCCAGTACCTCGCGACCCTCGACAAAGACGAAGCCGTGCTTCTTTGCGTATGCTTTTGCCCCGGCTTTGGGGAGGGCATAGCCGGACTCATCGTCCAGCATCTCGCAGATCGTGATGGATGGCGTGACACCGGCCATCCTGGCGAGCGCGACCGAGAGCTCCGTCTGGCCGCGCCGCTGGTCGAGCAGGTCATCAGCTGCACGCAGGAGGGCGCAGTGGCCCGGTGTGCGGAAGTGCTCGGAAAAGTGTGCGCCCCCGCCGTTGAGCGATTTTTTTACCTGCCCGGCAATCTCGGTGATCGTGAGCGCCCGGTCCCGGTCCGTGATGCCGGTGAACGTGTTCTTGTGGTTGACCCAGAGCGAGAACGAGGAGTGGTTTTTGCGGTCGTAGGGGATGTCGCCCTGCTGCTCGGCGACCTTCGTTCCCTGGAGCACATCGCTTGCAAACGGGAGACCGAGCCGTTGTGCGGCAACCGGATCGACCGCCGTGCAGATCAGCCCGCCGCCATCTTTTCTCATCCGGAGGATGTGGCGGGGTGTCACCGCATCCGATCTGATCGCAAAATCCGTCTCGCCTTCCCGATCGTCAAAATCGTACAGCAGGATAAACCTGCCGTCCCGTAGTGCTGCTATCGCATCGTCAATCATATGCCACCTCGACATTTACCCGGTCGTTCTCTCTGGCACCCAGGGCATCGCGGAGCCCCACTGCCGCGATCACCTCGATGATATCCTCGGGATAATGGCTCCGGCCGGGCACCACGATCCCGCACGGGATATCGTTAATTCGGCAGGGCAGGCAGCGGACTTCCCCGAACGTCCGGCCGTCCGCGGAGAACCCGTGGATCGGAATCCAGGTCAGGGCCTCAAGTTTCTTCCGGGTCGGGATATCGGATCCGGCGAGGCGCAGGTTGAGCGTCCCGGGATAGGGTTCGAAGCCGAGGTGCCGGAGGAACTGTTTCCTGTACGGCTCGAGGCTCATGTAGTACCGGCCTTCGCCAAGACCGTTCACCACAACGCCCGAGAGCACGTAGTGCCCTCCTTCGTGCGCGAAGAGCCGGCAGTACTCCGCGTATTCACGCCGGAGCTCTTCTTCCCCCTCCTTTGTGATCGTGATGTGCTGGCCGTCCGGGTTTAAGGTCCGGGTGATCAGCCGCTGGCTCTCAAGCGCCTTGAGCCGGCGGGACGCCGTCTGCGGGCTTGCCTCCAGCACCTCCGCAAGCGTCTGCGATGAGACAAACACCGGCCCGCGGCATCCGCCCATGAGGGCGATCGCCTTGAGGCATTCGAGATCTTCGGCCAGCACCATGCTTATCAAAATTGAGATGCTTACTATTTATGGATTGCTTTCCTCCCCATCAGCCCTCCAGGATTCCGTCGTGGTTCGTTTGTTGTCGAAATAACGTTCGTTAGTTATTTAACAGGCCGGGTCAATCTACCTGAGCATGAAATCCGGATTGCGGAACCAGCTCGCCGAGAAGATGGCGGGTGAGATTACGCTGTCGGACTCACCGGGGCTTGCACTCAAAAAGTGGCGCCAGAACTTTGAAATTGCGCCGGGCGTCCTCTCGGACCGCCTGGGTGTCTCCCCCTCCGTGATCAGCGATTACGAGAGCGGCAGGAGAAAGAGCCCCGGAACCGCCGTGGTCGGCAAGATCGTCGACGCCATCCTCTCCATTGATGAGGAAGGCGACGGAAGACACATTCACAAATTTTCCTCCATGCTCTTTTCAGGCATCGATGATGACGTGATCCTTGATATCCACGAGTACACGAACCCGGTCAGCCTCGGTGCGTTCACCGAATCGATCGGGTGCACACTGCTCTGCGGGCCACTGGACCAGACCATCTTCGGCCACACTGTGATCAACAGCCTCAATGCGATCCTCCAGCTCTCTGCTGAGGAGTTCAACCGCATCTATGGCTGGAGCACCGAACGGGCGCTCATCTTCACGAACGTCTCGACCGGCAAGTCGCCGATGGTGGCGATCCGGGTCACGGCATTCAAGCCGCGGTGCGTGATCCTCCAGGGGATCGACGCGGAGAACGTCCACCCGTTCGTCGCCAAGATGGCGGACCGGGACCATATCACGGTGCTCTGCACAGAGATGGAGATTGACAAAATCGTGAGTACACTGAGGGAAAAAGAATGGTAGGCATCATTACCTACGGTGCATACATACCGAGATACCGTATCAAAGTTGAGGAGATCACCAAAGTCTGGGGCGCAAATGCCTCCGACATCACAGGAGGACTGGGTGTTTTTGAAAAGTCCGTCCCCGATCTCGATGAGGACGCCGCAACGATTGCGGTCGAAGCAGCGCGGAATGCCCTGAAACGCAGGAACGTCGACCCCGGGCAGATCGGCGCCGTTTACGTGGGCAGCGAGTCGCACCCCTACGCGGTCAAGCCTACAGCCTGCACGGTCGGGGAAGCGATCGGCGCGACGCCCCACATGACCGCGGCCGACTACGAGTTTGCCTGCAAAGCGGGAACCGCCGCGATCCAGACCTGCATGGGTCTCGTGAAAAGCGGCATGATCCCGTACGGGCTTGCGATTGGCTCCGATGTCTCGCAGGGTGCACCGAGCGACGCACTCGAATACACGGCAGCGGCCGGCGGTGCAGCGTACGTGATCGGGAACAACGACCCGATTGCAACCATCAACCATACCTGCTCGTTTACCACGGACACGCCGGACTTCTGGCGCCGCGAGGGGCAGGATTACCCCCGGCACGGCGGCCGGTTCACGGGCGACCCCGGGTACTTCAAGCACGTGAAGGGCGCAAGCATGCTGCTCTTCGAGCAGATGCACAAGGCCGCAAAGGACTACGACTTCGCGGTCTTCCACCAGCCCAACGCGAAGTTCCCGCAGAAAGTGGCAAAGGACCTCGGTTTTTCCGCCGAACAGATCAAGCCGGGCCTTGTCGTACCCTGGCTCGGGAACACCTACTCGGGCGCATCGCCTATCGGCCTTGCGGCAACGCTGGATATCGCAAAGCCGGGCGACAAGATATTTGTCTGCTCGTTCGGGTCAGGCGCCGGCAGCGACGCCTTTGACATCACGGTAACCGACGCGATCACGTCCGACGCGTTCCACCGCGATGCGGCACCTTCGGTGATGCAACTCCTCAAAGACCCCATCTACCTGGACTATGCACGGTACGCAAAACACAAGGGAAAGATCGTGATGCAATCATGAGAGACGTCGCAGTAATCGGGATCGGGTGCACGAAGTTCGGCGAGAAGTGGGAGAGCTCGTTCCGCGACATCTTTGTCGAGGCAGGGACGCTTGCCCTCGAGGACGCACAGCTCTCGGGCGAGAAGATCGACGCCATGTACGTCGGGAACATGAGTGCCGGACGGTTCATCGGGCAGGAGCACATCGGT
Source organism: Methanoregula sp. (assembly GCF_052325125.1). Classification (GTDB taxonomy): domain Archaea; phylum Halobacteriota; class Methanomicrobia; order Methanomicrobiales; family Methanospirillaceae; genus Methanoregula. The sequence goes on along the minus strand of NZ_JBKQWO010000045.1, from coordinate 4,990 downwards.
GCGCTCATCGCCGACTACGCCGGCATGGCGACCCGTCACATCCCCTCGACCCGTGTCGAGGCGGCATGCGCATCGGGAGGCCTTGCATTCCGGCAGGCCGTGATCGCGGTCGCAAGCGGCATGGAGGATATCGTGGTCGCGGCCGGCGTCGAGAAGATGACCGATGTCGGTTCGGACGAAAGCACCGATACGCTGACCGGCGCGGCCGACCGTGAATGGGAAGGCTTCATGGGCGCCACATTCCCGGGCCTGTACGCGATGATCGCACAGGACTACATCCACAAGTACCACATGACCCGCGAGCAGCTGGCACAGGTTGCGGTGAAGAACCACTACAACGGGGCGCGGAATCCCATCGCACAGTTCCAGAGCGAGATCACGCTCGATACCGTGCTGAAATCGACGATGGTCGCAGAGCCCCTCCGGCTCTTTGACTGTTCGCCGGTGACGGACGGGGCGGCGGCAGTGATTGTCGCGCCGCTCGACCGGGCAAAGGAGTTCACGGACACGCCGATAAAAGTGCTCGCGACCGCTCAGGCCAGCGACTCGATCGCGCTGCACGACCGGCGCGACATTTCGACGCTGGACGCAACGGTTGCTGCAGGGCAGCGTGCATTCAAGATGGCGCACCTGACCCATGCGGACATTGACATGGTCGAGGTGCACGACTGCTTCTCGATCGCAGAGATCTGCGCCATCGAGGACCTCGGCTTCTGCAGGAAGGGTACGGCCGGCAAGTTCACCGCTGACGGCGAGACCGCTCTTGGCGGGAAGATCCCGGTCAACACGAGCGGCGGACTCAAGTCCTGCGGCCACCCGGTCGGTGCGACCGGCATCAAGCAGGTCTGCGAGATCGTCCAGCAGCTCCGCGGCACGGCCGGCAAACGCCAGATCGAGAACGCGAAGATCGGCATGACGCATAACGTGGGCGGGACCGGCGCGACGGTTGCGGTCCACATCCTTGGGAGGGTCTGATCATGACGGTAGCACGCTTCTGGAGACACCTGCCCCAGCGGTACAACATGGTGGGAACGAAATGCGAGAAATGCGGCAGGCACTTCTTCCCGCCACGATCCTTCTGCCCCGATTGCCGAAGGGCAGGAAAGATTGTCGAGCACAAGTTCAAGGGCGAAGGCACGGTCGTCACCTTCACCGTGATCCACACGGCGGCCGAGCAGTACTCGATGCTCACCCCCTACGTTCTTGCAATTGTGAAGCTCGACGAGGGCCCGCAGATCACCACCCAGATCGTTATGGACCCGGCACAGGCGAAGATCGGGATGAAGGTAAAAAGCGTGTTCCGCAAGATCGCCACCGATGGCGAGAGCGGCATCATCCACTATGGTACGAAGTTTGTGCCGGTGGAGTAAAATTTATTTTTTCGTACGCGTGGGGCCTAATTTTTTATAGATGTTTCAGAATCGGCATTCTGTTTTAAATCCAATCCCTTTTCAATACCCATCTCTTCAATTTTTTTAAGAACGGGTTGGATCGCTCTGTGAGGATCACGATAATATTCGCTTGCCCTTATTCGGCAGAATTTCCACCCAACCCGTTCTAGCTGTTGCTGGCGTTCCCAATCCCGGTCCCATTGATCCACTCCATGCCAACTATCACCATCACATTCGATAGCAAGTCGATTTCGTAATCCCTCAATAACAAGATCGATCCGGTATTTCCCAACACGCACTTGGGGAGAAATTGAGTAACCTTGTGATTCAATTAGTTTGAAAACATCTCGTTCAAATTCAGATTCAAATAAATGTTCAACCAGTTTTAAGTCTTTTTTCACTCGGCCAGGATCAATACAATAACTGAGCAACTTGTAACGGACGCAATTTTGGCTTAAATCCGACAAATCCACCGAATGGAATAACCACATTCGGTTTCTCCCCCTACTCGCAGCAACATTAAACCGCCTAATATCGTCTTCTTTTGTCAATGCAGAGAACCGGGCATTCGGTGCAACGACAAGAGATAAGAACATTAAATCGCGCTCATCTCCCTGGAAGGCATACGCATCCCCACATACAATTTTTCTGGCAAAATACTCCTCATCGCCAATTTTTTTTCGTAAAAGATCCTGAATATGGTTGGCCTGATTTTCACCGAGCAGTGAGATTACTCCCATAGTCATTCCATCATATCTACGATCGGAACAACATTGGGCTATCTCCTCCACGATTGCCTCGGATTCAGGTATATTGATGTTTTTCATCTCATCTTTATATCCATCCTTGACCCTGACAGAAACAACCGCCGGTTCAAAAATTTCCTCTTTTTTCGGAAAGCGGAGAGGGATAATTTCTCCACCATAACACAAATCATTACTAAACTGGATGATATCAGGGACGCACCTGAAATGTTCTTTAAGCATCAGGTTGCTGGTAAAAATGAGTTGTCCATAATCGTAGAGACTGGTTTTCAGATCGAATAATTCTGAATGCGGAATTCCTTTAAGATAAAGATTGTTTAACTCAAGAATTTTCACGCTATCTGTTCCAATAGCATAAGGACTGATTTGTTGGTCATCACCAACAATGACCGCTTTTTTAGCTCTGAATAGCGCACAGAGCGCAAAGATATCACTCTGACTGCTCTCATCAAAAATGATTACATCAAACATTCCCTCTTGGTTGAGTGAAATATTTTCAACTATTCGATGAAGAGGCATAATCCAAACAGGAATTGCCCCCTTGCAATTCTCCATCTCTTTCTGGGCAGTCTTTCTGTAATGGGGAGCTAATTTACCGGTTCCTTTGCCAATTTTTTTAATCGCCTTAAGCCAAGCTTGGAGACTGGTCTTTTGGTCTCTACTAGTTTGAAGTATCCGATTATACCACGTTCGTTTAGCGACAAGATTTTGAAGATTTTTGCGTTCTTTTTGCTGCCAAAACACGATATCCTCTTCAATTTTATCGATTGAGAGAAGATGCGTTTGAGTATAAATCTGATGAAAAAGATTCCATCTCCACGATAGCGGAAAATTTGGATATATCTTTTTCAGATTACAATTACCTACTTCGGATTCAAGTTTATGAATAAATATTGGAAATTTCGTCGAAAGTTCTTCCTTTAAAGATAATAATTCAAAGAACTCTCCTTGAGATTTTTTAACTTGATCAAATGAACTATAGATCTCTCCAAGATAATTTTTAATTTTTAATCTGTCGGCTATTTTGATCGAAGTTAGGCAGTCCCGATCGAGTTGTATGCCCAACAATCCAAACAACTCATTGTATTCATCAAGCAAATCAGCAAATGACTCGATCTCCTTAATCAGGACATTGTATTTTTCCAAGAGAAAAATTAATTCAACATTATTTCGTAACTTGATAAGTCCTGCTTTCGTAAAAAGATCAATTTTTTCAGAAGGTCGAAACACATTCATGAGAGGATTTATTTGATCGAGAACATTCTCATTCCAAGACAGGATAGTATTCAGATGCTCGATATTTTTCAATAATTCAGCATGATCACCGAACTTAGTAAGATCGAGAGGGGATCCGCCATATTCACTTGAGAGCATTTTCCAAAGATATTCCAGTCTGTATTGATAGATACAATACTCAGCGTAATGCCGTAAGAGTTCAGCTTTTTCGAACGTATCGATTTCTGTGTTGTTTATTCGGCTTTTTTCAAGGATATAAGATGATTTTTTATTGGTGAGTTTGGAAAAAAATCCTATAGATCCATTCTCTTTCAGACACTTGTACCAAGGATCAAAATCACGACAGAATTGTTCATATGACTTTTCATCATTAATCGGAATTGCAGTCTGAATTTCCAGAAGATGGATTACATTTCTTTTTTCATTGAACCGAGGAACAATACTCTTAAGTTCTTCATTTATTTTTTCTATATGATCTTTCAGCACCTGATTTGTTGAGCACGGTTCTATGAGTGTAAGTAACCATGGGGCCTGGATCCTGTCCAGATCCTGAATAGCTGACTCCATAATATTAATTAATCCGTCAAAGTCTATTTCCTGATTTTCAAATATCTCCCAGTTCTCTACAGAACTCCGATCACGTGACTGCAGTATTTCTAGATAATCTAAACTTTGGGCAATTTTTGAGGAAATTTCATCAATTGAGGGAATTTTGGTTACCAGATCATATAATTTGATTATTTGCTGATTTTCTTGTTCATTTTCAAACAACTCCAATAGTCGCTCAAATTCAGATTGAGTTAATGGACATTTTTCACTGGGACTAATCGAGTCTTCTATAATGAAGGTCTTATTTTCATTCTCTCGCAAAAATTTGGAAATTTCGGGGAGGGATAATTGAGTTTCTTCAAAATTATAGCGATAGTTTGCTTCAATCTCCGAGGTATCCCGGAGTTTTGTCGTTAACTCAGCTAACTTCCGTCGTGTCCTGTCAAGATCTTCGGTAAGACTCTGGATATCCGTTTTAATTGCCGTGGGATCTGTTGCTAATTGTTCAGATATACTCCGAATTGATTGCTCAAGTTCTCTTAATGATCCGACATCCCCCCCGGCAACGTTAATACATAAAGGACGGATGTCTTCGGGGATTTTCTCTGCTAAAACGTTAAGTGCCTTTTCCGTCTGACTTGTAACCAAGACCTTTTTCCCATTCGCAAGCAGGTGGCAAATCAGATTAGCTATGGTATGACTCTTCCCTGTTCCAGGTGGACCTTGAACGACTACGCCAAAATCATTGGCCAATCTACGAGCAATCTCTTTCTGTTCCTCATTTGCCTGAAGCGGAAATAGGAGGTCCTCCCCTACTGATCTCCAAGCGTCGGCCGTTTCTTGATCTTGTTGGATTGTATCGTGAACAGATAGTGATCCAATTGTTTTTGGAATGGGATAGCCATCGTCGATTGATTTGATTATTCTGCTCTGTAGAAATCCTATCCAAAACAGACGGTACCAATGACCGAAAGATCTAAGGTACATTGTCTCCTTACATTCGATTGTGAGTCCAAAAAGCAAGGAGACAACTAAAAGATTAGCGAGCCG
>NZ_JBKQWO010000044.1:0-10107 GCF_052325125.1 Methanoregula sp. | reverse complement strand
TCCGGGGCCGGAGCATCGAAGGCGTCGCAGCTGCGGCGCTCTACGCGGCCTGCCGGCAGTGCAGCGTGCCCCGTACGCTCGATGAGATTGCCGAAGTGTCCCGTGTCTCAAGAAAAGAGATTGGCAGGACCTACCGGTTCATCTCACGGGAACTCGGCTTGAAGCTCCTCCCGACTTCCCCGATCGATTACGTACCGCGTTTCTGCTCCGGGCTCACGCTCAAGGGCGAGGTCCAGAGCCGTGCGGTCGAGATCCTGCGCCAAGCCGGAGAACGGGAGTTAACGAGCGGCAGGGGCCCGACCGGGGTCGCAGCAGCCGCTATCTACATCTCCTCGATCCTGGGCGGAGAGCGGCGCACCCAGCGCGAAGTAGCGGAAGTGGCAGGGGTCACGGAAGTCACGATCAGGAACCGGTACAAGGAACTGGCAGAGAAACTCGACATCGAGATCATCCTCTGATTTTTTTATTTTTCCTGCGGTTGCCTTTCCACAACAACAACTATATTCCATCCGCGGGAGAATTGTAATACCACAATTCTCGGGCTCGTAGATCAGGGGTAGATCGCTACGTTCGCAACGTAGAGGCCGCGGGTTCAAATCCCGCCGGGTCCATTCGGTTTTATTAAAATTACAAAAAAGAACCGGATTTTCTGATTTACTTCGCGGAAAGTATCTTTACTTCGTTTTCCAGCGTCTCTTTGAGGCGCTGCACGGCTTCATTCAGGTCGTTTGTCGTCGTTACTGTGAATTGATTGTCAGTCTTCACATCATGGTACGTAACGATATAATCGATCCGGCCGTCCTTTGCCTTCTTTGGTTCAATGATCAGTTTCACCATGAGGGTATCTCCAATTTTTTTGGGGTTGCGGGTCACCGCTTTCCCCGGATATGATCAGTTCTTGGGCACGGTGTTTTATTAAATCTTCATCTTTGCCGCCCTGTCCCGAACGTAAACACCAAAAAATGTTCCGGCCGTTCTGATGCATACCGGGAGCGGGCTCCCGATTCCCCGTTTTTTTACAAAACCGGATCAGTAACAACTATATGGAATCGACAGAAAAAGTATATACCGCACAAAGGGCTCGTAGATCAGGGGTAGATCGTCACGTTTGCAACGTGAAGGCCACGGGTTCGAATCCCGTCGAGTCCATCGTTTTTAAGCATCTTTTCCGGTTCTCGTGAGAATCTTTTTTTACCCTGTGAAAATTATTCCGACCGGTTAAGTGGATCGGTACCTCGCACCCCCGGCGCGATGAGTGCCGCCGCCCCTGCGGCGGATCAATAAACAGAGATAAAAAAAAACTCTCCTGCCCGCCGTGCCCCGGGGGGCCCCGATGATAACCAGGATTTTCACCAGAGACCGTTTTGACGCTGTTTTTAAAATAGCCCAAAAAAGACGTGCAAAGGCCGGATTCCCCTCTTGCCGGTATGGGTTTCAGTCAATCCAGTCAAGCAGCTGGTTCGTTTGTGCCTGTTCACTCTTTTGTATCAGTTTTCTCTTTACTTTTTTTACGGCTTCATCCGCCGGGGAGGGGGGGAGCGGGGCCGGCGCAGCCTTTTCAAACATGCCATAATCCAGGAACCCGTCCGGGGTGTCTTTCGCATCACCCACGCCGATCTCCTGGATGACCGCAGGGGGTTCCTCCTCATGAACCGGTAACACAGTGGCCTGGGGCTCGTACCCCCGGGACACAGGAAGTGCCGGATCCTCCCCCATGACGGGATCCGGGGCGATAAGCGGGGGCGCAACCGATTTTGCGGACGGGATGGCATCGTGGGATGCGAGCTCGACGGTGACGCGGATCCCCTCCGCCCGCTGGATCAGAAAGTCTACAAAGTCCTCGACCTCCCGGCGCTGCTCTGCCGGGAGGCGGTCCAGTTTGCTCTCCAGCGATTCCATGGTGGGTGAACGGATCCTTTTCTATCCATTATCTTTTGTTATTTGTATTTAAGAGAAATGCGCCGGCTCCTGACCATGATGCCAAGTTACACCCACCGGTGCTGGTACCCGCGTTTTTCCACGGATTTCCCATCCACGAGCACGGCTTTTTCCGGGATCGCTTTTCCTATCACCGTGCAGGGTACACCGGCCACCGGGTACCGTTCCGGGGGCAGGGTGAAGATCAACTCGTAATCCCCGCCTCCATAGAGTGCCAGTTCACGCGCCTGGGCTTCCGGGATGCCCGCGGGCAGCGGCAGTTTGTCTGAGTCAAGGGAGAACCCGCAGGAATTGACACTCATGAGATCGTAGAGCGAGAGGGCGATCCCGTCGCTGTCGTCCATCATCGCGCTGACCCCCCCGCGTGAGAGGAGCCGGCCCTCCGCAACCCGGGGCTGCGGTTCGAAAAGCGCCTTCTCGAACTGTTTATACCCGTCAAGCCACGCCTGAGCCTGCCCCGGGGTCCCGGTGATGCATACCAGATCCCCCGGCCAGGCACCGGTCCGCTGCACGAGATGCACACGGTCCACGAGGCCGAGACCGGTCGTCACGACCGTGAGTTCATCGTGGTGGTCGATGTCCCCGCCGATAATGGAAGCGCCGAATTTTTTACAAGCGTCCTGTGCCCCCTGCATGACCCCGGCAAGATGCTCCCACCGGTCAAGCCCCACCGCGATGAGCACATACGCCGGTTCTGCTCCCATGCTCGCGATGTCGCTGATGGTGACCGCTGCACTCATCCAACCGATCTGCCAGTCGGTCATGCCGTCCACAAAATCGGTCGTACGGTGGAGCATGTCCGTCGTGGCCACCATCACCCGGTCCCCGCACGGCAGCACGGCACAGTCGTCGCGGCAGTTCTCCTCACCCACAATCGCCATCACGGTCTTTAAGAGTTCACGATCGTCCATGGTCGCCGGCCCCTTCCTTGCGCACTTCCTTACCCCGTTCGCTCTTGTACTCCTTGAACATGTGCTCGATCTGGCTGGACTTTTTCTCGCGTAAAAACTGCGCCTGCTCCTCCTGCCAGCGGGCAAGGGCGGCTTCGACGCGGTCCTTCGCGGCAAGACCCTGCCGCCCCCGCACCTGTACACCGGTATCCGTATCGGTGAGCAGGGGGATGCCGGCTTCCCGGAATACCGAGCGGATCTGCGGATCGCTCTCACCGGGAGCAGGAGCGATCAGGGCCCGGACCGGTATGTCTGCAAGATCCCTGACCACGCTGCGCCCCCAGCCGTCAGTGCGCTGCACAAAGACCATCTCGCCCTCGGAAAGGCCGGTATCATCCATGAGCCGGCGGAAGGCCTCTTTCGTGAGCGCGTCCATCACCTTCACCGGTAACACCTCGCCATCCATGGACAGTTCGGCAAACGTCCGTATCCTTTCTATGCGCCGTGCGAGCGTGCGGCTGTTGCGCTCTTCTTTTCTGAGTCGTTTTTTCAGGCTCTGGATAATCGCGTCCCGTTTTACTATTTCAGTATCCTTAGCGAGCTGCATGTCCCGGGTATCGTGCACTGCCCGGAGCCGTCCCTGGAGCCGGTGGATCTCGTACTCCTTTGCCTTGACCTCCTCCTGAAGTTCAGCCATAAAGGTGCGCAGGCGTTTTACCCTCCCATCCAGCACCCGCACCCGCTCATCGTGCCGGGCCGCGACCGGTGCTACCGGTGCTTCCTGTGCCGGGGCGGCCGGTGATACGGCGTTCATGTCGAGAAGTACCTGGCCGAGTGCCTGTCCCCGGATCACCCGTGCCCGGACTTCATCGAGGTCATGACCCGGGGGCACGCGCCTGATGAGGTTACGGAACTTGTTCTGGTACTGGCGATAGGCATCAAGCGCCGCCGAGAGCGCGTCCCGTTCGTGGACGTTTGCGTACGGGAAACCGGCGGTGAGTTCGAGTTTGGCTTCGACGCTCGTGTCCTGCCGGGGGGTGTAAGAGACCGCCGAGAACGCCCGCCGGATCTTTTCCACCGAGTACGGCATTTCCTGCACATCGGATGCGATGACCAGAGGTTTTCCGAGTCGGTACAGGGCCTCGATCACACCGGACATGTTCATCTGCCGCGAGCTTTCGAGGTGCATGAGGTTCCCGTCAAGATCGAGCGCAGCGACTGCGGTGGTGGTGCCCGGATCGATCCCCACGATAAGGTACCGGGGTTTTCCCGAGAGGGGCCGGAACCGGATCCGTTCGAGACGCTTGCCGCTGATCCTGACCTGCACATCGGCGCCACGGTACGTTCCGACCGGCACCTGGCCCCGTACGGCAAAGACCCGGAAGGCCACCCGGCTGCACCCCCCGAAGGCCCTGGTCTCCTTTTTCTCGTACCTGAGCCCGGCGCCTGAAAGCTGCATCTCGATCTCCCGCCCTTTAAGCTGGACAGCGCCGTGGATCTTCCGCACGTACCGGTTCTGGCTCCACCCGCCACGGCCCGGCGACCGGTGACGGCTGACGACGACCTCGCTCTCGTTCTCGAACGCGATGACCTCGGCGCCGGCGCCGAGCGATGCGACCCGGGCCGTGGTGCGGGCCTCGGCAAAGGGGTCGAACCGGTCGAAGCTGATATTGAACCGGGCGGCGACCTTCCCGAGCGTCTCCTTTTTCTCGCCGCCGGTCACCTGGACGAGTTTTGTCTGCGGCGGGAGACCCTGCAAAAAGAAGAAAAGCTCGTGCTGGTCGGCCGCAATCTCCTGGAGGCTGTCGACCGCAAGGATATCGGGCCGTTCCTCGGAAAGCAGGCGGAAGAGCCGGAACATCGAGACCGTACTCTCGCTGGTGATCTTCTGATCCTCCATCCGGACAAGGGCGTACATCGGCCGTCGGGATCGTGACCGCACCGAGCCTTTGACAATGTCGATTCCAAAGATGTTCAGCCGGTCACGCATCGCAGTGCTTCCCCGGGGTCATACGACAGTTTGTACTTCCGCTCAAAGAAGGCAAGGATATTGCCGATATCACGTTCGAGAATGGAGAACGCATTGGGGTGGCTGGTCTCCATCCACTGCGGCCAGTCGATAATGACACATTTTCCATCCTCGACGAGAATGTTGAACTCCGAAAGGTCCGCGTGGATCGCGCCGGCCCGGTAGGCGGCCCGTACGTTTGCGAGGATCTCGTCAAGGGTGGCCGACGGGTCCGGCAACCGGTACCGGGCGAGGCCCGACCCGTCAATAAGCGCCATCACGACCGCATTCCGGTTCTGGCCGACAGGGAGCGGGACGGACACCTTCGGGTGGAGGAGACAGAGCGCCGCGTACTCGCGTTCGGCGGAAAGCCGGGAGGCAAGCAGCCACGGGCAGCTGCCGGTTTCAGGAATATATTCCCGGTTGACCCGGGGCGTGTTGAAGGATCGCTGGCCGATCCGGTGGAACTTGACAGCCACCGGCCCGAGGCCGAGCGCATCGTAGACGACGGACTCCTTTCCTTCCCCGATTTTTGTCCCCAGCGCCGAGATGATGCCCTTGCGGGCAAGGGTGGTAAGTGCGAGCGTGTCGTACCCGCCAAAGACGAGCGCATAGCCGTCGTACGGCACCGCGTTGAACCGCACCATGCCCCACCGGATAAGCCGTGACAACCGGTAATTGACCTCGGAGTCAGAAAGCCCTGTCGCCTGCTCCAGGCTCTCCAGCGGGACCCACTCGTACCGCTTCATCTGGCGCTCGAGCGCGACAAGGATCGCCTTCTCGTATTTGTGCAGGCTGCGGATGCGCTCCGGAGACACGACCATGGTTGTTATGAGTGGTTACGTGGCAGACTATAAAATCATGGCCTCCGCGGCAGCCACCGCCGGAGCATCACAACCTTAAACATCTTTTATCGTCCAGATCAGAACAGGATCTGTCACCCATGCATTGCGATGCGTGCCGGCGCGAGGCCGTCGTTTACCAGCCCTATTCGGGAAAACACCTCTGCCCGGTGCATTTTCTTAAGGATTTCGAGGCAAAGGCCAAGCATGCCATCCGTTCGCACGGCTGGCTGCGCCCGGGCGACCATATCGCTGTGGCGCTGTCTGGTGATGCCGCCAGTGCCGCCCTTCTCTTCTTTCTCGCAAAACTCACCGCAGCCCGCCGTGACATCCGGCTCTCTGCGATAACCATCGACACCGGAATGTCCGGCTCCCCTGCCATAGCTCAGGCCGGAGCGATGGCGGCTGCCTGCAGCGTTGAATGGCACTGCGGCTCCTTTGCGGAGCGGTACGGAATGACGATAGATGAGATGGTACAGAAGAACGGGCCGGATACTGCCCGCCGCTCCTGCCGGGTGCTTCTCTGCGACCTGCTCGGTGAGATCGCCGAAGCGCACGGTGCCACCCGGTGCGCATTCGCCACAACCGTTGACGAGACCGCCGGGGATTTTTTTTCCAGCCTCCTGTCCGGGAAGGTCGAACGAACTCTCTTTCCCGCCGGTGTGACGGGAAAAACGCGTATTCCCGCGATCCGGCCGTTCATGGATATCCCGGCACCGGAAGTGATCCGGTATGCGGAGCTGTGCTGCGGGAAGTACGGCACCTGGGACGCCCTGCTCCCCGGCCCCTGTGCCGGACAGGATTCCCTTGCGGCAGATGCACAGGCAGCGCTGGACATGTACTCGGACCGCCACCCGGCCGCAAAATTCGCGCTTGCAAACCTTGCCGGGACACTTGCCGGCATCGCGGCTGCGCGAGGGATGACCCCTTCGTGCCCGGTCTGCGGCGAACCAATTGACGGCGGGGAATGCAATGCCTGCGGCATCCGCCGGGACGTTACACGGGGGACTCTATTATGAGATCGAGAAAAAATGTTGTCTGGCGTATCATCCACACGTCCGCCGAGATGCGGGTCCTGATCTATTTCGTGATGTTTGCCCTGCTCATCCTTATCTACACGGTTATCTTCCACGGGCTGTATCCTCAGCTGGAAGGAAAAACCGTCGACTGGGCACAATCGGTGTTATTCGTTATCCAGACGATCACGACTACCGGGAGTCTTCTTGCCATCCATTCGGATACGATGATCCTTTTCTCTTCGGTCATGATGCTCTCGGGGGTTATCATGATCTTCATGGTCATCCCTCTCATTATCACCCCTTACCTTGTCGCGGTGCTCCGTTCGGCACCGGTGCGCCGGACACCCCATGCCCTTTTCCACCACACGGTGATCATCGGGGATGGCGAGCTGTCCCGCGCACTGGTAGAGAGCCTTTCCCTCTCGGAAAAAGAGGTGCTCATAGTCGAAGAGGATGAGAAAGCGGCACGCGAACTTGCCCTCAAACACCGCAGGAGGGCGTTTGTGATATGGGGGGATTATGACGACCCCCAGACATGGGAGCAGGCCTGGATCAAAAACGCGGATTTTGTGATCGTCTGCGAGGACGAGCGGACGACGGCAAGCATCATCCTCGGGATACGGCCGCTCACGCCGGCCCGGATCATCTCGATTGTCGACAAGATCTCCTTTGACCGGTACCTGCGGTATGCCGGGGCGGAGTACGTGCTCTCCCCCAAGCAGGTGACCGGGCGTATCCTCGCCCGGCATGCAGTCCTCAACCCGGGCGGAGATACGGAGCCCGCCATCCCCGGCCTTGACCGTCTCACCATCAATGGCGAGGAATTCCCGGAAAAAAATCTCCGGCTGATCCATATCCCGGTCATGCCCGAGAGCAAGGCAGCGGGAAAACCGCTCGGTGGCCTGAACCTGCACGGGCAGTACGGCATCATCGTCCCGTTCCTCTGGAAAGCGGGCAGGTTTATCTCCCGTCCCGATCCCTCCGAAACGGTCGATGCCACCACATCGCTCTTTTTATTCGGGAGGGCCGACGCGATCCGCCGGGCAGTCCACGAAGAACTGGAGGTCGACAAAGAACAGATCGGCCACGCGGTCATTGCAGGATTCGGCGATGTGGGATCTGCCGCATATACCGAGATGGCGGCATCGGGCATCTCCTGCGTGGTGGTCGATGCAAAAAAGTACGACGTGAACGAGGTGATTGGAAATGCCGAGGACGAGGAGATCTTACGGGATGCCCGGATAGGTGAAGCCCGGTTCTGTATCGTCGCTCTCAATGACGACGACGTGAACATCTTCACCACCCTGATGGCACGCAACCTCAACCCCGCCATCCGCATTCTTGCCCGGGCAAACGAGCCACCCTCCGTGGATAAACTGTACCGGGCGGGGGCGGATTATGTCGCGTTGCTCCCGCGGATCGGAGGGCAGACGGTCGGTAGGATCGTGCTTGCCGATACGGTCACGGTGCTCGTCGATCTCCCGGACGGCGAGATGGTCGTATTAAAACAGGTCCGGCATCCCACGGACCTGACGGTAAGCCACATCATGGGGAAAAGCGGCGTGCGGTTCCTGGGGATCGAGGCATTGGACCATATCATGGTCTCCCCTCCCGGGTCGGAAGTACTGCATGAAGGCGATTTTGTGATCGTGGCGGGGAATACCGAACAGTTAAAAAAATTTATCCGCATATTCTAACGGAGGAGTGCAGATATGGCCAGAGAACTCGGGTGCAGGATGGGAGAGATCGAGCAGATGATTCGCTATGCCTACTGGAACAGCGGGTGCACTGGAATTGTTGTCGGCGTTTCGGGAGGGGTGGACTCCGCGGTCGCGGCCGCCTTCTGCTGCCGGGCGATTGGGCCGGACAAGGTACTCGGGCTCTCCCTGCCGACATCGGTGAGCAACCCGCAGGATGTACGAGATGCCGCAGATCTTTGTGCCGCTCTCGGGATGGAGCACCGGGTCATCCCCATCGACCCCATGCTTGCGGCCTTTAAAACCCTCCCGGGCTTTGTGGAATCGCCGTACCTGCTGGGGAACCTCATGGCCCGCATCAGGATGACGGTGCTGTACTACCACGCGAACCGCGACCACAGGCTCGTCTGCGGCACGTCAAACCGGAGCGAATGCCTGCTTGGCTACTGCACCAAGTACGGGGACAACGCGGCTGACATCCAGCCCATCGTCCACCTCTACAAGTCCGACGTGTACGAAGTGGCACGGGAGATGAAAATCCCGGAGCCGATCCTCACCAAAACGCCGTCGGCCGGGCTCTGGGCGGGCCAGAGCGACGAGGGTGAGATCGGTCTTTCCTATGCCGAGATCGATACGGCGCTCAGGAGCCTTGAGGCAAACGGCTGGAAAGCCCGAACACCGGCCGAGGAAAAAGTTCTGGCCCGGGCGGAGAAAAACGCCCACAAGCGCCTCGCCGCACCTAGCCTTTTTACAGTCCCGTAAAAACAGCGGGGTATTTTTCCGGCTCGTTGAGAAAGGCAAGGGCATCCTGGTCGCCAATCATGGCATAGATCGGCCCGGCACAGGACCGGCCGGCTGCTCCCCTTCCCCGGACAACGGCATATCTCCGGACCGGGGGCATGTCCGGGTAGTGCCGGTTTCCGGCGATCCGGCCGTCGCTCATGACGTAGTATGCCGCCCCGTGAAGGGCCTCGTACTCCCCGTACTCGCTCTCAAATGCGGTAGATACAAGGTTTGCAAGAACAAGGGTGGTGCCCGGCGACGGATTGATGGTGATATGGCCGTAGCCCGGCGGGATGATCAGACGCGATCCGGTGTCCGCGTGGACAAGGATAACGTCGTCCAGTTTCCGTGACTGGAGGAGAAATTGTGCCGTCCCTTCCAGAACTTCATACAGTTCCGGGTAACCGGTGCCGGCGGGATTGGCGGGATGGTAATGCCCCTTTGTCTTGACATGCTCGCCGCAGAGATCACGCGGGGGAATGACGGTAATGTCATAGCGGAGCCGGTGATTGATGAGCCAGCGCCGGTCCGCCGGCGATCGTGCAAGATCGCGGTACATATAATAGAGGGGGTCGCTCGCCGGGCACCCCGGGTCTGCAAGGACAGAGCGCATATCCCGGATCGTCCGTATCCCGGGCGCCGGAAGCGCCCCCTTCCACCCGCACCTCACTTCTTCTTCCTCATCACGAACACGTAATAGCCGGCTGCGCCAAGGATCACCGCAATGACAGCGACGATCTCAAGCAACTGTACCACGGGTGCAGTTGTCGGCCGGGGAACCACGTTAACGTCTGCCTTGAAGGTATCGGAGATCTGGCTGTTATCGAGCGCATCCCGGTACCTGACCTCGGTATCCAGCGCATAGGTCCCGGGCGCGGCGCTGTTGGCGGCACTTATCGCGTACTGTGCTGTCACGTTTCCGCCGGGCGG
>NZ_JBKQWO010000043.1:0-8978 GCF_052325125.1 Methanoregula sp. | reverse complement strand
CCGAAGTCCTGCTCGGTACGGATGGTGTACTGCTGTGCCTTGGTCCAGTTGGTCGTCGAGAACTGAACGGTTCTCGTGCCGGTCTGGTCGAGGGACACGTTGGCATACTCGAAGGTACCGTTGCCGATTGCGGCAGAGTTGGGACCGGCGGAGGACATATCGCTACCGTGAGCGACGTTGCTCCAGATGGATATACCGCTCTGGAATACGTAACCACCGTTGTCTGCGAACGGGTTGTACGGAACGAGCGCGGCTGGTGCACTGCTCGTAGAAAGGGGGTCAAACTGGACTCCTGCCTGGTTCGGGGTGATGTACGGCGGCTGGTTGTTGTAGCTGCCATCCATGGAGCTGGTGCCCTTAATCCACAGGTGGTAGACCTGGTAGGGCTTGCCCGTGATCGTGACCGAGAACGGCTTGCTGCGGACAACTGAGTTCACGTTCGCTGCGAGCGCCACGGTGTTGGATGAGATGGTGACCGTTGCGGGCTGGCTGATGGTCTTACCGGTGTAGGTTGCGCCACCATTCAGGTAGTTATCGTACATCCCGTTAAGCCTGGACTGGGCGAGAACCGTGTAGACACCTGCCGGGTAGGCGTTCTGGCCACTGGGAAGGAGTGCGCCGGTCGACCAGTTGGGTGCGTAGGAACCAGAACCGGTAGTAGCGGTAGTGGGCTGTCCTCCACCATTTGTACCCCAGAACCATACGGCGGTAGTTACATTCTGCCCGACAATGGACTGGGTAGCAAAGTTACTTCCGCCAGTATACAGTGAAGTATACGTGTTCCCGGAGGCACTCTTTACCTTGATATCAATGTTACCAATTGGGCCACCTGTTGCTGTATCATTCACACGAAGGGTCGGACTGTTGATTGCCGACTGGAGGTTCGTGTTGATACGGAGCGCCAGATAATCTCCCTGGATCGATGTTCCACTGGTTACCGTTGTTCCGGTAGAAAGATCCCAGACATCGATAACGAGGCTCGGGTCTGCAACCGTGAAGAACTGGCCATAGGTGGTGTTACCGAAACCTGCGTTAACGGTACCTGCCGGGTTAACGACATACCAGTTTGCATTGCCGCTGGCGACTGATGTTGCAAATGCAGCAGATGAAACGTAGAACGCGCCATCCTGAGTGCCGCTACCGTTAAGGGTGAAAGTCGCGGATGGTGATGTGGTTCCGACATTAGCTGCGGATGCCCACCATCCAATTTGCTGAACGGGTGTGCCCAGTTTTGAGTTAAAGTACACTTCAACAGGCGTCACATTCAGTTGCTGTTCGCCAATATACACTGTTGCGCCCGGGCTGATGAGCGTGTTGTTCACATCGTAGTAGGTTGCCGATACCGGCAGTACTGCGACAAGAACCAACGCGACAAGTGCAATCAGTGCAATCGTTAATCGCTTAGTCATTCGTTTTCCTCCAAATGTTACATCATACATTTCAAGCCGGGGAACCGTTTCGACATTTGCCGAATAACGATTCTACGAGCCCCATACTCCGTTTAGACGGAATATGGAGGAATATTTGTAAAAGAGCTAATATATCCTTTGTGGTTGTGTTGGCTCTCAATTCCGGGGCAGGAAACACCCGTTTTTTTAAATTCGCCGCGTCTTGAGAGTTTATACGGTACCAGTCCGGCAGGGAAGATTCCCGGTTCCCGGCCTGTAGTCCCTTTATAGACTCAGCCGGATTCGCGCACGAGCCGGGCAATGGGTTCCCTCAGAAATGTATGCTGTGTACATAGTATATAGTACACCGTGAAAAACGCTGCACGCTCACGCACTATACATATTGTAGAGGATGGAGGGGCCCTTACCCCCCATGGGAAAATCTGCGCCACGCAGTGATGCCGGTTACAGTTCTCAGGTTCTGCCGGGGAAAAACGCAAAGACCGGCCGGAGCGCCGCAGATACAGTAAGAGAATTTTTCCGGAGACTCCCGTGAAAATTGTCCGTATTGGGTACGGGGATCTTTATCTCCACCTATTCTACGATGGACGAGAAGCCTGAGAAAGCGGCCGGGGAGCACCTGCTCCCGCTGCCAATTGCAACACATATATGATACCGGCGCCAACCCATGTTCCATGAGAGTCATCCGGGCCCCTGCGATCGGGCGGGCACACGAACTGGTCGTGAAGATGATCCTGGAAAAAGGACGGGTCCTCCAGACCGAAGATGACGAGGCCACCGTTGAATTCGAAGAAGTGGCCCTTCAGGTCGATACTCCGCTTGCCGGGCCGATGGTAAGTCCCCATTCCCGGTTCCAGCAGAGGTTTGTCGAGCAGTACGCAACCGACCTGCTGCATGGCTCGCACGCTTCCTTCGAATACGACTACCACGGCCGGCTCTTTGACTGGGGCGAGCGCCTGTCTGTGGACGGGGTGCCGGTCCATGTCGACCAGATCGAATACATTGCAGAAAAACTCAGAACGTCTCCCGTCAGCCGGCGGGCCATCGCCATCACGTGGAACCCGGTGATCGACGAGCAGCTCGACGACTGTCCCTGCCTCCAGCTCGTGCAGTGCACCCTCCGTGACGGCAGGCTGGCCATGAAAGTGATCTTCCGCAGTAACGACATGCTCACCGCAGCCGGTGCCAACATGTACGCCCTTGTCCAGCTCCAGAAGTCCATCGCAGACCGGCTTGGCGTGCCGTGCGGTACCTACACCCACATCTCGCTTGTCCCGCACATCTATTACCTCCGGGACATGCACGATATCGAACCGTTCTGCGGAAAAGGCGAATTTATCCAGCCGGTACAGGAAGTCTGCCGGGCCTGTGGGCGCTGTGACCGGTCAAAAAGCGCCTGATGCACCAGGAGCGGGCGCGAATATCCGTCACTTTAATTAGGCTCCAGCGGCAAAAAGTATGAGGCAATACAGCCCGGTAGTGTAGCGGTCAATCATGCGAGGCTCTGGATCTCGCGACAGCAGTTCGAATCTGCTCCGGGCTACTCTTTTCGTGTGTGATGTATTCGCGAAGGACTTTTATTGAGACATACGTGCTGTCGGTTTAGCCAGACAAAACCCCTTGTCCGTAAAAAATCTCAAGATCGCTCTGGCTTCACACCGAATATTTTATGACCGGAAAAATTTCGACCGGAAATTTTTTGGATCTGCCGGATTTCGGGCCGTAAATTTTCCGGCCCGGGAACTTTCGACCGGAGTTTTTTTTGATTTTTCAACTTTCGAACGGGAAAAAATCCGGCAAAAAAGTTTTTCAGCCCAAAAAAAGGTGTCAGTTAGTCTGCCGCGACACGGATAATTATCCGCTTCGCGGATGTACATCTGACACCTGATTTTTTTCACCGACGTGAATTCCCGACCGCGATCCCCAAATTTTTAAAAAATGCCGGGCCGCCCGCACCGGCAAAAATTTTTCGTCTGCAAAAAAATCCGGAATTTATTTTTCGCACCGTAATTTTTTCCGCCCGGGAACTTTCAATCCAAAAAAATCCGGGCGGCCGGGATTTCAGCGCGAGCGGTCGTGCGGAAATGTATGCCAGCCTATGGACAGTCCGGATTTTTCGAGCACAGGAAATGTATGGACGCTCTAAAAAAAAAGTGCGGGCACACATCATGCAATAAGTGCGGACAGGATGCACGCGACAAAGATTGCGCCAAACGTCCCTGCGCCGCCAATGCTGACCTGCGGTACTTCGAGATCGCCGACGTGGGGCAGATGCGCGATATTCGCGCCAAGCAGGGTGCCGATGGTCCCGCTGACAAAAGCGATGACCCCTGCCGAAAGTCCCGGCCCCCCGGCAAGGAGAATACCGCAGAGAAGGGCGGTCAGCCCGGGAATAAAGAGCGGCGCCCGTATCCCCACTCCGATCATAGGCCGGGTCGTCGCATAGGCGATCGCAGCAACGATCAGGACGGCAGCCGGCACCTGGAGCCAGAGAAGGTTTCCACTCATCACCGGCAACGCGCGGTACAGGAGGTAGACCGACAGGGCGAGGGGGATGATCGCTCCCCCCAGGTTGACCGCAATGGTCGTCTCCCAGAGCCCGCCGTTTTCTCCCGGGGCAAACGCTTCCGGGAACTGCCCGGTCCCGGTGTGGGGCATCCGTATCGTCTCCCGCCGGACTTTCCAGACCGGGAGGTTGACCAGGCTGCACAGCAGTATCAGGATCACGAGGGCGGTCGCCGTGAGCCACGAGAGCCCGACAAGGTTTGTGATCGCTTTCCCTGCAAGGCCAAGGAACAACAATGGTACGACGATGATGACAAGCCCGATAACGACAATCAGCGCAAAGATGGTCAGGGGACCTGCAGAATAAACACGGATATTGTTCGGCATGGTAATTTCCCGGGACTGACTGGTGCTACCAGGTACACACGATTGCAGCGTGGTCCTGGTGGTAAGGCGCAAGCCAGGTACTCTCAGTTACTGTGAGCCCCGCGGAGATGAGGATATCGAGGGTGTCCCGGAATACCTCCTCCGGTTGTTTCCGGATATCCACGCTCCTGGTCTTGAGCATGAGGATAAGGTGGCCGCCGGTTTTGAGGAATACACAGTTCCGGAGGGCGATGGACGCCTGGTCAGGCTGGGCCACATCCTGGTAGAGGAGATCCACGGTTTCCACGAGCGGCGCATACTGCTCCGGGCAGGATGCGTCTGCCATGATCGGCATCACATTCCTGCGCCGGCGTGCCACTTCGAGCAGGTCCTGCATCGGGCGGGGCGCAAACTCCACGGCATACACAACTTCAACGTAATCCGCCACATGGGAGACGGTGGTCCCGTTTGCCGCCCCGAGGTAGAGAACTTTCATATCCGGGGGGAGTTCGATACCGGTTCCCACGAGATACAGGGCGGAGAGCTTGCTCCGGTACGGATCCCAGACACGGTACCCGTCAAGCATCCGCTCACCGTAGACCCCTCCCTCGCCTTTCGAGACCAGCACATCGCCAAGCCGGATCACGGCTGCCCATCCTCCCCCGGCGCTCCTGCCCGGTCGATGCGGGCCTGCGCATCGTCAAGGAATGACGGAACTGCGCAGCCCCGGTAGAAATCCAGCCGGGCGGCAATCGCCAGTTTCCCGGCAAGCACCCGGGCGACTTTTCCCCTGGCATCGCGGGGGGCGTTGTGTACCCGCCGGTGCTGGAAGATGATCCCGTGCTTGGGAGAGGGCGCATGAGTCCTGATGTGCATAAAGAGCGCGGTCCGGGCGCCGAGCACCTGGATTGCGCTGGCGGGCAGACGGGAGAGTTCCTTAAGCCCCCCTGCGTGAGAGAGGAGCCGGGCGGCAACAAGCCCCCCGATGAGCGCGCTCGTGTTGGGCATCACCTCGCATGCCCGTGCCGACACTTCTTTTGCGAGGGCGGTCCGGGCATCTGCAAGGCTCGTGATCTCGGCGGCGACTTTCCCGAGCGCCCCCCCGCCGCCGCGCTCCCGGTTCCGCTCGCTGATGGATTTGACCAGCACGTGCGCCGGTGTCCTGCGGTATTTGCGGGAGAACGAAGGGTGCCGGATCTGGTACCAGTCCGCCACCCGTTCCGAGAGGACGTTGATGACGGTGTCCATCTCGTCGAGCGTCCTGACCATCTGGAGCAGTTCCACGTCTTTTGCCGCATACTGGTCCCGGACTGCCTGCTCCGATCCTGCGATGCAGACCTTCTGGAGCAGGGAGAGGTACTCCGCACGGTCATGACAAAACCCGCAGGCAACGGCCTGCTGCCAGTCAGGAGGAATAAAGGCATCCATGCTGATCCGGATCTCCCGGGCCCGGCGGGCGCACGCGGCTGCATCGCCGGTAAAGGGCGTGCAGTGCCCCTCCGAAATATCCCCGAACCAGAAGGACTGCATGATAGGAACTAGGCAGCGCACGGGTAAAAAATCCACGGATCGCCATGATCGGGAACCGGTGTGCGGCCGGTGGCCGCAGGCAGGGTTCAACCCGGGGATCAGACCCACGCGATGCCAAATGAGTACATGATCACCGGCACCATGATCGCGCCCATACAGTAGACACGCGAGACATTGATAAGATGCGGCACGATCCCGACAACCGTGGCGAGAACAAGAATTACGATCCCAAACGGCCCGGTGAGGAGGATGCACAGCCCCACCACAAAAATGATCACCGCCCGGTTGAGCATCCGGCCATTGATCCCGGTGAGCCATCCTGCCGAACGCGAAAGCCCCACCGTGACGACATACGCGATGCAGGCCGCAAGCACGCCGATGATCGTCAGTTCGCTCATGGACGGAAGGGGCAGCTCCGCGAGCGCGACCATCACGCCGTTCCGCATCCGCGAGAGCGCAAAGAGCGCGGCAAGCCCGATAAAGGCATTCGCCGTGTTTGCCGCGCTCGTGGCAAGGATGTAGGCCCGGCGATCCTTCTCGTACCCGATCACTGAGGCCAGTGCGCCGTTTGCGGTTGCGGTCGAGAGCCCGGGCAGCCAGCCGACCGCTATCCCGGCAAGGGTTCCCAAAAGGGAGCACTTCGCCACCGTAGTGTTTTCCACCCGCAGGCCCCGGAACTGCTGCACTGGCAGCGCTCCCTGGGATGCGACCAGCAGGACGGATATACCAAAGAGTCCGGTGAGGAGGGGCATGAGAATGGCAGCCTCCCCTCCAAGCGTGTGCCAGCCAAGGAATTCGTACCGCAGGGTAAAGATACCCAGGAGGCCGGCAACGGCAAAGATGGCAAGCGCCCACCCGGGCGATTCGCTCATCACGATCATGGAGCCAATGACAGCAACGATCAGGATGCCGATGCCCCAGTCGAAGTACGGCTGGAGGGCAGGGAGGAACAGGAAACAGAGCACTGATAGAGGAACGGCAATGATGATGGCACAGGCGCTCCCGAGCGCGGCGATACGGACCGCTTCCTCGCCGTTCCCTTCGAGGCAGAGGGCATGTGCCGGAAGGACTGAAAGTGAGGTATCCGCGTCGGGAACCCCAAGGAACGTGGACGGGACAGCCTCAACAAACGTATGCGTGATCAGGGCGGCAAACATCGCGCCGGCAAGGGCAAGCGGCCCGAGCACGGCGAGGAGGGCTGCCTGCGCACCGAGCAGCACGCCGGCAAGCGTGTTCGCGTGCACGCCGGGGATCAGCCCGCTCAGGGTACCAAGGAGGACTCCCAGCAGCGTCCCGATCACGATCTCGATCATCAACCAGAAGGTACAGGAGAATGGACATAAATCAACCGAAATGCATACCATCTTATCATACAGGGATGATGAACCCGTAATGAAGATCGCAGTCACCCGTCTTGCAGGAAAGGAGGAGCGGGACGCGGCCCGGTGCGCAGCGTTCGGGCACGCGTGCTACAGCGTCCACCCGCTCCGGTCCGAGATCCAGGAGGATGTCATCGCCGCGTTTGCCGGTTCCGTTGAACGCGGGGAGTTCGACTGCCTTTTTTTCACGAGTGCACTTCCGGCAAAAATCCTTGCTCCTCTCCTCAAAAAGACCCCCCGGGTCATTGCAATCGGCCCCGAAACGGCACGGGAACTGGAACGGTACGGGGTTGCCTGCGAGACCCTGCCCGGTTTCTATTCCCGCGATTTCGTCCCGTACCTGGGGGACTGGATTGAAGGCAAAACGATTGGCCTTCCCCGCGCCGACGTCCCGAATGCACCCCTCATCGATGCGATTACGCGCGCGGGAGGGATCGCCCGGGAGTTCCGCTGCTACCGGCTTGCGTCCACAAACGAGCCGCTCGACCTTGACAGAGCCGATGCCATCCTTTTCACGAGCGCGATGTCGTTTAAAAAAGCGATCTGGACCCCGCGCCGTGACCTGATGGTGATGGCTATCGGGGATATCACGGCCGCAGCGCTGATGTCCGGGAGAACGATACCAGCCATTGTCGGGGACGGCTCTCTCGAGGGGACGCTTGCCGCATTAAACGAACACCGGGGACGGATATGGATAATACGATGACCGCACTGCAGGAATTCCGTGAGCCGGATCAATCCGGCACCGTACCGCTCCGGCACGGTGCGGGCATCATCGTGATTGACAAGCCCCGGGGGCCCACGAGCCACCAGGTTGCCGCGTGGGTGGGAAAGATGCTCGGCTGCCAGATCGGTCACGCGGGCACGCTCGACCCGCAGGTATCGGGCATTCTCCTTGTCATGCTGGGAAATGCCGTGCGCCTCGCGCCGCTCCTCCTGAAACACGACAAGGAATATGTCTGCCTGATGCGCCTGCACAAGGAAGTGGACCGCCAGCGTATCGATGAGATCGCGGCGGAATTTACCGGACGGATCTACCAGCGCCCGCCCCGGAGGAGCGCGGTAAAACGTCTCCTGCGCATCCGCACCATCCAGCAGCTGGATGTTCTC
This sequence comes from Methanoregula sp., assembly GCF_052325125.1. Taxonomy (GTDB): domain Archaea; phylum Halobacteriota; class Methanomicrobia; order Methanomicrobiales; family Methanospirillaceae; genus Methanoregula. Next base: position 679 of record NZ_JBKQWO010000043.1, on the reverse strand, counting down.
GGCGTTGAGGGGAGACTGGTGCTCATGAAGGTCAGGTGCGATGCCGGGACCTACATCCGCTCGCTCTGCCACCACATGGGCCTTGCGCTCGGTGTCGGGGCGCACATGCAGGAACTGCGGCGGACCCGGTCGGGTGCCTTCGATGAGCACGTCATGCATACGCTCCACGATCTGCAGGACGCCTGCGCTGAGGCAGCAGCCGGGAACCGGGCCGCACTGGACGCCATGGTGGTCTCGGTCGATGCTGCGGTACCTGATCTCCCGACCGTCATCGTCCGGGATACCGCGATCGATGCGCTCTGCCACGGCGCAGTGCTTGCGGGGGTCGGAGTAATCCGCTGCGATGAGTTCAAAAAAGATCAGATCGTAGCCGTTCTCTCGCAGAAACGGGAGTTTGTCGGGCTCGGGAAAGCGCTCGCCGCTTCAGCCTCATGGAAACCCGGAAAGAACGGGCTGTTTGTCGCCATGACCACCGTCTTCCTTGCCCCGGGTACGTACCCGAAGGGCTGGAAGAAAGGCTGCCCACCGGAAAAACCAAAAAAGCCAGTGCATTGAAAGGATAGCATTAAAAAAATACCCGGCAAATACATGGGATACACTTTTTGCTGAGGTAGTCTAGCGGTAGGGCGCAGGCCTGGAAAGCCTGTGGTGCGAAAGTGCCTCGGGGGTTCAATTCCCC
>NZ_JBKQWO010000042.1:0-9984 GCF_052325125.1 Methanoregula sp. | reverse complement strand
GAAGATGATCGGGTACGGAAAACCGCAGGATATCCTGACGCCCGACTGCATCCGTTCCGTGTACAGCGTCGATTCATTTGCCATAGAGAACGAGTTCGGGAAATTCATCGTACCGTTCCGGGCCCGGTCGCCGGGGTGAACCGAGTTTTTTCTCGTGACCAGATGTAAGAATTGTAAAAAAGTAAATAGTGACAATACAACTTCACGTATATGCCCAATCAGGAATGTGCGACAAAAAGAATTCCCGTGTGTCCCAGTACGTGGGAATCTGCTTACGAACTCCGGAAACCGGGCCAGACGTTCGACGCTGTGATTAAAGAGATGGTTACAAAAGAGAAGCGCCGCCAGCTCTTCGAAGATGCAGATCGCAAAATGCGCGAAGGGCACTTTGTGGGGTTCAAAGAGTGACCCTTCCGATCCTGATCGAAGATGAGGCACAGGCTTTTCCTGACGATCTTCCAGAAAAAAGTCAGCGTATAATACGCGAGTGGGATTGTACACATTCCCGGTAATCTGTATCCCGGAAAAGACGGGGACAAAGAATTGTTCGTCAGTCATGGGAAGGATCCCGTTTACCGCTTGCATATCAGCCACAATTACACGGCATTTTGCCGGATTAAAGACGGATGCGTTTATGTTTACGATCTGATGACCATCGAACAGGCGCATAAAAAATATGGCCTGATGTGATCCCCTGTTATCCGTTCGTCTCTACCCTGCTTCATGAGTTCCCCCGTTTATCCATCAGTACTCCCCAGTCAATCCGGGCCCGATACAGGCTCCGATTGGCGTCTGACACAGTGAAAAGAAGCCCGTATCGGGCTCCGTTGGAAAATAACCCCAAATTGACCTTATTTTGCCAATCGGACGAAATAAAAAGTTCACGTATTGGCGTTTTACGGCCCGATCCTGAGGTCTGATAGGTTTTGCCTGATCCCGTAAATGGGGGCTGCCGGTGGGCTTCTATGGCCCGATTATGGGTATTATATGGGGCTCAAATTGGGCGTATTTTTGCAAATAAACAAAGAATTTCAGTCTGATTTTTAGCAGACCCGATTTGCCGCAGATTTTGCCGTATTTTTTGGTTTCGGGATTGAATTGCCTTTTTCAGAATCAGTTCCCGAAGGTGATCCCGGGATAGTTCTCTCCTCATGTTGTAGATAAATGTCAAGGGAATGTTACATAACGATCTCAAAAAATATACTTTTTATAGCACTTGGTGCTACATATTTTTACACATGTGTTACCATTGGATCTCCAACATAACCCGTTCGATCTCATCATGAGATAAGCAGGAAGGACCGGCTGCCGGGGAATCCGATAACCATCGTGTGCAGAGGTGAAAAGTTTGAATCTTAACGAAAGTTTTCGGTTAAAGCGCGGCGAGGAGGCCGTATCACCGGTGGTCGGCGTGATGCTGATGCTGGTGGTTACGATTGTCATCGCCGCGGTGGTGAGCGCATTTGCGGGGGGATTGGCAACAACAACTCCTAAGGCACCAACCTTGGCGATGGATATATCGATTGCAAGCACAGGTGAACCAACTGACAGTCACATTACGTTTGATGTACAGTCGGTAAGTATACCAATCTCCACCAGCCACCTGAAGATTATCACATCCTGGATCAGTGCGAGTGGCATCAGCGGGGGAAACACAAGTGAGATGGGATTGAATTCGCCCAATGTTTATACAGATGATCCTTGGTCGTTCCTGTATCAGGGAATGCAGATGAGTGGTCAAACTGTTGATCAACACCAAGCTCCGCTTGGTTATGGACAAGGTATAAACGGCACACAGGTGTCTGCTGGTACGATTGGCATGAACCAGTGGTTTGGTAACTATACTCTGGTACCCGGGACGAGCATGCAGGAGGTGCCGGATTTCGCGTATTATGGTGTATCTTCAGGACAGACTCCTGCATCAGGAGGTACGGGACCAACATCGCTGTATACCTACTCCAGCAGTGAACCTACCGGGTGGGTCGATGGTATGCAGGCCGTGCTTGGTGGGAACTGGAACGCGCTCCGTCCAGGGGATACCGTTCATGTCAACATCGTCGATCTCCAGAGTGGGAAAACAATTCTGAGTAATGATGTGGCGGTGACGGGATGACGACCACGAAGATGAACATCGAACATGCAGTCTCACCGGTTGTGGGCGTTATGCTGATGCTCGTAGTTACGATTATTATCGCTGCGATTGTAAGTGCATTTGCCGGGGGTCTGGCCACGGGGACGAGCAAAGCGCCGCAGATGACGATGACTGCCACATTCAGCAATTCCACGGGAATGACCATCATGCATCAGGGCGGGGATTCCATCAGTACACTCTCGACGCATTTTGTCGTCACACCCACATCGGACTTTGGAACGTATCAACATCTCCACTGGACGATAAACAGTTCGGTCATTTCGGTTGACACGAGTTCAGGATTTTTACCATGGGATCAACCGGGTGCTTTTTCATCTGGATTAGCGCGAACCTTCCAAGCTGGTGAGACTGCAAACATTAGTGTGAATGACCTGAACCAGGTCCAGCCAGGGACATACTCCGATACCAGTGGGTTGAGTAACGCTAAACAAGCAGATGGACGCTGGTCAGATGCCTTCAGTCCCTCTTATGGCTTCATGAGTACCGGCTCGCTTGGCGAACGGTTCAACCTGCAACTTGTCGATAACAGTGGAAAGACAATTGCCACAACCGTAGTGACAATTCAACCGTGAGGTGGAGAAACCAGAAAAAATCTGATTTGGGGCAGCGGTTTCACCGGTTGCCGGTGAAGCCCGATCTCTCTCTCTTTTTCCGGCAGGGTTGTCATGGTACTCGTGCATATGGACTCCAATCCCGAACCGTAGTTGTATGATCACCGACATTGGCGCAGTCTTCTTTATTATCTACACAAGGCATCTACGAAATAATTTCCAGTTTTCTCTGACGGGTGGGGAAAGGGAGTGACTTGCAGTTGCATCAATTCTCGCGATGGAGCCGAAGATCCTCATACCCGACAAACCCGCAACCGGATAGGATTATGTTCATCTGTGAGTAAACATACCGTTTGTGGAACCGCTTGATGGTCAAGAGGGAAACCATTGTTATGATTATCCACGATCACGCGCGTAACCTTGATATTACAGACGGGATTACTTTCAGAATGTCGTGATGGATTATGGATCCGGAGACTCATAATGGCAGATTCACTCATAAAACCACAAGACCGGTTCTGGAATGACCTTGTCGCGATATTTGACGCAGATTTGGATTCACCGCTTGTTCTCTCCTTACTCGTTCTTTACGTGGTCTGCTTTCTTGATGTAACAACTACATCGATGATCCTCTCACACGGAGGAGCTGAGTTAAACCCGTTGATGGATTTTTTTGCCGGCTCACCGTTCATGCATCTCCTGCTGAAATGGCTGGTAGTTTTTTTCATATTCATTACAGCATCGTACTGCGAACAGAAAATCCGCATGTCCGGAATGATCATTATGGGGGTTATAATCCTGTGGTTCCTGATCGTTGTAATTCATAACGTGGTTGTCTACCTGACCTTCCTGTACCCTGCCATTTAAACTATGGTTTATTACAGGTACAGAATCGCCAGAATGTGTAAATTGAATATTTTAAAAATTCATACTAAATTGAAATTTTTTTATACTCGTGCGCCCAACCAGTATATGGTGATGGCACCAGAGAGCATCGCCAGAAAATCGCCTCATCTCTCTCTCATTCAGAATTGCATGTCCTCACTCAATCTCATCTCTCAATCTTTCTGTTTTTTTAATTCATGTGGTTCACCGCAAAAAATGTTATCACACCATTTCATACGAAATTAAAAATGTTTATTACTTCCCTCCGCCAAACGGTAACCAGGGTGATGATACCAGCGTAAACATCCACGTCCACCCGGACATCCCCTCAAAAATGGATGCTGGCGCTCGTCTCATTGTCATCCCGATCCACCCCATATAACCAGAATCCATCATACAGGGGGAGTTGAAGAACAAGATGGTTGAAACCACGACGAAAAAGAACACACCAGACCCAAAACAAAAGAAGACCGAACCAGCAAAGAGCAAAACTGGAAAGAATGCAGCACAGAAAGCCAAAAAGTGAATCCTTCACACTTTCTTATCAGGGATATCAAGCGCAGGGGCTGACCGGACAGGACGGTTTTGCCCCTGATCGCTTAAAACACTACGTTTCCTGTCTTTCCTGCCGCCGGACTGTTTTTGAGGTTCCTGTTATCTCCCTGCTATACCGGTTGCACGCGGGGGTAAAGTAGAAGCTTCAGGATCTTTTGCCTCTCGCTCCGCTTCGTTCCTTTACGGTCAGATTACATTCGGCCCCGGAACCTTACGCACATCAGTGTTCCTTTGTTTGGACTACCGTTCTTTCCTCGTCCTGATAGGACACCCGGGAAGATCCTGTACTCCCCATTTGGAGACCCACACCAAGAGAGGGATCATGTGCTCCCGCAGTTCCTCTCAGTCAGCGGTCAGCGAGTACTGGGTGGCGGGTGGGGAAGTCGGCAGACATTTCCGGTCCACAAGCCCGATCCGTTCCAGATTTTTCAGCGTAAATTTACTTTTGGATCTACTGGCTTTGGCTCAACACGCAATATTATTTTACTTAAATCAACTATAATTTAATCACATGCACAAGGGATATGCGGCCATCATTGTCCTTGCGGCTCTCGCCGCTGCAACGGTCGTGATCTGCACAGGTTTTGGACCGGCAGGCGTTCCGTTTTTCGGCATGTCCGGCAATGACACGACATCGCTTATCCTCTTTGATATCCGGTTGCCCCGGGTCATTGCCGCGATGCTCGTGGGTGCCGGGCTTGCCGCTGCCGGTGTCGTGATGCAGGGGTTATTCCGGAATTCCATGGCCGACCCGTACCTGCTGGGCACGTCATCCGGCGGAGCGCTCGGGGCCAGCCTTGCGATTGTACTTCTTGGCGGGGCGTTCCGCAGCATCCTTGCATTCATCGGATGCCTTGCCGCGTCGTTTATTGTCTACGGTATCGCGCAGAAAGGCGGGCGCGTGAAAGTAGAACAGCTGCTGCTCACCGGTATTGCCGTCTCCATGTTTTTTTCTGCAATCCTCTCCGCACTTATGTACTCTGCCGGCCAGAACCTGCACCAGATCCTCTTCTGGCTCATGGGAGGGTTCTGGAACATATCCTGGGACGACGTAAAACTGGGCATCATCATTCTCCCGGCCTCGCTTGCCCTTCTCCTCTTCTCGCGCGAGCTCAACATCTTTTCCATGGGGGAGGATGATGCAATCCACCTTGGAGTCAATGTCGAGCGCCTTAAGATATTCCTCCTTGCGGCAAGCTCGCTCATCACCGGGCTTGCTGTCGCCATTGCCGGCTGTATCGGCTTTGTCGGGCTCATTACCCCCCATATTATGCGCTTCGTGGTCGGCCCGGATCACCGGGTCTTAATCCCTGCATCGATGCTTGCCGGTGGTATTCTTCTTGCCCTCTCGGATACGGTCGCACGGACGGTCGGAAACGAAGTCCCGGTCGGCGTGATAACCGCATTTCTGGGTGCACCGTTCTTTATCTGGCTCCTCAAGAGGAGGTTCAGTACGTGATCGAGCTTTCCGGTGTGGACGTACACTACGGGGCCCGAAAAGTACTGGATGCAATCTCGTTTGATGCAAAGAAAGGCACCTTTGTCGGGATCATCGGCCCGAACGGCTCGGGAAAAACGACTCTCTTAAAGGCGATCAGTCGGGTGATCACGCCCACCGGAGGGATTATCCAGCTCGACGGGCAGCCGCTTTTTGCGCTCTCCAGCCGCGAACTTGCACAATCGGTCGCGGTTGTCCCACAGGAAACCGGGCCCGGGTTTGACTTCACGGTCAGTGACGTTGTTATGATGGGGCGCTATCCCCACATGAGCCGGTTTAGCAAGGAACGAGAAGAGGACTATGCAATCTGCAGGAAGGCCATGTCGCTGACCGGTATCACTCATCTTTGTGATCGCTCCATCCACGCAATCAGCGGCGGGGAACTCCAGCGCGTGATCATCGCCCGGGCGCTCGCCCAGCAGCCCCGTCACCTCCTGCTCGATGAGGCGACCTCGCATCTCGATATCAGCCACCAGGTGGATATCCTGGCAACTATCAAAAAATTATCAGAAGAGATTGCAGTGATCGGTGTCTTCCACGACCTCAACCTTGCCTCATACTTCTGTGATGAGATCATTGTCATCAAAGACGGGAAGATCGCAGCGGCCGGCACGCCGGTCGAAGTGATAACCCCGGCAATGCTGCGCAGTATCTTTGACCTCGATGCAGCGGTCAGCATCCACCCCGTTACCGGAAAGCCGCTCGTTGTTCCGCTCCCCCGGTCGCCCCCGGCACCGGGCGGGAGCCTCCAGGTGCATGTCATCTGCGGAGGGGGTACCGGTTCCGAGATCCTCCGCGCTCTCCACCGGGCCGGTTGCCAGGTATCAGCGGGCATCCTCTCCATGAACGATTCCGATTATGAGACTGCTGGTGCGCTGGGGATTTTCTGCATCACCGAGCCACCGTTCTGTCCAATCACAGACCCTGCGCGAAAGGTACTCCTCGAACAGATCACCGCTGCCGATGCCGTGGTTATGACTGCGACACCCGTGGGTGAGGGAAATCTCGATAACCTGCGAACGCTTGCGCAGTGCGCCGGCACACCGGTGCTCTTTCTTGCGGAGGATGGCCGGGCCACACTCCCGGATTACACCGGGGGAAAAGCCACCGCGATCATCAGCCAGCTTGCCGCTGATCACCGGCTCGCCATCTTGCCATGGGACCAGCTGATCGAGCGGTGCATACACGGGAGGGACAATATCTCATGACTGCTCCACATTACGGCTGCTCGACCTTTTGCTGCATGAACCTGCCCCTTGCCGATGCGCTGGTGTTCGTACGCGAAAAAACCGATCGCATCGAGATTGTTTCAGAGGGATTCCACGATCTCTTCCGGTACCACGAGGCCTGCCATTCGGTGGATGCCCGGTACTCGGTGCACGCTCCGCTCTCTGATATCAATCTCGCGAGCACAAACGACCGCATACGTACCGCAGGACTTGGTGTGATAGACGAGCTCTGTGGAATCTGCGATAGCATCCACGCGGAGACACTCGTCGTGCATCCCGGATATTTTCCGTGGGCATACATGCAGGGCATCTCTCGCGATGCGCTGCTCCTGTCGCTTGACGCCCTCTCGTTGATCCAGCGGGAGCACGATGTCAGGATTGCGATCGAGAACATGGGCTCGTGGGAGTGCCTCCACTTCCGGCAGCCGGACCTCCTGTCCGATCTCGCGTTCCACGACATCGGGTTTGTGCTTGATGTGGGCCATGCCCGGCTTAACAATAACCTTGAGGAATTTGCACGCAACGGCCGGCCCTGCCACGTACACTTCCACGACAACGGCGGGACAAACGACGACCATGCAGCCTGCGGGACCGGCACGATCGATTTTGCCGCACTCCTCCCGCTCCTGCCGGTATCCGCGTCCCGGATTATCGAGTGTTCGGATCCTGCGTCATACGAGAAGAGCGTTGAGTACCTGTCAGCAATCGAAGATCCGGCATACCTCATCCCCGACAGATGGTGATCAACCCCCGGATCAGACTCCTGAATGCAGTGTAGTTACTATGGGGAAAAACAAGCCCAAACTGGGCTCTTTTTTCGGATTTTGGATCCCGGTCTCTTCGGGGAACGCCTGTAAACTGCTTTGTTTCAGTTCGCGTGGAACATACGCCGTATAATTGCTCCGTTTGCCAAAATACGGCTGATTTCGACCTCGCCCAATGGCCTATAATGGCCCTAGAATCGAGGTTATTTTCGCCACCTTGTTTACCCCATCCGGCACCCGGAAAGGCCGAAAAAGGGCCGAATTTGAGGATCTTTTTTTCCGATGGAGGGTCTGGCCCGGGTTCTGGACCCGGTGACGGCCCAGCAGGTTGTGGGGGTGATTACCGGAACGGGGATTTAAGAGGAACACTCCCCACCGAAGAGATTTTACGTTAAATATTAGATATGTGTTTTTTTTGATTACTATTCTGTGTATAGATCAAATATTATCACAAATACCAATACTTTTTAACTACAGGGTATCACAATATATCATAATCGTAACAATAACTGGCGCTCAGGACATGCACAGTTCCTGCTTTTTTGGGAGATAACCGGGCGCTTCTGGATGAGAAATCATGATACCTGAATGGATGCAGAAGATCGAAATTGGCCCCTGTGCCTGCTGTACAGCCAGTATCGGCAGGAAAAAGGGTTTTGTCCAGAAGGCGATCTCTGACATCTTTACGTTCTTTGAGGAATGCCTGGTAAATGACAGCATCGCCAGACGCAAAGGTTTGTTACAAAGCTTGGACCCCCGCGTAAAACTGGTCTCGATGGTTGTTCTCATCTTTGCCGTTGCAATGACCCGCGACATCCGGCTCCTTGCAATCGTGTATGGCCTGACACTCGTCTTTGCATACCTGAGTAAGGTCGAGATTGTTTTCTTCCTCAAACGCGTCTGGGTGTTCATCCCGATATTTGCGGGCATCATCATGATCCCTATCATTTTCAACGTTTTTACACCCGGCGATGCACTGGTCACCATTGCAAACCTGGGCCCGAACGCACACCTTGGCCCGTTTGCGCTGCCGCCGGTCATCACCATTACCGTTCAGGGAGTGATGGTTGCACTGACCTTCGTGTTGCGGGTGGCTACCTGCGTATCAGCGGCAGTTCTCCTGTTCCTCACGACACCCCGGGACCTGCTCTTCAAATCCCTTCGCTCGCTCAAAGTACCAAAAGTCTATGTCCTGACGATGGACATGTGCTACCGGTATATTTTTCTCTTTGCCGATACGGTCAGGGATTTTTACACGGCAAAGAAAAGCAGATCGCTCAAATCTTTACCTATGATCGAGGAACAGAAATGGGTGGGAAATCGTATCGGCTATACCCTGATAAAAGCACTTAACATGAGCGAGAAAGTGCATCAGGCCATGATATCGCGGGGATTTAACGGGGATATCAAGATCCTGCAACGATATTCAATACACCGGCGGGATTACGTGGCGTGCGTGAGTGTGTTTGCGTTCAGCATATTCCTGATACTTGTATCCCAGAACCTGGTAAAAATTTAAAAGAGTATATCTGAGGCACACCATGGAGACAATATTCGATCTGCGCGATGTATCCTATACGTACATAAAACGCTTTGAAGCACTCAAGAATGTGACGCTTTCATTCAAAGCCGGGGAGCAGACCGCCATCCTCGGAGCCAACGGGAGCGGTAAATCTACGCTCCTTTCGATCCTGAATGCATTGACGTACCCGACTTCAGGTGAATTTTCTGCATTTGGGACCCCGATAAAAGAAGAAGTGTTCGATACGCTTGAAGATAACGAATTTGCCCGGTTCTTCAGGAAAAAAGTGGGTTTCCTGTTCCAGAACCCGGATATCCAGCTCTTCTCTTCAACCGTTTTTGACGAGATTGCCTTTGGTCCGCTCCAGCTCGATCTGCCACCCGATGAAGTACAGAAAAGGACGGAAGAGGTTATCGCGATGCTGGGGATTGAAAATCTCCGGGACCGGGCGCCGCATATGCTGAGCGGCGGTGAAAAAAAGAAGGTCTGTATAGCTTCCATCCTGTCCACAAATCCCGATGTCCTCCTCCTTGACGAACCTACCGGGGGTCTTGACCCGCGCAGCCAGATGTGGCTCATTGGGATCATCCAGGATCTCGCAAAGGCCGGGAAAACGATTATCACGGCCACCCATGACCTCGATATTGTCGAACAGATCAGTACCCGCGCCATTGTTGTCGGGGAAGATCATACAATACATGTTGATTGTGACTGTGCAAGTGTGATGAGTAATCTTGATCTGCTGATGTCTGCGAACCTTATCCACCGGCATATGCACCGTCATGGCAAACTTCTCCACGAGCACCTTCATGCCCATTCGAAGGAACA
>NZ_JBKQWO010000041.1:0-34493 GCF_052325125.1 Methanoregula sp. | reverse complement strand
GGCCCGGATGGGTTTTCGGTTGATCCAGAAAAACAGTGGCCCGTAATGGGCCGATATGACCCGCTAATGGGCATTATATGGGGCTCAATTTGGGCTTATTTTTACAAACAGGCCAATATATAAGCCCGAATTTTTGGGCTGGTCGTTCGGGCGGTTTTACGGGCCCGGATGTGCCGGTAAACGGATATTCCGGCGGGATTTCCTACGACGGTGAAAACACAGATGAGGGTGCGGCCCTCCTTTGTTGAAACTCCACGCGAAGAACAGATCGGGAAACTGAAATAATGATGGCATTCCCCATTTCAATTTGAGTTGCCAGGGTCCGGCTTTCTTTTTTTCGGAGCGTGAAGCGGGGGACGGGGAGGCGATCATTTTTTTTAAAAATGATTACGCTGCCGGCTCAATGACGATGGCGTCCGGCAACGGTTTGAAATGGTGATCCCCGGTTACGATTTTGAGATCGTTGTTCCGTGCTGTGGCGAGGATTATGGCATCCGCCAGTCCCGGGACTTCCTGCTTAATGTATCTCCCGGCTTGTTCCGCCATTGCCTCATCCATGTTGAGAATCTTGCTCCGTTCCCGTATATCGGCGAGCCTTGGCAAGATGGTTTTTATATCGAGTTCGCGGATGCAGTACCGGGTGACTTCAGTCAGTGTGATTATCGAGGTATAGATCGTTTCGTCGCCTTCGATATATTCGCGGGTTGCCGGGTTGCCCCGCCAGTACTCAATCCACGTCCACGTATCAATGAGGTACCCGATCGGAATCCTCCTCCTCATCCCTGACGAATACCGGTGCCTTTTTCAGACAACCGAATGTTGACGGGAGGCTTCGTCTCCGTTTGATGAGGAGGATTTTGATAACGTCATCGTAGGACTTGACCCGCTCGATCTTTTTGAGATCGTCCAGCTCCTGCTGGATTGGCCGTGAGACCTGGATGGTAGTTGTTTCGGTCATAGAATATAGACTATAGCCTATGACACTATAAAAGTATCTTCATCATCAGGCTGATCGAGGGCTTTATAGTGGACGACCTTTTTGACCGATGCGGGACTGGACCGCTCACGCGGAAACAAGTATCGTGATCACTGGCATTGGGAGCGAGCGCATCGAACGCTTCGTTCAGGCCCCGATAGAGCAGAGCACCATCTTCTCATAGAGGTATGCACGTTGCTGTGGATTCCCTGGATCATGGTAAGACTATCAAAAAAAATACCCGGTTGATCGGGCATTTATAAAAAAAAATATCCGGCCCGGCCGCTTGAGTTCCCCAAAAAAAAAAGATCGGATCGCACTATGAGGATTCCGGTAAAAGACAGGGCCGGTTCCGTGTGGGGGTGGACAAAACCGCCCTTGCCCTCTCCCAATACTAAAATACCGTTCGCGCCAACCTATCCTCCATGAGTGACCCCATCCTTGTCGAGGTTGTCGGCCTCGAATATTCAGAGTGTTCCCCGTTTCCCTGCGATGCGGACCGGACCTGCGGGCTGTCCGAATGTTACCCGTCAGGAAAACTCACAAAAGCGTTTGAGGCGTTAAAAGCGGTTATGAAAGAGACATATGGCGACCGGGTGGAACTGAAACTCACCCTGATCGATGACCGGGTTCCCGATCATATCCGCACAATCCTCGAAAAGGATTACCCGCCGATCCCGATGGTTCTCGTGAACGGGAAACTCACCCGGATCGGGAGGATCGCACTCGACCGGATAAAAAACGAGATCGATGCCTGCGTTTAATCCGGAAACGACATTTTTCAAGAATACCTCTTTTGTGGTGTGACCATAATCCGGACATGGAGTGCCTGTTCTGTTCCGCCATGAATGAAAAGACAGCATCCTTTACGTCAACCTCAACAATTATGCTCTATGAAGGGAAATGATGTAGATCCGTCCCTGTGCAGCAGAATGTGCAAAGGAAGACCCGCACATGCCATGCGCAGAAACAAGCCCTCCCGGGAGGCACCATACGCAGACAATTCACGCAAACACGCCGGATTCTTCCAGTGAGGATGCTACGCTCCTTACCCTGTACGCGCTTGCCGGAGAGGAGTGCGGGAGTTTTGTCACCTTCCGCCCCCATATTTTCCACCGTATCCAGCAGCATTTCCTCACCCCGGGACACACGGTAACAAAGAACCCTGCCACCGGGACCGTTGACGTACGGGAGCTCTCCCCCCGCGAGATGATCCGTGCCGAAAAAGAACTCTGGATCCACTACCACCAGCAAAAGGCAAACGCAGCAACGGACCGGCTTTTTGCGGCGTTTGCCGGGACGCAGCTGGTGGGCGTCGCACGCTGCTCCCGGTACCCGGACGGTTTTGAAGTGGACGGTGTGTACGTTCTTGAAGAGTACCGGCGCCAGGGTTTTGCCCGGTTGGTCATGAAACAGCTGATTGAGGAGTGTGGCCGGCACGATACACTCTACATGCACGCAAAAACGGAGCTTATGGGTTTCTACAGGGAAATGGGGTTCTTCCCGATCCCGGTGGCAGACCTTCCCAAGACAATCCGGGACCGGTTTGGGTTCTCTATAGGTAACCCTGCCGGCATCGATGTCTGTCCCATGAAGCGCGATCCGTCTGCCGGGAACGGGGTACATAGCACGGAGCGCAGAAAATGACATCCGGATACCGGTACCTGAACATCTTCATCACCGGTAAGATGGCATGCCAGCCGCACCGGGGGAACGCTCCGGTGCGACGGACCTGGGGGAGGGCCTGATGATCGGCCTGCTTTTTTACGCCTTCGTCGCGCTCTTCCTTGCCGGTACAGTCGTTTCCCTTTCAGGTGTCGCACGGGATACCCGGATCATCCGCACGCTCTCGCTTGCCTGCACCGCCGGGGCCTCGCTCCTCCTTGTCGTGCTCTCCCTTATCATCCTTGTCAGCGGTGTACCCTTCACGCCTGCGGCATGGCAGCTGTTCCCCGGTTTTTCAGTAGAGTTTTTCATCGACCGGCTCGCCGCGTTCTTCCTGTTCCTGATCGGCAGTGTCTCCGCGTGCGTTGCCGTCTACACGATGGGATACGTTGAGCATATGGAAGGCGGGAACCGCCGGAACCTGCTCTGTGGCTGCATCAGCCTCTTTGTGCTCGCGATGGCGCTTATTGTCGCCTCTGAAAATACAATCTCGTTCCTGCTTTTCTGGGAACTGATGGCAGCAGTCTCCTTTTTCCTTGTTATGTACGAGTATACACAGGAAGAGACCAGAAAAGCCGGGATTTTTTATTTCGTGATGACCCACCTCTCCACGCTCTTCGTGATGCTGGGGATCATCGCAATCTGGTATGCATCCGGTTCGTTCGCGATCGCCCCGGTGCACCCCACACCTGCATCGCTTCCCCTGGTCACTGTCGCGTTCCTCGCACTCTTTACAGGTTTTTCCATCAAGGCGGGGATCATCCCGTTCCACAAGTGGCTCCCCTATGCCCACCCGGCAAGCCCGTCACCCGTGTCGGCACTCATGTCCGGCATTATGCTCAAAGTGGCAGTCTACGGCCTCCTCCGGTTTATCATTACGGTCTTCTCGCCCGATCTCTGGTGGGGAGTACTGATCCTCATCGCCGGCATCTCGTCAGCAGTACTCGGTGTGATATACGCGCTCAAGGAGCATGACATTAAAGGGATGCTTGCGTACTCGAGCATCGAGAACATCGGCATCATTTTTGTCGGCATCGGGCTTTTTGTGATATTCTCATGCACGGGGCTTGCGGTGCTTGCGACCATCAGCCTGCTTGCGGCATTATTCCATTCCCTTAACCACGCACTCTTCAAAAGCCTCCTCTTCCTCACGGCCGGTTCGGTAGTCCATGCCACGCAAACCCGTGACATCGAGAGAATGGGAGGCATTGGAAGGAAGATGCCCTACACCTCGGCATTCTTTTTTACCGGCGCGATTGCAATTGCCGCGCTCCCCCCGTTGAACGGTTTTGCAAGCGAACTGCTGGTATATACGGCATTTTTCCAGTCCGTTGCCCTGGTCGATCCGCTCCTGAAGATACTCCTTTTCCTGTGCCTTGCCCTCTTTGCGCTCACGAGTGCACTTTCAGCCGCCTGCTTTGTCAAGGCATTCGGCTCTGTCTTCCTTGCACAGCCGCGCTCACCGGAGAGCGAAAATGCCCGGGAAGTAAGTTTCCCGATGCTCGCCGGCCCGGCAATCCTTGCCGCTGCATGCATTATCCTCGGGGTCTTTGCTTACCAGATCCTTGCTGCGTTCGGTTATATCCTCCCGATCCCCGACTTGCTCCTCGTGAGCGTGCTCCTCCTTCTCATGGGAGCACTCACGTACATTGTCCTGTATTTCACGGCATCCCGCGAGGTCAGGATCAGCGAGACATGGGGGTGCGGTGCGAAATCGCTGCCCTCCACCACAGAATATACCGGGCACGGCTTCTCGGAGCCGATTGTTACCATTTTCTCATCAATCTACCGGACAAAAAAGACCAGCACAAAGACCTACTATGACCAGCACGACTGCATCTTTGCCGGAGGCACCGCGGAGATCCGGCTCCTGAAAGTTTTCGAGGAGTACCTGTATCTCCCCGTTGCCCGGGGGACTACCCGGCTCGCCGGCGTGATCTCCCGAATGCAGAACGGATGTCTTGACACATACCTCCTGTATGTCTTTATCGCGGTAGTCGCGGTTATTTTCTTTTTGGGGTGGTCGGCATGACCACCGATTTCCTGATTTATGGTGTTCTCAACACAATCTGCGTTGTTCTCGTATCCCCCCTGTTCGTGAGCCTGGTAAAGAAGGTCAAAGCGTGGACACAGGGACGGCAGGGCCCATCGGTCTTCCAGACCTATTACACGCTCGCAAAACTGCTCAAAAAAGAAGTGATCTATTCCCCGAACACATCGTGGATCATGAGGATCACGCCATGGGTATGTATCGCCGCCATCCTCGTCGCCTCTCTCTTTGTCCCCCTTGTATTTGTCACTGTTCCGTTTGGAGGAATCGGGAACATCATCCTCTTCCTGTACCTGCTGGTGCTCGCCCGGTTTTTCATGGCGGTGTGCGGCCTCGATGCGGGGAGCGCATTTGGCGGCATGGGCAGCTCCCGGGAGATGAGCATATCGGCGGTCATCGAACCCACGACGATTATTGTCTTTGCCGCACTCGCCTTTGTCTTCAAATCCCTCAGCATCTTTGACATGGTCTCGGTTGCAGCAGCGGCCGGGACCCCCGTGACCCCGACTCTGATCCTGCTCGGGATCTCGCTTTTTATTATCCTGATCGTCGAGACCTCGCGCATCCCGGTCGACAACCCGGAGACGCACCTTGAACTGACCATGATCCACGAGGGGATGATCCTCGAAATGTCGGGGAAGAACCTTGCTCTCATGGAACTCTCTGCCGCTATAAAACAGACGATTCTGATGGCGCTTTTAATCGACCTCATCGTCCCGTGGGGGTTGGCAACTACGCTCTCCTTTGCTGCCATAGCGGTCGCACTCTGCCTCTTTGCCGCAAAAGGCGCTCTCCTCTCGCTCGTCATTGGGCTCTTTGAATCCTCCATGGCAAAGATGCGGTTCTTCAGGCTGCCCAGCCTTTTTATGATGGCGTTCTTCTTTTCGACCCTTGTCATCATCATCGAGGTGTTCGCGTGACCGATCCCGCCGCATTTTTTGACGGCATCATCAAGATCCTGTTTGTCTGCGTGATCATCACGGCGGCATATATCATTACGACAAAGAATCTCATCACCCTGGTCAGGGTCTACTCGCTCCAGTCGCTCACTCTCGCAGCTATCGCCCTCGCGCTGTACTGGTACGAGGGCACAACCATCCTCCTCGCTATCGCGATCATCACGCTGGTCTTCAAGGTAATCCTTATCCCGTACTTCATCGCAACCATCCAGGAAAAGATCCGGATAAAACGGGACATTGAATTTCATTTCCTCAGTCCGACGAGCTCGCTCTTAATCTCGCTTGCCCTGATGATCGTCATTTACATCACTCTCTCCCGCATCCTGCTGGACACGCTGGTAAAAGGGAGCCTCTTCTTTTTCGGTGCAGTGATCGGTATCTCTCTTGTCCTTATGGGGATGATAGTAACATTCTCCCGGAAAAAAGCGATTACGAAAGTGCTCGGGTATCTCTCTATGGAGAACGGCGTCCTCCTTTTCGGCCTTTTTGCCACCGAGCTCCCGTTTATTATCGAATTTCTGATCGTCATCGATCTGGTTATTCTCATTCTCCTGACCACCATCCTCACCGTCGGCATCGATTCGACGCTTGAGGAGTACCACAACCGTCTCCACCGTTTCTATCTCTGGGAAGAGCAGGAGGAGTCCTCATGATTCTCGTTGCCTACGCCCTCTGTGCAGTGTCGGCGCTCATCCTTATTGCTTTCAGCCGGACCCATCAGCAGCTGAATGCTATTGCCATCGGACAGGGAACGCTCTATCTGGCGATCACCGCGTATGTCCTCTTCTGCGTACCCATACCGGTTGAAACCTTCATGGTCGGCAGCGGGTATTTCTTCATCGACCATCTGGGTCTTTTCGAAGTAATAGTCGCTACCGTGATATTCTTCCTTGCGGCCGTGTATGCACGGGGATATATCGAGAACCTTCTGGTAAGCGGGGATCTGGAAACGGGAAGCCTGAAACTCTTCTATGCCGCGTGGTGTCTTCTTGAGCTGGTGATCGTCCTTGCCTTTTTTTCGGACAATCTCGCGCTCTTCTGGATCTTTGCCGAGATGACGACCATCATCTCAGCAATGCTGGTCGCCATTCTCTCGGCAAAAGAGAACATTGACGCAGCGCTCAAGTACATCTTCGTCGCTTCTGTGGCGATGCTCTTTGCCTTTGTCGGGCTTATCTTCCTCTTCGAAATCTCCCGCTCGGCATCAGGCACCGGTACCCTGAACTGGACGGTATTGATGCAGCACGCGTCGGTATTCCCCCCCGGCATGGTGATCGCCGCTTTCGCGTTCATCTTTATCGGTTTTGCCGCAAAATCCGGCATCTTCCCGTTCCACACGTGGCTTCCCGAAGCCCACGCCAAGGCCCCGTCTGCAGTAAGTGCTATCCTCTCAGGAGTGCTCCTGAACGTGGGTATTTACGGCATCATACGGGTCTTTGCCATCGTCCACCAGACAACCACACTGGCCGCTGTCACGCCAATGCTCCTGCTCTTCGGGGTCCTCTCGATTGCCATAGCGGCGATCTCCATGCTGCCGGAGAAAAATCTCAAAAAACTGATCGCGTTTTCGAGCATCGAGAACATGGGCATCCTGCTTATCGGTCTTGCTGTCGCCACACCTCTTGCGATTTTCTGGGTGATATTCCACATCATGGCGCATGCATTCACAAAGGCCTCGCTCTTCTTCTCGGCTGGCATCCTGCACCGGCAGTACAGGAGCCAACTCTCGGCAGACGCACCCGATGATATCCACGACGTGTTCCGGTTCCAGCCGCTGGCTGCATGGGGGATCATCCTCGGGGGACTTGCGATCATCGGCATGCCGCCGTTTATGGTCTTCTTCTCAAAATTCTTCATCCTGCTCTCGCTGGGATCGGTTTCCCTCTGGACACTTGCGCTCGTCCTTGTGCTCATTTTTATTGCCACTGCCGCACTCGGATACTTTGTAATCAGGATGTTTGGCCGGGTAACCCCGCCCGGAGAGAGCGTTGATCTTGTACCCTACCTGACGCCACTGAGCATGAAAGCACCCATCGTGATCCTGCTTTCAATCATTCTTATTCTGGGCATCATGTTTCCGGCCGGAGGATCTGCATTCATCAGCCAGATTGTAACGGAGTTGAAGTTCTGATGGCCACCCCTGTCTTTGGAGAGGATGATCCCGCACTTACCGCGATCCGGGAGTTGTTCGGTGCTGCCGCCGTGCCTGCCCGGATCGCCTGCGGAGGGAACCGGGAATATTCTCTCGTAGTGAGCGAACCGGAGTTCGCTCTGGCCATTCCGTATCTTGCCGCCAGAAAATTTGTTCTCATCAGCCTGTTCTGTGTTGAAGGTTTATACAGCGAGTCGGGCCATTCGCTCCAGTATATCTTCGAGCGCAAGGGCAGCCTCCTGATCCTTATCAGGAATATTACCGCTGACCGGGCGACTTCCATCGCCACCATATTTCCCTCTGCCTCATGGCCGGAGCGGGAATGCCGGGACGGCTTTGGGATCGGGTTCGAGGGTGCGTTTGACACCCGGCGGCTTGTCCTGCACGAGACCTATCCTGCCGGGTTTCGCCCGCTGAAAAAGTCGTTTTCCAATGCACCCATAACCACTGTCCAAAACATCAGCATAGCTGATGAATACCCCTTCCGGAAAGTGAGCGGCGAAGGTGTTTACCAGGTGCCGGTCGGCCCGGTTCATGCCGGCATCATCGAACCCGGACACTTCCGGTTCAGCGTTATCGGGGAAACCATTTTTAACCTCGAGATCCGGCTGTTCTACACCCACCGGGGCATCGAAAAACTTGCCGAGGGTAAAATCCCGCAGGACTGCGTGAAGATCGCAGAAGCGGTAAGCGGCGATGAATCGGTGGCAAATGCGACCGCGTTCTGCATGGCAGTCGAACGGCTCTCGGGAATCACGGTGCCTGACCGTGCCTGGTACCTGAGGACGATTTTCTGCGAGTCAGAACGGATCTGCTCACACCTTGGCGATCTTGCGGGGATGCTCACCGATGTCGCGTTTGCCCTTGGTGCCAGCCAGTTTGCCGTGCTGCGCGAAAAGATGTTCCGTGAGAACGAAAGGCTGACCGGCTCCCGGTTCATGCGGGAAATGCTCTGCACCGGCGGGGTGAGGAAGGATGTTTCAACCGGTGAACTTGCCGGGCTCAGGGAGTTCCTCAAACAATTCAGAAAACAGTGCAGGATAGGCATTTCAATCGTGCTTTCGACGCCATCGGTGATCGACCGTTTCTCGCAGACAGGAATCATCAGAAAGCAGCTGCTCCGCCCGCTCAATATCACCGGTCCTGCCGCACGCGCATCGGGTGGCAGGGTGGATGTCCGGGTGAACCACCCGTACGGAATTTATGACCGCTTCGTTCCTTCACTCCGGCCGCTCACCGAAGGAGACGTACTTGCCCGGTTTACCGTGAAGGCAGCGGAGATCATGGACTCAATCGACCTGATCGAAAAAATAATAGATGCGATGCCGGAGGGGACTGTCCACAGCGATGACCCGCCCCGGGATGGCAGTGCGCTTGCGCTCGTAGAATCTGCACGGGGGCAGAACCTCTGCTGGGTCTGGATTCGTGACGGAAAGATCAACCGGTACAAAGTCAGGACCGCCTCATACTGCAACTGGCTTGCGATCGAGCACGCAGTCCCGGGCAATATCATCGCCGATTTCCCGGTCATCAACAAGAGCCTGAACCTGTCGTACGCCGGGACTGACCTTTGAGGTGCTACAAGATGGTAAATGCATTTTCCTGCCTCTTAAAAAAGAAAGTAACCGGGACGCTGCCGTTACCTGATGAAGAGATCGAGCGTATCGGCAGGGAGATTAAGCAGATTGCCGAAGCACAGTTTGGGCGCAGCCTTGCGATCCGCGAGCTGGACGCGGGCAGCGATAATGCTGCCGAGATCGAGTTAAACAACCTCTCCAATGCATTCTATGATGTGGAACGGTTTGGCATCACGTTCGTTGCCTCCCCGCGCCACGCCGACGTCCTGATAATTACCGGCGCAGTCACCCACAACATGGAGGTTGCGGTCAGGAAAACCTATGATGCGATGCCCTTCCCGAAATTTGTGGTGGCGGTCGGGGATGATGCCTGCGATGGCGGGATATACCGGGGAACATATGCAGTACTCGGCGGCGCGGACAAAATTCTGCCGGTCGACATCAGGATTCCCGGCAATCCGCCTGCCCCCCTGCAGATCCTTACCGGCCTGCTCGCACTTATGCGAACCGCCGGTAAAAAACAATAAAAATCACCTGCTCCGTGATCTTCGTCCCTGTACCGGGCATACTTTATACCGGAAGAAGGTAACCGGATATCATAATGAGCCCGGTTCGGAAATGGGGGGCAGGTCCCTATTCAGTTGCCGTCATCCACGGGGGCCCGGGCGCCCCGGGTGAGATGGCATCGGTAGCCCGGGAACTTTCCGCGGTCAAAGGCGTACTTGAACCCTTCCAGACCGAGACGACCCTTGAAGGGCAGGTACGGGAGCTCCGGTCCGTCCTTGTCGGGGACGGCATGGGACCGCTCACCCTCGTGGGTTTCTCGTGGGGAGCGTTGTTATCATGGATGGTAGCTGCCCGCTATCCGGAACTGGTAGGCAAGCTGATCCTTGTGGGCTGTCCGCCATTCGAAGAACAGTACGCGGCATCGATCACAAAAACCCGACTCGGTCGTCTGAGTCCGGAAAACCGGGTGGAGGCTGAGAGGCTGCTTGCACAGCTGGAGAAAACCGACGCAGACGGAAAAGAAGGAGACAAAAATGCCCTCCTCAAGCGGCTGGGAAGCCTGCTTGCCCGTGCGGACAGTTATGCCCCCCAGACACCTGAAGACAAATCATTTTACTGCCAGTACGGCGTCTTCAAAGGTGTCTGGGATGAAGCGTGCGATCTTCGTCATAAAAAGATGCTCTTGTATATGGCCCGGACGATCACCTGCCCGGTAATTGCAATTCATGGGGATTATGACCCTCACCCTGCCGAAGGTGTAAATATTCCGCTTACACGGGAACTTAAAAATTTCCGGTTTGTCCTGCTGAAAAAATGCGGCCACCGGCCCTGGATTGAGCGAAATGCTGCAGAAGAATTTTATCGCCTCCTGGTACAGGAAATCTGACGATAAAAAATTGGCGGGCAGGTTATTCTGCGTCGCAAAAATAAAGGTTATTCATGGATTTTTTTTCATGCTGCGGGTCATCTCAATCCCGTGATTACATCACAGCCCATGCGCAGGGAGAGGATTGCTGACGCCATAGTGAGAATCCTGGAGTTCCCCTGGAGTTCCTGCCGTGTCCCGGTGCACGTTGAGGATGACTTATGTTTCGTGAAGCACTCCCCGTTCTCTGAGCTGCGTGAGTACCCGTTCTTTCTTCGCGATGGCGGCTTCCGACGCCCGCAGGACTCCTTTTTTCATTTCCTCGAAGTCCCCGACCTCGGTATCGACCACTTTTTTTACCGGCGTATACGCAGACTCACGGAACCGGGGCTGGAAATCATGTTCTTTTCCCTCCTTCATGAGCACCGATGCCGGTTTTCCCTCCTCCACGTACCCGATCTCACGGCAGGTTACACCGGTCGACGAGATCACCCGGGTCACTGCACCGGATGCAGACTCTGGTACGACAATCAGGAGCGCATCAAGGGAAACACCAAGGTAATCAATCTCCAGGACTTCGAGCATCTCCCGGACCTTATGATTAACCAGAGGGAGGGTATCTTCCTCCCGCACTACCATCCGGCACCGGGCGGTCTCTGCCATCTCAAAGATATCCCCACGGAGACCCCCGTTGGTTACATCGGTCATCGCATGGATTTGGGAAAAAACCGGATCTTTGATGAGCGCCTCGCAGGTTACGAGGAAATTGAGATTGATCGTCTCTTCGACAACTTCAGGGAAACCGGAATAAATAGCCGACGTTGCAATCGTCCCGCCACCCGCACCCTCCGTCATCAGCAGCACATCTCCCGGCTGTGTTGATTTGCGGGCGGTCAGGTGGTGGGCCACACCGACGGCACCGACGCAGCCGGTCATCCTGTTTCCAAGAACCATATCCCCCCCAATCCGGAGCGTTGAACCAGTAACCAGGGGTACGTTCATGGCTTCGCCCACCGTTGTGATCCCGGCGGTATAGTCAAATATTTTTGCCACATCTCCGTCATCGGCCACATGGATGTCGGAAAAGAGCATGACCGGCTTTGCCCCCATCACGTAGAGATCACGAAGTGTTGCGCGGGTTACGTGGAATCCGGCAAGATATGGATAGTCCGAGAGCCGTGAATGCATCCCGTCAACAGTGCAGACAATATACTCCCCGCAGGCCCTGACCGCCCCGGCATCGTCCATCTCGTCCACCCCGACAGATGCCCGGGTTTTGCCGATGATCCGGGCAATTTCCCGGTGTGCAAAAAAATCACCTTTCCCCCGTGAACCGACACCAAACTCTCCCATCTTCACTAAGGCCGGGTCAAATGAGAAAAAGTCCCCGGACAGACCCCGCGTGTTTTTAACCTCTTCTACAACTGCACGGGAAAAGGCTTGCACATACGCAGGCTTCGTGCGTTTTATTTCCCCTACGCGTTCGGCGAGACTTTTGATTATGGATTCTTCATCATCACCGGCCGCGAGATGCATACGGACATATTCCTCAACATCCATGCTTTCCGTATTCGTGCCGGAGCCATAAATACCACCGGTATTTTCACGGCCGGATCCGGGTATTACCGGCGCAGGATACCCAGCACTTCCGAGAAACAATGGAGGGCATCATCAAACTTTTTTGCTTTTAAAAGAGAAAGCCCCCTGACGATCCCTGCCCTGACATCGTGAACATCGATATAATAGGCCTGGTCAAATGCACGAGCCGATTCCTCCAGTCTCCCCAGCGCGAAGCAGGAGTTGCTCAGCACGACCCATGCATCGGCAATTGAAGCATCTTCTGAAAGTGCTTTCTCAAGACAGGTTATCGCTTCTTCGTGCATGCCGAGCTTGGAGAGGGCCAGGCCTTTCCGGTAGAGAGCTCGCGGGTGAAGAGGATTAATGGCAAGCGCACAGTCAAGCGTTTCAAGAGCTTCACGGTACTTTCTCTGGTTAATATATGCAATCCCCCGGTTAAGAAGGGCTGAAAAGTAAAAAGGGTATATCCTGAGGGCTCTGTCATAGCAGGATATCTCGTCTTCGTACCTTTTCAGCCTCCCAAGGGCATAGCCTTTGTTCACCCAGGCCGAGAGGTACCGGCTCCGCAGATCCAGCGCACGTTCGCAGCACTGGATCTCTGCCTCGTATCGTCCCAGCATACCAAGGGCGACACCTTTGTTGTTCCATGCCGATGAATTCCTGGGATCGAGTGCGAGTGCATGTTCACAGCACTCCACTTTTTCCTCGAATCTGCCAAGTTTACCCAGGGCAAAACCTTTGTAATTCCATGCATCGATACAGGCAGGATCGATACAGAGCGCCCGATCACAAGACTCAATCTCCTCCTGGAATCTCCCCAGTTTTCCCAGGGCAAAACCCCGTCCTGCCCACGCAGATGCCAGCGCCGGATTTACATCCAGTGCGAGAGTGAATAACGTAAGAGCCTCGTCGTGCCTGCCTTCCCTTCCCCGTGCAAGACCTTCACGGTAGTAATCAAGATCTGATCGCACATTTCCGCCATTTTCCACGCCAGGTACCTGAATCATGTTCCTCGGGCGAATTATTTCGGTTACCAGTTCATCACACAGAGGGGATATGAAGATCAGAAATACGAGTGCTGACCATCATTGTTTTTCTGATTTTTTAAGGTATGCATAATTCCCGGCCGGATAACATCGGTCAGCCTCTGGTGATGCCGGCACTGCCAGCTCTGCCTGCCATTGTGCCAATATGTTTTTTTTCATCATCATACCTGTACCCGGTATTATACTGACATAGCGGATCACCATACGATTAGCCATTCGTGTTTGAAACCGCCTGTTTTTGCTTTATTCCACCCGGTACCCCCGCTCTGTGAGATACACCTGACGGCGCTCTTCGACATCGGGGACAGATTCCGGGATACTTTTTTCTGCATTGTTCCAGATTGCCCGCAACACGGTATCGTCTGAGTGCAGATTAAGGGTTCCGGTCACCATACCCAGAGGATTCCCATCAGGATCCATGATCCGCATGATCGCACAACGGTAAAATTTGCATTGTACCGGGCTGTCGTGATGAATCGTGCATCGCAGGAGACAGCCATCGGGACGGAGAAAACGGCAGGCATGGGGATGCTCATCGGGAAATGCGTGATGAGAAAATATCTCCCGCTTGTCCTCATCTATGCGGGCCGTAAATGTCGTACCGGTGGAAACCGATTCACAGGCAAACTCGAAGGGCCCGACCTGGTGATCGATGACAATATAGTCACCGAGATACATGCAGCAGGTTCCGCATTGCCGGCAGGTAAAAGCCATATTTATTCTCCTTTCGCAATCCCGGAAAATCTCCACGGCATCGGGAGATATGTTCTGCGACAATCTTACGTATTTATCGGCTCACACTCACGGGTTACACCTACTGGATCTTGTCGGCCGCGGCCCGGGCCAGTTCCTTTAGTGTTTCAAAATCCGTCGTTGTGCCACTCATGGTCAGTTCTTCGTAAACATCTTTTTTGGTGAAGATGATTGAGTATGTCGTAACCGAAAGGGGATTTTGGGTGCCAGCTTTGCGGTATGCAAATGTCTGTTCCCCCATATTCGGGCAGGGTAATTCATAGATCTGTGTCGTTCCGTTCTCCTGTGAGGTGATGTCCTCTTCCTTGATGTCGAATACCTTGTTCATGTTTGCCAGAGGGAAGAGATCGATGACCTGACTCAGTTCGGTCAGATCGTATTTTTCCTGGTTCATACGGTAATACGTGACCATGTACCCGGCTCTCCAGCCAAGATCATGCGACATCTGGTCCATTTCCAGGTACGTAAGGTCGGATCTGTCCTTGAGGATGTAATCTGAGGGCATATCGGAAAGCTGGAGTGCCATCTGCGAAACCGGAACAGTCGCAACCGGGCTTTCCGTTGTTGGCACGGCAGTTGGCGCAGGGGTCCGGGTCGGTGAAGGCACGGCAGGATACGGGAAAATTGCCGAAAGGCACCCGGCACTTATGAGCACCGCTGCGAGAATCGCACAGAGAACGCCAGATCCGGTATGCATAAGGTACGATTGACAATATCAGATAAAATGCTTGCCGGGAGGTTCTGATTCTCCGGTGTTCGCTAAAAACAGTGCCGTGTAGGTAATTTTTATATCCCCTTCTCAATATCCGGGAAGGCTCAAACACTCTATTCCGCACCGAAAAACCATCCTTTATTAAAGAGGGATAATTGTGCCGGCAGGCAGTACTACGATGCTTAACGAGAATCACTATATCCACTTGACCCCACCCGTAAGGGCACCGAAGCTCAGTATCGAACCTTCCGCTATCAAAAAGTGGAAAATGAGCAGCAGGCAATCACCTGTATTCTCACGTGTTCTACAAAAAGAGGATTGCGGTAGTTCGAAAATAGGATCCGGGCCTCTTGCTGCAGCAGGGATTCCAGACCGGCAGTTGATGACAGAACTGACCTTTATCCAGAACCACATCATAAAAAATGTGTTTTTGACCGGGGATTATCCGGTGAGCTCTGAAGCTGGCTCCCGGCATTCCGCCCGCAAAGGACTGCGGAGTTTTTCTGTCCGTTATCAGGACACGGATGCTTGCCGCGAAAACGCTCAAAGGAGTACGCGCCCGTCACGGTCCACTTCCGGATTCGATGGCCTTTATACTATAAGGATAATCGATTTATTTAGCTTCATGGGCGTGAAAGGACACGGACAAATATCTTTTTCTCGGCAGACATCCCAAGATTGAAAGAATAGTGGGAGGGAGAACCAGTATGGATGATCCAGAGTTACAGGGTGACGAACAGATACTCATACGGACGCAGGGTGTCCACGTAAAATCGATTTCTTTTGAAGCAATCCTCACCAACAAACGCATTATCCTCGTTGACAGGTTAAAGAACCTCCTGCCGCCCAAAGAGATCCCGCTTGCTACTATCCAGTCCATTGAAGGGGGGGAGAATGCAATCCGGGATCTTGTCATAACGCTTGGGGTCATTACCAAGACCGGTGGAGCACGGCAGATGGTGCTGACCTTCTCCCGGGCAGGCGGGGGAAACCGGGTTAAGGAGAGGGATGAATGGGTCCGCCATATCCGGGCTCATCTTACCCCTTCGTTTGAACAGGTGGTTCGGAAGGTCATCCCGGGCATCGGGACCCCACCAGCGGAGCTGAACAAGGCGGCACCACAATCCTTCGGGCAGGTCGGGTCCCCGGCATCCCCCCTGCAGCCGACCGAATCTCCCCTTTCTGTAAAAAAGATTGTAGAAGATCCCCCGGAGTCCTGGCAGGCTCCGTCACCTGCCCCCAAACCAGTACCTGAAACGGTACTCGGCACCTATTGTACCCGGTGTGGTTCAAAGGTACCGGATGAGTCCGAATTTTGTAACAAGTGTGGTTCGCGGATTGTACGTCCGGGAGAAACACCTCAGGCACAGCCTTCAGCAGGAGGTCCATCGATACCAGTATCGCCAGCCCAAAAAGAGCGAGAGCGCCCGATCGATCACGATAAGGTGTACATAGAACCTCTGATCGAAAAATCCCCGGAAACAGTCCCGACCTATCCCCGTCGTACAGCCCGGGAAGAGCCGGATGTATTCCCCCCCGTTCCCCCGGAACCAGTCTCCATGAGACCTGTCGTCCCGGACCACCCGGTAGCAGCCAGAGCGGTCCCTGCTGCTGCCCCTCTGGCGAAAAAACGGTTTATGCCTCAGCTCTTCTCCCCCAAAGACCTGGGCCCGACACCTCTCATTCCATCATCTATGCCCACGGCAGTCCCGCCACCACCGAAAAAACCCAAAAACAAAAAGAAAATTCTTCTTGTTGCAGGAATCCTCGTAATCATTCTCATCGCTGTGGTCGCGGCGGTCGTTGTCCTGCCAAGGATGGGTTCGCTGGGAAATGCCCTCCACAGTTCCACGGTATCTGCTACCGCTACTCCTACAATTGCTCCCAAAACGACAACATCCGCCAGCAGTACTAACACCACGGTTGTACTGGTAACCCAAACACCGGTTTCCATCCCCCAGACGGGGGTCTATGTCATTGTCAATTATCTCGGCGGTTTCAACGGCTCGTATAGTTCCGGTGGCGTAACCACGAATGTCCCCGGGGACTCGGGAGCAAGGCAGTATCAGATCGCAAACGCCACCGGGACAGTGACAGCGACTTTCCAGAAAAACGACAAAACCACCACACATGCATTGACCGTGAGTATCTACAATAACGGAATCCAGCTCAAGACCGGCAATACCAGCGCGTCCTACGGGAATGTCACGGTTACTGCATCTGTGTAATCGGCCCGTTTTCCTCTTTTTCCACGTACAACTGTTAATATATACATGACCATAGTAGTTGATGTGAACAGACCATGACAGATACCACCAGGCCCCCGGTTCCAAAAGGAGCGGAAAATCTTGCGAAGCAGGGTATTGATGTCCTGATCAGTACCCTGCATAACAGTGCTGACCCGGCGTTCAGGAGGTATGCGGCTTACCTGCTGGGAAATGCAAGAACGCCACTGGCCATCAGACCCTTAATCGAAGCGTTCGGGGATTTGGACAAATCCGTACGGCAACAGGCAATGCTTTCGCTGGTTGCTACCGGGAAAGCAGCAACCGAACCTCTGGCTGATGCTATGAAAGATCCCAAATGGGAGACACGGTACCGTGCCGCCGAAGCGCTCGGGAAACTTGCCGATGAGAAGGCCATAAAGCCACTTGTCCAGGGTCTCCGGGATAACCGCGACCATGTCAGATATATGGCCGCGAAAGGGCTGACCGATCTGAAGGATTCTACGGCAATCGATCCGCTGATCATTCTCTTAAAAGACGATAACCGGTTTGTGAGAACAATGGCCGTGAGGGCTCTCTCTGCAATTGGCGGTGAGAATGCAAAGACGGCCCTCAGGGACGCTCTTGCAAACGAAAATGATGAGAAGGTCAAAGAAGCAATGAACGAGGCGCTGAAATAGTACGGTCCGAAAAGATCCCTCCTCACAATACCTGATACCACAACGGGAGGGAGCCGGCAGCACTCGCACGATGAGCGGTCTTTTGTCAATACCCCTCTGCCGAAAAATCATCAATACGGGAAGAATTCCTTTTCAGGGCTCCCTGCAGAAATCATCAGAAGATCTCCCCCGGGGGAGGACGCCCGGACAAGTTCTGCCTTTTTCTCTCCCTCTCCATGGAATCCGTTATAACGTGATATCTCCTGTAAAGAGGATCCAGCATCCTGGTACTGCAGGTGAGCGGTTCAGGAGAAGTGCTCCTGCCCCCTCCTTCAGCATGTGTTTGTAATCTGTAAAACGCCACTCTTTTCTCCCGGAGCCACATTTTTGCCCACTTACCGGGAGTGAAAAATTAATTGCGTACCTTTATCACGTCAGGTAAGTGATCACAATAATCAAAGGCCACAACCGCACCAGCCTGTATACCGCACGGTGATACCGTTTGGGAAATAATAAACCATTATCTGAAAAAACCCGTTCTTTCTCCCATTCGCTTCTTGTCGTGATGATTGTTCTGGTCATTTTTCTTGTCGCCATCATGACCGTGTATGATTATATCGATCTCAAAAACATGACCGATAACGAATTTTCCAACCTTCAGGTTCAGACCGAAGACAGCATTACTGCAGCACTGCATCTGGATGACACGGCCACCACCATTATAGATGATCAGCTCGATCAGCAGATGGTAAGCGGGTTTGACATACTCTTTGCCGAATACAATCGTTCCGGTGAAAATCCGGCAGACATGAACCTTACCAGGGTCAAAGAGATCCCAGGCGAAGGATACGATATCTATGTCATCAACGAGTCCGGCGTGATCGTCTACACCACGTATCCTCCTGAACAGGGAGAAGATTTCCGCAATATTCCCTACTTTTACCTGTACCTGACAAAGGTCAGGCTGTCGCAGGGTTTCTTCCCGGATCGCGTGGTCCGGGAGATACCGGACACCGGTACGTTTCGTAAATATGCCTACCAGCCTACGCCGGATCACCGGTATGTTATGGAGCTAGGCTATTCATCACCCTCTTTCAACGAGACCAATCTCAGGCTGGATGATAAAGATACTATTGCAAGATTTGTTTCTTTTAATCCATTTATCGACGAGTACCACATTTTTGATATGATGGGGCGCAGTACAGATGACAACAGCCTGCCGGACAATCGTACGGAGACGGTTCTCAGGCAGGTAATTGCCAGCCGGCAGACTACAGAAACCGATGACCCGGTAAACCACACGGAAACCCGGTACCTTTTTGTCGATCTCGAAAATCCCGAATTTGGTTCCGATATGAGCAGGATCGTAGTACTCACCTATGATACCGGACGGGTCCGGAATGCTCTTAACCGTCTCGTTTTTGTCCACCTCTTGTTTGGAGGGTGTGCTATTGTGATCGGGTGCATCCTTGCATATTGGCTTTCCCGGAGAATGACCCGACCCATAGAGAACATTGCCCATGATGCAGATATTATTGCCAGCGGTAATTTTGAACACCGGATCGGTACGACAGCGGCCCGGGAATTTGTGATTCTGGAAAAGAGCATCAATACGATGGTGGATTCGCTCAAGACCGCAGACCAGAAACTCAATGACGAGGAGGTCTTCCACCAGGATCTTATCGATCAGATACCGGTGGGAATCTTTCTTAAAAAAATGGATATGGGAAAATACGTTTTCTGGAACCGGGCAAGCGAAGAGATCTTTGAGCGCAAGGCACTGGATGTGATTGGGAAGACGGACGAAGAAATATTCCCCGCTGCTATGGCGGCACAGATAAAAAGAGAGGATGCGGAGGCTCTTGCCTCACGGGTGGAGATCAAGTATAAGAAGATCACGACAAAAACGCGGGGGCAGTGTGTTATCCACATGATCGTCGTCCCGATCTATGATTCTCAGAGATCCGTCAGGTACATGCTCGGTATCGCCGAAGATGTAACCGATGAGGCCGTCACCCTTAAAAAGGACCTGATATTCAGCATTACCCGAAGTGATATTCTCGAACAGCTTGCCGTTATCATGACTTATCTCGAGAGGGCCCAGCTCAAGACCACGCGGGAAGCGATGCAGACGTTCTTTGACAAGACCATTGGATCGGTGGAATCCATCAGGAACCAGATTGCATATGAGAGGGCATTCCAGAGCCCCGGTATCATCACACCTAAATGGCAATCGGTGAATCAGGCATTTGCCGAAGCGATCCAGATGCTGCCCGAACCTAACGTTGATATCAGTTCCAGGGTAGGTGACGTCGAGATCTTTGCTGATCCGTTACTCCCCCGGATCCTCTTCAGCCTGTTATCCCAGTCATTCCAGCATGGAGGACCTGCACTCTCGAAAATACAAATGACGGCCCGCCAAAGCGGGGAGTCTCTCGTTCTTTTCTATGAAGATGACGGCAAGGGCATTTCCCCCGGTGAGAAAGATCGGATTTTCGAATTCGGGTACAGCAGCGAAAATATGGTCAGCCTTTTTGTAATCCGGGAATTGCTCGGCTTTACCGGAATTACTATCGCTGAGACCGGCACGCCGGGACAGGGCATACGCTTCGAAATGGTGGTGCCAAAAGGGAGGTTCAGGAATAAGAAGTAAAAGAACCGGGCATATCATGGCTTTTTACTGCTTTGTAGAAAACCTGTTTTTAAATTTGTGCAGCCCCCCTCTTGCCCCACCAGTCCCCCGAGGGGGACGGGGTGCACATACGATGCTTTTCGTATTACCTGTGTCGGGGGCATGCCTGAGTACAGGTAGTACAACACTATCGCGAAGCGGGGGATGCCACACGCGTGCGGGGCGAATGCAAGAATAGCCGGGAAACCTAAAAAAGCGTTCATACAATCTGCTCATGGATTTCTCCAGAGCACTTTTTACCGGTATCAGTTCCGGTAATCAGCCAACCGGTAGGATAGTGATACAAGGGCCCCGATAATAATACCCGGTTCCCGCATGCGGCACCCGGCTGACATCCCGTTCCGGGCAAATCATGGAATTTTCACAGGAGAATCATCCTGTCGTTTTTATCACGGGAATAGTCCCGGTCAATCTCCCCGTGCACCAGTGCGTGTTTTTACGTCTCACCATGGGAAGATGACCGTTGGAGAAAGCAGCCGGCTTCTCTCAATGCCCCGCTTGCGGACCGCCAATGAAAAAATCGAACAGGGTACCCCAAATTCTACCGGATCTTCGTCCCCGGTTCCACCGGTTTTTCTGAAGTGAGAAGGGATGCCGTATCCCCTGCTGCAAGGATCATACCGTTGCTCTCTACACCGAAGATTTTTGCCGGCGCGAGGTTTGTGAGCACGATGACACCTTTTCCCACCAGTTCCACGGGGTTATAGAACTGTGCGATCCCGCTTACGATCTGCCGGGTCTCCCCTCCGGTATCTACCTGAAGTTTCAACAGCTTGCCTGATTTTGGGATCGCTTCTGCTGCAAGCACTATACCTGTCTTCATCTCGACCTTACTGAAATCTTCAATTGAAATCATCGGTGTCTTCTCCGTTTTCTTATTGGCTTCGCGGACACGCTGCTGGAGCACTGCATCCAGCTCTTGGATCTGGTTTTCTTCGAGCCGGGCAAACAACGGAGCCGGGGGGGGAACCTGGCAGGCAGGTATGGTTTCTGTTCCCTCTTCGATTCTGTGCGTCGTAACAGCATCGGAATATCCCAGCTGCGCCCAGCATTCCTGCGCCTTTGCCGGCATCACCGGCTCGATAAGGAGGGCAAGGGCTTTTGCAATCTGGATACCATTTTTTATGACCTGTGCCGCAGCGGCCCGGTCGGTTTTTATGAGTTTCCACGGGGCACTGGTCTGGATATACGTGTTCCCGAACGCAGCGAGCGCCATAATCGTATCGACAGCGCCTTTGAACTCATATGCCTGCATCTGAACAGTCACATTTTCCTGGCACTTTTCAATCTCGGCAAGGATCGCCGGATCGACCATGCCGTCCGGTACCCCGCCAAACTCCTTATGCGCAAAGAAGAGCGTGCGGTACACGAAGTTCCCTAAAATATTGACCACTTCGTTGTTGATCCGTTCGCCAAAGACTTTCCACGAGAAATTAAGTTCCTTTGTGTGGCTCGTGTACGCGAGCAGGTAGTACCGCAGGTAATCGGCAGGGAGACCCTTGTCGAGATAATCCTCGTTTGTCCAGACCACGTAGCCCCGGGACTTCGAGAACTTGTGGTCGTCGACTTTCACCATCCCGCTTGCAACGACGGCATGCGGTTCACCGTACCCGGCGCCTTTTAAAAGGGCCGGCCAGAAGATGCAGTGATGGTAAATTATGTCCCCGCCGATGAAATGCGTGACCCGGTTGTCCCCGCACCAGTACCGTCTCCAGTCTTTTTTGGCCTTTGCTGCCCACTCTTCCGTGAACGCGATGTAGCCGATCGGGGCGTCGACCCAGACATAGACCACGAGATCGTCGCGGCCGGGAAATTTTACTCCCCATTCGAGCGTGCGGGTGATGCACCAGTCATGCAACTCGTCCTTGATCCAGCCGATCGCATAGTTCTTTGCGTTGCTCGTGCCTTTGAGCCGGTCCAGGAAGGGCAGGAGATAGTCCTTGAACGCAGAGAGTTTGAAGAAATAATGTTCCTGGTCGCGGAACTCCGCCTTTGTCCCGCAGACCTTGCAGACCGGGTCCTTGATCTCGCCCGGCTCAAGGTGCTTGCCGCAGCCCTGGTCGCACTCGTCCCCCCGTGCCTGCTTGCCGCAATAAGGACAGGTGCCCTCCACGTACCGATCCGGGAGGAAACGCCTGCACTTCGGGCAGTATGCCTGGTGGACGACCTGCATATAGACATAGCCGTTTTTCACGAGCCGGCTCATGATCTCCTGAGTCCGGTGATGGTTCACCGGGTCGTCGGTCATGCCGAAATAATCGAAGTTGACCCCGATCCTCTTGAAGGTCTCATCGAAGTGCCGGTGATACCGCTCGGAAAGCGCCCGGGGAGAGGTTCCCTGCTCTTCTGCCGAGACCACGATCGGCGTCCCATGGTTGTCCGAGCCCGAGACAAACACGACCTCTTCACCCATCCGCCGCATGTAGCGGACGTAACAGTCGGCGGGGACGTACGTTCGCAGATGACCAAGATGGCAGGGCCCGTTCGTGTACGGGAGCCCGCAGGTAACCAGCAGCGGTGGTTTTGTCATTGAAGGTACTTTTTAGCATCTGATACGTAATAATTCCTGTACTATGACAAAGATCGTTCCGCTTCCGACACGGGCATTTGGTGCGGAACCTGGTACGCCGGATGTCGCCGCGCTCGCCGGCTGGGTCGCGGAGCACCGGGGAACTGCAGCTGATCTGCACGCGTTCCGGCTCGATGCATCGCTTGCCCCCCAGATCGGTTCCGGCATTATGTTCCCGTGTGCCGGCGGTCTCTTCTGCCGCGACCGGATCCTGGAGAGCTTCGCCGGCCTGAACGATGAACGGAATAGTGTCATCGGGGAGCTGGATGTGGATCCCGGTGCACTCATTGAGGACGCCCTGATGCTTGCCGCACAGAAAAAGGATGTATGGTGCGCATTCCCCGCCCCGCATACCCTTGGCATCACCAACAGGTATTATGGTGACGATGATGAATGGAATGATGCGATCACGGGAGCCTACCGTACCCTGATGCGGGCGATGCGCGACGCAGGGATCGGGGGGCATGTAATCATCTGTGACAGAGTGGAGGAAACAGAAATTTCAATATTGGCCGGGAAGAAAATCTTCTTTTTTTCACCGGCGCCGGACCAGGAGGACCTTGCGACACTCATGGAATACCAGCAGCAGGTGGCAGCGGGCAACAATATGCTGGAAACAGTGTTCGATCTTGCAAACGAGTACGATATCCACCGGTTTATCATGATGGATCCGGATGAAACCGGAATCCGGTTTGCATTATCGCACCTTGACCCGGACCAGGTGACGGCCGGGGGTTATTGCACGGATGCATGCGACACTTACTGGAAAAAACTCGTGGAAAGCGCAGTGTACATGAAATGAAGTGCATCGCCAAATCAGGCATATCGTCCGCAATCCCATCAATACGCCATATGTGGTTTCCCTGTTTTGAGCAAGAATATACGTCGTAGGGGTTGTCTTCAGGCAGGGTATATGCCAGAGCCAGGCACCACGGTCATACGCGCTGTCATGTGCTATTACCTGGTTTAAGGAGATACGGAATATCCATCATAAAGGACGTCCCCGGTATTTCTGGAAGAGAGGGTCATCGGGTGCCGATTCCCCGTAAAAGAAATTCGGCCGGATGCCGGCAGGGCATCTTTCACGCCATCACCTTGGAGTAAGCATTAATAACAAGAGATAAAAGCATTGGTACAATGGAAGGCGAGGGATTATATGCAGCGCACATATATCATAGCATCCCCGGGAAAAAAAGCATCGGACGGATCAGCATGAGATCGAAACCTGTGTTTTGGATATTTCTTGTCCTGGTTTCAGGAGTAATTCTCACGAGCCCGGTCACGGGGGCTCCTGCTGTTCCTGTGGCATCGTTCATATCGAATGTCACCTCAGGAACGGTCCCGTTCACCGTGCAATTCATAGACACTTCCGTAAATACACCGACATCATGGACATGGCTGTTCGGTGATGGCGGAATCTCCTCACTCCAGGATCCGACGCATACCTACACAACTGCCGGAATCTATACCGTTACCCTGATCGCAACAAACACTGCAGGCAGCAATACGTTCACCAATGCGGGATATGTTACTGTAACGAAGGCTTCATCCGTACCTGTCGTTTCTTTCGTAACGAATATTACCTCGGGATTCGTTCCACTCACCGTCCAGTTTGTGGACACCTCGACCAATTCCCCAAGTTCGTGGGTATGGTCCTTCGGGGACGGAGGAGTCTCCACAAGTCCCAACCCGGTTTATACCTATACAACCAGGGGCGCGTATACGGTTACCCTCACTGCCACCAACTCTGCAGGGAGCAATACCACCTCACTGACCAATTATATCACCGCAAACCAGGTGACCGTCACCCCGACCGCCTTGTTCAAATCGACGGTGACTTCAGGATACGAACCCCTGACGGTCCAGTTTGTGGATGCCTCAACCAACACCCCGAATTCATGGGTATGGTCCTTCGGGGACGGCAGCACCTCCACGCTCCAGAACCCGTCGCATACGTATACCGCTCCCGGAACCTATGATGTCACCCTCACCGCTACCAATACCATTGGCAGCAATACCGTAACCCAACCGGGATATATTACGGTGAATGCAGCCGTCCCTGTCTCATCGTTTACGGCGAACGTGACCTCCGGTGTCGCACCCCTGACCGTCCAGTTTTCCGATACTTCAAACAATACCCCCACGGGATGGTACTGGTCGTTCGGCGATGGCGGAATCTCCACAAGCGAGAACCCGGTGTATACGTTTTCTACTGTCGGGTCCTACGCGGTCTCACTCGGAGCCACGAACGCTGCAGGGAGTAACACGACAACAATCCCGGCCTTTGTCACGGTGACGAATGCCGCATCCCCACCCATCACTTCCTTTATCGCAGACATCCAGTCAGGAACCGCTCCGCTCACCGTCCAGTTCACCGACACCTCAGGTAATTCTCCGATCGGCTGGCAGTGGTCGTTTGGTGACGGGTCAATGAGTACCGATCAGAACCCGTCGTACACATACACCCAAAGTGGTACCTATTCCGTCAGCCTGACAGCAGTAAACTCCGGAGGCCACAATACCACAACCATGCCGGGTTTTATCACCGTTTCTGCACCTTTCTCTACGCCTGCTCCGACTCAGGTCGCCCCAACCGTCTCCCAGACAACGGGAGCAACCACCGGGCAGCCGACTGAGACACAGACAACAGCCCAGCCTGCATCATCCGGGACTCCACCCTCATGGACGCTGCCCCTTATCGGCATCGTAATCCTGGTTCTGGCGGTCATTGCGCTTCTCCTTCATGCCAAAGGACGATCCGGTGGCAGGAGACGATCGAGGGGCAGGGACCTTTAACTGACCCTTTTCTCCCGTTCTCCCGCCCCCATTCATCAGCAGGACCGCAAAAGAGAGATTAAAAAGTGAACGGGGAGAACCTCCCCGGTTACACCATTTTTTCCCGGCTGATGCACTCGAAATCAATAAACCCGTTGTAGGGATCGGTTTTTAAGAGCCGGACACGCACGTTCTGGCCGACATGAAGCCCCTGCTCGCCTTTTACGACCCGGCCTTCGGCCGGCGGTACAAGAAGCCTGACATAGGTCCCTTTGTCTGCGGCGCCGGTGACAAGGGCGTCGAATGTCTTGCCGATGCTGTCCTCGAGCAGCATGGCAGCAACGGACTTTCTCATAAACCGTTTGACCTTCTTGGATGCCTTCTCACGGTCGGTCAGCCACATAGCCCTGTCGGAAAGTTCTTTTGAAGAATACGGACCTGGTTTTCCCATCAGGATTGCTTTTACCTGGCGCTGGTT
Source organism: Methanoregula sp. (assembly GCF_052325125.1). Classification (GTDB taxonomy): domain Archaea; phylum Halobacteriota; class Methanomicrobia; order Methanomicrobiales; family Methanospirillaceae; genus Methanoregula. The sequence continues at coordinate 8,255 of NZ_JBKQWO010000041.1, read as the reverse complement.
GATAATATCGACATAGCGCCGGTTCGGTGCCGTCGCATGGGTGTAGTCGACGACGGCAAGGGCAAAGTGACCGGTCGGCGTGGCACCCGGTTCAAGCATCGTGTACTCGCCGGGCCCCATCAGTTTTATCACGGCAAGGGAAAGGTCAGGGAAATGCAGCGGATCGACGGTTTTTTCTTTCATGAGGAACTTTGCAAGTGCTTTTGCATCCGGCTTCTCCGGCAGGGTCTCCCCAAGGTTTGCCGCAGCAAGGATAATCCCGGCCCAGTTCCTCGGAGATTTTACGACTCTCTGGATCATCGGGACACCGGCAGCTCCCAGCCGGGCAACCATCGTACCGTTTGCCGCGACCATGAACTCCTCAATTAATGCCCGGGCCGGGTTCGGCGTACGGGTAACCAGCCCCTGTATCTCGCCATTTTCCATGACCACCTCTGCCTCCAGGGTATCGAACTCAAGAGCCCCTTGTTCACGGCGGTATTTCCGCAGAAGTTGTGCCGCATCGTTCTGGAGACGAAGCTGTTCTTCGAGACCCGGGACATCCTTTATACTTTTCGGGAGGGGGCCGGTACCCTCCAGCCACTCTCCCACCGTCTCGTACACCAGTTTTCCCTTGTTCCGGACCAGTGCCCGGTACACCTCTCCGGGAGAGAAACTCCCGTCGCGCTGCACGACAAACTCAATAATAACTGCCAACCGGTCTTTATCCTGCAGGAGGGAGGTAATCCCGTGTGAGAGCCGGTCCGGCAGCATCGGAAAGGTAAGGATACCGGTATAGACCGATGTCCCGTTGTGAGCTGCATATTCATCGGTGGGTGACTGCTTCTGTACGTAGGAGTCGACATCTGCTATGGCGACCCGGACCCGGATCGTGCCTTCAGGATTGCGCTCGCAGTATTCCAGCTGGTCGAGGTCCTGTGAATCGTGGTTATCAATCGAAGACCACAGGAGTGCACGGAGATCACGGAAGCCTTCGGGTATATCACTGTAGATCCGCTCCTGCATCGCGTTGACCTCATCCATCACCTGTGTGGGGAACCGGGATTCAAAACCGTATTTTTCCATGGCATGCCACGCGATGGATCTGAGATCGATATCATGGAGATGCGGCCGGTGCTTTTTCATTTCAATCGAGTGTAGTTCTCATTGAATGCATAAAAACTTCTGGAAGTACCCTTTCTGTGGGATACCGGGAAATGCCAGCACATGAACGAGGAATTTCTCACCGGCAGACCGGTGTTCGCACAACGGACGAAAAATATATTTTACAGGGATTAATTCGTTTATACTTCGGGGTTAATTTCGACACTCTCACCGGGGATGAGAATTTTTACGGTGAGATCCGTTGTCCGTTCGATAGCCGTTTTGAAGGATACCGGGTCTGCTGCTATCCGATCCCACGTATTATAGTGGATCGGTATCACGATCTTTGCCCCGATAAAATTTGCTGCCATCATCGCTTCTCTCGTCCCCATCGTGTATCTCCCGCCAATGGGAAGGAGAGCAACATCGGGATGGTAGAGATCGCCAATCAGGCGCATATCGGAAAAGAGGGCGGTATCACCTGCATGGTATACACAGACGCCATCCATCCGTACCACAAAACCCGCTGCCACCCCGGCATTTCCTGCCATGGATGTATCATCGATCCGGGATGAATGCAGCGCCGGTGTCATAGTAATCGTGACACCGTCAAGGGTAATGGTCCCGCCAATATTCATCCCTTCGGCGGTAACGCCCTTTTCCATGAGGTATTTTGCGATTTCACCAATGGCAACTGTCGTTTTTTTGAGGGCGACGGCTTCGCCCAGGTGGTCGTAATGCCCGTGGGTGACAAGGACGAGGTCCGGGTTTGTCCGGGCAACACTGCCATCCGGTATGAAGGGATCGATAAGGACTTTTTTTGTACCGGTGAGCAGCACGCAGGCATGGCCGAGCCAGGTGAGTTGCATACATGCTGATGGGGAGTTTGCAGGGATGAATATTATTATGTTGAGCGGGTGCGAAGCAGTCCCGGACCGGTTAAGCTGCCGGCATCATTTAAAAAAAAAGAAATTCCGGAATGCTACACGGGATGTGTTTATGTTACATCGATCAGTTCCGCTTCAGTAATATCGATGGATTCGCCCAATGTGTCCGAAGTGGCGCTCCGCGTCATCTGTTCGGAAAGGTCGCGGTCTTCCATCACGTCACGGATGCGGTTGATATACGGATCGATGGTAGGATCTTCCTGTTCCTCGATTACATGCCGGTATTCCCGCAGCGTGGACGGGCTGACACCGAGTTCATCGGAGACTTCCTTCATGGTCTTGCCCGATGCGACGAGGTCTTCCATCTTCGCCTTGTCAAACGGCATCCTGAAATCGAGTTCCCGGAAAAGCTTGAGCCTGACCCGTGCCCGGGCGACGGTCTTACTGAGTTTCTCATCACCAAGCTCACGTGCGATCTCGGTGTCGTTCTTTCCCGCGTAAAACGAGGTGACGAGCTTGGCGAGCTGGATCGGTTTGAGCGAGGTCTTGAAAATTCCCTCCTCGATGATCTCCCGCATCACCAGCGCGACCTCGCGTTCAATCGCATCGCTATCCCTGAGGGTGCCATGAATGTTTTTCATCGGCTCGACAATCTTGGTCTTGCCCGACATGGTGCTGAAAAGTTCCAGCAGCTGTGTTTTTCGTTTGTCTTCCGTCATTGCATACCCCATCTTGGGATTAGGATATACAATACTTCGTCAACTATTTAATCCTATCTTTACTGTTCTTTTGACCAGAAACCTTTTATTTGAGTCTGGATCATAGATCTGGCCACTTGTTGTTTTTTTGCAAAAAAATCCAGGATCCGGGCGGGGATATCCCGGATACCCTGTAATCGTTTCCAGCACTTCGAAAGGGGTAAGGCGGGGATACCCGCGGGAACCGGACACGAGCCTTTTTGTCAGGAGTCGTGTAACTGTATAAGAGACGATAGTATCAGGGATCCTGCATGAGTGATGTTTTTGAGAATGTGATGGATCTGGCCAGGCGCCGGGGGTTTATCTGGCCCACCTCGGAATGTTACGGGGCGGTGGCCGGTTTTATCGATTACGGCCCGCTCGGCGCAATGATGAAACGGCGGATCGAGAATATCTGGCGGCATTTTTACGTCGTCCAGGAAGGATATTACGAGATCGAATGCCCGACGATTGCACAGGAAGCAGTCTTTATTGCGTCCGGGCACGTGAAGGGATTCTCCGACAAGATGTGCCAGTGCCCGCACTGCAAGGAATACCTCAGGGCAGACCACGTGGCCGAAGGCGGCGGAGTGTGCAGGGCGGCGACCATGGACAACGAGACCCTTGCAGCCGCGATCGCAGGGTGCACATGTCCTGCCTGCGGGGAAGTCCTCGGGAATGTCGACGTCTACAACTTTAACCTGATGTTCCAGACCTCGATTGGGCCCGGTTCGCAGCGGGTCGGCTACCTCCGTCCCGAGACTGCGCAGGGGATGTTTGTGGACTTTGGCCGGCTGCTCCGGTTCTACCGGGACAAGCTGCCCTTTGGCGCGGTACAAATTGGCAAGTCCTACCGGAACGAGATATCTCCCCGGCAGGGTATGATCCGGCTCCGGGAGTTCACACAGGCAGAAGCCGAAATATTTGTCCACCCTGACGAGAAAAACCGTCACCCGGCCTTTAAGAGATACACAAATTACCGGATGCCCCTCCTGACGTATACCCACCAGCAGAACTGCGAACCTGCGGTCGAGATGTCGATGCGTGAGGCGGTGGATAAGGGCATTATCGCGAACGAGTACGTCGCGTACTATGTCGCTCTCACCCACGAACTGCTGGTCACGGTCGGGATCCGGCCGGACCGGCTCCGGTTCCGCCAGCACCTCCCCGATGAGAGGGCGCACTATGCAACCGACTGCTGGGACGCAGAAGTATTTTCGGGGCGATTCGGCTGGGTCGAGACCGTCGGGATTGCCGACCGGACGAATTACGATCTCAACGCCCATGCAAAGCAGAGCGGCACCTCGATGACCGTCTTCATCCAGTACGACACGCCAAGGAAAGTCGAACGCCGGCGCATCATTCCGAACATGGGGGTGTTGGGCAAGCAGTACCGGCAGAAAGCAAAGGCAATCTTCGCCGCCCTTGAAACCGCCACGCCGACCGCGGAAGGCGCAGATGTCACCGTGGATGGCGAGACGATCCATATCCCGGCCGACCTGTTCGAAGTCAGGGACGAGGTCGTGGATATCCGGGGCGAAGAGGTCGTGCCCCACGTAATCGAGCCCTCGTACGGGATCGACCGGATGTGTTATGCCGTTCTCGAACAAGCCTACGACGAAGACACTGCTGACGGCGAGAAACGCGTAGTGCTCCGGCTCTCCCCGCAGGTCGCCCCTGTCCAGGTCGCGGTCTTCCCGCTCATGTCCCGTGACGGGCTTGACACGCTCGCAAAGGAGATCACGACGATTCTCCAGACCCAGGGCATCCTCGCGGAATACGACGACTCCGGTGCGATTGGCCGCCGCTACCGCCGCCAGGACGAGATCGGCACCCCGTTTGCGATCACGGTCGATTACGAATCGAAGGAGACGCACACGGTCACCATCAGGGACCGGGACAGCATGAAGCAGGTGAGAGTGGCCATCGATAAGATACCGGAGATGCTGGGGGCTCTCATCAAGGGTGAAAAGAAGTTCGAGGACTTGGGATAAAAAATCCTTTTTTTGGTTTTACATTTCTACAATTGCACCTCATCAAGAGCTTATGTACTTTTCTTTGATTTGCGATGCCTGCCGCCGCCCCGAAGGACGCCCCGCGGCGGCCTCAATTACCTTTCCTTCCACTCTAACAAAACAGGTAATCTGCCCAGCGAGGGCCCGACGAGGCGCCCGAGCGACCCCCGAAGGGGGCGGGCTCCCTCCTATTACGCTGGTCTGCCGCGATAATAAGTGATTGATGTATCCCACCACCCCCCGCGTGGAGCCCTATTGAAACTCCTCGTTATGAGGCTCCCCCACAATTCCCTATATTACCCGGCGAGATCAAATCCTCATCAGAAACATGCCCTGCATCAGCCATCCCCTCATCCGTCCCGACAGCATCGAGTCACGGGAATACCAGCTTGCGATTGCGATGAAGGCACTGGATGCGAATACGCTGGTGATCCTCCCGACGGGGCTCGGGAAGACAGCCATCGCCCTGCTGGTAGCTGCATCCCGGATTTACAACGAGGGGGGCCGGGTGCTGATGCTGGCCCCGACAAAGCCGCTCGTGGAGCAGCACCTCCGGTTTTTTGAGAGATTTTTAATTGCAAAGAGCCCGGCCGGCCCCGGCATATCCCCGTTTGCAATGTTTACCGGGGAAGCTCCGCCTGAGGAACGCACAGCAGACTGGGAGCGGGCGCAAGTAATCTTCGCGACACCACAGGTGGTCAAAAACGATCTCATCGCGGGGCGCTACACCTTGCAGGATGTGACCCTCATGATTGTCGATGAATGCCACCGGGCGGTGGGCAACTACGCGTACGTATTTCTGGCCCGGCGCTATCACGACACCGCAGCAAAACCCCTCATCCTCGCCATGACCGCATCACCGGGTGGCGTGCAGGAGAAGGTGCAGGAGGTCTGTGCAAACCTCGGTATCACCCAGATCGAGAACAGGACCGAAAATGACCCTGATGTCCGCCCCTATGTCTACGAGCGCGACATCGGAATACACCAGATCGACCTTCCCGGGGAACTCAAAAGCACCATCCATGCCATCCATACCCTCATCGACGACCGGCTGGCGCTCCTTGCCTCGCTCGGCTTTTCCGTCCCGAAAAGAGATCACCTTTCGATGAAAGACTTAAACGGCATCAACGCCCAGATCCAGCAGAGGATCCAGAACCGCGACCCGGCGGGATACTCGGCAGCATCGGTGTACGCGGAGTGCCTCAAGCTCAAGCATGCCGTAACCCTTGCAGAATCGCAGGGAAGCGAGGTCTTTAAGGGGTACATCGCGAAACTGGTTGCTGAAGGGACCGGGCCGGGGGGGAGCAAGGCCAGCCAGCGGCTGAGCAGGGACCCGGCCTTCCGCACCCTTTATGAGCAGACGCTCTCCTGGACCGGCGAACTCCATCCCAAACCCGCCATCGTCCTCGATATCGTAAAAGAGCAGCTCGCAAGCCATCCCGACAGCCGCATCATCATCTTTGCCACCTTCCGGGATACCGTCCAGATCCTTGTCGATTACCTGACCAGAAACGGGATCTCCTGCGAACGGTTCGTGGGGCAGGCCACAAAGGATGCGGAGAAAGGGCTCTCGCAGAAGAAGCAGATCGCTGCCCTCACCCGGTTCCGGGAAGGGGAGTTTAAGGTGCTCATCGCAACCTCGGTCGGGGAGGAGGGCCTCGATGTCCCCTCCACCGATCTCGTGATCTTCTACGAGCCGGTGCCGTCAGAGATCCGGTCCATCCAGCGCAAGGGGCGGACCGGCCGATCCGGAGCGGGAAGGGTCGTGGTGCTCACCACCAAGGGCACATCGGACGACGTGTACCGGTTCGTGAGCCAGTCCAAGGAGCGCCGTATGCAGAAGAACCTGCATCAGATGAGCGGGCAGGGAATCGCTGCCCAGCAACCGGTCGTGGCTGAACAGACCCAGATTGAAGAGTTCACTCCGCAGGGCCCGGCGATCCGGATCGACGATCGCGAAACCTCTTCGAAAGTCGTCGAGGAACTGTCCGGCATGGGGGCGGCGATCCGGCTTGAACGCCTGCCACAGGGAGACTACGCGATCGGCGACCGCATCCTCGTCGAGCGCAAGACCGCGCGGGACTTTGTCGACACTCTCATCAACCGTGACCTTCTCGGGCAGGCAAAGGCGCTTGCCGACGCTGTGCCCCGGCCGGTTATGGTGATCGAGGGTGGCGACATTTACACGCAAAGGGACATGAACCCGAATGCTCTCCGGGGGGTGCTTGCGGCGCTTGCCATCGATATGGGCATCACCCTGCTCTTTACGAGGGACGAGCTGGAGACCGCCAGGATGCTCTTTGTGATCGCAAAGCGCGAGGAGCGTGAACGCGGCGAGCGCAAGACCCACCCGCATAAATCGTTTAAGTCGGCAAAAGATGAGCAGGAGTATATTGTTTCCGCGTTTCCCGAGATCGGCATGAAGAACGCCCGGCTCCTTCTCGCGCATTTTGGCTCTATCCAGGGGATTGCGAATGCTTCATCAGAGGAACTGGTCGCGGTGAAGGGAATCGGCGAGAAGACGGGCGGGAAAATCTTCGAGCTGTGCCGGAGAAGGTATGGGTAAATGAGGCCGACGTTTTTTCTCCTCCAATTATTTTTCATAAATCCTTTCCAGAACATAGCGATGCCCTGCCGCCGCCCCGATGAGTGCCCCGCGGCGGCCTCAATTACCTGCCAGCCAAGAAACAGGTAATCTGCCCAGCGAGCCCGACGAGGCGCCCGAGCGACCCCAAAAGGGGGTGGGAAGACTCGTATTCTCATCGGTAAATCCGGCATTGGCAAGCCGCCCCGCCGTGCTCCGGGGCACACTTATGAGAATGAGCCCTCGTATGGGGAAATACGGAAACCGGTCGTCATGTGAAGATTTTGTGAGGCATACTGACAGGACTGGCACTCGCGGAGCAGGGAAAAAAAGATCCGGGGAAACCAGCCCGGCAAAAAATCTATGGAACGTGCCGATCCTACAACCGGCACAAAATCTCAAGTGCCTCGGCCCCGGTCTTTACCGCGGTCATAAGCGTCAGGATATGGTTGGGGTCTTTTTCGTTGTTGATCCGTTCGCAGAGCGCATGAACCGTCATCGCAATTTCTTCGGCAAGCATACCCCCCTCCCCATCCTCACATGAGCAGGGCCCGGCTTCATGGTCCCCGCCGCAGGAACACTCTGCGTCGTGTTCGTGGGAATGGGTCGCTGCTGCTGCTGCTGCCGGTGCTGAAGGGGCCTTTGCGTTCTTCGCAAGCTTTGCCGCGGCATCTTTCTCGGCGCAGACAACACAGAAGGTCTTCTTCTTGTACTCAAACATCGGGCAGCCGCAGACCGGGCAGACCTTTTCGAGCATCTTTCCCCCTTTCAGGAGATACTCGGCCATGATCTCGTCGTCTTTCTTTTCGGGCATACTTCACCGTCTGGTTAATATTCAAACTATATATGCGAGTTCTACGTATTAACTACAGGTACGCGGTAGGTGATACCATGCCAAATCCCGAAAAAACAATGGAAAACTGTATCCTGATGCTGCAGCACATCCAGG
>NZ_JBKQWO010000040.1:0-25414 GCF_052325125.1 Methanoregula sp. | reverse complement strand
TCAGACGAAAGAAATCGCTAACAAAATGATCGTCTGTAACATTCACAGATTTCTACAATTTCTCCGGGTGAAGGTTTTCTACAGAGCAGAAATTTTGTTTGTGGAGTCTCTCAAAATTGCGCAGAATTTATTTATTTCAAGAAAGTATTTTCGGCCTATGGCAAATTTTGGTATGGATTTGCAGTCAGCAGTACCATTAATATGCACCACTCTTCTCCGGCAAATGGTTGCAAGACAAGGATGAACTCTGTCTCAAAGTAATCCGTTCAGTACTGTTAAAAATTTTATCTCAGAAACTATTGGTTACATTATTATGGCCGCACTCTGCTCTTTTTACACCGATTTTACCCTTATTTCATACCGGTAGACAACCAGCGTATTCACATTAGAGGGGAATGCGTACACCCCGTTACTCACGGCATTCAATCCCACAGTATTTGTGAAGTAATTCCCCCATGCAACGGAATAATCGACAGATGGATTCGGCGTATACTGTACCGTAACCGTGTCCCCGGGAGGAATGGAATAGACCGTATAGTTGGTCTGGTCAAGTTCCATTGCCACGGTCCCGACTCCGCTCCGCGCGATGACATCTGTGGTATTGAATCCAATCAGGTATATGACAGCGGTGCTGGTCGGGGCATCGTAGAACCAGCGGGGCTCGGCAAGCATCGTGGATCCATTTTCTGCAAGCATCCGCATGACCACGGCACCGTTCTCGAGCGAGATTTCGGTCTGGGCGCCGGTCGATTCATACCGCATGTCCCCTGGTTGGAATGTGACCGGAGGATTGATGATGCCTGATGTATCTGAAATCGTGAAATTCGATGAAGTTTGCAGGCTGTAACTCATGTTGTACACGGTCAGCGTCCCGCCACCTACGTTAAGGGAGGTTTCTGAATACGGTACCATGTTATAAGAGAGACTTTTGAGATCGTTTTGCAGCACGATCATGTTCTTTTCCATGATCTTCTCATTGGCACTGGATTGCTGTTGCAGGAGCATCGGATAGCCGTACAGCGTTACGAGCCCGATACCGGCAATGATAATGGTAAATATGAGGAGGAACCCGAGCACTTCAGATACTCCCCCATCGCCCCCTCGTTTGAGGTTTTTAGCTGCGCACATAATCAAAACCCGCCTGAATTGTACGTAATCCTGTTTATCCCACTGCCTGTCGTATTTCCCGTGGCGATCCCTTGTGATGTAAGGTCAATCCCGGAAAGGCTGATATTGCTCGAAACAGCGTCCCGCCATACCACGATATCCTGATCATTCTGGTTGGCGCTCGGTTCGATGTCAACAAAATAATTCTCTCCCCCTATATCGTCCGGAAGGTTAAATTGTGTCACAAGCGTTCCGTTCTGCGGGGCGATGCTATATACATCGACAATCCGTGTAGAGACGCCGTTACCAATGTCGGTGAATGCATAATAGCTCAGGGTATCTGCCGGCTCCACCATGAAGTTGGCATTCACCAGCAGCAGCATGATGACAAAAAGGACCATGAGAACCCCGCTCACCATCACGTACTCGATGAGAGTCGCCACGCCGGACTCATGGGGATGGTCACGGGGATGCCCACGTCTCATTATACACCGTCACTCCGTTATCGTAATGTATGTTGATATAGGTATAGCTCCCTTGGGTGTAGCTAGAATAATTCACTATCGCGCCTTTCCTGGCTAATGCAATGGATACAATATCGTTGTTTATTACCGAATCGTCAACATTTTCCTGGTAAACCGACTGGATAATGACCGTCCTCAGGTCACGGATGTCATTTTTCGGGAAGTCCAGGACGCTCTCCGCCGTGGTCTGGCCAACGACCGTGGACTGGTTGAGGACCATGGCGAGGAAAAATAAGCTGAAACTCACGACGAACCCCATCAGAACAATCCATTGCGCGTCCTCGTTTAGTCCCGCCACAGGAGCACCTCCACAAGAACTGCCCTCTCTTCCGGAGAATACGGAGCCCCGGGGGGCAGCGTTGTGTCAACAATTACCCATTCGGTCACCCGGACCGGATGTTCAACGCCGGTGAGATTGCGGTTCGATGCAAGAGGGTAATTCCACGTAGCGTTTGGATTCGTGTCCGTCGTGTTTCGGTAGGTAACCGAAGCAGTATAATGGAGATTATCGGTTTTTGATCCCGTTTCATTATTTACATAATTCAGGAACATCGTATTGAAGGCAGTACCGTTATTCTGTTCAACGATGGTCTGCAGCGGGCTCTCCGACTGCACACCGTTGACAGGTGTGTTCATCATCTGTAGCGCGTCCGTCCCCAGCTGTTCCAGCTGCATGTCGCTGATATGGGTATCCCCGGGGGTATATACGGTGGTTGTGCTCATCACGAGATATGCAGTAAAAATCATGAGTACCCCGGCGGCAACCCCTTCAATGGTATACAACTGCCCTTCATGATTCACCATACTGCAATCTCCATTACCCCGCTGCGTAAACCGGGCTGAGTAACATATGCGGGATTATAGTTGTACTCAAATGGTTCGCTCGCCGTGTTGTTAAGATACCAGTCGTTGTTATCCAGCTGGAATGTCAAATTGACGTACAACTGGGTGGTCGTATCCAGCTGATAAAGATTATTATTTCCCATCTGGTAAAAAAATCCGGGGGTAAACACCAGGGACAGGTTGTCTGCGACATTAACGGGAAGCGTACTTTCGTGTGTAGAATTGCCATCGGCATATACATAAAAGGGCGGCACACCGGACAGAGAAGAGCCGCTGTTGAAATCTTCAAGAACTGAAAGAGGCGGGCTCGGATACGATTGCGATTGTTGTGCTTTAAGGATTGTGATTCTTGACAGAGTGACATTGGGGGGATGGGAGTTATCATAATACAGGGTATTGAGATCGGTCAGGTTTACCATGATCTGATCCTCCCATGGATTGATCTGGTACAGGGGATTATTGCAGGAAGGGTTCGTGGCATTATCCAGCAGGTCTGTAGAGTTTATCTGGATGGAAAAGACATGGGTCGTAACATTGGCAGTTGAATTGAGGTGCAGTGCATTGATAGTTGCGCTGCCAATCGTAGCGTTGCTCCACCCTTTCAGTTGCACCACCCGCCGGATGTACCCATACCCGTCAGGCCGGATATCCCCAATTGATTTTGTGGTATTGTCCCCGGAAAGCTGGAGGGAAATATTGAACAGGTAGGGATAATCGCCAAAAATGGCCCGTGAACGATAATCCTGTGGATACACAAACGTGCTGCAGAAAAACCGGTTCACTTTTTGCACAGACAAGATATTGGGGGTATCTTTTGAGAGAGCGAGTCCAAACCGGATGCTGTTGGTCTGTATGTAATAATCAGAATAAATCCCGGGGATCTCCCATGACACAGGTGAGCCGGGATCTTCCACCAGAATGACCCCGGTGCGGTAAGCAACTGCATTATAATCGATGGTGTTACTCTGAAGACCGAGAAAAAGACCGGGGATCAAGGTGGCTACATAGATAAACGCAATAATAAAGATGGTAAAACCAGCTAAAAAGTCAATGGAAAGGTTAGCGGTATCATCGATCATGAGGGATGCTCAGCGCTCCTGTTGTTACTCCGGGTATGAGTAACCGCAAATTCCCCACGGGGGTGATGAGGGGCTGACTTTGCCCATAGGGAATACGCCGGGTTATCACAGCAACCCCAAGAGTGGCTCATGGAGTGTTCGCGTCCGAATGCTGTTGGGGTTGATAAAACGGGGAGCGGAACGACGGTGTCCGGAAAAGCCGCAACTACGACCGCCAGAACGAGAATCAGACGCCTGAACATAAACTTCCTTAATGGCGTATGGACAGGGTAAGGGATATAAATTTGGTTTTAGAAGAATGCTGTTTTCAGTGTTTCAGGGAGGTGCGGCAGCAACCGGGGGAGTTTTGCCAAATGTCGGCAAGCCCTGTCACATCCGGGATGGGCTCTCGAACTGAAGAAAGGTGGGGTTTTCTCAAGTCACTGGTGTCACACCACGATCTTTGCAATCGGGATCTCGAGGATATCCTCCGCCCCGCACCCTTTCAGTTTCGGAATCAGTTCGTTGACCGTGCTTTTCTTCACAACCGTCTGGACACTGTAGTATTCGATACCGTGGAGCCGGCTGACGGTTGGCTTCTTCATCGCCGGGAGTACCGAGACGATCTTTTCCAGTGCAGCGGTCGGAACGTTCATCGTGAGGAGCACCTTGTGCCGTGCTTCAAGAACTCCGAAAAGCAGGGTCTTGATCTCTTCAATCGCCCGTCGCTTGTCGGGGTCTGCCCAGGCAGCCCGGTTCGCGATGATCACCGTGTGCGACTCCATGATCTGCCCGATGATCTTGAGGCCGTTCTTCCGAAGCGTTGTCCCCGTCTCGGTCAGGTCCACGACCACGTCCATGAGGTCGGGCACTTTTGCCTCCGATGCGCCGAAGGAATGGAAGAGCTGGACGGGAATCCCCAGATCGGCAAAGAATTTTCTGGTGAGCTCGGGGTATTCCGTGGTCACACGGCTGTCGGGCCGGATCTGTGCGGCCTTATCTATGGGCTCGTCCCGGTGGACGGCGATCACGATCTTCACGTTGCCCTCGCCGGTTTTACTGTACGTAAGGGCCGCTACCTCGACAACATCAGCGCCGGTCTCGCGGACCCAGTCGAGGCCGGAGATGCCCAGATCAAAATAACCCTTGTCTACATAGGTGGGAATTTCCTGCGGGCGCAGGATCTTTATCTTGCCGATACGGGGATCATCGATACAGGGATTGTAATCGCGGTCGGTGCGCCTGACTTCGAGGTCTGCCTCCTTGAAGAGCTGGAGGGTCTGCGCCTCAAGGCTGCCCTTGGGAAGTGCGAGGGTAATCATATCATAGACCCTCGCCGGGAAAAACAATAAAGGTACAGGTTCCCGTTCCCTCCTTTTGTCACACGAAAGAATGGATGACAAGCCCGCTCAGGAGCTTTGGCTCAAACCACGTGGATTTGGGCGGCATGATTCCGCCTGCATTGGCAATCGAGAGCACCGTCCCGACCCGGACCGGCTGCATCGCAAAGGCAAGCCGGTAGGTTCCAGCATCCACGAGTTTTTCGAGATCCGAGACCGGCCGGGCCCCCCCAAGGTACTGGAGCCGGGCGTCGCCCCGGGGATCGGTGATGCCCAGCATCTCTTCGAGCACGTGTTTCTGGAGTACCGCAACGTCCAGCACGTCAATGGACCCTGCATCCTTATCGACAGGCCGACAACATTCATACCACGTACCTTCGAGATAAAGGTGCATGATGTGATAGTTCTCCGGCGATGCGATGTGCGGCCGGATATTGTAGCCGCTGCCATCCACATGCCCGTACGGGTTGACCGTGTACCGTTTCCTGAGCCCGGACAGGAAAGTCTCCGGGGTGTAGGGGCCGAGATCCGCGAGCAGCCGGCTGTACCCGTGGATCCTGACCCGGTCGTGGGCGAAGAGCACGCCCATGAACCGGCTGATCTCACCATCGACAGGAAGTCCGGCCGCACGTTTCCGGTTGGCAAGGTTGACCGCCGCCTTTGCCCGGTGGTGGCCGTCCGCAATATACAGGTTCTGGATCTTCCGGAACCGGTGCTCGAGCCCGTCAAGCACCTGCGGTTCGGTGATCCTGAAGATCTGGTGAATGGATCCCCCGGGCGTGTGTACCTCCGCATCCGGCGTTTTCTGTCCTGCGATCAGTGTCTCGATGAAGCAGAAAAGGTCGCCGGCATCCTGGTACAGGAGTACGACAGGTCCGTCATGGGCTTTGACCGCATCGATATGCCGGGTGCGATCCTCTTCCTTGTCGTACCGGGTCTGTTCGTGGCGCCGGATATTGTTCCTGCGGTAGTCTTCGACGTCAAGACAGCAGCACAGGCCGATAAAGATCTCGCCGTCCTGCTGTATCCGGTATATGTACATCGACAGCCGCTCATCTTTTCTCATCCGGCCGCTTTCCTGCAGTGCAGTAAAATTGTCACGCGCCCGGTCGTAGACCCGGTCATCGTGCGGGGAAAGATCAGGGAGTTCCGCATCGGATCTGCTTACGGTCAGGAAACTGTCCGGGTTTTCCCTTATGATTGCACGCGCTTCGTCCGCGGTCACCACGTCGTACGGGACTGCCGCGATGGACTGGGCATCGGCAGGCGTGGGGCGCACCGCAGCAAAACGATAGATCGTTACCATGATATCAACCAAAACCCGGGGGAGGGCGTTCTACCTCTCATAATTAGGCACGGTCACATATATAATCAAAGACACCCGCACGCGGAGCCCTCGTCTGACCCATCCTTTATCCGCAATCCTTATTGTACCGCGGGGTAACTGATGTTACTGCACGAAGAAGGAACAATTTCCATGATCCGATCCAACGATATCATCCCCCCGGCGGCCCAGCCTTTCATCAGGAGGGCGGGCCCGGCAGATGTCGAAGCGATTTACGCGCTCGAACTCGAAGCGTTTGTCGATGCATGGGACAAGATGACGTTCTCCGAGGCGCTCTCCTATTACCCGACTACCTTTTTTGTGGCGGTAAGCGAGGGGCAGGTTGCAGGTTTTATTGTCGGGGCGCTTGAGGATACGGGAGAGAACATCTACGGCCACATCTGCAATTTTGCCGTCGGTTCCCGGTTCCAGCGGCGGGGGATTGGCCGTGCACTTGTAATCCGGCTCGAACACCAGTTTGCGCTGGAGATGGCGACCGGCTCCCAGCTCGAAGTACGGGAGTCAAATGCTCCTGCCCAGCGGTTCTACCGCCGCCTCGGGTATGAAAATGTCTTCCAGGTCGGCGGTTACTATAAAAACGGCGAGGATGCAATCGTGATGATGAAGTGGTTCCGGTTCTGATTCACCTCCACGAGTTCCCCGTGCCGGCACTTTGTCGCTATGTGACCCCCTGCATCCATTTCCCGTATTCCGGTTCTCCCATTCTGCCAGTTCTTCCATCGTGAAATCTGCCCGGGACCCGACAAAAATCCGGTCAAAAAAGCGGGACCCTGAGGGGGGTCACACGATCCATTTTTGTAAATGATCGCTTGAGGTTACCCTGCTGTTCGATCATTTTTATAACGTAAATTGCTCGGTCATGCCCGGATGCGGCAGATCACTTTGTATCCCTGTGACCCCCGCATCACCGGCTGGCAGGTGCCGGTACAAACCCGATCGGGCACAAAAGAAAAAAAGTGCTCTGTTGAAATCCAAAATGGGGTTTGTAAAAACGCTCTTTTAGGTCTCCGGCAATCCCTGCCTTCGCCCCCGCCGCTGTGGCACCCCCGGTTGCGATAGTGTTGTATTACCTGTACTCATGTTAGTACCCCGACACAGGTAATACAGAGGCATCGTATACGCCCCCGCCCCCTCGGGGGCAGGCTGGCGTAAGGGGGGCGCATAATTTTCAAAAGAGGTCTTATACAGAGCAGGAAAAAAGGAGAAATTTTCTGTTCGGGCAGGGAAAAAGAGAACAAGTTTGGGCCGGCCTTATCGTTTGACTCCCCGTCCCAGTTCCTGGTGGGCGCGGGCAAGGTGCTGGGCGGCAAGTGCGCCGATAAGCGAGAGTTCCCCGGCGAGGACCCCTGCCCCGACGATCTCGGCAAACTTCTTCGCGTTTGCACCCGGGGGTGTCCCACCGCCGGCAACACCGAGGATCTTCAGGCACTCGTTCTGGGTATCGACCCCGGTCCCGCCACCGACCGTGCCGACCGGGAGCGACGGCAGGGTGACGGCAACATACACGCCGGTCTCCGTTGCGTCGATTGTTGTCATACAGGTACTGCCGTCAATCGCGTGGGCGGCATCCTGCCCGCAGGCAATGAACATCGCTGCGACGACATTTGCTGCATGGGCGTTGAACCCCATGGCCCCGGCCCGGGCCGAGCCGATGAGATTTTTCCGGTAGTTCACCTCGATCATCGTGGCCGCATCGGTCTTAAGTACCTTCTCAACGAGCTCGTGAGTGAGCGCCACGCCCGCGACTACGCTGCGCCCCCGGCCTAAAATCCCGTTGATTGCGGCCGGCTTCTTATCTGCGCACATGTTCCCCGAGAGTGCGATCAGCCGTGCGCCGGTGTTTTTCGCGATCTCGTCAGCTACCTGAGCGCTTGCGATGGTGACCATGTTCATGCCCATCGCGTCCTTGGTATCGAATTCGAGCCTGACAAAGACGCTTGTGCCGGCGACAAAGGTGACAAGGCCGGTCATCTTCCCGTGCGAGGTGGTGGTCGCAGCGATAGCGGCGAGATCGTCTTTGTGGGCTTCGGCCCAGTCTGCGATCTTCTTTGCATGCCCGACCCCTGTTGCCGCAAAGACCGGCGCCCGTGTCATGCCGTCGTGCAGGATACGCACCTCTGCCCCGCCTGATTTGGTGATTGCCCCCGCCCCCCGGTTGACCGAGGCGACCAGTGCGCCTTCGGTTGTTGCAAGCGGCAGCCAGAAGGAGCCCTTCGCGTATTCACCGTTAATGGCAAGCGGCCCGGCAACACCGACTGGCACCTGGACTGCGCCGATCATGTTCTCGCAGTTCCTCGTCGCCGCCCGGTCGACATCGATGGAGAAGATACCGATGTTCTCAAGCGTTGTCCCGGTCTCGTGTTCGATGAACCCGCGCCGTACCCGGACGGCATCGACCGGGGCCAGCTGCTTTTCGAGTTCGTAGAGCCTGATTTCGCCTGCCTTGAGTTTGGTATGGATTTGTGCCTCTGTCTCACGGTCCGGGCCGTCCCGCCCGCTCCCTGCCGCGTCCCGGTGCTCACCATCACCAGCCATGAATAAATGTTACACGTGTAATGTTATGAGTGCAGTGGTTGCGGGATGACAGTCGAACAATGGGGGATACGGGTGCCGGTCCGGCAGGGCGAGCTGACCCGGCAGGCGCTCATCGGTGAGGGAGCACTGGACGTCACGCTCAAAGTGCTGCACGATGGCGATGAACTTGTTTTCCCGGTGCTGGAGGAACGCGAAGGTGCGACACGGTACGAATTTGCGGAGCAGCCGGGCCGCACCGAGCTCTCCCGTCACGAACAGGTGGGCGGGATTGCGATCATGCAGGAGAACGATTCAAAAGGAGCGGCGCTGATCCTTGCCTCCCGCCCGTCGCTCCACACGGTGCTCTTTCCGACAAGCGAGGTCTCGGGCAAGTACCGGACCCGCGGGTACGCGGTGCTTGCGGGAATGCCAGTTACCCGGACAGAAGTCGTCGAGCACGGGCACCGGTTTGTGGTGGATCTTGCCGGCGCTTATTTCTCCGCCCGGCTCTCGACCGAGCGGCAGCGAATTTTTGCGCAGGTACAGGAGCACGAGCTCGTGCTCGACATGTTCGCCGGTGTCGGGCCGTTTGCGATCACGCTCGCCCCGCGGGCAGCGCTCGTAGTGGCAGTGGATCTCAACCCGCAGGCTGCCCTCCTGATGATCGAAAATATCGAAAGGAACCGGGTTCAAAATGTGCTCCCTCTCCTTGCGGATGCCCGGCGGCTCGAAAGAATCCTGCCGTGGAAGTTCGACCGGATCGTGATGAACCTCCCGCTTGCCGGGACAGCATTTTTACCGGAAGCGTTCCGGCTCGTCCGGCCCGGGGGCACGATCCATTTCTATTCGCTGGTTTCAGCGGAAGGCGAGCACCTGGATCGTATCCGGGAGCTGGGCGGGGCATCCGTGACGGAAAGGGTGGTGCGGTCGTATTCGCCCGGGCAGTGGCACGCGGTGTATGATGTGGTGGTGACGGGGTAAGAGGATCGTTTCCTCTTTTGTCCTGCCTCTGGTGTCCGGCCCCGGATTGAAGGGAAGGTCTTGTGAGACAATTGTGAGGGCCGGTCCACAGGACAGGTCTTCGTTTCATCCATGAGTGCCAGAACATTTTTTGGAAATTCCTGAGAAATTCGCGCATTTTTAAAATCTGCCTGCAATAAGAAACTATTTCTCATGAGGGCCCAATGAGGCATGAGAAATGAATGAAAGGAGCCGGAAATGGGACACAGGCGGACGGATTCGAAACGGCGATATACCTGTGCTCATCTCATCTGTGCCTATCTACTCACGAAAAAAATCACGCGGGCAGTCGTAACTGCACGGGACATTGCACAATTTCATCACCTGTCCTGGACATCCTGCCGGTCCATCAGTGCCATGCTGAATTTTCTCTATACGAACCAAATCCGGGAAACCCGTTTTGGTTTTTACATTTTAGGGACTATACCCTTTAAAAAAATTGACTATCCCCACCATTATACGATCGAGCTTATCGATCAGGCCCGGGGGATGCTCTGATGATAACCGGCTCCATTACCGGCCCGGTGAAAAATCCTGAAGGAGGGACAAGCGGCCGGTTTTTTCCTTCCAGCCCGGCACCGGCAGTATACGGGATTGTACCATGACAAATGCCTGGGTGGAATGGTTCAGGGGAAGAAACGCGGAGGATTCGCGGTCGTACGATTTTGCCGAATCTCACCCGGTATGGAAGACGTGGTGGTTCTGGATTGGTGGTGCGGTCGTGAGCGTTGTTCTCATCTGGTTTTTCTGACTGAGCTTTGTGGGAATATCCCGGTTTTTAGTCAGGAACCGGCATGTCTCCTGCTGCCCCGGTGATACAACACTGGTTACAACGAGGAGTGAAATGGATCTGCCGGATGTTTAACCGGGTGCCGGTTCTTCCCCAAACCGGAATGTTCCTTCCGGTACCGCGATCTCTTCCCTGCCCCTGTCGGTGAACGGGAAAGCGAGTGCATGGTTCTTTGACAATCATTGTGCCATACTCAGTAGCGCAAAAGAATTATATACACCCCAGAAAAAGAGAACATCGAAGGGAACAGCGGCCGACTAAGTTGTTATACAAAAATGTGTCAATCATGGAGATACCATGAATTACTGTCCCGTCTGCAAAAGGGAATACAGGGAAATGGGGCGGAACGAGACCCGGCAATTGTCCTGTCTGTGGCAGCTCGCTTATCCGGATATCAGATGATGAAATGAACGGGGTGCACCGCGAGAATATTCAAAAAAAAGAATGAACCGTACCCAAAAGACCGGCTATACTTTTTTTATCCGATGAACTTCGGTATCAGTTATCTCGTAGATGAGATCCCGGTTCTCCTTTTGCAGCCGCTTTAAGTCGGTTAAGATTTCCTGCAACTGGTACTCCCGGTCCCGTGTTGCGATAGAATATGGCCTGTCCGGCTGGTGATTTTCCGGGGTAATGGCAAGGAGTTCACAGGTATTACGCTGGCGGGTTATCCTGAATTCGGAAATTTTATCGAGATCGATGGACAGAGAATCCCCTCTATGGAACACCCCGGAATGCCTGAATTTCACAAGAACGCTCATACAGATCTCCTGCCGGTCCGGTCGCGGACTTTTATGGCATGCATACCTATTCTTCCCCCATTCCCGGCGGCATCCCGCCCATACCTCCGTGGGGCATCCCTCCCGGAGTACCGGATTGCGACGATGCGATGACATCGTCTATGCGGAGGATCATGACCGCGGCCTCGGCAGCGCTCGTCACGGCCTGTGTCTTCACCTTCAGGGGTTCTACCACGCCGGCTTTCTGCATGTCGACCGGTTTTCCCTCGTAGACATCGAGACCGAACGTCTTCTTTCCCGATTCGTGTGCTGCCCGGATGGCAACGATCATGTCGATTGGGTCGAGACCGGCATTCTCGGCAAGCGCACGTGGGATGACCTCAAGCGCCTTTGCGAATGCCTCGATCGCGAGCTGGATCCGGCCCCCGAGGGTCGATGCGTACCGGTGCAGCTGGAGCGAGAGCTCGATCTCGGGTGCCCCGCCCCCGGCAACGATCCGTTTGTCCTCTGCGACGACGCCCGTGACCATGAGCGCGTCGTGGATGGCCCGTTCGAGTTCGTCAACCACATGCTCTGACCCGCCCCGGATGATCAGGGAGACTGCCCGGGGATTTTTGCATTTCGAAACAAAGATCATTTCGTCGCCGGAGAGTTTCTTCTCCTCGACCAGTCCGGCAGCGCCGAGATCGGCAGGCGTGACTGCATCGATGCTGTTCGTGATCGTCGCACCGGTGGCCCGCGACAGGTTCTCCATGTCGCTCTTCTTGACCCTGCGGACGGCGAAGATGCCGGCTTTTGCGAGGTAATGCTGGGCAACGTCATCGATGCCCTTTTGGCAGAATACGACGGTTGCACCGGTTCTCTTCACCTTGTCCGCCATGGCGTGGACCATCTTTTCATCTTCATCAAGGAACGCCTGCACCTGCCCCGGCAGGGAGATATTGATCTTTGCGGAGACCTCTGTCTTTTTGTACTCGAGAGCTGCGTTGAGGAGGAGGATTTTTGCGTTCTTTACCTCTTTTGGCATTCCCGGGTGCGCCCGTTCCTTGTCGATGACCATGCCTTCGATGAGCGCGGTATCCCCGATGGCGCCCCCGACTTTCTTCTGTACGTTCACGTGCCTGATATCGACCGTGCCGTCAGGATCGGTGACTTCGGTTATCGCCTGCACGACAATATTGCAGAGCAGCACCTTGTATGCCTCCGCCCCTTTGCCGCTGATTGCCGTTTCAGCGATTTTCTTGAGCATTTCGCTGTCGCCCGGCTTCACGGTGATCGCCATTCCCGACAGGATCTCCCGCGATTTTGCCGCTGCCTCACGGTACCCTTCCGCGATAACGGTCGGGTGAACGTGCCGGCCGAGAAGGTCCTCCGCGTTTTTTAAGAGTTCCCCCGCAATGACCACGGCGGATGTCGTGCCGTCGCCGACCTCGGCGTCCTGTGTCTTTGCGATCTCGACCATCATCTTTGCGGCCGGGTGTTCGATATCCATCTGCTGGAGGATGGTGGCGCCATCGTTGGTGATGACAATATCCCCCATACCATCGATGAGCATCTTGTCCATCCCTTTTGGCCCGAGGGTCGAACGGACCGCGTTCGCAACTGCCTTCGCGGCGGCGATGTTGCTGTTCTGGGCTTCCTCGCCCCTGTTCCTTGTGGTTCCCTGCCTGAGAATAATAATTGGCTGCCCGCCAAGCTGCTGTGACATTTCCTGCCTCGTTTTTTATGGGTATTCCCCGGTTTGTTTCCTTCATTTCCGGGAAAAAACACCGGGCCCCGCTACGCCGGTTATTACAACGGCCGCACCGTGGATCGTTTCGATCATGACAGAAAAGTATGATATCCGGAATGATGCCGCCACGTCATGATCGGTCGCGGGGCGCCACCAGCTTATGACAGCTGATCCGTACGCATTCATCGCTCTGCTGTGATGGGTGACAATTGGTCTGTGGGCTAGAAAGATGTATCTGTCGTGGCACAGGGCCCTGCCGTGGAACATGACGGCCCGGGCCGCCCGCCGGTTTTCTTTCGCATCGGAGGCATCACCGACACGGCCGTCGTGTCCGGTTACTATACATACATTCAACATGTCAGCCGCCACTGGTAGTGCGAACGTAGTTGGTCGAATGAGTGGTTTTCACAGAAAAGAAGATACAGGTGCAGCAGACCCGAATGCAGTGAACCCGGATGGTACGCCGGTCTGCCGTGTCCGGCTGCCAAAGAAATGGAATAATGAGCAGTTTGCCCGTGCCGAGACGATGCAGGGGGCAAACCACATCCGTGTCCAGTGCATCGACGGGGTCTCCCGCCTCGGCAGGATCAAGGGAAAGATGAAGAAGCGGCAATGGATACGGGAAGGCGATACCGTCCTTATCGTACCCTGGAGTTTCCAGGACGAAAAGTGCGATATTATTTACCGGTACCTCAAGCCGCAGACTGACTGGCTGCGGAAAAAACAGTATATTTGACCGGCAACTCTTTTTCGCAGGTTCCCTGGAATTCCGGCAGGCTTTGCCGGACCGGCATAAATCCAGAGCAAAAAAATCCTGTGCCGGGGGGACTCTCTCATCCTTTTTGTTAATGTATCTGGTCCGGTTGGTTCACGCCAGTTTCTGCTGACTTACGAGACCTCCTTTTTTAAGGAAATAATAACCGGAGCAGAGCGCGAAGATGATCGCAGCGATCCCAAACATACTCAGTGCGTTAGTGCCTGTGGGATCCAGGAGGATGACACCTCGTACGATTGCGATGATTGCAATCATTATCACGACCTCGACATGGATCACCTTTTCGTTGATGTATGCCGATATCGTTGCCAGCAGTTCGACGCCGATCAGAACGAGAAGGAAATACCCGAATATGCCCAGGAGTTCGCTGTTTTCAAGGAGCAGCGGTGTCTGGACAAAAAGATTGAGATATACGATGTAAACGAGTTCACCTATCGAGCATGTGACAATGACCGCGAAGAGGATGATAAGGACGAGATAAACGAATCTCTCATACTTTTTTAAGATGTCACTGGCGTCCATAATAGCATATAATCAAACAATTGATATATACGCTCCCGTTCTCCGTGATATCCCCAAATCCGCGACAGTACTGGCGGGAACTCCCTGGTCCGGGTACCTTTTAAAATTGTGTCCCATCCTTCTGCCAGACCGTCAGGTGGGAAATGCCTGACCCTGGATCTTTTTTCAAAAAGGGAGATCATGCCCTGCCTAATACACGAGCAGGAAATATGCCATCGCGGTGGTCAGGAAGGCGCCCAGGAGAATAATAATTGCCACGGGGAGCAAAAAGCCCATCATCCCGTTGACCGTGGACGCGAGCTGGGAGATCCGCTGCGAACCAAAGACCACAATCCCCCGGCACCACGCGGTCGTGCCGGCAGTGCGGGCGGGTGCCGCATCGGCGAGAGCTTCCATGACCGCCTCCTCGACAAACGGGTAAAAGATGTCCACGCTGACCCTGAGCCCCACCTGGTTCCTGCCTGAGATCGTGTTGACCACGTGGGTATCGGTTGTCATGACCTCGCACTCGTCAACGCGGGCGAGCAGTCGTCTCCGGATCTCATCGCGGGCGCCGGTCTGCATGTTATTCCCATCGAAAAGAACATATGCAGTTGTCTGATTCCCTGTGACCACAACCAGGACCTGGACACCTAGGTCGCCGAATCCCTCCTGGCGTGAGAACGGGAGCGCCCTCGCCGCGTAGCCGGCTGAGAACCGGACCTGCCCTTGTGCTGCAGTCGCCTCGCACGCGGCATCCGCGGCGCCGATATACTCCATCGCGAGCGCCGTCGCCGGGGAGACGCCGTTCTCCATCGCGTCCATACAGTTATGGGCATCGACAAAAGCGACGTGGCGGAAATATTTTTCTCCCGATTTCATGATAGCAAACCCGACAGAGAAGTCAAGATCTTCGGTGACAAGCGGTGACCGGGTCCCAACGAGAAGGAGGGTGTCCCCGAATGCCTGCGCGAGCAGATCCACCGACCCGTTCCGGTATCTCCCTGATACCGTGCAGCCGGAGCCGGTGCAGGCATCCGGGCGGGCCTGCAGGACAGAGGCGCCCAGTTTTCTCACCTCTCCCTCATCGACCGGGTTGAAATCGTGTGTGGCTGCACCATGGAAGACCATCGAGGCGTTGCCGAGCATCCCGTGGAGGATCTTCGGCAGGTTGCTCCCGCCGATCTCGCCGAGGGGGCCGGGGTGGACGTTCGGGACCGTGAGCATGATATCCTCCTTTCCTTCCCTCTGCATAACGAGAGAGACCTCCGGCACGATTACGCTCTCGCCGATGCTTCGGAAGAAATCGTCAAGCTTGTGGCTTCCTTCGGAGAGATGGGCGAGGAATGCATTGGCCAGTTCGAGGGGACCGACCCGGAAATTTGCCTTCATCGGGCGCTCGATCACGATAATGAAAAGAAGGACGCCGATGGCGAAGCTGATATGGAGGAGGATTGAAAGCTGCACGAACTGGAGACCAAGGAATGGCGCTGCCCCGGCGACCGCAATGCCGGAGTGGAGGAGTGCCGGGACCACGACCCGCCGGAGGTGATAATCGACGACTGCGGCAAGAAGGAGCATCCGGAACGCGAAGACGAAGGCAAGCGAGACTGCAAAGAATACCGGAAACGAGGAGCGAAACAGCAGGATTGGCGAAAGGGAGACGAAAAGCGAGATGACAAGGCCGATGGCCGCGGTGAGTCCCGACCACTCGTACGTGAGTTTCCCGGAAAACCAGCGGGCGAGCCCGGGTGTCAGGGCAAGGGCGGCAAGTGCCGGCAGGAGGTAGGCAGCGACCGGGAAAAGGGTGGGGTGGATAAGGGATTTTCCGCTCCCGAGCATCGCCATGAGCTCGACGCATCCCGAGAGGACGACGATGAGCGCCAGCGACTTTGCCCACGACGGACTGGTGACAATATATTTGGAGAGCGCCTCCAGCCTGAGATCCATTTCACCGGTCATGCGGGCATCCTTCCTGTGCGGTGTGTCCCGCTCTCCGGACAAGGCCGGATAATACCACCGGGCCGGAAGAGGAGACCTGAGATCGGCGCGAGGATCATAATCTTCGATGAGTATGTGGAGTGCGATCGGATGTGAAGGTTTGGGCTCTAAAATAATGCAATTCGTCTGCCCGCGGGTTCACTGCATGGGCGGAGTCACCTTCGGACCCGTATCCGCCAGTCCTTTCAGCCCCGGCTCTCCCACAAAATTCACCGATGCTGTCCTCGTCCTCTCTGACCATTACCTTTATAATTAGGTAAATCCTAACTAATTAAGGATCGGTGTATGATGGATCAGGAGGTGCAGTTGTTCGATGAGTTTGAAAAAATCTTCAGGATCAGGAACGAATGCTCCTGTCAGATCTTCTCCGAATGTGGTCTTTCGGATATGACGGTCAGACAGATCGCCTATCTCAAAGTCATCGACGAACAGGGACAAGTCACCTTTTCCCGGCTCGCCGAGATCACACAAAACTCAAAACCCACGATCACCGAGATGATCAACAGGTTTGTCCGGATGGAGTGCGTGTACCGGGAACCGTGTCCTGATGACGGGCGGATCCTCTACATCCACCTGACCGAGAAAGGAAAAAAAATCGCACAGGCCGAACAGGCCGCCCTGCGCCGGGTGATTGAAAAAATGGCTGGATCGCTCAACGAAGACGAACTGGATCTCCTGATCGGGGTCCTGCAGAAAGTCAGGTAATTTTTTTGTCCTGCACTTTAGTTAGGTAAATTCAAACTAAATAAATGGAGGAACCATGCAGTCAGAAAAAAATGAAGATTCACTCGAAAAACTGGTCATACCACTCTTTGAGATTGTCGCTTATCCCGGGAGCCGGACAAAGTTTCCGGTCGACCTGGCCACCGGTGATCTCCTGCTTGCCGCAAAGAATGACGCAGATGCAGCGGAAGCTGTCGGCCTTACCGTAAAAAGTGGTACGAGGCCGTCGGAACTGACCGGTGAGTCGCTCTATAAGACCGGCAACCTGTTCCGGATCACGCATGTGCAGACCGCCGATAACGGGTACCTGGTCTGTGCGGAGGTTGTAAAAAGGGTAAAAGTTGGCTCCCTGTCTGAAAGGGACGGGCACTTCTTCGCAGCCTGCGAGCCGGTTCCGGATCTCATGGATCTCGAAGCAGACCTGCAGGCCCGGATCCTCGCAGATGTGAAAAGTACCATCCACGAGATCAGCAGCCGTTTTTCGGGTTCCGAGCAGTTCACCCGGCCGATCGACCGGATGGACTCCGTCGACCGGATCATGGGATTTGTCATGCCATTCCTGCCGGCCAGCCTTGCCGACAAGCAGGCGCTCCTTGAGATTGCTTCGGTCCGGCAGCGGTATATCACGTTCCTTGAACTCCTCATCAGGACACGGGAGAACATCAGGATCCGGATCGAGATGGCAGAAAAAGTCTCGGACCGGGTGAGCAAATCGAATCGTGAAGCGATGCTTCGGGAGCAGCTCAAGGTGATCCAGGAAGAGCTCAACGCGAGCGGAGGCACGCCCGGTGACGAAGGCTACCGGGAACGGGTCGAGAAATCGAAGATGCCGGACGATGTGCGCAAAAAGGCCCTCGTAGAAGTCAAAAAACTCGAGACCGGCGGCAGCCAGAACCATGAAAGTTCCGTGATCCGGAATTACCTCGACCTCCTGCTCGATCTCCCGTGGGTGACCGAAGAGAAAAAGAGCATCGATATCGCAGAGGCCCGTCGCGTCCTTGAAAGCCACCACAACGGCCTTGAGAAAGTCAAAGAAAGGATCGTCCAGCACCTCGCGGTCATGAAACTCCGGCAGGAAAAGCAGGGATCGATCCTCCTCTTTGCCGGCCCGCCCGGCACAGGAAAGACAAGTCTTGGGAAAAGTATCGCCGAAGCGCTGGGCAGGAAGTACGTCCGGGTCAGCCTTGGCGGCGTCCGTGACGAGGCCGAGATCCGGGGGCACCGGCGGACCTATGTCGGGGCCCTGCCCGGAAGGATCATCCAGGGCATCCAGAAGGCCGGCACAAAAAACCCGGTCTTCATCCTCGACGAGATCGACAAGCTGGCCTCCTCATACGCGGGCGACCCGGCAAGCGCCCTCCTTGAAGTCCTCGACCCGGAGCAGAACAGCACCTTCTCGGATCACTACCTCGAGGTTCCCTACGACCTTTCCGATGTGCTCTTCATCGCCACGGCGAACTCCCTTGCGACGATCCCGGCACCTCTGCTTGACCGGATGGAGATGATCGAGATCTCGGGCTATACGAAGAACGAGAAGTTTGCGATTGCAAAAGACCACCTGATCCCGGAGGTCCTGCAGGAGCACGGCCTCGATGCGGACAAACTCCGGTTCGAAGATCCTGCCGTAAAGGAGATCATCGAAAAGTACACCCGCGAGGCCGGCGTCCGCTGGCTCAAGAAACAGCTGGCAAAGATCGCCCGGCACGTATCCGAGAAGATTGTCTCCGGGACCGCTGAGCTGCCGTTTGTCGTGACGATGGATAATTTATCTGTGATCCTGGGCAAGGAGCAGATCCGGCAGGAGGTGGCCAGGAAAGAGCCTGTCCCCGGTGTCGTCACCGGCCTTGCATGGACGCCGGTCGGCGGGGAGATCCTCTTCATCGAAGGGACGTTCATGCCCGGGACCGGCAAGCTCACCCTCACCGGCCAACTCGGGGACGTGATGAAGGAATCGGCAACGATATCGTCGAGCCTCATCCGGTCGCGGCTCGCCGGCACGGAGAACGGGTTCAACTTCATCACAAGCGACATCCACATCCACGTACCTTCAGGGGCCACTCCCAAGGACGGGCCTTCGGCAGGTGTGACCATTTTCTCGGCGCTCGCATCGCTGATCACCGGGAAGACTGTTGACCCGAACCTCGCGATGACCGGCGAGATTACCTTAAGCGGCGCAGTACTTCCGGTCGGCGGGATCAAGGAGAAGGTCCTTGCCGCACACCGGGCGGGCATCAGGAAAGTGATCCTGCCTAAGGAGAACGAGCGGGACCTTCAGGACGTGCCCGAAGATGTCCGGGGCGAACTGGCATTTGTCCCGGTCGGGACCGTTGAAGAAGTCTTAAAAGAGGCGCTCGGCCTCGAGCTTCCCCGGACCGTGATGGTGCACACCGGGAACAGTTTTGTCCCGGCGCAGAACGTATAAACGAACGGGGAAACCGTGAGGGGGGTTCCCCCCATGGTTGTCATGAGTGGAGTCGCGGCCGGTAGCCCTGAACCGGGTGCCGGTGACAGGGATAGGTCCTGATCGTAAAGGAGTGCGGAGAGGTGATGGAATGCGAAGGTTCCTGCAGGCCTCATCTTTCCCGTTCCGGATCGCTCCATAAAATCGCACCCGTTAAATAGATCTCATGCCGTACCGGTTGCACATGAAACCCGGTACGGCACTTCCCTTCCTTATTGTCATCCTCTCTCTGGTGCTTCTCGCAGCCGGCTGTACCCAACCGGCGCCAGCCTCAGTTCCTGCGGTCACCACACCGGCTGCAACCAATGGAACGCTGGTTGCATTTGTCAAGGAGGCAGTTGCGTATGCCCAGTCCCACGGGAAAGAGGCAGCGCTTGCAGAATTTTCAAACAGGAACGGTTCGTTCTTCCGCGGCGAACTTTACATCTATGCGTACGATTTCAACGGGACAACGCTTGCCCACCCGGTGAACCCGGAGATGATCGGGGTAAACCGGCTCAATGAAACGGACGCACGCGGCAATTATTTCATTCGCGAGCTCAGGGATACGGCACTCAATGGATCCGGGTACGTCGAGTACTATTACATCAACCCTGCGCACAACAACACGGTGGAAAAGAAACTCGGGTACGTGGAGAAGGCCGGCGATGACTGGTGGCTGGGCTCCGGTATTTACGAAGGCCCGGCCTGATCGTGAGGGAGATACCATCATTGGCTCCGAAAATCCTTATGAGCTGACGGTCACTTCTGCGTGTGCCCGGGACGTTATATCTGCGGCTCGACCCTTGTCATGAACCCGGATGGCTCGCTGTCCGGTATTTTCTGATCGCATACAACGCTGGTAATCCCCTGCCCCTTTCACGTGGACGGGGAACGCTCATAAGGTCCGGTCTCCTATGTCGTTCTCATGGTTCGGGTCCCAAATACGTTGATTTCAGTCGGCGATGTGACGCTTGCGTACCACGAGTACGGTTCGGGTTACCCGATACTTTTCATCAACGGCTTAGCGTCCGCGATGGACACGTGGAACCCGCCGCTCATCGGGCGGATTTCCCGGAACTTCCGGGTCATCGTCTTTGACAACCGGGGCACGGGATTCTCGGGCGCTTCGGATGAGCCATTTTCGGTCCCCCTTTTTGCGAAAGACGCGGCCGGCCTGATGGAGCGGCTTGGCATCGCCCGCGCCCACGTTCTCGGGTTCTCGATGGGGGCGTGCATCGCGCAGGAACTGGCGCTCATGTCCCCGGAAAAAGTCGACCGGCTCATCCTTGTTGCCGGGGACTGCGGGGGAGCGGAAGCGGTGCGGGCATCGCCGGATATTTTTGCCCGGCTCATCGACAAGAGCGGTACCATCGAAGACGTAGTCAACCGCATGTTTCCGCTGCTCTTCCCGCCCGCGTGGCTTGCCACCCACGATCCGCTCCGGTATTGTCCGGCCGTGGAGGAGACCACGAGCAATGAGAATGCTGCACGGCAGCTCGCGGCATTCGCCATGTGGCCCGGTTCGTGCTCCCGGCTCGGGGAGATCCGGTCGCGGACGCTTGTGATCACCGGGGATGAGGATGCAGTGGTTCCCTGCGAGAACTCGCGGCAGCTTGCCGGAAAAATTCCTGGCGCAGAGCTTGTTGTGTTTCCGGGCGCGGGCCACGGGTTGATGTACCAGTGCCCGGACCGGTTCGGCGAGACGGCGATCGGGTTCCTGGAAAGGTGAGGGAGAACCGGGGAGGATGCCGGTGCGGTGTCGGGAAACATCGACTCCCGACACACCCTAATCCGGGCCCGAAATGGCCTCCGATTCCCGGAAACCTGCCCCGGAAACGCCCGTAAAACGCCCGGATTTGGGGTGCCGGAAAATGCCTGTTATAGTGGCCCGGATTGCGAAAATACCCGATTATATTGCTCAAAAAAGACCCCCAAGATCAGGGTGAGTTTTCGTTTTCATGTCCTGCAGGTCATTTTTTATGAGAAACGGGGCAAAAGGGGCCTCTATGGCCATTTAATGAGATCGGCTTTATCCTCGCGTATTTTGGCGAAATAACTGTGATTTAAGGGTATTTTTCTTCGGGAGACCTAAAAATATGGCTCCGGTATTACCTGCCGGCCCGTTCAATCAGATCGCAGGCTTCTGCGATATCGAAAAGATATTTCCGGGTGTCATGCGGCTGCATAGAGTTCGACCTGCGTCTCTTCCATTGATTTTGCGGAAATACGGATTTCTTATCGGACCGGGTTCAACGAGATCGATCGGGCGGGAAAATAATTTTTCAAAATCCTCTGCGAGGCCAAAATACTGTTCGGCATGATCCGCAGGAGACATCGCTTCAAATTCAACGAGAAGATCGAGATCGCTTTTTGTGGGATCGAACCGGTCTCCGGCTGCCGACCCGAACACCGCGAGCCTCCGGACCTTCCGGTCCTTGCATATCCGGATAATTTCGTTGAGATGCTGCTCGATAATGTTCTGCATGTCTCTTGGCCCGTGGATCTTTTTTGTGTACCAGAGTAGTGTTCGTGCTTCCAGATAGTGCTTACGATGGATTGAAACTTCTTTTGTTCGCAGGGTATTTACAACGCCCCTCCTGGAGAAAGTGCTAATTGTTGCGACAGTGTCGGGACAATCCCGGACCCCTAAAACAGGCCTTCATTTCATTTCCACCCTACCGGAGCCCATCTGACCAGAGATTTGCCTCCCAAAAGCGTACATTAGCGTTTTACAGCACCACAATTCTGGCGTATTTTTACAATCAGGCCGCGAATCGGGCACATCTTAAAAAACTGTGTAAAAGTGCGGCATTTTTTGCACTTTTTTGCCTGCCAAGGCCCCTCTTCCGGGAAGTCCTCCGTCGGAGAATACAGTATGCCGGATCGTGTGTCCCGATGCCCGGATCGCCCCCCCCAAAAAAACAGCCTCCTTTCAATCACCACGTGCCAGAGGCCCTCTGATGAGGAGATCGGCCGTCCAATTGGGCCTATTTAGTCCCTTTTTTCTCCGACGTGAAAATACCCACGGGAACCTGAATCAGGCCCCCGTTTTCGCGATTTCGGCCCCCACCTGGAGGAAAATGCCACCTTACGGAAGGGGGTCTCCGTCGGAGAATGGATCGCAGGAAAGACCGGGAGACTCTTACTCTTCACAGGTCTGGATCTGACCCGTGATTCGATAAACAGGTATATGACAGAGCACGAATAAGTAAAGGATAACTGGAGCATGACATCATGTCACCTGCAACTGCAAAAAAGAGGATCTACAAC
This sequence comes from Methanoregula sp., assembly GCF_052325125.1. Lineage (GTDB taxonomy): Archaea > Halobacteriota > Methanomicrobia > Methanomicrobiales > Methanospirillaceae > Methanoregula. The sequence continues at coordinate 2,688 of NZ_JBKQWO010000040.1, read as the reverse complement.
CCGGTAACCCAGAAGTACTACGAGATCCGCCAGCACTCCAGCAAGTACGGGGAGGCTGGCCAGATCAAAGGGTTGTGGAGTTCCAAAAAGAAAAGCAAATGATTTTTTATAGGTGATACCATCCCCGGGAAAGTCTGGTTTATTGACGCCAATGTCCTGACACACTGGGTGCTCGGCTCCGGTGGGGTTCTCAATGTCCTGTGCGAGGGGTATCATCTTTCACCGGAATTCCGTGATGTTTATGCGAGCCACTATGCTGAGTCCATCTCGTTTATCGATGCGATTGTAAACGATGAAATTTCGGATTCATCGCATGAGTTTTACGTTTCATCGCTTGCCATCAACGAACTTTTTTACGCGATGAAAGACGAACTGCGGAGCATTATCCTGTTCAACAAGGGAATGCCGATCTCGCGGTGGCGGGATGCACGGGCAAATCCGGAGATCCCGGAGAAATGTTTCCGGGCGGTCTATAACAAAACGTTCCAGTCGTTCGATACGCTCTTTGAGGAGGGGCGTATCCATTACATTACGGAAGGCTCAGCGGAAAGCGACCCGGAGTACTGGTCGATCTACGCACCGCTCCTTTTCCTTACCAAAGATGCAAAGACGCAGGATGCGACGCTTCTTACAACGGCCATCATCAACCGTGCGGATTATTTTGTGACAAAGGATGAGCCGCTGATGAAAGCCGCAAAGAAAAAACTTCTCGATACTTACCAGATGGAGCTCATCAGGCCGTCAAGAGGCCTGGAACTGCTCAGACCTGCTGGTCGAAGGTGAGAGAAGCCACAGGACCGACCCCCAAAACAGCCCTTCATTTCATTTCCCCCATACCAGAACCCCTCTGAACAGAGATCTGCCTCCTAAAAGCGTACATTAGCGTTTTACAGCGCCACAATTCTGGCGTATTTCGGCAATCAGGCCGCGTATAGGGCACATCTCAAAAAACTGTATAAAAGTGAGGCATTTTTCGCACTTTTTCGCTCACCAGACTCCCCCTTCCGGAAAGTTCTCCGTCGGAGAATGGACTATGCCGGATCGTGTGTCCCGATGCCCGGATCGCACCCCCCCAAAAAAGAGCCTTCTTATGACCTCCACGTGCCAAAGGCCATATGAGGAGGAGATCGGCCGTCCAATTGGGCCTATTTAGGCCCTTTTTTCTCCGGCGTGAAAATGCCCCCGGGGACCCGAATCAGGCCCCCTTTTTCGCGATTTCGTCCCCCTTTTGGGGCAAAATGTACTCCCGCGAACAAGGGTCTCCGTCGGAGAAACCAGTATGCCGGACCGTATGTCCCCCTGCCCGGATCGCCCCCCCCCAAAAAACAGCCTTCTTTCGATCTCCACGTGCCAGAGGCCATAGGAGGTGGAGATTGGCCGTCCAAAAGCTGCTAAATATTGCCTCACCCTCTCCGACGTGAAAACGCCCCCGGACACCCGAATTATGGCCACATTTTTCGCGAATTAGGCCCCCACTCAAGGGAAAATGCCACCTCCCGAAAAGGGGGCTCCGTCTAGGAAAGGAGTAGGCCGGAGGAGATCCACAGACTCTAAAAGACATCCGACGTGTGCCAATTTATTGGCAGAATATTATCCAAGCCAAAACAAAAAATTCAATAGAGATATAAAATAATAGTCATACAAACGAAGACGTAATATTTACGATAGTTTGGGAAAAATATGGAAACTACTTCAGATGTACGTAGAATATTTGTTTATCTACGCGAAATTCAGAAATTAAATGAAAAAATAATTCGAACTGTCGCATCGTACGATAAAGTGATATGGTTATCTGAGTATTTTGACAAAGATGGATTTAGATTTCATCAAGATTCTCCTTTTCATGATGGTTGGTTTACGATAAAGAAACAAATTATCGAAGAACCTCCAGATTTGCCAGATTCTCTCATAAAATTTGTCGATCCTTCTGTTGATATCCATAACCCACTGACTCAACCAAAACATATTGAGTCGCTGAAGGAAAATCCCGAATTATTTCTGGAATGGCAAAAGTGGTTTGAAAAGTGGGGTCAGTGGTCCGTAAAAAATTCTGAAAAATTTAAAACTCAGCAACTTTATGAGAAAATTTTTTCTATAGACCAAATCTTACGAAAACAAAACGATATTTTGGAACTTGTAGTTGGGCATGGCGTCTTATCTTGGTCTGTAGAAAATATTCAGATCCTTCACCCCCTATTCGTCACAAAATTGTCCATAGATTTCGACGCGAAAAAAGGAATCTTCGTAATAAAGCCAGCAACCGATGAAACTAAAATTGAATTTGAGATGCTGGACGGTCTTGATATTCCCAACCGGGATAAACTCCAAGAGTTAAAACAAAAAATTGTCGATGAAGGGCGAGATCCGAGAATATTTGAAAATATCTTAAGCGATCTTAAAGAAATTACAAATTATTTAAGTTCGAAAGGGGGTGAGGTAAAGCCCGAGTTGGTAGGCAATTCTATCCCGATCAATAACAACCCGATTATCTACAATGCCCCTATTCTTATGCTTCGTAAATTTGATTCCCGCCTTTGGATCCGGGAAATAAATGGAATAATCTGCTCTGTAGAAAACCTCAGTGACGAGAAATTGTAAGAACCGGTGAATGTTACAGACAATCATTTTATTTGCGATTTCCTTCATCTGAACAATAAATTTCCTTGCTTTCAGATCTCCGCCGAACTT
>NZ_JBKQWO010000039.1:0-26615 GCF_052325125.1 Methanoregula sp. | reverse complement strand
ACGTCATAGCCAACTAGACCACGAGCCCTCATGCATCGACCGGGAATCGAACCCGGGCTATAGGCTTGGAAGGCCTAAGTCATACCTCTAGACCATCGATGCACTGCGCTCTACAATTTTGGCGGGGGGGTGTATTAAGGCTTCCTTCTATCCGCAAAAAGAGCCCGCTCCATTCTTCAACATTTTGCCGGGGAGAAAGAATCATAATTCGGTAAACAGGAAAATACGTGGCAAAAAGGAAGGGATCAATTCAGGTGAAGCTCGTACCCGATCCGCTCAAGGGCGGCGATCCGCTTCTCAAGGGGTGGGTGGGTGGAGAAGAGCTCCAGGAGGGTGTTTCCCGAGAGTGCCGGGATGATGAAAAATGCATTTGCACCTTCGACCTTGGCTTTTGCCTGTGGTGGGACAACCTCCATCCTGCCGCTGATTTTGTTCAGGGCTGAGATCAGGGCCCGGGGGTTCCTGGTGATAAGCGCACTTCCGCGATCTGCAGCAAATTCACGGTACCGGGACAGCGCGAGCATCAGCAGCGTGCTGAGCGCGTACACAATAATTGAAGCGATCCAGACAATAATCCACCCTGCGCCATTGTCGCGACTATTTCCCCCGAAGAGCGCAGAAAAGAAGAAACTCTGCATAATCATCGAGGCGATCATGGCAACGAAGCTGGCCATGGTCATCGTGAGAATGTCCCGGTTTTTCACATGGGAGAGTTCGTGTGCGAGCACGGCTTCCAGCTCGTCTTTTGTCAGAAGACGCATGATTGAGTCGGTGCAGCAAACCACCGCATGTTTCGGGCTGCGTCCCGTGGCGAACGCGTTGGGCACCGGGCTCTGCATGATGGCGACCTTTGGCATGGGCAGGTCGGCCTCGTGGCACAATTTCTCGACCGTGTGGTGAAGTTCCGGGTATTCGTCAGCGGAAATAATTCGGGCATGTGTGCTCCAGAGCACCAGCTTGTCCGAGAAGAAGTACTGGATAAATGCCATTATCACCGCTAAACCGATGATCAGCACGATACTGACCCCCGGGAAAAAGACTACCAGTACAGTCATAAACACGAGGTAGAGGATGAACAGTAAAAATCCTGTCAGCAGCACTCTGCTTGTGAGGCCCCAGTCCCTTTTCCATTCCATAATTAGTACATTTCTGCTGCCGCCGCTCTTAAATCATTCGAACAGAGCAATACATCACCGGCGTCTGTGCCCGTATTTGGTTCCTTCAGGGCTCAGGCCGGGTACCTGGCGCATGGCGGGATGTGCCGGACGGTCTTCGCACCAAAGCAGAAACTATTTTTCGGCATAACACCGGATGGGTACAACATGGACGAAGTCGATTCCGAGGCTCTGGCTGATGTGGCGTACGGTATCTTCGATCACCTTCTCACCCGGAGACTCCAGACGCAGGGAAAATACCTCTATGCGCTTGTTGAAGGAGGCGTTGACTTCACCGCAGACCTGACCGAGACGATAGGGCAGTTCACCGATGAATACCCGCAGCTTGCTGAGGCGCTCCTTGCACGTTTTGGCCCGGTCGATACGATCTACCGGATGCTCTGCGAAGGTGAAGGGGTCATCCCCTCAAAAACGACGCAGATGTACTGGATCGTGCAGGATGCTCCGGGCAGTGCGCCAGAAGCCATCGAGGACGAGCATGCCGGTAAGTGGCTGATCTTCCAGGAGCCAGACAGAGCGGATGCCGCGTGGAAGAAGGTGCGGGACGCCACGGTCGCACATGATCTGGGCATCTCGGCAAAGGTCAGTACGGCAAAACCAAACCCGGATTCCCGGGACAGCCGCAGGGTCATTTATGTCTATACGGAAGACTGGGCAGACGAGCCTGATGTGATGCGTGTGCGGGAAAATCTCCGCAGGCTCGGGTTTGTTGACCGGATCGGGTACAAGCGCAACCTTGAGACGTTTGCCGGTGAGTATGCCAAGAAAGGCAAACGGGTCACGTATTATTCCGCATAAATCTTCAGTTTTTATGTAACTATACCAAAAAAGAATAACGATATTGGATAGGAAAATTCAATTACGCTTTTCGCTCCTTGTTTTTCGGGCGCAGGTTCTTGTACCCGCACTTGCGGCACGTCGTTGCGCGGATCGCATTGCGTGCATTGCAATGCATACATATTTTCACATTGAGTAACCGGGCTTCGGCTTCAGGGAACTTTGCCATGGATATACACTCCTGTCTCTGCCCTTATAACAATGTTCTTTGATCTTTTAACCGTTTGCGTCTACCCGGTATCGGCACTATGCGTATTGATGAACCAGTCGCGGAATGCTGTGAGTGCACGAGCACGGTGGGAGATGGCGCTTTTTTCTTCAAGCGGGATCTCGGCAAGAGTTTTTTCGTCAACTTCGAAGATCGGATCGTACCCGAACCCGCCGGTGCCCCGGGATGCCTTTATGATCCTGCCGCCGAGAGTCCCCGAAAAAACAAAAATGCCGGTCTCATCCGCAAAAGCGATGGCAGTAGTGAACCGGGCGTTGCGATCCGGAACACCTTCCATCAGCCTGAGGATCCCCGCGTTCCCGATCGATTTAAGCACGTATGCGGCGTACGGCCCCGGAAACCCGTTGAGCGCATCAATGGAAAATTCCGTATCGTCAACGATGAGCGGCACATGCAGGTGCTCATACGCGTACCGTGCTTTCTCCCTGGAGATCTCTTTTACATCATCGGAACGGAGTTCCGGGATATCGAGTGCCACGTGCCTGACGTCAATTGTTCCTCCAAAAAATGCTGCAACCTCTCGTGCCTTGTGGGTATTGCTGGTGACTACGGTCAGGTTCCGGCTCACAGGTACCTCCCCCTGAGTTCGATCTCCTGTTCCCGTGCCAGTACTTCATCTGCACTGGCAAAAGTCGCGGAGTACCCACGGGCAAATGCTGCACCGAATACGCCGGCCTCTTTTGGGTGGGTGCTTTTGAGTGTCTGGAACAGGACATGGATATCGACACCCCTTTGCTCTATCTCCGAAGTCACCTGCGCCAGGCCGAAATCGATCAGCACGCACCTGCCATCCCTGTCGCGCAGGATCATGTTGCTGGTGGTGAGGTCCCCATGCATGATGCCGGCCGTGTGCAAACGGCCGACCATCCGTCCTGCATCCTCGCAGTGCTCTTCCGTGAGAGCATGGGTGAGAAGCGCGCCTGTTATTTCCTCCATTATGATGGAGTCGTGGGTGATATCGCTCAGAATGGGTGTGGGGACGCCCCCTTTTCGGGCCGTGTGGATAAGCCGAGCCTCTGCACGGGTCCGTTCCGCGATGAGTTTTTTATCGAGAGCAGGCACCCGGTACTGCTTGGATACCCGCTGCTTGATCGCGCTTCCGTTCCTGAAACTGACAATGGCCTCAGCTCCCCGTTTATGCCCGGCGCTGGCGTACTGTCCGCGATCCGTGGCGTACGTACCGTTGTGTTTCCAGGTCACCTCAACCTCATCTGAACGGAAGGACGGGTTGACCTGCGAACGTTCGATGGCGAGCGACGGGCCGCTCTCGAGCATCAGTTTTCCCGTATAGGCAATCATGGCGCCATTATCCCCGAGATATTTTCGCTCGGGCACAAAGAATCGTGCCCCCCGCTCCTCGCACATGATCCGAAGCATCTCCTGCAGCCGGGCATTGGCCCCTACGCCCCCGACAAGGAGCACTTCGTCTTTTCCGGTGAGCGAAAGCGCCCGCTCAGTCACTTCGACACACATAGCAAAAGCGGTTTCCTGCAGGCTGCAACAAACGTCAGGAAGCGGCTCTTTTGCGTCCTTTGCCGCAGAGACCAGTCCCGAGAACGCGAGATCCATTCCCTTGACCGTGTAAGGAAGTTCAAAATAGTTCCCGGTTTTTGCCTGTGCCTCGATCAGCGGCCCCCCGGGATGGGGGAGATCCTTTGCCCGGGCAAACTTGTCCAGCGCATTTCCAATGCCGATATCCAGCGTCTCCCCAAAGATGCGGTACCTGCCGTTAAGGTAGCCGATTACCTGCGTATTTGCCCCACTCGCGTACAGCACCACCGGGTCCCGGCAGCCGGTTGCCCAGCACCCGATCTCGATATGTGCGACGCAGTGGTTTACACCAACAAGGGGGACATGAAGGGCGAGCGCAAGGGATCGTGCAGCTGTTGCCACCGTCCGCAGGCAGGGGCCAAGCCCCGGCCCCTGGGAAAAGGCGACCCCGGTAACTTTTTCCGGGTCTTCGAGAACCGAGGATATGACTTCTTTTATGACCGATGCATGGTGCTGTGCGGCTTCGCGCGGATGAATGCCGCCGTGGGCAGGTAAATACGGGCGCGAACACAGCGCAAGAAGATTACGGTCAAAAAGAGCAGCACTGAGGTTCCATGCTGTCCCCTCAATGCCCAGTATCTGCCCAAACTCAGGCATCAGTGCTTATTTTTTGAATTCGGTGTATCCACACTTCCCGCAGGTAACCCGGTCCTTATGGTCGGCCATCATGACGCCGGGACCACACCGGGGACAGTACTTCTTCGCGGTAGTGACCTTGTCGCCTTCAACCTTGAAAAACGCACTGCGTGTCGGCCCTTTTGCGGCGGCTTTCTTTGCTGCGGCCATGGTTATGCCGCTCCTTCCTCTTTAGGTTTTGGCATGCCGCGTGCCGACAGGTATGGGCGTTCGGTTTTCTTCTTTGCATCTTCAGTATCGTACACGCGCGCTTTGCCGGTGACCCGTGTCTTGCCAAAATTGCTTTTCAGACTGTCGAGGACAACCTGCGGCTCTTTTGCATTGAGCAGTGCGCACAGTTTGCCGATAATCTGCATGCGGGAGGGCGTAGCACCATCATAGGTAAGAGTAAACTGAATCTCTCTTCGTGATAAAAGTTCATTCCTTTTATCGCTCTCGATTTCAAAGTCCATCGATATCCTGTAATTATTGGAAACCGTGTTATTTAAAACCTGACCTTGTTTTGGAAAACAAAAAGAATGTCCTCTGAAATTAAAAAAAAGAAATATCCCGTTATCTTTGGATCAGGTGCCGACCCGGGCAAACTGCATGAGGAGTTCCTTTGCTGCGGCTTTTGCGCCGTCATCGATTGTGCGAAGTACGATCCCTTCGCGCGGCTGGCCATAGAGCACGACAGATGATGGCGGTGCGGCGATCACGAGCGGGATGACGGCAAGATCCTCCTCCCCGTCAACCATGATGGTGACGGGCGGGTGATCGACCGCATAGGTGAGCGCTTTGACCAGATCGTCGGTAATAGTGCCCGGCGGGTTCTTCACCCGTATACATTCACCGGAAAGTTCCGGCATCCTGCTGCAGGGTGAACGCATGGTCTGGCCGTCTACCACAGCGATTGCAGGCGTGATCCCGTTTTTCTGCAGGTTATGGGTAACAACATCCCCCACCGTATAGACTATGCGGCCGGCAAGTTCCGGGAGCACGGTGTTCATGTCCCGGTGGAGGGTCCCGAAGGGATCCTTGAAGAGTTTGCGCGACTCCCTGGGAAGCACGAGCATTCAGCGGACCTTTAGCGCATAGCGTCCGGGCAGCTTGATGTTCATCCGTTTTGCCACATCGGAATTTTCCGGGTCAATGATGACCAGGTATCCCGACCAGTCGTCGCTTAAGTTTGCTGTCCCGCAGATTACGCAGTTCTCACCGTCAACAACCCGGTGGCAGTCCCTGCAGACCTTCCCCTGTTTTTTCTTATTCATCGGCGGCATGTTCTTTCCTCTTGCCCCGGGTCTTCTCGGGCTTCTCCTTTTGGGCGCCCGTAACACCGGCCGCCGCTTTTTCTTTCTCCTTTTCGATCTCCTCTTCGAGCCAGAGCGACGTGCCGAGGCCTGCCTGACGCATAGTGAGGCCTATCTTGCTGTCCCGGGGCTCGCGCTCGTTTAAGGAAAGCGTAACTACGCGGACCCTGACCGTGTCGCCGACACCAATGAAGCGTTTGGAATCCTGGCAGATGAGCCGGGCGTTCTTCTCATCGAAGTTGATATACTCGTCCGAGATCTGGCTCACGTGCAGCATGGCATCTATGGGCCCGAGGCTGACAAATGCCCCGAAACTCGTGGTCTCCACGACAAGACCTTCGATCACTTCCTGCAGGGCAAGCCGGAGTACGAGCCCCTCGAACGTTACGTCATAATACACGCCGCCATCTCCGGGCACGATCTCACCCTCACCGACGTGATCGACTCTGGTCACGGCAATGAAGATTCCCAGTTCCTTATCGATGCTTCCTTCGAGTTGTTCCTGAAGGACATCCAGAATGACCTTGTCCAGTTTTTCGCCCAGCCGGAGGGGGGGCACTCTGACTTTGTCTTCAAGCATCATCTTGTAATACATAACCCATCTACCTTCGCAATATCTCGAGTTTTTTCTGTTTTCTCATGGATATAACCCCGATCCCCTGCGCAAGCAGTGCATCCCTGACCCGGCGGTCATTGGTCACTACCAGACCGCAGTTCTCTGCGGCCCATGCAATAACCTGCTCATCGACGGGAAGGGAAGAACCGTTGTCCTCCGCAATGGTGCACTGCTCCGCAAGCGCAAGACCGAGCCGCGCCGCAGCGCCATCATTGCCTTTTGCACGGGAAAGCCCGGCGAGTTCCTGCATCACGCCGGGCAGGACCACCGGTTCAAAACTGCCAAGCAGTTCGCGGATCTCACTGAAGAGATCGATCCTGAACTGCGCCGGCATCATGAGCGCGTTTGCGTCCAGCAGGACTTTTACTCGCTGAGGACACCCATGCCGATTAACCGCCAGCGTGCTCCCACCTGCCGGCTGATAGCGATCCTGGCTCCCTGCTCTGCGCAGACCGGACGCTTCAGCTGCACTTCGACTGCCTCTTTCTTGGTGCTTGTGACTACCCCCACGGTGACCGCGGTACCAACGGAAAGCATAAGTGGTTCGTTGTATTTTAAAGGTTCAATGACAAGTTCGCTCGTTGCGCCCACGACCCGTTCCATCAGGGTGACCTGGCACCTGATCTTATCCCATACCGGGGGCAGTTTGCCGACATGGCCGACAACCTGACCGGCCAGGGCATCGCTCTTGGTGAGGGCCGGGTCGAGGTTGGTCCCGACACCAAGAAGCCCTCCCGGCGTTGCTTCTTTTACGGTTTTTGTACCGGCGTTAATGGAGGTAACCTCCGTAATAATCGGGATCCACTTGATCCGGTTCTCGATCTGCGTCTGCCGGCCGGGTCTGATCTCAATGGCATCACCGTCGTGGAGGATGCCCCGAATAAGAGACCCTCCGACGACACCGCCTTTTACCTCCTTCCAGTTGCAGCCGGGTTTGTTGATGTCGAAAGAGCGGGCAACAAGCATCACCGGTTCGGCAGCAGGGTCGCGGACCGGCTCGGGAATGGTCAGGTCCAGTGCCTGTACCAGTGCACCCATATTGATTCCTTTCTGGGCTGAGACCGGGATGATGGGGGCGTTCTCGGCAACTGTCCCTTTCACGAATGCCTTGATCTGCTGGTAATTGTCGATTGCCTCTTTCTGGGAGACGACGTCGATCTTGTTCTGGACGATCACGATCTTTTTGATGCCGACCAGGCCCAGTGCCATGAGGTGCTCTTTTGTCTGGGGCTGCGGGCATTTCTCCGTGGTGGAGATAACGAGCATCGCCCCGTCCATCAGTGCCGAACCCGACAGCATCGTCGCCATCAGGGTTTCGTGCCCGGGTGCATCCACAAAAGAGATGGACCGGAACGGTATCCCGTTTCCGCCGCAGACCGGGCAGACCGGCTTTGTTGAGTAGGCGTCAGGGCCTTCGCAGTGCCCGCACTTGTAGAACGTTGCATCCGCGTATCCCAACCGGATGGATATACCGCGCCGCACCTCCTCGCTGTGCCGGTCCGTCCAGGTACCGGTGAGCGCATTTACCAGCGTGGTTTTCCCGTGGTCCACATGGCCCACCACCCCGATATTCACACTGGGTATTGTCACATCATGCAAATGAAATCGAACCTCCTTATCCTATATCTAATAGGCATACTTATACATAACCTGTAACGGCCGGTTTTTACGGGTTCGGGATGTTTTTCTGGCGGGGAGGTAACAAAAAAGGAAAAAGCCACTATACGGGATACTGAATACGGTTACGGGGATTAGCCCCCGCCTTCACAGCTCTGGTCGATATTTTTCAGGGCTTCCTGAAGTCCGCTTCCTGCAGCAAATTCCCGTTCTCTCCGGATAACTTCTTTCGCGTCCTCCCTGATGGAGGTGACGGACTGTTTTGCGTGTTCTGCAGGGATCAACAGGTCAGTACGATAGAGAAGGTGCGTGCTGTCCAGTTCGGCAAACTGGTTTCCCTCCACCCGCTCAACACGGACCACGACACCGGTGGTCCCGGTACGGGGATAGCGCACCCGCATGCCAGGGGCGATCTCTTCAGCGAGCATACAAGACAATGAGTACATTGCAGTATAGAAATATTATGGGCGGCGTAACGCTGAGTAAGTGGTCATGGTGCCTGAATACCTCCTCTGTTAAAAAATCTACCCCTTAATGCAGTCAGATAAAAAAAGCGGGTACGCCCCGCCAAAGGTATCCCATCACCGCGAGATTTCTAAAAAAATGATTAATTAATGGCCAGGCCCTGTATGACTGCCGATTCGGGCACGTCAAATGTCGCACCTGTTCCTTCAATCCGGTATTTCCCGGTCGCTTTTACATCGTAGGGATTACCGGTGGTGGCATAGGGAACAATAAATTCACCGTTGATGCTCTGCTGCCGGTAGGTGAAGTTCCTGCCGGTGTTTGTCACGAGCGGGACATCGATGATACCGGATCCCTCTATGTGGGCGCCTTTGACATATTCAAAGACCTTCACGTACTTCACATCGGTCGTGTTCGTGGTGAATTCGCTTGTCGGGGATTCATGGACAAGACGGTAATGCTGCAGGGCAGGAACGTCCGTGATTGGCAATACGATTGAGGGGCTGAGCACATCAGCATGGTAGCCGGCCGGGGCGTTCTGGTTGTATTGTGCTGCCCGGGCTGCGGCAGCAGACACGTTCATCGCCTCGGCATTGGTAAGAACCGGGTATGAGACATGCGTGACGTTCTGGTCTGCATACTCGACATAATAGGCTGCGGTGGCCGTTGCCATGGACCCATCGAAATTATGGAGCCGCGAGACCATCGTATCGTAATACGCATTTTCATTCAGGAGAGCGGGGCTGTAACTGCTGGAGGCCGTCTGGCCCGGGATAAAAACGGTCATCTGGTACGGTGCACCTGCCAGTGTGGGATTGAACCAGGTCGCCATTGCCCAGAATTTTCCGGTATCCATCTCAATATCAGTGATCACGTACCGGGTACCGTCGTGATCGAGGATCGTATCCGCCGTTGACTCGTTGGTTGCCATGAAGAAGGCGGCTGCGCCATCCGGGCCACTGACTCCTGCCTGGAACGGGTTGGCGTTCGGGATTCGTTTTGCGATATAAGTGATCATATGTCCGTAATCCCACCAGGACATGACGCCATAGGAGGAATTGGGATAGGTGAACGTATCCTTGTTATAGATTGTGTAATAGTCGACACCTGTAGCCGGCGTATTGTTTGCCATCCAGTCCAGGGACTCGCGCCAGTCAGCATTCATCAGCAACGGGTTACCGGATGCATTGATGTAACTGTAAGAGGCCGAGGTATATGCAAAAAGAATGCCGAGACCTGCCGAAATGACCACCAGTGCGACGATAAGGTACTGAGGCGCCGCGGCCCCCGGGGTTTTTTTCTGCGTTTTCTTCTGCTTTTTTCGTTTTGCCGCAGGCTCTTCAGCGTGTTCGGGGATCTCATCCTGATGGGTAATGACCCCGGTAAGACGGGCTATGTCCTCCCGGCCCCAGGTATAAATACAACTCACGCAGATGGCCGAGAGCAGTGCAACGTTGACCGCAAGGTAATATTCATACCTGATATGCTGCCAGGTGGCGTAGAGCATAATAGCTGACCAGATCAGCGCGAAGAGGTCATGGGGGCGGTTCTCCCTGAACAACAGGTAGAGGGAAATGAGCCCCCCGCCAATCATGAGGATAAGCCCGTAGTTGAAGGACGCCCATGCGGCTGCAAGAGTCCAGCCCCGGGCTTCCTGCACGGTATTTGTTACTGGTGCCTGCCCGAAAAACTGGAAGGATGCCGTGATAAGCTGGCTGAAGAACTGTGGGTTCACCACAAACAGGACCATGGCAAAAGCTGCGGCGATACCGACAAGAGACAGCGGGTAATAATATTTTTCTTTCCCCCTGAGATACCGGGCGAGCAGGTACAGGACTACCGTTCCCGCGATCACCGCAATATAGGCGTAGATATGCCCGAGAGAATAGGTGGAGAGGTCAAGACCCGGGCTTTTGAACCCGAACAGGAGCAGTCCGACAATAGCGACAGCAAAAATAATGGTATTTGCCACGAGGAGATATTCACTGGGCCGGTCGCGCCAGACATTGATGATGAACTGGAGGACGGTGAAGAGAACGACGATCAGGGCAAACAGGATCATCGTTGGCATCAGAAACAGTCCGAGCAGGTAGGCAATGCCCGCAAGAACGGATAACACCGCCGTCTTTTTCCAGGTGGCGAAATCTTTCAGGTCAATCTTTGCATCTTTCTCTGACAAGAGGATGTAGAGATACACCAGACAGAACAATGTTGAAAAGAGCACTTCACCGATATGGTGATCGAAGTAACCGTACAGGGACCGGTAAAAAAATTGTCCTGAAACAACTGCGGTAAAACCCGCAGCCAGAAGTCCGGTCTTCCAGTCGCCGCAGATCCTTCCGACATAATACATCAGGACAACGGTCACCGCAGCCATTGCAACGGGTACAAGAAGGCAGATACTGATGATCTCCGGGCGCGTCGCAGCTCCGGCAATCAGGCACGCAAATCCGGAAATATAGATGAATAACGGACCCCAGTAGATCGTGCCCCCGACGGGGTACTGGGTCATCGGGTCAAACCAGGTATACGTGAAGTGATTGGCGAGCAGTTGCTCGACCTGCCGCAGGTTATAGAGCGGGTCGTCACTTCCCACCATCGTGAGGATATCGGTATGGCCCATGGTTAGCATGGGCAGCAGGCGGAGCCAGACCGCAAAGAGCACAAAAAAAGCGACAAGTCCCGCAATTATCCAGTTCCGGCGGTTTTTAAAATCCAGCAGTACCATAAAATCTTCCTTTCGCAGGAATAAGATCGTTTTTTGGGGCATTAATCGTTTGGATGGTACGCTTCCAGCAATCCCGCAAATACGGATTCAAACTGGCGGGCTTTCTCTTTCCAGCTGTATTTTTCGAGGTTGATGTGGTACGTTTCCGGGTAATCCATCCGGTTCCTGACCTGTGCGATAAATTCGTCCCGTGTCCTGTACACAAAGAGGTTTTGGCCACCGATGCGGGTAACATCGGGTATCGGGCGCATAATTATCGGTTTTCCGCAGGCCGAATATTCGAAGAACTTGTTGGGGAGGGCGATGCCGCCCCACTGGGGCGGTGAAAGGGGTATCGTGCAGACGTCCATACAGGCGATGTACCTCGGGAGTTCTGCGTAAGGTTTTATCCCGGTAAAGATTACGCGATCGGATACCCCGGTATCCACGGCAAGGCGCCGGAGTTCCTGTTCATAATCGGTAAACAGCGAACCGCCCACGATCAGCAGGTGCGTGTTGTTCCGGTACCGGATCAGATCGGGAAGCGCCCGTATCATCTCGTCGATTTCATACCAGCGCTCGACACTCCCCGAGAACCCGATGACAAAATCGTCATTCCCGATGCCCAGTTCGTGCCGTGTCCGCGAACCGTCCTGCGGCACAAAAAGATCCGTGTCGACACCGTTCGTGATCAGATCCGCGGAGAACCCGAGGCCCTTGAGTTTATCCACAAGCGAGGGGGAGACAGTTGTGATCCTGTCGCTCCTGGAAAGATTTCTCCTGGTGATCTGCCATACCCCCCTACGGATGCATTCTGCAAGGAACCGGTTTTTAAAGTAGGCCGCTGCAGAATCCGGGAACCAGTCCTTAAGGTCGAAAACAACCGGCACTTCGTATCTCCTTGCCGCGGAGATGACGGCGGCCCCGGCAAGAATGTGGGCAGCAACGACAATATCAAACCGGTTATTACGGAGGATCCTGTTGAATACATGGTAATGGTATGGGGTGTTGAGCGTATAGTGCAGGAGCGGGTTTGTTACCGGGAACTCCGTTGCCTCCTCCACGATAAGCCGGGTAGGACGGGCATTTCCCTGGCTGACGTGGAAATGCGCTACGTGCACCTCATGGCGCCGGGCCAGCTCCTCGAAGATATAGTGGTGCCGCGAAGGGACAGGGTGATGGATGTAATCCTGGGTGGAGACAAGGAGAATCTTCATGGGTACCTCGTGATTGCAGAACCGGCTTTTGCAGAAATTCCCATTTATCAGCCGATCCCGTGGTTACCGGGAGTCCCGCGTGCAAGAGCCGACGGCAGGTCCCGTATCTTTGCCGGTGCACCCATGGCAAGCCGGTGCGCCGGAACGTCCCTGGTCACAATTGCCCCCGCTGCAACCAGCGCACCCTCCCCGATATGAATGCCCGGGAGAATGGTTGCATTTGCTCCTATTGCTGCATGGTTTTCTATCACTGGTCCCACAAGCCCGCCAATTCCCGACGGCGGATACCGGTCGTTGGTCAACACCGCGTTCGGGCCGATAAAGACATGATCCCCGATGGTGGTACTGGTGGGGATGTACACCATGCTCTGGAGGCTCGCGTCATTTCCTATCCGGGTGTTTCCCTCAATAATAACCGCAGTGCCGACAGATACGCGGTCCCCAATCCGTGTTTTTTCACGGATCAGGACATTGTGCCCCGACTGGAACCTGTCGCCGATAATCACGTCGCAGTAGATAATGGTACCTGACCGAAGTACCGCGTCCTTTCCCAGCGTGGTACCGGCAAATCCGGTTTTTCCGAGGTATTCCCGCGAGGGGAACCCCAGCGTCACCGGCTCAAATACCTGCAGGCCTTCTCCCGTTTTGTTGATCCCGTATTCGATCATTCAACCGTCACGCTCTTTGCAAGGTTTCTCGGCTTGTCGATGTCCCGCCCCAGTGCCACGGCAGTCCGGTATGCAAGAATCTGGAGCACCACGAGGCTCGTGAGCACCTGGACAAAGGGATGCGTCTTTGTCAGGGGGATAAACAAATCGACAATATCGGGCAGATCCTGGTCTCCTTCGCACCCGAGCGCAATGACCGGCGCTCCCCGGGCCTTGATCTCCTTGATATTGGACACCATCACCCCGTAGGTCTCTCCGGGCATGCAGATGGCAATGACCGGTGTTTCCGGTGAAAGGAGGGCGAAGGGTCCGTGTTTTAACTCCCCTGCCGCATACCCTTCTGCATGGATGTAGGAGATCTCCTTCATTTTGAGGGCACCCTCCAGAGCGACCGGATAAAACGGGCCGCGTCCGATATAAAAGAGGCTCCCGGCATCTTTGCAGGTATCAACAGCAGCCGAGAGATCCATGAGGAGTACCTCTTCGATTGCCTGGTGTGCGTGCAGGAGAATCTCTTCGAATCTGCCTTCAGAACGGGCATCGATGATCTGCATAAGAACAGCGAGCTGGGCAACAAACGATTTGGTAGCGGCAACGCTGATCTCGGGTCCTGCACGCATAAAGAGCGTGGCATCGGCAATCCTGCTGGCGGAACTACCAAGCACATTGGTGATCGCAAGGGTCTGGCAGTTATGTATGCGTGCCTGCCTGAGGGCGACAAGCGTGTCTGCGGTCTCACCCGACTGGGTGATCCCGATCACGAGGCCGTCAACGGGTGGATGGAAATATCTGAACTCCGAAGCAAATTCCACGCGGGCAGGTATCCCGCACGATTGTTCGAACAGGTACCTGAAAATGAGCCCGGCATGGTACGATGAGCCGCAGGCAACAAGGGTTACCGAAGGGGATTTGCAGACAAATGCCGGGAGGGAACTTTTGTCGATCGCCCGGATGGTATTGAAAAATGCCTGGGGCTGTTCGTAGATCTCCTTGAGCATGTAGTGGGGAAACCCGCCTTTCTTGACCTCCTCGGGTGACCAGTCGATCAGCTCCACCGGCCGGCTCACCGGCCGGGTCTCCTGGTAAATGGCCACGTCTGTTCCCGTCAGGCAGGCGATATCTCCGTCTTCGAGGAAGATTGCACGCTCCGTATGCTCCAGTACGGGTGTCATATCTGAAGCGGCGAAATTTTCGTTGTCCCCGATCCCCAGCACCAGCGGACTTCCGTTCCGGGCCGCTACCAGGCAGTCTGATCCGGTTGCGATGACCAGCAGTGCGTACGAACCTTCAAGAAGCGGGAGAGCACCCCGGACAGCAGAGAGCAGATCCGCAGTTTTTGCATACTGCTCCTCGATAAGGTGAGCCACGACCTCCGTATCCGTGTCTGATCGGAAGATGTGCCCACGTGCCGTGAGCGATTTTTTTAATTCCGCAAAATTTTCGATGATCCCGTTGTGAACTACGGCGATCCGGTTGGTGCAATCAGTGTGCGGGTGGGCATTTACATCGTTGGGGACCCCATGCGTTGCCCACCGGGTGTGACCTATACCAATGGTGCCGTGCAGCCGGATCCGCCCGGCATATTCGGAGATCCGGCCTTTGTGCTTTTCGATCTCGATGTTGCTACCGAGCGTTGCAATCCCGAAAGAGTCATACCCCCGGTATTCCAGTTTTTTTAAACCCTCAAGAATCAGGGGGGCTGCCTGCCGCCTGCCGATATACCCTACAATCCCGCACACGTTATATCACCAGGGAGCCATCCGGGATAATGCGGGAGATTACATCCCGGTTTCCTTCCAGGGATGCATTGTTTCCGACAATGCAGTTCCGGAACCTGGCACCTGAACCACAGGTTACATGGTCCCCGAGAATAGCGCCGAACTCCGAGCGGATCGGGGCCCCTTCGATCTCCAGAATACCTTTTGCTGAACCTGTCGAGGTATGATCGGCGAGCGTGCAGCGTTCACCAATAACGGAGTCAACGATGCGGGAATGCGAGGAGATGAGAGTGTCATCCATCACGATTGCGTTCCCGATCAGGCTGAGTGGTTCGACTGTGACCCGGGACCCGATACTGGTGTTGGGCAGGATACAGCAGTTCGGTCCGATCGTGCAGTCGCTCCCGATGATGACCGGGCCTGAGATCACCGTGTTCGGGCCAATGGTTGTGCCCTTGCCCAACTGGACCGGCCCGAGGATCGCAGCATGTCGGCTGGATGTGCCTTCCCGTGCGGCAGGCAGATGCCGGAGGAGACGCTGGTTCAGCCGGAGCAGGTCCCACGGGTAGATTGCGTCCTGCCAGTCTTCAGCAATGACAGCCCTGAGGCCGGTTCCGGCATCAATCATGCAGGAAACAGCCTCCGTAACATCATTTCCCTGAATGAACCGGAAAAAATCCTTATTCAGCGAGTATATCCCGGTACTTACGAGGAAACTGGGTGCGTGGTCCGGCTTTTCCACGATACTGTCAACCTGACCGTCCCGGATGGTAACCACGCCGAAATTGGAGGGGCTGGGGTGTTCTTTTACCAGAACGGCGTTTTTGACATCCCTGATTTTTGCAACCGACTGCGCATCGATATAATTATCGCCGGGCAGGAGCAGGAAGTCCCCGGTAATCCGGGATTCGGCCTGCCGGAGTGCATGGGCGGTGCCGAGCTGTTTTTCCTGGATGACCACATCGATGGGCAGATCGAGCTGGTTTAAGAACCTTGTCACCTGTTCCCTGCGGTACCCGACAACGACGATAATATCGCGGATGCCGTTTGTTATGAGCGCATCGATCGTGTACGCGATGATGGGGCGGTTTGCCACCGGGATCATCGCTTTTGGCCGGCTCCATGTGAGCGGACGGACCCGTTTTCCCTCTCCTGCCGCAAGAATAACTGCCTGCATACTTCCACCTTCACCTATCGGATAGCTGAGTTTTCGCCAAAACTTCCTTCAATATAAGAGTTGGGCGCGAAATTCGCGTGGCTGCCGATCACCGTACCGACATTGACCGAGCAGTTGATCCCGAACCTTACGTTGTCCCCGACAACAGCACCGAACTTGGTGTGCCGGGTGTCCTTTCCGCCGACCCTGACCGGGGCATGGTCGTGCCGGAGGTTCGCAATTTTTGTCCCGGCACCGAAATTGCACCCGCTTCCGATGACAGAATCTCCGATATAGTTGAAATGGGGTATCTTTGTCCCTGCCATAATAATCGAATTTTTGAGTTCCGTGCAGTGTCCTATATGGCATTCATCGCCGATGCTTGTTGATCCCCGGATGTATGCGTGGGGGCCAATCCTGCAATTGCTCCCGATGATGCAGGGCCCCTCGATGTACGTCCCGGATCGTATCACGGTATCCTTCCCGATAACCACCTGACCTGACAGGTACACTCCCTCCTCGACAGTTCCCTGATTTACCGAAGAAATATTGGTAAGAAGGGCCGCATTCGCATCGATCAGGTCCCAGGGATAGCCGATGTCCATCCATGTCGGGAGGGGAATGGCGCGAAGCCGATGGCCATCGATAAGGACATTGAGGGCGTCGGTCAGTTCGAGTTCACCGCGTGATGAGATGCTGACCTGTGCCAGCAATTCAAAAATGTCCGGTGTAAACAGGTAAGCACCGGCGTTTATGGTGCCGGATTTGGGCTGCTTTGATTTTTCTTCGAGAGCAATGACCCGATCGTTCTCCACGATGACAACCCCGAAATCGCCGGGGTGATCGGTCGTGCTCGTGCCCATGCAGGGTGCCGGGGTCTGGATCATCCGGGCGATATCGGCACTCGTGAGGATCATGTCGCCGTTCATGGCAAGGAACGGCCCGGTGACGAGGTCCTGTGCGGAGCGGAGGGCATCGGCAGTGCCCATCTGCTGGCGCTGGGGGGCATAGGAGATGTGGATACCAAAGCGCGACCCGTCGCCGAAATGGCTGCGGACCTCCCGCTCCCCGTAGCCGACCACCAATACAAACTCCGTGATGCCTGCATCCCGGGCCGCGAGCACGAGGTGCTCCATCATCGGTCGGTTTGCCACCGGGAGCATCACTTTCGGGCGCCGGGCGGTGAGGGGACGCATACGTTTTCCTTCACCTGCTGCCAGCACAACGCATTGCATGGGTACCACTCATCCTGCAATATTTAAGCAGTTTTCCCCTGCAGGATCCGGGTTCTCGCCTGTTCCAGCATCTCCTTTGCCGACGGGAGCGTGGTACCTTCAGCGGTGATCCGGATCTTGGGCTCGGTCCCGCTGGCCCGTATGAGATACCACCCGTTTTCCCGTGCAACACGGACACCGTCCGTCGGGTTTGCCGCGCCCAGGCCGGTGACGATCTCCCGTGCCCTCTCGTGCGGTATCGACTCCCGGAGGATCGGGTAGGCCGGCATGGCATCCAGCCTTTCAGCAACATCACATCCCGAGGCGATCTCGCAGAAGAGGGCAGCGGCAAAGGGGCCGTCGGGGCAGTACGAATGGTGCGGGAAGATCCATGCGCCGCTCGGTTCTCCCCCGAAATCTCCCCACGAAAGCAGCTCTTCGGACACGAACGTATCGCCGACGGGAGTGCGGTGAACCTCTGCGACCTCCTCAATGATCATGGAGGCGTCGCTCGTGGTGACCACTTTTTTTGCGCCAAGGTGCTCAGTAAAGAGCATGAGCAGGTGATCGCCGTCGATATACCGGCCCCTGTTATCAAACGCCATCATGCGGTCGGCGTCGCCATCATGCACGACCGCGCAGCCCGCCCCCGTTTTTTTAACCATTTCACCCACGTACCCAAGGTACTCTATGAGCGGTTCCGAAGGACGGGAGAACCGCCCGGAGGGGTTGCAGGTAAGACAGACCGGTTTTGCCCCTGCTTCCGTCAAAAGACCGGGCGTCAGGACAGAACCGGCACCATTCCCGCAATCGATGACAACCGGGAATCCGGGCGCGATGGATACTGCATCGAGAATCGCATTTTTGTGGGGCGTGAGTGCATCGAAGGAAGATTCTGTTCCCTGATGCTGCCAGTCGGCCCAGTGAAGATCCGTGAGGTGTTCCTCTACTTCTTTCTGCTGGGCCTGCGTGAAGGAGGAACCATCCGGGTTGAACAGTTTGATCCCGTTGTACTCCTCGGGGTTGTGGGAGGCGGTGATCATGCACCCGGCTTTTGCAACGCGGGCGCTGTATGCCACAGAGGGTGTGGGGGCAATCCCGGTGAAGCGTGCGTTTCCACCCGCTCCGAGTATCCCTGCCAGTATGGCCCGGGAAAGCACCGGGCTTGTGGTCCGCGTGTCGGTCCCCACAATGCAATCCGGGTACCGTTCCCCCATGACAGCACCGACGGCAAGAGCAATCTCCACCAGCGACCGGTCAAACCGCTGACGAATACCCGAGGATCCAAAAAGCATGCACTATGGTTGAGCTTTTGTATAAAAAGAGGTTTAGTGCTGGGAGGGGTCCGGAACAGAACACGGTGCCTGCTGCCCGTACGGGCACCAGTGCTCCCGCTGCTGGATGCGGGAGACGCCGGCGGTGGATGGGCCGAGGAAAATAATGCGTTTTTTCCCTGCCCACGCTGCCACAATGTCCCCGGTTTCCGGGGCAATCAATCCTTCATTGTTGATGAGAATGATATCTGCCTCTTCAGGGTTTTTCGTAACCAAAGAACCAAGTGAAGATTCCAGTGCCTGCATCCTCCCGATACAGTGCACCCGGTGGCCGCGAAGCTCCCCGGTAAGTTCATGCAGGCATGCGGCATGCGAAGCTGCGGGGCAGGCCCGCCGCACCCGGGTGAGGCAGAAGAACGCGGTGGCGACGTTGATGATGGCGCATGCGGCAGCCCGGACTCCCGGCGGTTCAAGAGGTGTCCCGAACATGAACGAGATCTTCGTGGTTGCCCGGATTGGATCGTCCGTGACAAACTCCGCCGTCCTCCCCCCGAAAGATGCAGTCATGCAGGCGCCCCTCTCGAACTGGCAGTTATGCGCATCGGGATCAACATCGAGGCGTACCCCGGTTTCCTCACACCCGCTGCATTTGAGCATCTCTTCGAGCCTGTTTACCGAATCCGTGACGATATCCATTACATCACTCCATCGTTTTCCATCAGCACGACCCGGGCAGGAGCGCCATCGAGGCCGGCCAGGCGCAGCGGCAGTGCCGCCATGTCAAATGCTCCCTCCCTGACCCCGGAGAGATCGAGGAGTTCGATAATGATGCAGCCGTGGCCGAGCAGCTCCCGGTGCACTGCCCCGTCGCAGACAAACGCCTCGATGGAGAAGGAGTCGATGCCGACGCACAGGACACCGTTCGCGCTGAGCAGTTCTGCCGCGTCGAGGGTAAGATGGGGGTAATCCTCCCTGAACCGGTCCTCCCCGGAAAATATCGTTTTTAAAAGGATACGCTTTGCGTCACCGAGCCTGCCCTGCAGATCCGCTGCTGTGATTGCACTTCCCACACCGGTTATGTCCAGCACCCGGCAGGGGCCGATGAGGTGATCGAGCGGAACGGTGTCGATGGTATCCCCGGTTTTCAGGTAATGGACCGGGGCATCGACATGGGTGCCCGAATGGCTGTTCATATGCAGGTCGCTGATCAGGTACCGTCCCGCATCCCTCTGGGAAAACGACGGCGGCGGGTCCCCGGGAAATGAAACCGTGGCGCCGGAAAGCGGGCGCGTGATATCGATGATTCTCATGGCTTATTCTTCCTCCCAGCCGTACTCTCCGATGAGCGGCACGAACCGTACGCCACCATGGTGCTCCTCCGTGAACCGGTCCCCGTGCCGTTCGAGCACGACCAGTTCCTGGAGAATACGATCTCCTACCGGGGCGACCAGCCTCCCCCCTTCAGCGAGTTGCTCTTTGAGAGGACCAGGTATTTCCGGTGTTGCGGCAGTGATAATGATACCATCGTACGGTGCTCCCGGAGGATACCCGAGTGTCCCGTCGCCGATAACGATCTCCACGTTGTCCGCATAGACCGCCGCGAGGTTGGCACGTGCCAGTGCCGCAACCGTTTCGATGCGTTCGATCGTTATCACCTTACGGACGAGCATCGACAGGATCGCCGACTGGTACCCGCTCCCCGCCCCGATCTCAAGCACGGTGTCCGTAGGTGCAGGCCTGATAAATTCAGTCATGAGCGCCACGATGTAAGGCTGGGAGATAGTCTGGCCGTTCCCGATCGGCAGGGGTGCATCCGCGTATGCATCCCGGTCGTACGGGCTCGGCACAAAAAGATGCCGGGGCACCTCCCGCATCGCAGCGAGGATTTTTGGGTTGCGGATCCCCCGTGATTCTATCTGCAGGTCCACCATGCTGCGGCGTTCTTCCGATCGGGGGTACGGGGGCATTGCAGACCTGCCTGATTAACCTAGAACCCTGCCTTTTCTGCCACATCGATGGTGGCATCGATCTGTTTCTGGAGCGCGTCGGGAAGACCGGCAATCTTCACATCGAGGAAACCCCGGATAATCGTGGCGGTCGCCTCGTCTTCGTCGAGCCCCCGGGACATCAGGTACTCGATCTCCTCCTGTGCCAGCTTTCCGACCGCTGCCTCGTGGGAGAGCTCGGTGCCGACTACCCTGCCGTCAATTTCCGGGATCGCGTAGATAGTACCGTCCTTGAGAATCAGGCCCTTGCATTCCAGGTGTCCCCGTGTCCCTGCGGTTTTTCCCACGATTTGGCCCCGGGAAATGATGGTCCCGCCCTGGGTTATGGCGCGGGTGACCAGCTCCGCGCTCGCACCTTTCCCTTCGAGGATCGCCCGCGATCCGATATCAATGTATGACGAGGGGGATGCAATGGCAATTGTCGAGAACCGTGCAACCGAATTATCGCCTTCCAGGGTTGCCGTCGGGTACATCTGGACTTTTTTGACCGGTTGCATACAGACATAGTTAGACAGGAACACCCCGTTTTCCTCCACGATGGACGCGCTGCGCGGGAAGACCTCGATGTTCTCGGTCCACGTGTGGATCATGGTGAAGCTGACTTTTGCGTTCTTCCTGATGTAGAATTCCGATACGCCGTAGTGTGCGGCTCCCGGACCTACATGCCCGCCGCTGGTGCATCCCGATATGATATGGAGCTCTGCGCCCTCCTCGGCGATGATGATGTTATGGACATGCTGGATCGTCTCACGGCCGAGATAGAGGCAGGCCTGGATCGGGAGGATGTTGTTCGTGCCCTTGTGAGCGATGATGACGTACCCTTTCGGGTCGTCCTGGGCTGCCACGTATTTTGTAATTTCATCTTTATCCTTGTCAACGGCCTTCCAGTTGTAGTCCCTGAGCCAGTCATACTTTTCCATCGCTTTCTTGTAGGAGAGGACTTCGATGCCTTCCTCGCGGCACTCGGCATGGACGACATCCTGGTTCATCTGGAGGTAACTGCCGCAGCGGTTCTCCATGGACATCTCCATCCCCGACTGGGCGAGCCGGGCCTTGTCCTCGTCCGATATACCCGGTGCATTCAGCTGTGACGGCATTCCAGACACTCCTTGTACCCGCGCTGCTTGATGTCTTTTAAGATCTCGCGGGGATTCCCGTGGCACTTGATCATGCCGTCGCACATCACGTGCCCCTGGTCCGCGTCAAGGTAATCGAGGATGAACCCCGTATGCGTGATGACGAGCCCGCTTTTTGCCCTTGTCATGATCCTTTTCTCCTTTTCGAGCAGGGTTCCGATGGCGTTTCCTATCAGCGAGATGTTTTCGAGATCGACCCCGCTCTCCGGCTCGTCGAGCATCACAAACTCCGGGTTCTGGATCATCAGCTGGAGCACCTCGCTCCTTTTTATCTCCCCGCCCGAGAACCCCTTGTTGATATCCCGTTCGAGAAACCCGCCCATGTGCACCGATGTGGCGAGGTTCGGGATGTCCAGGGTCTTGTCCCTGGATATGGCCGTCAGGAGCTTACCCAGTTTGAGCCCGGAGATGGTGGGCGGGCGCTGGAACAGCATCCCGATCCCGCGCTTGGACCGTTCGTCGGCGTGCATCGCGGTCACGTCTTCCCCTTTGAAGAGGATCTTCCCTTTCGTGACATTGTAACTTGAAAAACCCATCAGTGCCATGAGGAGCGTGGTCTTCCCGGAGCCGTTGGGGCCCATGAGCACGTGGGTCTCACCCTCACCGATGTGGAGGTTGATCCCGTGCAGCACCTCTTTGTCACCGACGTTGACATGAAGATCTTCGATGTCCAGCATACGATTAACCGCATGAGTGTATGTCGATGTCTGCATTAAACGTTTTTTACTGTGCTAAGGGGGAGCGGTAGGTCCCAGGAACGCGGCCGCCCTGACCGGTTTTTTTGCGGAGTGTAAAGTAAGGATGGGGGACTGAAGGTAATGGAAGGAAACTCCATTGCGGGATAATTCCCCTATATAAGAGATCAGTACATAATTTTCCTTATGCCCGGTGATCTGACCGATATGGAGATTCAGCTTCTCTATATCCTCTACCGTAACAGGAATTTCAAGGCCAGCGCCGGGTATCACAGCGAGAAACTGAAACGGATCCTCCGGAAGAAATACACGGATGATTTCGACACCGCCATTGCAAACTTGAGCAAACGGGGGTTTATTGCGGCCATCAGGAAAGATGAGCCCAAGTATTACATCGCAGACCTCGGAAACGTATATGCCGTCCTGGACAAACACGGCCTCAATGTGGCTCCGCTCGGTGGCGGCAGGGTTCACCATCTCGACTGAGTCTGCCGATTCTGTTAACTTTTTTTAACAACAAATTTATAGATCGTTGCCACAGATCTACCCAGGGGAAGACTGATGAAACCGCCGTTCGAGGGATTATTCGGGGACACCTGCGAGACCCGGCTCCTCCGGTTCCTGCTGCCGATGTACGGTATCGAGTTCGGGATGGCCGAACTCGTCGATGAGATCGGGATGACCCGGCAGTCGATAGCAAAAGCCGCAAAGAAGTTCGCGGAACGGGACATGGTAAGGATCAGGAAAGACGGGAGGACCCCGCTCTATTCCATTAACGAAGATTCCCCCCTCGTACGACGGCTTGAGGATTTCGACAATTCGCTTATTGAATCCATGATTGGGGCGGAAGAATTCGCAAAAATCCGCACGGGGAGAAAAGAGCCTGTGCGGAAAACTGCCGTACATTACAGTCAGTCCCAGCCAAAGGTTTCCGGTGTCGCCAGCCGCCCGGCACGATACCTGAAAAAAAAACCGGCGATTGCCCGCCGATTTTTTTATATCCCTCGTAACCGGCAGCCTCAACCGCCACCCTGCCCGCCATTAACCGGGACTTATTCTTATACGCCCCACTCCTGAACGTAAATCGAAGATCGACTTCCTTTGGACAAGTTCCGGAACGGAGGGCAGATCGGACAAGGGGACTCAAGCGGCCGGCCCCGACCGATCCCTGAGATCGATCGGTCCGACCAATTTTTCTGCGGAGTGCAAGGTGGGGGCAGGGGGGCTACCTCAGATCCACGCGGATCAAAGGTCGCCCCGACCAATGTTTGTGATCGGTTGGTCCGGCCAATTTCAGAAACGATCGGACCGACCACCCCGTCTCGCCTAAACCTTCAGTGGAAGAGGAGGTTAAGGTACTGGAAAAAAAGAGGTCGCCCCGACCAATTTTGAAATCGATCGGTCCGATCGATTTTTTTGCGGAGTGCAAGGTAGGGGGAGGGGGGTGACCGATTTTTTTGGAGGTCGGGGTGGGTGAGTGGGATGATGGGTGGGGGTGGCACTATTCTGTGTCTCAAACACCTCAAAATCTCAGGATCATGTAAAGAGATCTATAAAATAGAAAACTATTAGCGGATTGTTAAAGATAGGATCAATCACTAAATGGAAACTGTGGACAAGAAGAGTCTGGAGATACCGAAATTTGCGGGGGCGGTGGTGAAGCAGGTGGCATCTGACTAATCAGATGAAACAATCACGATTCAGAAATCCCCATATCCGATAATATTCACCATACGTCGTCGGATTTCTTTTAGGTCTATCGCATCTATCGTGAACCGGTAATCAGTGAAAAACTCCCGGTTGAGTGTATAGATCTGTTCGCATTTTGCAAGACTGTCATGCTGGAGTTCGGCATATTTTCTTGAAGCCAGACAATGATGGGATTGAAGTCTTGGGCGATTATTCATGGAATCCCACAAGTTTGTATGAGCTGACTCTATCGGAACACAGACAATTGTCTTATGGCCGGGGTTGGCCAGTTTTCTCGGGTTCATCACAACCGCAATCCGGTGTGGCCCCTTCATCGTGTTTGTAGAAATCCCCGTATGATCGGTGAGATCGAGAAAAAAGACATCTCCCTCCATCAGATCCGGGTACGGCATTTTAGTGTTCACCGCACATAGTGCGAAGTTGGAGATTTACAAGATCGTCCGGAATATAGTCATCTGAATCGCCATTCTGTAAATTATCCAGTTGTTTCGCATCAGCAACGGCATCGGTAAAGTAAACAAATGATTCCAGATCATCGTATTCGTAATCATCAAGTTTGAGATCCTCAAGGGGGATCATCTCATTATTGCCAACCTTTTTCCAGAGATTAAAGCGGTGCGTCAGCTCGCTGATCTCTTCTGTTTTATGGCTTTTTAATGATCTGATGATCGTGTCGAAGAGCTGGAGTTCCCGTGGAGAGAAGTCCGATACATCGGCTTTCCTCGTTGGAGAAAACTGATAAATGATTCTCTCCGGATCACACGGTTCTTTGATGATCTGAAAAAACTCATTTGAACTATCAGTATTTGCAAAAGCAAAGGAGGGAACAGGACCGTTCTTGAGGCGCTTATAACTGTCCTCCAGCAGGGTTTCCCGGCAATTATTATACACAAACAAATCGACAAGAAAAACAAACTTCATAAGTTTGGTTCTGCCGATTTTTGGGTACTGTTCAATCGTATAGAGCAAGGCATTCAATTGTTTGTCAGTTTTCATCGAATTACACCAAATACTAAATAACGCCTTACGATTGCAGGAAACCTACGGATACTTGATTATCTAACATAATGTATACATTTTGAAATACTTTATGATTACTTTCAAGGCATAGTTGTCATACCCACGATCATGTCGGACAAGTTCCCCGGCTTTTCATCCCATAATTCACTCCCCTTCCTACAACTATACACTAGGTTCATCCACCATAAAACCACGGCTTTAAGTTAACCGGAGTTTACGCATCTGGCACAAAATGGTGTGCGTATGCAATGGATATACTTAGAAGGGGATTTTTGCGTAATACACAGGAGTGGAATCAGGCACCTGAGTGCTGGCCACTCGTCAGAATCTTTTCCTGATTGTTAAAAAAGCCCGGAATACCTGTGAAAATGAAAACGGGAAGATTTTAGATCATTTTGTTGGCGTCAACAAAACGATCATGCCTCTCCTGTGTCCCCCCGCGCCCTCCCATTCAGCTAACCTCCAGGTTATACGAATCCGGGCCCGCAAAATCCCCAAATTCCCGAAATAACTACCAAAATATTCGAATCTACCACAGAGTATATAACCGTACGTATCATTGAGAAAATAATCACAATGAGCGTAGATTTCTGCACACGGGTAACGAGGAAGATCGTGAAGCACGGGTACGAAAAGAAGGTCGCCCGCCGCATCGCGAAGTTCTGCTTCATTGCCATGATGTTTACGTGCGGTCTCTTCGGGCTCTTTGAGAGAGTGAAAGCACCGATTTATCTGAACACCGGTTTTGGGATGCATGCTGCGGGTGCCCGGGCCGGGAACGTTTCGCCCGCCTTTTCTCTTATACGTCGTTGACCGCCGGTCCGGTCATCATTAACGGTTGATCACCTGATAGCCCACGCCATAGCGGCTATGCTCGTACCGCTCATCAGGGCGGAATGATCCTGCAAGGGGCCGGCGTTGTTTTCCCTTCGGGCGAGTGGGCGCATCCGCCCACCTGCCGCTTTTCACGAATACCCCGGCCCCGGGTTATGGACCATCACATAAAGGAGGAATATCATGATCGAGACAACAACAAACGGACAGGACGTGATTGCACCGGGCACGATTGCATCCGGTGCCACGTACAGCAACCGGATTAACCCCTGCGAGAACGTCGCAGGTGAGACAACCCTCATCATCCGGACCGAAAAAGAAGGTGAACTGACCCTTGGCCCGGAGAACTACACCCGTTGCAACGCGATCATCATTGATTCGATGCGCATCCTGGAATGCCTCGGGTACCTTCCGGTGCTCGTGCGCAAGTCAAGGATCCCCCTCGATCTTATCGGCCTTGGGGCAGACGGGGCACTCATCATCGAGGTGGTCCGATCCCGTACACCCCTGCCTGATGCGCCCACGGTCCTGCGGCAGTGCAGGAAGGAGGTCGATTACCTACGGGAGATGAAATCACCGTCGCAGGCCCGAAAGATGCTCTGGGTCTATTCGCCCCAGTGCCGGTGGAGGTTCTACGATGTGTTCCCCGGCGGTATCTGGCTGGCGAAGGATATGATGGAGGGAGATAGGAAGTAAAATCCCTCAATTTTTATTTTTTTTGCTCTGTAGAAATCCTATCCAAAACAGACGGTACCAATGACCGAAAGATCTAAGGTACATTGTCTCCTTACATTCGATTGTGAGTCCAAAAAGCAAGGAGACAACTAAAAGATTAGCGAGCC